>DATARW010000059.1:0-115141 GCA_036263975.1 Pyrinomonadaceae bacterium
GGAGACAATCACATCCTCTCGAATAACAAGGAAGACCGAGACCGCCGTGCCGTGAGCTGGTTCAAACGATATCTTAAAAAGTAACCGGCCCGTATTGACACTTAAAAAAGAAATGGGGCCGGGCTCCCCCATAAGCCCGACCCCAACGGCCACTTGCGTGGCCTGCCCCAAAGTTTCACTCGTTCTCAGAAGGAACGCCCGTTAACTGAGTCAATACTAACCCGGTCGGCCCGGCCTTTGGTTGCAATCATGTTGCATCACGATGACGAGTTCACGACGGACGATTTTCTTTATTTTCCCGTCAATTTCCGGCGAAAGGCGTCTTCGGCGGCGTGCAGAGAGCGCCCCTCCGAAACTTAAAGGACGCGTTGCTGGCCGAAGGAGTTGACGGTCACACGACCTTCCTGACCTTGATGCGCCGCGCGACCGTCTGGCCGGGCAGCATGGTCAGTGTGCCTTCCATCACGTCGTCTCTGACTGTGAACTCCCAGACGCCGCGATACCTGCTGTTCTTCAAGTCGCCGACGAGCGTTCCCTTCTCGGCGTCGTACTTCAATTCGATCTCGCCCATCGGCTCCGGCTTGCCGTTCACGATCTTGTCCGCGGCGATTGTCAACGCGCCCGACGCGTCGGGCGGCTTCGTGATGTGATAGACGACCTTCTCGTCGTGGCAGGAAGGATTATCGCCCGCGCACAGAGACTCGCCCGTCCAGTCGCCCACCAGCTTCGAGCCGTCGGCGGCTGAACCGCCGGCAGCGCCGCAGCCTTGAACCGGACACTGCGCGGCGAGCGTTAGCATGAGCACAAACGTGAGCACAATGCGCTTCCACATAAGACCTCCGACCTGTTTGGATTGAACACGATCAGTTTTGATTGACGCGGGCCACGCGCTCGCGCGTGCGAAGGCGTCGGCGCTCGCCGATTATCGCTCAGACGAGGCGTCGTTGAAAGCGCTCTCCACGGCGGGGCCGACGACGTACACGGAGAAGAGCGAGTTCCTGACCTTGCTGTCGCCCGCAAAGAGCTTGCGGAACTCGTCGAGGTTGACGCTCTTGCGCGCCTGCTCCAGCGTCTCGCCGCGCGAATCAGGAATCTCTTTTTCATCTCACCTCGAACGCGGGAAGAGTTGAATTGAAAGGCTGAAGTTTATAACACTCAAGCCCGCGCCCAATTTACGGATAAGTGTCGAAAGGGCCGCGCGGCGTGATGGGCGCAAGCATTATCGTGTCGAGGCGGAGCGGCACGCGAAGCCCGACGACGCCGGGCGCACACAGCAGAACGCCGCGCCCTGTTTAGAGCGCGGCGTTCAAAGCTTGGATGATTTCTTGAGCGTTCGATGCGTGCGCTGCCGTCCGTCCCGAAGGGCGCGGCGCAGGCGGCTCGGCCTCGCTTCAGTCCACGACCCACATGTCGCCGCTGTGGATGAGCTTCCGGAGTTGGCCGCGGCCCTGTCGCGCGACCGCCTCCTCGATCTGGTGCGCGAGGAGGTCTTCGTAGGTATCGCGCTCGACATCGCGGAAGATGCCGACCGGCTGCGGGAAGGCGGGGAACTCCATGCGCGCGAGCATGAAGGCCACCGAGGGGTCTTTCTCATGCGAATCGTGGACGAGGCAATCGTTCTCGTTGAGACCCGTCTCGCTCCCCAGTTGAATCACTTCGGGCAGCGTGCCGTTCATGCGGATGCCCTTGTCCCTGTCCTTGCCGAAGACCATCGGTCGCCCGTGTTCGAGGTAGAGCACGCCTTCGGGCCGCGCGGTGCGCTCGGCGAAGGAGTCGAACGCGCCGTCGTTGAAGATGTTGCAGTTCTGATAGACCTCGACGAAGGAGATGCCCTTGTGATGCGCCGCCGCGCTGACGACCGAGCCGAGGTGCTTCACGTCAATGTCTATGGCGCGCGCGACGAAGGTGGACTCCGAGGCGATGGCGAGCGAGAGCGGGTTGACGGGGTAGTCAATGACGCCCATCGGCGTGGACTTCGTCTTCTTGCCGAACTCACTGGTCGGGCTGTACTGACCCTTCGTCAAGCCGTAGATGCGATTGTTGAAGAGGATGTAGTTGAGGTCGAGGTTGCGTCGGATGGCGTGTATGAAGTGGTTGCCGCCGATTGAGAGAGCGTCGCCGTCGCCCGTGATGACCCAGACGCACAAGTCCGGGTTCGCCGTCTTGATCCCCGTCGCGATGGCAGGCGCGCGCCCGTGGATCGAGTGGAAGCCGTAGGTGTTCATGTAGTAGGGGAAGCGCGAGGAGCACCCGATTCCCGACACGAAGACGATCTTCTCGCGCGGGATGCCCAGCTCCGGCATCACCTTCTGCACGTTATTGAGAATCGCGTAGTCGCCGCAGCCCGGACACCAGCGCACTTCCTGATCCGAAGAGAAGTCGGCTTTGGTGAGCTTCCCCGGCGGCGGCGCGGGCTTGCCCGCCGTGACCGACCCCGGCTCGCTCTCCGGTGAAGGGCCGCTGCCCGAAACGTTGCCGCCGATCCCCTGCACCGCGCCCTCGTTCGACAGTGCGGCGTCCGCCTTGTTGCTGTTGGTTCCGTTTCCGTTGGCGCTCATCTTTGATTCCTCTCGAATGATTATTACCATCACAGCCGTCGGCTGCGACCGCACGTTTATAAATACTCCTCGACCTTCTTGACGATCTCGCGAATCTGGAAGGGGCGGCCCTTGACCTTCGAGAAGGCGACGGCGTTGACGAGGTATTTGGCGCGAATCATCGTCGCGAGTTGGCCGAGGTTCATCTCCGGCACGATGACCGTCTCGAAGCTGCGCAAGACTTCGCCGAGGTTAGAGGGGAAGGGATTCAAGTGTCGCAGGTGGGCGCTGGAGACGGGCTTCCCTTCCGAACGCAACTTCTCGACCGCCGAAGTGATCGAGCCGTAGGTCGAACCCCAGCCCAACACGAGAACCTTGCCCTCGGACGCGCCGAAGACTTCGACTTCGGGGATGTCCTGCGCGGCGCGGTCAACCTTGGCCTGACGCATCAAGACCATGAAGTGGTGGTTGTCGGGGTCGTAGTTGACGTTGCCCGTGATGTGCTGTTTCTCGATGCCGCCGATGCGGTGTTCGAGTCCGGGCGTGCCCGGCAAGGCGTAGGGCCGCGCCAGCGTCTCCTCGTCGCGCGCGTAGGGCATGAAGTTTTCCGGCTCGGTCGCGAACTTCACTTCGATTGCGGGCAGGTCTTCGATCTCCGGGACGAGCCACGGTTCCGCGCCGTTGGCGAGGTAGCCGTCCGAGAGATAGAAGACCGGCGACATGTAGCGGTAGGCGAGGCGCACCGCCTCAATCGCCATGTGGAAGCAGTCGGCGGGCGTGGCGGGCGCGACGACGATTGCCGGGCACTCGCCGTTGCGGCCCCACACGGCCTGAAACAAGTCGGCCTGCTCCGTCTTCGTCGGCAGTCCCGTCGAGGGGCCGCCGCGCTGCACGTTGATGATGACCAGGGGAAGCTCCGTCATCACGGCGAGGCCGATGGCCTCCTGCTTCAGAGCGACGCCAGGCCCCGATGTGCCCGTCACGCCGACGTGGCCCGTGAACGACGCGCCGATGGCCGAACAGACCGCCGCGATCTCGTCCTCGGCCTGAAAAGTCTTGACGCCGAAATTCTTGTGGCGCGAGAGTTCGTGCAGGATGTCGGAGGCGGGCGTGATCGGGTAGGAGCCGTAGAAGAGCGGGCGGCCCGCCAACTCCGCCGCCGCGACGAAGCCGATGGCCGTCGCCTCGTTGCCCGTAATCTTGCGATACTTGCCCGGCGCGATGACGGCCTTCTTCACTTTGTAGTGCGTCGTGAAAACTTCCGTGGTGTCGGCGAAGTTGTAGCCGGTCTTTAAAGCGACCTCGTTGGCGCGGACGACCTCCGGGTTCTTCTTGAACTTCGCGCCGATCCATTCGAGCGTCGGCTCCATCGGTCGGTCGTAGAGCCAGTAAAGTATGCCGAGCGCGAAGAAGTTCTTGCAGCGATCCATCTCCTTGCGCGAGAGCTTAACGCCCGCCTCCTGAAGCGCGCGGATGTTGACCGTCGTTATGGGCAGACGGTGGACGCGATAACCTTTCAGCGTGTCGTCTTCGAGCGGGTTCGACTCGTAGTTGGCCTTCTTCAGGTTCTCCTTGTTGAACTCATCGGTGTTGACGATGATGGTGCCGCCGTCTTCGAGGTCGGAGAGGTTCACCTTCAAGGCCGCCGGGTTCATGGCGACGAGCACGTTCGGCTGGTCGCCGGGCGTGCGTATGTCGCGGCTGGAGAAGTTGAGCTGAAAGCCGGAGACGCCGGGGAGACTTCCGGCGGGGGCGCGGATTTCGGCGGGGAAGTCGGGCAGGGTCGAAATGTCGTTGCCGACTATAGCCGACGTGTTGGTGAACTGCGTACCCGTGAGCTGCATGCCGTCGCCGGAGTCTCCGGCGAAGCGGATGGTCACGGTCTCGACCTCTTCAACGTCTCGCTCCTTCTGTTCGACGGGCGGGTTCTCGATGATGGCGCTCATGATTTTCGTTTGATCCTTTGTCAGTGGGATGTCCGAGGAGTGTTCGGCGGCGGCAATGATTTCATAGGCTTTAAGACTTCCGTGACGGGGACGACCCGAGGCGGCTTGCGAAGTCATTCTACACAGCCGCGGCGCGCAAACTCAAGGCAACCCCACCGGCGAAAAACTTGAAGCCTCCCGCGCAGGGAAGATTTCGGCGCGGGAGGCTTCAAGTTTTCGCTCGCCTCGACAGTGTCGGTCGGCTGGAATGTCGGTCGGCTGAAGTGTCCTAGCCTGCCGCGCCGGTCGAGCCTTTCGCGTCCGAAGGGGAGGAGGCGTTGGCGGACTTCGCGGCGGGGGCGCTCGAAGCAGAGCCGGAGGAGGAAGAAGTCGAAGAGCCGGACGCGGAAGGCGTCAGTGCCCCAGAGGAGGAGGAGGAGGTCGAGGAGGAGGTCGAAGGGGTCTCGGCCTTCCTGTCGCCGCCCTGCTTCTCGGACTGCTGCTCCTTGACCTGCATCATGCGGCAGCCGCCCTCGAAGAGCGCGCCGTTCTCGATGATGAGCGCGGGCGTCTGGATGTTGCCGGTGACTTTGGCGACGCGCCCCATCTCGATGCGCTTCGAGGCGGTGATGTCGCCGTTGACCGTGCCGTAAATCTGCGCGACCGCGACCTCGACGTTGGCGTCCACGCGCCCGTTGGTCGAGACGATCAGCGTGCCGTCGGCGGAAGAGACGCGGCCTGAGAGCGCGCCGTCTACTCGGAGCATGCCCTTGAAGCTGGCCTCGCCCGTCAGGGTCGTGCCGTTGCCGACGAAGCCTGTGAGCGTCCCCTCCTTGATGTCGCGCGCCAGCGACTCGCTCTCGGTGACGGCGCGCGAAGTGGTCTGCGTGTGCACCGACTGCTGGTAAGCCTCGGTCGGCGTCTGCTGCTGCGCGGAGGGGGTGGAGGAGGCGTAGCTTGAAGGTGTTGACTGCGGGGTGTGGTCAGCCGTGTCGTCCGTGGTGTGCGTCGAGTCCTTCGGATTTTTTCCCGGTCTAAACATTTCGCGTTCTCCCTGTCAGAACTTTCGGTTGGTGTCGTCTCTGGCCGGGCGGAGACGGGCACCCGTCTCCGCCCGGCCAAGTTCAAGACGCCGCGCGCGCGTCGCCGTCCGCTGAAAAAAATGGAGTCAAGTCAGGAGAGGCCGCGGCAGCAAAGGGCCGCGGCGGCGCTCGAACAGGCTTTCAAAACTCTAGCGAGAGCGTGGCGATGATAAGTCAATTCACGTGACAAGTAAATCGCAAAAGGCCGTGAACGGTGAACCGTGAGCCGTGACAAGAAGGAATCCGCTTGTCACGGCTCACGGTTCACCGTTCACGCCCCTTTCACTTCTTCTCGTTTTCGACGCTGAGGGCGAGCACGTCCTTGTAGGCGCAGATGGCGACGCGCTTCGGGGCCTGCGGCAGCTTGATGTTGCCCAGTTCGACCGTCTTGTTGCCCGTGATGGTGGCCTCGCCGAGCCTGACCCATCCCTTCCCCATGTCGAGGTAGACGGGCACGAGCATGCGGAAGTTGTCCGAGACGCCCGACTGCGTGATGCGGCCTGTGAGGGTGTCGCCGCTGAAGGAGTATTCGAGCCGGTAGCTGGGCACCTCGGTGCCGTAAACCCACTGGTTGAAGAACCAGTCCATGCGCCCGTCGCCCTGGATGTCCATCGCGCGCGTCATGTGCTTCTCGACGATTGATTTGAAGTCCTCGGTCGAAACGTCCTTGTTGTAGAAGCTCTGGATGAAGTCTTTCATCATCTTCTGGAAAGCCTCGTCGCCGGTCTTGCGCTCCCACATCATCATCCGCAGCATGTGGAGGATGTAAGCGCCCTTCGGGTAGATCATGAAGCGGGCGATGTTACCCGTCTTGCCGCTGTTGAGGCGATAGCCTTGCGTGACGGGGCCGACCGTGTAGGGCTTGCGGTCGTGCGTCTGCGGGCGCGACTGCGTGATGAGCTGGCGCTGGTTCTCCCAGAATTCGATGAACTTGTCGGGGCCGCGCACCGCCTGCGCGTAGAGCGAGGCGGAGAACTCTGCGAAGCCCTCGCTCATCCACTGGTCGCGGTAGCTCTTCCAGCCGACGGTGTGGCCCCACCACTGGTGCGAGACTTCGTGCGGCCCGACGTAGCGGAAGAAGTCGTCGCCGGCGAAGCGCGCCGACCCCGTCGCCAGCCAACGCTGCGTCGAGTCCATGAAGGCCGTGAACGGCATGTAAACGAGCGTCGGCCACGCCTGCCCGAAGTTCGCGGCGGGCTGCTGCGTCATGGCGATGCGCGTGTAGGGGAGCTTGCCGAAGTATGCGTTGTAGATGCGCGTCGAGTTCTCTGCGTCGGCGATGGCCGAGTCGGCCATGCCGGTCGTGGACATCGAGCCGACGCCGACGTTTTGCATGAAGTTCGGCAAGTCCTCGTTGGCGTAGAACTCGATCTGGTAGCCGGTGTCGGGGTCTTGCACGATCTTCTTCTTGAAGACGCCGTAGTTGAAGCCGGCGACGGCCAGCTCCATCTCGCCGCTCGACCACTTCGCCAGCGTGTAGCCGCCGTCGGTCGTCTCCGGCGCAGACGGAGCGCCCGTCCCGATCAGCGTCTTGCTCTTCGGGTAGTGAAAGGTCATGTCGAAGCGCGCGCGGTCGCCGAACTGCGTGCCGCCGTTGTTCGGATACCACGTCTCGCGCGGGCCGAGGTAGTAGTTGCCGCCGCCGACATCAATCAACGCCTCGCCGCCCGCGTACTCGATGGTGACCTTGTAGTCCTTGCCCGCCTCCAGCGGCTCCGGATAGATGACGGCGAAGTCGGAATCCCTCTTCTTCGACTCCTGTATGAACTCCAGGTCGCGCCCCTCCGAGTCGCGCACGCGGCTGACGCGCAGAGAGCGGTACAACTGGAAGGGCAGGACGCGCGTGCCGGGGACGAGCGGGCGGAAGGTGACGGCGTCGGTGGCGGCGATCTGCGTCCCTTTGATTGCGCCGTCAATCTCGTGGTGCGTGATGTCGTAGATGCGGTGATCCTCGTCGCTCGAAGCCGTGCCTTTGGCGTACTCGTCCGAGAGGTGGAAGGCCGTCCAGAAGCCGCCGTCGGTGTCGCCGTAGCTGGAGAGCAGTTCCTCTTCGGGCGAGACTTCGGGGATGCCGAGCGGGTCTATCTGGTAGACCAGTTTCTCGAAGCGTCGGCCTCCGATGAAGGCGGTGAGGAAGCCGGGGCGCTGCGGCGTGTAGAGGTCTATGAGCGTCCGCATCTCCATGTTCGTGTGCAGCTCTTTGCGGAGAAGCTCCTGGTTGTCGCGGTAGATGTCGCGCGCGCGCGACCCTTGCGGGCCGCCTGTGCTCATCCTCGCCTGCGGCGACGACTTGATCTCCTCGTAGGTCTTGTCGGTGAAGCGGAGCGTCAGCTTCGTGAGCTGCTCCGTGATGGAAGGCTCGCCGGTGAAGAGTGAGAGGCTGTGCTTCTCGTACTCGACGGGCGGCGTCAGGCTGAACTCGCCGTCGCCGACGAAGACCGCGCCCGTCACACGCCCCTCGACGGGCGGCAGGAAATAGACCTCGCCGGAGCGCAGCGTGAAAGTGGCGGCGTCGCGCTTGAAGACGAGGTTGTTGACCGCGGCGTACTCGCCCGCGAAGTCCTGCGCGGAGTCGGCCTGATCGCGGAGCTGCCGGTAAACGGGGTCTTCGTTCGGCTTCATGCCGCCGGACTTCACCTCGACCGTGCCGCCTTCGACGAGCGCGATTTCGAGCTGGAAGTTGAGCGCGGCGGTCTTGCCTTCCTCGACGCCCAACTGCTCGCGCCGCGCCTCCTTGAAACCTTTGGAGGTGACGACGACCGTATAAGTGCCCGCGGGCAGACCCTCGATTTTATAGCGCCCCTGCGCGTCGGTCTGGACGGGCGCGTGCGCCTGCTTGCCCGCGGCGTCGGTGACGTTGACGGTCGCGCCGACGACGACCGCGCCCTTCGGGTCTGTGACGGTGCCGCTGACCGTGCCGCCCGCGGCGGCGCTCGACCTGACGGCGGGCAGCAGCAGGAGTGCGGCGGCGAAGAAAAGGGCGGAGAAACTTCTGAGGGACATTCGCATCAAACCTCTCGCAGACTCTGTGAGGCCCACAACTTTTGTGAAACTCGCTTGAATGATTATTGCCTTGCCGGAGTGTCGTCGGGTGTGCCGTTTGCGCGGGATACTTACCGGCTGTTAGGGCCGCGCACGCGCGAGCGACATTATTTCTGGCCGCCGCCGCGCGTGTCAAGCGTGTGCGCGGCACGCCCGAAGGCCCGGCGGCTTGACTTCTCCCGCGCCCGCCCGATAAAACGGCTGGCATCGCTTCAACCCGAAAGCACAACAGTCGGCAAACGGACAGGAGGACTGCACAGAGATGGCCGGTCAGATGGTTGAGTTTCAGAGCAACGGCGCGACGGCGCGCGGCTACCTCTCCGCTCCGGAGTCGGGCGAGGGGCCGGGCGTCGTCGTCATACAGGAGTGGTGGGGACTCGTGCCGCACATCAAATCGGTGGCCGACCGTTTCGCCGCCGAGGGCTTCGTCGCGCTCGCGCCAGACCTCTATCACGGCGAGGTGGCGCGCTCGCCCGACGAGGCGGGCAAGCTGATGATGGCCCTCAACATCGAGCGCACGGAGAAAGACCTGCGCGGCGCGGTCGAGTACCTTTTGAATCAAGAGGCGACGACCGGCGACAGCATCGGCACCGTGGGCTTCTGCATGGGCGGGGCGCTCTCGCTCTACGCCGCGTCGAAGAACGAAAGGGTCGGCGCGTGCGTCGTCTTCTACGGCATCCATCCGAAGGTCGAGCCGGATTTCGAGCACTTGCGCGCGCCCGTGCTCGGCCTCTTCGCGGAGCGCGACGAGTCCGTGCCGCCCGCTTCGGTGCGCGAACTCGAAGCCAGGCTGCGCGAGCACGGCCAGCAGGTCGAGACGCACATCTACCCCGGCACCGACCACGCCTTCTTCAACGACACGCGCCCGGAGGTCTACGACGAAGAGGCCGCGGCGGACGCGTGGCGGCGCACGCTTGAGTTCCTGCGCCGTCACCTCGGCAACCGGAAGGGCTGACGCGGCACAGCCGCGGCGAGAGCGGGGCGGCCTCGCGCGCCTGCGCCTGCGCCGCCGGGTCGGGTTGCGCCGGGCCGCCCGATACCTTAAAACATAAGCGAGAAGGATTCGCGGCGGGCGTCGCGGCGTTTCGGCGAGTGTCGCCGGTCGCCGCGCGGAGTTGAGGCAAGGGATGTTTGTCGAGAGCAAGGTCAAGACGAAGCTGCTGCGCCAGATGGG
This sequence comes from Pyrinomonadaceae bacterium, assembly GCA_036263975.1. Taxonomy (GTDB): domain Bacteria; phylum Acidobacteriota; class Blastocatellia; order Pyrinomonadales; family Pyrinomonadaceae; genus QHXN01. The sequence continues at coordinate 9,761 of DATARW010000059.1, forward strand.
CGAGGCGATCAAGGACTTCCACATGATCGAGGACGGCGACCGCGTGATGGTCTGCCTCTCCGGCGGCAAGGACAGCTACACGATGCTCGACCTCCTGCTCGACGTGCAGAAGCGAGCGCCCGTCCGTTTCGACCTGCTCGCCGTCAACCTCGACCAGAAGCAGCCCGGTTTCCCCGAAGACGTTCTGCCCGATTATTTGAGCGAGCGCGGCGTGCCCTTCCGCATCGTCGAGCGCGACACCTACTCAATCGTCAAGCGGCTCGTCCCCGAAGGCAAGACCTACTGCTCGCTCTGTTCGCGCCTGCGCCGCGGCATCCTCTATCGCATCGCCATCGAAGAGGGCTGCACCAAGATCGCGCTCGGCCACCACGCCGACGACATCATCGCCACCTTTCTTTTGAACCTCCTCTTCGTCGGCAAGCTCAAGGCGATGCCGCCCGTCCTGCGCTCCGACAGCGCGCTCAACACGGTCATCCGCCCGCTCGCCTACTGCCGCGAGTCGGACATTCGGGAGTTCGCCGCGCAGAAACAGTTTCCCATCATCCCCTGCGACCTCTGCGGCTCGCAGACGACCCTGAAGCGTGTGCGCGTCGGCGCGCTCGTCGCCGAATTAGAGAAGGAGATTCCGCACGTCCGCGCCTCGATGCTGACGGCTTTGGGCAACGCGCAGCCTTCGCACCTGCTCGACCCGACGCTCTTCGACTTCAAGAACCTGCGCGCCGCCACCGGCGACGTTGAGGCCGAACTCGACGCCGCCCTCGGCCACGCCGACGTGGAGGCCGCGCCCGCGCTCGTCTCGATTGCTTCCGACTGAACTTAACCCGTCGAAGTCTTCGACAGCCCGAATCTGAAAAGGGGAAAGAGACTGTGAGAGTGATTTCAAGAATTCTGATAGTCGTCGGACTGCTCATCAACGTCGCGGGCAATCTGGCGACCTACAACGGGGTTCACACCGCCATCAACGGCATGATGAATTCCGCAGAGAACGGTATCGCGTCGGTCGCCACGGGGATGAGTTCCGCGTATTCATGGAGTCTCATCAGCCTCGTCGGATGTTTCATTCTCATCGTCGGTCTGCTTCTCGCCGCCTTCAAACCAAGAGCGAGGCCCGCCGCGGTCTGAGCACGCTCCGGGTCAACGTCACGCGCGCGACAGCCATTCGCCGCCCGAACTTAAATCGCCCTACCGCTTCGCCTGATGCCCGCAACAAAAGCAAAAGCCGCAGCCGCGAAGAAGACAGCCAGGCAGGCGGCCAGGAAGTCTGCGAAAGCCGCGCCGGCCAGAAAGACTAAAGCAGCGACGGCGAAAGCTACGAAGAAGGCCGTCGCCAGGCCCGCGAAGTCGGCGGGGAAAGCAAAGGCAGCCGCAACGAAGAAGGCCGCCGCCAAAACCAAACCGTCGCAGGCAGTCGCCAAAACCAGGCCGTCGAAGTCAGCCGCCAAAGCTGAATCGTCGCAGGCCGCTGCCAAGACTAAACCGTCGCGTGACGTGCTCGACTTCGGAGGCTTCCCCGCGGGAGCGGTCACGCGCCAAGACGTGACGCTCTGCCTCGCCTGCATCTTCCGCCTCTTCACCAAACAGCTCGGCCTCGCGCCCCGCACGGCCTACAACGAAATCCGCCGCTACGCGCCCACGGTCGAAGAACTCACGTCGAGAAACCCGCAGCGGCCCTTCTTCAAGCCTTCGGAGGAGAGAAACGCGCACTGCCCCTACTGCGAAGCGCCGAGGCGCTGGCACGCGCGCGTCACAGTCCACCGCATCGAGGGCGGCAGGACAACGGATGCCGCGCGGCGCGCGCTCGTCAAACGTCTGCCGGCGAAGGACGAGCAGTTTCAGATTCACGAGGAGCGCAAGACGGCGCGGCAGGTCTTCTTCGAGTGGCTGGAGCGCATGGGGCAGGAGCTTGACTTCGAGGACGACGACGCGTGGATGCCGCAGGCCGCGCGCGCCTACCTCCAGCGCCGCGAGCCGCAGACCGACTGGGCCGCGGCCTTCGACGGCGCGCGGCAGGTGCGCCGCTCGCAAAGGCTCGGCGAAGGCTGGGAGCGCGAGGGCGCGCGCCTGTTTCTCGCGCCACCGCTCTACAACGACGTGCTGCTCGTCCAGTACTTGGTGAGCCGCTCGCATCGTCACGGCGGGCGCACCTTCGATGGCCGCCTGACGCTCCTCGACTTCGTCCGCCGCATGCGCCACGGCGGCCACCTCGAAGCGCAGGGCATCACCGACCGCGACCAGTTCGCAGTGCTCGAACAACTCGTCGAACACCTCGCCGGCGGCGACGAATCGGCCAAGCTCCACTTCATCATTGACCGCCGCGACCTTCTGAATAAAGTTAAGGACGTGTACGCGCGCCAGGCCGCGTGATGATTGCGGAGCGGCGGAACGGCGGATTGGAAGACAGCCTGCTTCTCAAAATCCGCCGCTCCGCAATCGCCCTACCTGTCCATCTTGTTGAAGTGCAGGCGCAGGGGCGCGTTGAGCGAGATGTCGCGCAGCTCGAAGACGGCGTAAGCCGGGTTCTCGGTCTTGATGAGCTGGTAGACGCCTGTCTGCGTGGTGGTCGCCACCGTGCCATCGCGCGCTTCGAGGTAGCGCGCGGCCTCCGCGACCGTGGGGCGCTTCTCGCTCGTGTCGTCGCCGAGCGCGTCCACGGCGTAAGACTTCAGGAGCTTCGGCCAGTAGCCCGCGAAGAGTGTGGGGCTGGCGAAGAGATCGGCCCAGACGGGCTGGCCGTTGCGCGCGACGACAACGCCGACGACGCCCGGTTGCAGCACCTCGCGTTCGAGCGCGCGGATGTAGTCGTCCAACTGCACGCTCACCTCCTTGTTGGCGTAGACCTCCTGATACGTGTCCGTCGAGTTCTGCGTCCTGAGCTTCTCGTTGTTCTTCTGCACTTCGCTCCAGACCGCCGTCTGCTCCTGCTTGTCCTGCGCCGCGGCGCGCAGCTTCGGGTGCGCGACCGCGCCGAGGCTTGAGAACTTCGCGGGCGTTGCGTCCTCGACGACCTCCGCCGCGGGCGCGCGCTCCGCTGAAACACCGATGGGCGCGCGCTCACGCGCGACGACGTTCGCAGCATTGCCGCTCGTGCCTCCTCCTCCTCCGCTCGTGCCGCCGCCGCCGCTGTATGAAGTGGCGCGCGGCGTCCAGCGTCCGTGCTCGACGCAGAAGACGTTCAGGGCGACGGGGACGCTGACGGGCGGGATGATTCGATCCTCCTGCACGATGCGATCCTGCTGGCCGCCCACCACGACCTCGCCCGCGACGAGCAGCAGTTTCCTGCCCGAACGATTGACGAGCGCCAGCTCATTCACCGACGCGCCCGCGTCGTAGCTCACCGCCTGCTGCACCTGCCGGTTCGCCGCGCCGCGCCTGTGGCGTGGAGGGCGCGCGGCCTGCGCTCCTTTCTCGGTGATGACGACCGTGCCCTGCTTCGTCCCCTCGTCGAGCGTGATGTAGGCGTCGGTCGCCGACGCGCCGCGCGCGCGCACGGGGAAGATGGTCAGGTTCTTGTACGAGACCGGCGCGAGCACAGTCCACTCGCCGCTGCCCGTGCGACCCTTCGCGCTCCCGACGTTCAGAGCCGTGCGCGCGGGCAGAAGCGCCGCCGCCGACAGAAGCGCGCACGCGCACAGCGCGGCCAGAAAAAATCTCGAACCCGGATTGTGAGTCATTAGCTTGCCTCCTCAAAGACTGGTCTTGGTTGGTTTGTAGTCCGCACGCGGGCAGAGTTTCTGCCGGAGGCAAGGGCACACCAGTGCCGTCCGTGCGGCCAGTCCGGGGCTGCTGGCCGCCCGCGCGATTCGTTGTTGCTGTAGGGTGAACGCGGGCGTCGCCGCGATCTTGCGAGGCGTTCGTCTCTTTGTTGCGACGGTCGTGATGTGAAGTTGTCTTGAGGAAGCTTTCGCGGGCGGCTTTCAGTCTGTTGTCAGATTCCTTTCACCTCGCGCGCGCGCCCTTCGTCGCCGAGGTTCGGTGCGCCGGAGGCGACCGCGCCCTCGGCTTGAGTCGGCGGTTGGCGGCGATAGCGGTGCGTGACGGGGCGGCGGCGTCCGATGCCGATGGCGTTGCGCGAGATGATGAGCGTGGGCGGAAGCTGCCGCCGCTTGAACTCGTTGGCGGGCGATTCCACACGGTTGAGGATGTCGTAGACGAGCGCGGGGTCGTGCCCCTGGGCGATGATCTCTTCGGGCGAAGCCTTGCGCTCGAAGTAGAGTCGGAGGATGGGGTCGAGCACGTCGTAGGGCGGCAAGGATTGGTCGTCGAACTGGTCGGGGGCGAGTTCCGCCGAGGGGCGCTTGTTGATGACGGCCCACGGAATGAGTTCGCCGTCGCGGTTGATGTGGCGCGCGAGCGCGTAGACCTCCGTCTTGAGCAGGTCGCCGATGACGGCCAGTCCGCCGTTCGTGTCGCCGTAGAGCGTGCAGTAGCCGAGCGCGAGTTCCGACTTGTTGCCGGTCGAAAGCAGCAGACGCCCTTCGGCGTTCGAGACGGTCATCAGGATGTTTCCGCGCAGGCGCGACTGCAAATTCTCCGCCGCCAGACTGTCGCCGCCGCGCGTCGGATTGGTCAACTCCAACTCCTTCGTCAAAACCTCGAAGGCCGAAGTGATGGGCCGCTCGACGACGGGCATGCCGTAGTTCCTGCCGAAAGCAATCGAGTCCTCGACGCTGCCGCGCGAGGAGAAGGGCGAAGGCATCATCACGCCGAGGACGTTCTCCGGCCCCAGCGCCTCGCACGCGATGGCAGCGACGACGCCCGAATCAATGCCGCCTGAGAGTCCGAGCACGGCGCGCTGGAAGCGGTTCTTGCGCGCGTAGTCGCGCACGCCGAGGACGAGCGCGCGCCTGACGGTCTCGATGTCGTCGCCGGGCAGACACATCTCGTCGCGCACGCCGCATTCGAGGTCAACGGTTCCGACGAACTCCTCGAAGGGCGGCGCTTGCAAGATAGTGCGACCGCGGCAGTCCGTGACGAGCGACGCGCCGTCGAAGATGATGCCGTCGTTGCCGCCGACGAGATTGACGTAGACGACCGGCAACCCCGAAGCCTTCGAGCGGTGCTCGACCATCGCGCAACGCTGCCCCATCTTCGCTTTGTTGAAGGGCGATGCGTTCGGCGAGACGACCACTGAAGCGCCCATCTCGATCACCTCGTCCGTCGGGTCGTTCGTGTAGAGCCGCTCGCGCCAGAAGGTCTTATCGTTCCAGAAGTCCTCGCAGACGACGACGCCCAGTTTTTCTTTTCCCACGTCGAACAGGCGGCGGCGCTCCCCGGACTGGAAGTAGCGCGGGTCGTCGAACACGTCGTATTCGGGAAGCAAAGTCTTGTCGGCGAAGCCGAGCAGCTCGCCGTCGCGTAGAACAGCCGCCGAGTTGAAGAGCTTGCGCCCCTCGCTCGCGCCCGTCGGCCTCACCGTGCCGACGACAGCCGTGAGGCCCCGCGTCGCGGGGATGATTTTTTCCAGAGGCTTCAGCGCCGACTCGACGATGTCGCGGTCGAGGAACCAGTCGAACGACGTGTAGCCCTGCACCGCGACTTCGGGGAAGACGATGAGGTCTGAACTTTCACGCCTCGCCTGCTCGATGGCGCGCAGAATCTTCTCCGTGTTCCCTTCAAAGTCGCCGTTCGTCGTGTTGATCTGCCCGATGGTGGCCCGCATGAACTGATTTTATCATTGATTCATTCCTTCATTGAATCAACGAAGCAACGATGAAACTGGAATGATGAACGTTGAACTAAAAACCGGATGTCTTTACTTCATCCTTCATCCTTCATCCTTGCTCTTCCGTGTCCGCCGCCGCCCGGCGTCTCGATTCTCACGCGGTCGCCGGGCCGCAACTCCGCGGAGCCTTTCGACTCGATCCTCCGCGCGCGTCCGTCTCGAACGATTGCGTCTCGTCCGACCTTGCCTTCGCCGCCGCCTTCGAGACCGTAAGGCGCGCGCCTCCGACGGTCTGCGAGCAGGGACATGCGCGCGGGCGCGAGCGTTTCGATCTCGCGCACGACGCCACAGCCGCCGCGCTTGCGCCCGCCCCCGCCCGAACCTCGGCGCAGGGCGTATGAGCGCACGCGCAAAGGATAGGCGTACTCCAGAGCCTCGGCGGGAGTGTTGAGGCTGTTGGTCATGTGCGTGTGGACGCCGCCGACTCCGTCGAATTGCGGTCGCGCGCCCATGCCGCCCGCGACCGTCTCGTAGTAGGCGAACTCGCGCCCGTTGCGCGGGTCAATCCCTCCGATTGTCAGATTGTTCATCGTGCCCTGACTCGCCGCGGGTATTCGTTCGGGCAGCGCCCGCGCGAGCGCCCTGAACAGAACGTCAACGATGCGCTGCGAAGTCTCGACGTTCCCGCCCGCGACCGACGCCGGGTGCTCGGCGTTCGTGACTGTGCCCTTCGGCGCGACGACCTTGATCGGCTCCATCAGACCCGCGCTCGCCGGAACTTCCTCCGCGCCGACGAGGCAGCGGAAGACGTATGCGACCGCCGAGACCGTGATCGCCTCGACCGCGTTCAGAGGCCCCGCGACCTGCGGCGCGCTCCCCTCGAAGTCAACGAACGCGCGCTCGCCGCGGACTTCGACGCGCACGCGCAAAAGCACTTCGCCGTCGCTCACGCCATCGGAATCAAGGGCGTCCTCGGCCTCGTACACGCCGTCTGGGATGGCGCTGATGGTCGAGCGCATCATGCGCGCGGAATAATCAATCAAATGCTGCGCGTACTGCGTCGCCTCTTCGATTCCGGCGCGCCCGGCGATCTCCAACAGCCGCGCCGCGCCCGTCTTCAGAGAGCCGACCTGTGCCTCGAAGTCCGCGCGCCGCTCGCGCTCGACCCGGACGTTCGCCATCAAGAGGCGCATCACGTCCTCGACCATGCGCCAGCCGCGCACGAGCCGGACGGGCGGAATCCGCAGGCCCTCGCCGTAAACGTCCGTCGCCATCCCCATCGAGCCGGGCGTCGCGCCGCCGATGTCCGCGTGGTGTGCGCGGTTCGCAACGTAGAAGATGGGCCATACGCGCTCCGCAGTTGAGCCTTTCTTCTCTTCGAGGAACACGCCCGAAACGAGAGTCACGTCCGGCAAATGCGTGCCTCCGGCGAACGGGTCGTTGAGGACGACGACATCGCCCGGCTCGATTGCTATCTCTTTGAGCGCGGCGGCGACGGCCAACGGCATCGAGCCGAGGTGAACCGGCATGTGGTCGCCCTGCGCGACAACCCGGCCCGCCGCGTCGAAGACGGCGCACGAGTAGTCGCGCCGCTCCTTGATGTTCGGCGAGTGCGCCGTGCGTCGAAGCACCAGCCCCATCTCCTCCGCGACCGACGTGTAAAGCGCGCGATAGATTTCCAGCGTCGTCGGATCGAAGCCTTTTTTCATAACTCGACGTTCAGACCTGATAACTCGATGTTCGGACTTGCGCTCACAACTCGATGATGATGTTTCCGCGTGCGTCCACTCCGGCGCGGACTCCGGCGGGGACGAGTGTGGTTGACGAATACTCCGCGACGACGCAAGGCACACGCAGGCGCGCGCCCACGCGCAAATCTTCGCGGCGATAGACTGCCGTCACAAGCGGCCTCTCGTCGAAGTGCACGCGCGCCGTGCGGTGCGGCGCGGCGACGCTTCCCGGCGCGCGTTCGCGGCGCGGTCGCGCGTCCCACGGCTTCTCGACCAGCCCGGTGGAGCGCAGGCGCGCGCTCACCACCTCAATCATGTCCGCCGTCTGCGCGTAGCCATAGCGCGCCTCGTGCTCGCGGTGAAAGCGCGCCACGATGCGGCGGCCCCACGGAATTTCAAGCTCGAATGACTGCCCCTTGTAGCGCGCGGCGATGGTGCGCGCGTGCCGCTGCCGTGCTGTCGCGAAGCCCTCGCGCCGCAGCGCCGTGCGCGCCTCGCGCTCCATCCCGGCGAAGGTGCGCTCGATCTCTTCGGCCCGCGCGCCGTCGCCGGCTTCGAGCATGAGCGTGCGGCTGAAGCTCTTGACGACATCCGCGCGCAGGCAGCCCGCCGCGGAGAGTGCGCCCGGCTCGCGCGGCACGACGACGCGCGGGATGCGGAGCGCGCGCGCAAGCTCGACGGCGTGCAGGCCGCCCGCGCCGCCGAACGTCAGAAGCGCGCACGCGCGCGGGTCGAAGCCGCGCTCGACCGACACCGCGCGCAGCGCACGTTCCATCCCGGCGTTCACCACGCGCACGGCTCCGAGCGCGGCTTCGACCGCAGAGACTTCGCGCCCGCTGGCCGCGCTCAAGTCTCGCGCGAGCTTCGCCAGAGCTTCGACGGCGCGCTGCTCGTCCAGCTCGAACTCGCCGCCGAGCAAGGCTGCGCCGCCGAATCTGCCCAGAACCAGATTCGCGTCCGTCACCGTCGGCAGAGTCCCGCGACCGTAGCACGCAGGCCCCGGCGCAGCGCCCGCCGACTGCGGCCCGACGCGAAGACTGCCGCCCGCATCAACGCGCGCGATGGAGCCGCCGCCCGCGCCGACGGTGTGAATGTCCAAGACGGGCACGGCCACGGGCAGGCCCGCGACCGTCGCCTCGTTCGTCAGGCGAAGCGCGCCGCCCGCGCACAGCGCAACGTCCGTGGAAGTGCCGCCCATGTCGAACGTGATGATGTCGTCTATTCCTGCGCCGTGCGCCGCGTGGGTCGCGCCGACGACCCCGCCCGCCGGGCCGGAGAGAATCGTCCGCACGGGTTCTTCCGCAGCCGCGCGCGCCGAGATGCTCCCACCCGACGACTGCATCACGCGCAAGCGCCGCGCCGACACGCGCGCGCCGACGCGCTCCAGATACGCGCCCATCAAAGGTTGCAGGTAAGCGTTGATCGCCACCGTCGAGGTGCGTTCATACTCGCGGTATTCGGGGAGGATTCGGTGAGAGACCGACAGCGGCACGCCTTCGAGTCCGGCGGCCAGAGCGCGCTCGATTCTTCTTTCGTGTTCGGGATGCGCGAACGAGAAGAGCAGGGAGATCGCGACCGACTCGACGCCCGCGCGCTGCAAACGCCGGACGAGTTTTTCGACCTCCGCGTCTTCGAGTTCGATGACGACCGAGCCGTCCGCGGCGACGCGCTCGCGCACGCCGAATCTCAACTTGTCTTCGACGAGCGGTGCGGGCCGCGTCCAGTTCAAATCATACAGGCTCCCGCGCGCCTGCCGACCGATGACGAGCACGTCCTCGAATCCCTCGGTCGTGACCAGCGCCGCGCGCGCGCCGCGTCGTTCGAGCAGAGCGTTCGTCCCCACGGTCGTCCCGTGCACCACTTCCAAATCCCGCAGGCGCGCGCCCGTCTCGCGCGCCACGCGCCGCAAGCCTTCGACGATGGCGCGCGAAGGGTCGTCCGGCGTCGAGGCCACTTTAAAAATCCGCCCGCGCCCGCCCGCTTGATACACGAAGTCCGTGAACGTCCCGCCCGTGTCCACGCCGACGCGCACGCGCCCCTGTTCACGCTTGTCCTTCATCATAAAAAGAGAGTCGGAAGTCGGAACGCTGAAGCGAAGACGTTTACCTTCCGGTTCAGCGTTTCAACGTTTCAGCGTTCCGACTTCTCTACTTTAGATTGGCGGGCGCTGCCAGCCGCCCGTGGCGCGTTCGACCGCGGCGGCAGCGGCCAGCGCAACGTCCTCGCGCCAGGGACGCGCGACGAGCTGCGCGCCGATGGGGAGTCTTTCGGGCGAAGTCCCTGCGCGCACGACTGCGCCGGGCCAACCCGTCATGTTGTAGATCATCGTGTAGCTGAAGACGAGCTGGTTGTCTTCGTCGAAGGTCGTGCCGTGCGGCATCGCCGTGCGCGCGCAGGGCGGGCACAGGATGAGGTCGTAGTCGCGCATGAAGGTGAGCATCTGGGAGCGCCACGCGTCGAGCTGGAAGACGAGACCTGTTAGCTCCGCCGTCGTCATATCCACCGCGCCGACCGTCTCCAGAAGCCGCGACATCAGCGCGCTCGTCTCGCCCGTGCCCGAAAGCATCAGCAGCAGGCGCAGTCCCGCGCCGCCGTCCGCGCCGTAGAGTCCGAGCAGCATGTCGTAAGCGTTCGGCGGCACGGGCGGCTGCGCCTCTACGACCTCCGCGCCCGCGTCTTCGAGCACGCGCGCGGCGTCCCGAACGACGGCGGCGATGTCGGTCGTCGGGCTGACGATTCCGTTGTCTGTGTGGAAGGCGACGCGCAAAGTTTTCAGGTCAACTTCCGAAGGGTCGCCGAGCAGGACGGGGGCGACCGTCGGGTCGCGCCAGTCCGTGCCGCACAGGAGCGGGAGCGCGAGCGTGAGGTCTTCGACGCGGCGGGCGAGCGGGCCGACCTGCCAGATCGAGTCGAGCAGCCCGCCCATCGGCGGGAAGTGGCCGGTGCGCGCCGTGCGCCCCGAAGTCGGCTTGATTCCGGCGATGCCGCAGAAGTGCGCGGGCAGCCTGATACTGCCTCCGGCGTCGCTCCCCAAGCCGAGCGGCGACATCCCCGAAGCGATGGCTGCGGCCTCGCCGCCCGACGAGCCGCCCGGCGTGCGCGTCGGGTCGTAAGGGTTCTTCGTCTGCCCGTACACGAGGTTGTCGCTCTCGAAGGCGAGCGAGACTTCGGGCACGTTCGTCTTGCCGAGCACTACTGCGCCCGCCGCCTTGTAGCGCGCGACGCCCGCTGCGTCCTCCTGCGGCACGTACTCTGCGCGCCCCTTCGTGCCACCGGCGGAGACGACGCCCGCCGTCTCGAAAGCATCCTTGATGGATACGGGCACGCCGTGCAGAGGCCCCCAGCTTTCGCCCCGCGCCGTCGCGGCGTCGGCCTCGCGCGCGCGCGCGCGAGCCGCGTCGCGCGTGACCTGCACGAACGCGTTGAGCTTCGGGTTCGCTTCCTCGATGCGCGCGAGGTAGGCTTCCACGGCCTCTGCGGATGAGACTCTCTTTGCGCGAATCGCGCGCGCGATCTCGGTCGCCGACGCGTAGATGATTTCGTCCATCGCTTCTCCTGACAAGCTCGAAAGAATGTTGCCCTTCTCTAATTGTTCGACGACGCCCCGCCGCTCTTCGTGGCCGCCGCGCCGGGCAGACCGGACTGCTGCTGAAGCCAGCCCTTGATCGTCTCAAGCACCGACGGCTCGAACTCGACGCGCGTCCCCGGTTTCCTGTCAATGCTCTCCTGCATCGAGGCCGCGCGCGTCATCGTGTGATCCATGCCAGGGACGGCCTTGAGTGTGGCGTGGCCGGGGTGAAAGCCGTTGATGATGTCGGCGAGGTAGGGGTCGTCGGCGATGGTCGAGACGAAATCCGACGTGCCGTAAACGACGAGCACCGGCGCGTCAACCTTCTTCCACTCCTCGGCCAGGTTGAGCGCGGCCCACTGCTGCATGAGAGTGTACGGCGCGGGGTAGGTGATGAAGTCTGCACAGGCCGGTGTGTCTTTGAGAATCTGCTCCGGCGTCTGTCGCTCGACGAGGAGGCGGTGGTTGCACTCCTCGTTCAGACGCAGGCGGCGCTCAAGCTCGTCGTGGGGCGTGTGCTCTAAAAGCCCCTGGCGGCGGCGCGTGTCGAGCAGGTATTCCAGAAACGGCTTGGCGACCGTGTTGACGACGACGAGACCTTTGACCGGAACCTGCCCGGCGACGAGCGGCGCTTCGACGCCGCCGATGCTGAGTCCGATGACGAACACGTTGCCGGGGTCAACGAAAGGATAATCTTTGAGCGCCCTGAGTCCGGCGACGTAGCCGCGAACTTCGGCCTGCAAGTCAACGACGGGACTCGCGCACGGCGGCCCCTGGCTGTCGCCCATGCCGCTCTTCTCGACGCGCATCGTGACGAAGCCCGCACGCGTCAGCCCGTAGAGCAACTGCGCGTCGGTGCTTGTGAGGTCGGCGCTCTCCTGCGAGAAGCAGCCGACGCCATTGACGTAGAGAACCGCCGGGTGGCGGCCCGCGCTTTTCGGCGCGGTGATGATGACGCGACGAAGGCTGCCGTCAACGTTGACGGCCTTGTACAGCGTGTCGGCATCGGGGCTGTGTTCAAGGGGCCGAGCCTTGACCGTCAACTGCTTCGTCAAACTCTCATGCCCGCGCAGCACTTGAAGGGTCGCCACATCCCCGGCGTGAAAACTTTTCGCCGCGGCGACGAAGCCGTTCGGGTCAACGACCTGCTGACCGTTGACCTGCGTGATGACATCGTCGGGCAAAAGGCCCGCGTCCTTCCCCGACCCGCCGTCAACGAGGCCGAGCACGAGGACGCCACCCACCGCTTCGAGGTGCAGGCGCGCGCGCGCCTCTCCCGTCAGCGGCGCGACCTGTATGCCGAAGAAGCCCGAACGCTTGAGTTCCTGTCCCGCTGTCGCCGCCGCACAAGCCAACAGAAACAGCGTGGCGGCGGCCAAGCGCCCGACCCTGCGAGACGTGTGCGAAACCGCGTGCGTCATCTGCAAGCCTCCGTCCCTCGACCAGATTAAACGAACGAACGCGCGCGGCTTCGGGTTCGGCGCGCGCGCCGCTCAGCCCGGAAGTGTCTCTGCGAACAGGCGGAAGACGTTGCCGCCCATAATCATTCTGATCTCGTCCTCGTTGAACCCTTCGGCGAGCAGGGCGTCCGTTATCTCGACGACGCCCGTCGTGTCGAAGGGTTCGTTGACTGCGCCGTCGAAGTCCGAGCCGAGCGCGACGTGCTCGACGCCCGCGACGCGTGCGGCGTAGCGAATCGAGCGCGCGACCGAAGCCGCGTCCGTGCCGCAGGTGGCCGTGTCCCAGTAGCCGATGCCGACGACGCCGCCCGTCGCCGCGATGCCGCGCAACTCTTCGTCGCTCAGGTTGCGCTGGTTGTCGCACGTGCCGCGCACGCCCGTATGCGTGTCAATGACGGGGCGCGTGGCGATTGCGAGCACGTCGGCAATCGTGCGCGGCGCGGCGTGGGCCACGTCAACGAGCATCCCGCGCGCCTCCATCCGGCGAATCATCTCGCGCCCCTTCTCCGTCAGCCCGGTCTTGTTCAGGCCGTGGGCGGAGCCGCCCCACTCGTTGTCGAAGAAGTGGGTCGGGGCCATCGTGCGGAAGCCCGCGTCGAAGAACACGTCAACGTTTCCCACGTCGCCGTCGAGCGCGTGCGCGCCTTCGATGCCGAGGAGTCCGGCGACCAGATGCGGGTCGCTCCGGCGACGTTCGAGGAACGCGGCGAGGTCGTCGCGGGTTCGGATGACGACGAAGCGTCCGCCGGAACGCGCCGCCGCATCGAAGAGCTTGCGGGCTTGATACAGCGCGCGCTCCTTGAGGCTGCGCCAAGTCGCGACGGGCCAGCACTCGGCGACGACGAGCGGCGTCACCTTGTCTGTCGAGTCGCCGTTGCTCTCGTAGTTCGAGCCGAACGGAACCTTCGTGACGACGGTGAAGTTCTGGAGCGCCACATTGCCTTCGAGGAGGCGGGGGATGTCAACGTGACCGCGCGACGCGCGCTCCAACAAGTCCCTGTCCCAGAGCAGCGAGTCGGCGTGAAGGTCTGCGACGAGCAGCGTGCGGTGAAGCGCGCGCGCACGCTCCGAAGCGGCGTAGGGCGGATTTCGCCGCGTGCCGCCCGCCCTCCGCTCGACCACCCCAGGCACGACGAAGAAGAAGGCGAGCGCGCCGAGGGCGACGAGCAACGCGAGCAGGACGAGAAGCTTTCTCTTCATCACGCGTCAGTGACCGCGACGCGGCAGCCCGCCGCGTGTGCGGCGCGCGCGGCGTCGAGGACGAGCTGCGTGCGGTGGCCGTCGTCGAAGGTGGCTGCGCCGTCAACCGTGGTTCTCCCCTCGCCAATGGCCGCAACGATTTCGCGCGCGAAGACCGTGAAGCCGCGCGCCCAATCGCCTTCGCGCAGGCCGGAGGCGAGCGGCGCATCCTCCGCTTCGACCTCGCGCCACTCGCCCTCGCCGACTCGCGCGTGCCAGAGCTTGCCCTTGATCGCGCCCTCAATCTTCAAAGCGCCCTCCGAGCCGAAGACGGCGATGCTGTGCTCCGGCCCACCGGCCTCCGTCATCGAGAGGCAGACGACTGCGGTGGCGCGCTCGGTCACGTCGCCGTCGGCGAAGTTGACGAGCAGGCTCGCCTCGTCGTCCGAGGTGACGGGCCGCGTCTCGCCGGACGAAGAATCGAGGCGCGCGCGGACGTGCGCGGTGAGCGTGGCCGAGACGTGCGTGGCGCGTGTCGCAAGCAGCCAGTGGAGCGCGTCAACGGCGTGCGAGCCGATGGCTCCGAGCGCGCCGCCGCCCGCGCGCTCGTCCGACCACCAGCTCCAGGGCTTGTCGGCGGCGGCGCGCGAGTCCGTGCGAAACAGGAACTTCGCGTGGCGCACGCGCCCGATCTCGCCCGCGAGAATCATCTCGCGCATGCGTCGTCGCGCCGGCAGGAACCTCAGCTCGTGGTCAATGAGCGCGAGCCGCCCCGCCGCGCGCGCACGCTGCCGCATCGCTTCAGTCTCCCCTGCGTTCATCGCCATCGGCTTCTCGCACAGCACCGCTTTGCCCGCGTCGAGCGCAGCAATGGACATCTCCGCGTGCGTCGCGGGCGGCGTCACGATGCTCACGAGGTCAACGTCTTCGCGCGCCACTATCTCGCGCCAGTCAGACGCGACCGTGGGGATGTCGAACTCGCGCGCGGCGGCTTCGGCGTTCTCTTTGTGCCCGCTCGCGATTGCCAGGACGCGCGCGCCCGCGCACGCACGCCACGCGGGCAACTGCGTCGAGCGCGCGAAGCCCGTCCCGATGATGCCGACGCCGATCATTTCCCGTTTAGCCAAGAATGCCTCCTTGAGTTTTTATCGCCCGATGATGGCAGCGCACTCCTACTTTCCTCTGCGTCTGGTCGCGGGCGCTGCGCCGACTGCCGTGCCCGAAGCAGGCTTATGATAGTTCGGGTACGGCGGGCGCTGGTGCTTCTGCGGCGGGTTCTTCTCCAGGTCGGCGAGCAGCAGCTCGACAGCCTTCTCCAACTGCGGGTCGCGCCCGGCACGCCAGGCGACGGGGTCGAACTCCACTTCAACGTCGGGCGTGACGCCGTGATTCTCGACCTCCCAGTCGCCGTTGAGGCCGTAGATGGCCGCGTTCGGCGCGGTGGCGAAGCCGCCGTCCATCAGCTCCGGCATGCGGAAGGCCGCGATCAGTCCGCCCCACGTGCGCTTGCCGACGAGCGGGCCGATCTTGAGCTTGTGGAAATACCAGGGGAGTGCGTCGCCGCCGGAGCCTGCCAGCTCGTTGATAATCATCGCCTTCGGGCCGTAGATCGCGCCGAGCGGGGTGGGCACGTCGCGCCCGTCGCGGAAGTTGATGAAGTTGAGGAGCGGGCGCGAAAGATAATCAACGATGTAGTCGGCGAGCGAGCCGCCCTGATTGAAACGCTCGTCAACGACCGCGCCCTCCTTCTGCGTCTGCGCGAAGAAGTAGCGGTTGAAGCTCTCGTAGCCCGGCCCCGAAGTGTCAGGCACGTAGACGTAGGCGAGGCGGCCTCCGCTCGCCCGGTCAACCTTGCGACGGTTCGACTCGATCCAGTCGCGGTTCCGCAGCGCCGTCTCGCTCGCCACCGGGACGACCGTCACCTCACGCGCCCCCTTGCCTTCGGGGTCTGGGCCGACGCGGATGAGCACCTGCTTGCCCGCCTTGCCCTCGAAGAAACTGTGGACGTTGTCTGTCGCATGCACCTCACGCCCGCCGACGGCGAGCAGGTAGTCGCCGACGTGGACGTTGACGCCGGGCTGCGTGAGCGGCGCTCTGAGGTTGGGGTTCCAGCTCTCGCCGTTGTAGATGCGCGCGAAGCGATAGCGCCCGTTCTCGATTTTATAATCCGCGCCGAGCAGGCCGCCGGGGACGAAGTTCGGGCGCGGCGCGTCGCCGCCGCCGATGAACATGTGGCCGACCGTGATCTGGTTGAGCATCTCGCGGAAGAGGTAGGTGAGGTCTGAGCGATGCCCGACGGATTCGAGGTAAGGCTCGTAAAGTTTCTTCATCGCGGCGATGTCTACGCCGTGCAGGTTCGGGTCGTAGAAGAAGTCGCGCTCGCCGCGCCAGACCTCGTTGAACATCTGCCGCCACTCGGCCTTCGGGTCAACGTAGGTCTCCATGTCGGCAGTCTTCAAAACGCCTTCGCCCGGCTTCAAGGGCTGCGCGGTCGCGGCGATGATCCACGCCGACGCTAGTGGCGGCCCCATTCGCAGGAGCATCTTCTCGCCGTTGGCGGAGATGTCGAAGAAGGTCACGCCCTCCGTCACCTTGTCGAGCTTGCGCTTGTCGAGGTCGAACTTGTGGAGGACGAGGCCCGCCGGGCCGACGGGGCCGGACGCGCCCGCGGGCATCCGTTCGAGCAGGAAGAACGTGCCCGCCTTGCCCGGCTGGAGGGCTGCGTAATCGCGCGCGGGGATGGGCAGCGCGACGGCGCGCTGGTCAATGCCTTCGAGGTCGAGGCGAATGGGCGGCGTCTCTTTCTTCGCGGGCTTCGCCGCGGCGGGCGGCGTCTGCCCCGGCGTTGGGGTCTGCGCGGCGTCCGCGGTCTGCGCCGCATCATCAGGTTTCTTCTCGCCCCTATCCTCGGCGGCCATCTTCTCCTCGTCCGATTCAGGGCTGATGGGCGAAGGCAGGTTGTTCGGCAGCACGAGCGTATAGATACTGCGCGAAGATTGATGCGGGAAGGTGGACATCTCGGCGAAGCTGAAGGCGGGGCCGAGGTTGGTGCTGGCGGTGAAGTAGAGGTACTTGCCAGACTTGTCGAACGCCGCGTAGCGCGCGTCGCTCATGCCGTCGGTGAGCTGGTTGGTCTTGCCCGTGTCGAGCGAGTAGGCGAAGACGGCGCGCAGGTGGTTGTCGAGCTGCTTGGTGTAGGCGATCCAGCGGCTGTCGGGCGACCACGCGGGATCCATCACGTCGTCGCGCAATCCGTCAGGGTTCTTGTCAACTTTCACCGGCGTGCCCTTCGCGGTGTCCACGTACCAGAGGTTGAGGCGCTGGTCTGTGTAGGCGATCTTCTTCGAATCGGGCGACCACGTTGGGGAGTAGTAGAACGCAGGCTCGCCCAAGTTTATCTTCTTCACTTCGCCCTCGCCGCTCTGGTCTCTCAGGTGCAGGGCGTATTCGCCCGACTCGTCGGAGAAGTACGCGACGAAACGCCCATCGGGCGACCAGGCGGGGTCGCGCTCCATGACGCCGACGGTGTTGGTGAGATCGCGCACGTCGCCCTTCTCCGCCGGGACGGTGAGAATTTCGCCGCGCGCCTCGAAGACCGCGCGCGCGCCCGAAGGCGACAGGCGCGCGTTGGAGATGCGCGCCCCGACCTTCTCGTAGTGCGGCCTCACGGTCGCCACGTCGCCCGCAAC
Organism: Pyrinomonadaceae bacterium; assembly: GCA_036263975.1. Classification (GTDB taxonomy): domain Bacteria; phylum Acidobacteriota; class Blastocatellia; order Pyrinomonadales; family Pyrinomonadaceae; genus QHXN01. The sequence continues at coordinate 27,049 of DATARW010000059.1, forward strand.
GCGGATGCTGACCCTATTCGTCCGGCCCGACTTCAGGTCGTAGAGATTGATCGAGCCGAACTGCTCGTAGACGATTGCGTCGGGGCCGGCGGAGGCCGACTTGATGTCGAGGCCGTTGTTCTCGACGGCGCGCGCGACCTGCTTCGTTCGCGTGTCGAAGGAGTAGAGCGTGACCGCGCCGCCGCTGCGGTCGGAGAGAAAGTAGATGCGATCTCCGACCCACATCGGGTTCGTGTCGTTCGAGTTCTCGCGCGGGAGCTTTTCGATTGAGGAGTCGGAGAGTTGCGCGACCCAGATGGGCTGCGTCTGGCCGCCGTGGTAACGCTTCCAGTCGGGCTGCCAGCGCGACAGCGGCTCGTAGGCGAGGCGCGCGCCGTCGGGCGAGAAAGACCCGCGGCTCGCCATCGGCAGCGGCACTTCCGTTTCGAGTCCGCCGCCTTCGAGCGGCACGGTGAAGAGGCGCGTGAAGTTCGAGTAGCTGTTGCGCGCCGACGCGAAGACGACCCGTTGGCCGTCGGGCGTCCAGCCGACGACCGTGTCCGCGCCGGGGTGGAAAGTCAGACGGCGCGGCACACCGCCCGACGCCGGGATGACGTAGGCGTCAACGTTGCCGTCGTACTCGCCCGTGAAGGCGATCCACTGCCCGTCGGGCGAGAAGACGGGGTCGGTCTCCACGCCCGCGCCCGTCGTCAGATGAATCGCGTCGCCGCCGTCGCGCGCCACCGACCAGAGGTCGCCCGCGTAAGAGAAGACGATCTGCGTGCGGCTCAAGGTGGGTTTCTGCAACAGGAGCGGGCGGTCTGTGAGCTGCGCGAGCGCCGCCGATGAAGCGCACAGCAGCAGCGAGAGGGCGAGCCATATTCTTTTCATTTTCGGTTCTTTCTGAGCGAGAAGTTTGCGGACGGTTTCGGAAGCGAGCGGCCACGAAAGGCCGCCCTGATTTCGCGCGGTCAAGATACGCGCACAGCAGGCCGAGTTTCAAGGCGTGAATTCTGATGACCAGAGGCGGCATGATTAGTGCCGCGCGCGCCCGGCTCGATATTTGTGATGCCCTCGCCCCGACTTGAACGGGGAACCAACGGATTATGCTTACCGCTACGGCTTTCGCCGCGCCTCCGCCGGAAGAGCGGAGTTTGTGGTCTGGACTTTCTCTTCGCTTTACGCGCCTGCCATTAAGTCTCTACACCTTCCCCGCCGGGCGGCGGGGCTTGGCTCGGGATTACCGTCCCGCTTTCGCGGCTTAGGCTTCCCCGAATTTGACAGATTCTACAAGCGCACCTGAGACGAAGCCCGAACTGTCGCGGGCTTGAATGTGATACGCTTGCAACCCAACTTTGTAAGTCCTATGGAAAAATCTTGTCTCGTTTGCGAAGCGAAACTGACCGGCAGGCAGACGAAATTCTGCTCGCGCCGTTGCGAGAACGCCTCCACCAATAACAAGCATCAGAATTATGTCTCTCAACAACAGCGTGGCCGCGAAAGAAGGCTACTGCTGATTCAACGGAAAGGTGGCTGCTGTGAACGGTGCGGTTACGACCGCAACAAAGCGGCCTTGGCCTTTCACCATCTTGACCCCGCGGCCAAGTCCTACCCCCTCGACCTCAGAAGCTGCTCAAACACTTCTTGGGATGCGCTCGTGACCGAAGCGCGGAAGTGTCTGCTTCTCTGCCTGAACTGCCACTCCGAGATTCACAATCCCGAATTTTCCACTTAGACCTTTCAAAGAACCGAGTCCGCTGCTCTAACCATTGAGCTACGAGGGCACAAGCTTAACCAGATGTGGAAGTGATTATAAAGTCCGCCCCGAAGCGTCGCAAGCTGGACGCGCTGAAACGTCGAAGCGGCGGCGGACGGGCGATGGTGATGAAAGTCCGTCTTCCTCAAGTTCGACGTTCAGCGTTTCAGGGCGTTCATCGTTTCTTTGAGCGCGTTGATCTGCGCGAGGTGGCGCGCTTCGTGTGCGCCGACGAAGGCGAGCCACTGGTAGAGGTTGAGCGGCCCCCAGACGGGGTGTGGGAAGCGTGCGTCGTGGCCGTCCACGCGCTCGACGCGCGGGCGCAGGGCCTGAAGCGCGGCGCGGGAGTCGCGCAGGGAGGCGAGTGAGGCGGCGAGTGCCGCGCCCGTGGGACGAATGTTTTCCGGCGCGGTGATTTTCTGCGTGCGTGTCTGCTCGACGAACTCGGCGATGGAGACGGGAGCGAACGGCGCGGTGGCGCGGCGCGCCCCTCCCGCGGCCTCGGCCTGTCCCGCGGCCTCGGCCTTCTCGACGAGCGAGCCGAGGAGTCGCGCCACGCGCCGCTCGACTATCGAGAGGTGCTCCAGAATCTCGGCGACCGACCATTTCTCCGGCGCGGGCCGGAAATTCTGCTGCCCGCCGCTCAGACCCTCGACGGATTCGAGGAGGCGCGTGCGCGTGCCGTCTATGTCGTCGAAGATTTCCGCGACGCTGTTGTAGTTCATCCGTAGTTCGCTCCCATAGTGTTCTCCGCCGGAAGATACAGGGGTCGAGAAGTCAGCCGGAGCGTGCGCGTGCGCGCGGTTCTGTCAGAAGGCTGAGCACGGCGGCCTGCGGCGAGAGGTGGAGCGCGTGCCAGCGCGTGTACTTGAAGGTTGGCAGAGGCTCCGTCCGGTAGAAGCGGACGAAGGCCGTCTGCGCGTAGATAGTCTCCGGCGCGACCCATTCGAGGCGGACGAAGGGATTGAGCGAGATGAGCACGGCGGGAGCCTGCGGCGCACCCGTCGGCGCGTTCGCCTGCGGGTTCGACTGCGCGCCCTTGCCCTGCGGCACGGACTTCTTGAAGACGCGTGCGTCGTACTCGACCGAGGCGGCGCGCAAGGGTTCTTGCAGAGAGAGTCCGCCGCCCGTCGGGTGCCCGCTCGTGGCGTCGTAGATGGCGAGGTCATAGTCGAAGGCGGTCGCGACCTTCGAGCCGTCGGGCGACCATGCGGGCGCGACATCCGTCGCGCGGTCGTCGAGCAGACGCTCCTGCCCTTCGAGCGAGACGAGGCGGGGACGGCCCGCGGGCAGCAGACCTTGATTGCGGCGCGACTCCCACTCCTCTTCCTTGCACGCCAGAGCGACGACCTGCGAGCCGTCGGGCGACCACGCGAGCTTGAAGTAGATGAGTCCTTCGCGCGAGGTGAGCGGGCGGAGGTTGAAGCCGTCGCGGTCGCCCGTGTAAACCTGCTCGGTGCGGAACGTCTGCACGGACGGAATGATGGGGGCGACCGAAGGGGCGGGCGTCGGCTGCGTCTCGCCCGCGTCGGGAGTCGGCGAGAGGTCGGGCGGCAGAGGCTCCGGCGCGGCGGGCGTCGGGCTGGCTTGCAGCGCGGGGTTGCGCACGCCGCTGAAGAGTATGCGCTGGCCGTCGGGCGACCAAGCGACCTCCGAGGGGAAGACGCCCGTCAGGTCTTGCGGCAGGACGTTGCGTATGAACTGCCCGTCCGTCGAGTAGAGATCAATGCGGAAGTCCGTGTTGCTCTCGCTCGTCTCACTGGTGCCGTAGAGCGCGAGCGCGCGCTGCCCCGAAGGATCAACGACGGTGCGGATGAGCGCGTCGGTCGTGCGCCCCGTCTCGAACGCCGTCTTGATCGCCGCGAGCGGCTCCTCCGGCTCGTCCTTACGCAGACGCTCCGGCAGGCTCTCCTCGCTCACGTCCGGCTCGAAGCGAAAGGCCAGACGCTCGGCGGGCACGTCGCGCAACTCTTTGGGGACGACGCTCAGCCCCGTCGTTTCACGCACCTGCCGACACCCGGCGGCGACGCAGACGACGGCCAGCAACGCCGCCGTCAACTCTCTCCTGATTCCGCGCAAGCCTCTCATCTTCACACGCCCGAAACTCTCCGGCGCTTCTCCTCAAGCGTCACGCCTCGACCGCCGCGCCTGCCTGAATTGTGCCGACTCGATTTGTAAGGTCGAATGATAGGAAGCCGCGCGCTCGAAAGCAAGGATGAAGGATGAAGGGATGAAGTGATGAAGGCGCGGCTATCAGAAATCTGCCTTCACTTCATCCTGCATCCTTCATCCTGCATCCTTCATCTTTCATCCTTCATCTTTCATCTGTTCCGCCAGTCGGGCTTGCGCTTCTCCATGAAAGCCTTGACGCCCTCCTGCGCGTCTTCGGTCTTCATCAGTTCGTTGAGGTAGAGGTCTTCGACGCGCGAGAGGGCTTCGAGGAAGGGCCGACCGCGCGCCGCATCCAGCGCCCGGCGCGTCATCTCAAGGGCGGGCGCGGACAGTTCGCGCAGGCGCGCGAGAGTCTCTTGCAGCTTCGCCTCCAACTGCCCGGCCTCGACGACGTGGCTCACCAGACCGAGGCGCAAAGCCTCCTGCGCGTCGAAGATTTCGCCCGTCAGCAGAAGCTCGCGCGCGCGGCGCTCGCCGACGAGACGCGGCAGAAGCACCGCCGCGACGGGCGGGAAGACTCCGAGCTTGATCTCCGGTTGCCCGAACTTCGCGCGCGAGGCCGCGACGACGATATCGCAGGCCGCGACCAGCTCGCAGCCGCCGCCCAGCGCCGAGCCGTCAACGACCGCGACCGCAGGCTTCGCCAACTGCTCCAGCGTGCGGAAGATGTTGTGGAACGATTCGAGCATCTGGTAGATGGTCGCCGGCTGGTGCTCCTCGACCGAGACGCCCGCGCTGAAGGAGCGCGACCCTTTGGCGGCATCGAAGACGACGGCCACCACGTCGCGCAGGCTCATGCACGCCGTCAGCGCGCGGTCAACCTCGCGCATCATCGCAATCGTGAAGATGTTCAGCGGCGGGCGCGCGAAGGTGACGCGCGCCACCCGGTCTTCGACGCGGAAGCGTATGTGCTGGTAAAGCTCTTCTGCCATAAGTCAGTCCCGAAAATTTTTTGAGAACAACCCCAGCGTCGTCGGCTGCGACATCAACTCGCCCTTGAGTCCGTGCGTGCCAGCCTTCGGGTGACGAGGTAAACCGGGTAGCTCAGCGCCAGCAGCACGAGCGCGAAGACGCTGTTCTCCGTGTCGCTCCAGACCACGCCGACGAGGAAGGCGACCGAGCCGACGAGCGCCAGGCCCGTCGTCAAGGGGTAGCCCCACGCCCGGTAGGGGCGCGGCGCGTCGGGTTCGCGGCGGCGGAGCACGAACACGGAGAGATAGACGAGCGCGTAGTCGGTGACGAAGAAGAAGGCGAGCGCCGCGAGCAGTCGCCCGAACGCGCCGCTGAAGAGAATCATTGCGAGCGCCGCCCCTGTGCTCAGCGCGAGCGAGACGGTCGGCGTGCCGCCCGCGTTGACGCGCGTCGCGCCGCGCCAGAACAGGCGGTCGCCGCCCATCGCGTAGAGTATGCGCGGCGCGGTCAGTGTGTTGCCGTTCACAGACGCGAGCAGCGAGACGATTGCCACCCACGCGATGATCGTGCCGCCGCGCGCGCCGAAAATCATTTGCGCCGCCGCGCCCGCCGCCAGCTTCTCGCCCGCGAGTTGGTCGAGCGGCAGCACGTAGACGAGCGCGAGGTTGAACAGAAGATAGACGACGATGACCAGCAGCACGCTCCCGATCATCGCGCGCGGGACGGCGCGCGCAGAGTCGCGCACCTCCTCTCCGAAGTAGATCGTGCTGTACCAGCCGTCATACGTGTAGATGACGCTCTGCAAGGCCAGCACGAACGCCGTCAGGAGCGGAAGGCCCACGGGCACTGCGAGCGCGGGCGTTGTCGGAGCGGTCGCCCGCGCGTCCGCGCCTCCACCGAAGATGAAGCAGGCGGCGATGAGCGTGACGAAGGCGAGAGTCTTCAGAAGGCTCGTCAGCTCCTGCGAGCGGCTCCCCCAGCGGACGCCGCGCCACTGAAGGACGGCGAAGGCGACGGTGACGGCGCAGGCGACCGCGAGCGCGCGGCCCGCGGGCGACGGGATGAGAGTCTCTGCGTACTCGCCGATGACGAGCGCGACCGCCGCGACCGTGCCGCACGTCGAGAGCCAGTCGCTCCAGCCGACGACGAAGCCCGGATACTCGCCCAGCGCGCGGCGCACGAAGACGTAGAAGCCGCCGGAGCGCGGGATCATCGTCCCCAACTCCGCGACCGAGACCGTGCCCAGAAGCGCGTAGAGACCGCCGAGCGCCCACACGCCGAGGAAGAGCCAGACCTTCGGGAGTTGCGCCGCGACCTCGCCCGGCGTGCGGAGTATCCCCATGCCGATGGTGATGCCGACCGTCACGGCCATCCCGAACACGACGCCCAGCACGCGCAGCAACTGGCCGCGGCGCGGCGCGACCGGCGTGGCCGCGCCCTCTTCAACGGATGACGGAGCCGTCTCTTCACCGTCCGACGTGGATGACTCTTTAACTGTTTCCATGCGTCGTGACGCGTCGCCCTTTTGTCACCTCGCTGCGCGCCGTTGGAACGATGAACAAGCGGGTGAACCCGGTTTGAGAGTTCACGCTTTCAGCGTGTGCGGACGCGAAGCCTGAAGGCCGCAACTCTGAACTTCGGCCCCGGCCTTCAGCCTTCGCCGAGGATTTGCCGCAGGTGGTTCTTGAGGTGTCCGATGTAGTCGCGCATGAGGTATTCGAGCGTCGCCGGCTCGCCCTCGCCGACCTTCACCCAGCCGATCTGGTCGAGGTTGTGCCGGTCGCGGCTGGCGAGGCGCGCCGACTCCGGCGAGCGCGCCATCACGTGCGCGAGATGCAGGTTGAAGCTCCGCCAGAGTTCCACGAGCAGCGGCCAGGGTTCCTCGTTGTACACTTGTGCGCGCACCCACGTCTCCTGCTCGTAGCCGGGAAAGATCAGGTGGTCTGTGAACTGCGCGCGGACGAAGCGCTGGTGGTTGTTCGACGCCGAGTCAACTAGGTGGCCGACGATCTCCTTCGGCGACCACTTGCCCCCCTCACGCGCCGCGCCGGCTTCCGCTTCCGAGATCGCGAGCAGCCGCGGGGCGGCCTCTTCGATTGTCCGCCTGAAGTCTTCGATTACGTCTTCCATGATTCAAGCCTCTTCTTTTCCCGGTTCGCCTTCGCGGGTACAGGCGACTCAGAGGAGCTGGCCGCCGTCAACGCAAAGGAGAGCGCCCGTGATGTGGCGCGCGCGCTCGGAGCAGAGGAACAGGACCGCGTATGCAACGTCCTCCGCCTCGCCCATGCGTCCCAGCGCCGACTCCGCGACGGCCTGCTCCCTGACGCGCTCCGGCAGGCGCTCGACGAGCGGCGTGCGTATGAAGCCGGGCGCGACGGCGTTGACGTTCACTTTGTAGCGACCCAGTTCGGCGGCAGCCGAGCGCGTCAGCGCGACGAGTCCGGCCTTCGACGCCGCGTAGTTCGCCAGCCCGAAGCGCCCGCGCATCGCCTCGATTGAAGCAACGTTGACTATCTTCCCGGCCCGCCGCGCGCGGAAGACGCGCGCCGCCGCCTGCGTATAGCTGAACGCACCCTTGAGGTTCACGTCCAGCACGCGCCGCCAATGCTCCTCCGACATATCCCACAGCGGCGCGTCGGCGGTCGTGCCCGCCGCGTTGACGAGCACGTCCAAACGCCCCAGCCGCGCGCACGCCTCCTCGACCAACTGCATCGCGCGCGCGTGCTCGCTCACGTCCGCGCGGAAAGATAACACGCGCCCGCCCGCGCCCTTCAGCAAATTCTCCGCCTGAGCCAGAGCCACCTCGCCCGCGCTGTCAACCACCACCACGTCGGCCCCGCCCCGCGCAAACTCCAAAGCGCACGCACGCCCGATTCCGGAAGCCGCGCCCGTCACCAACGCCACCCTGCCCTCGAACTCCATGCTTGAGATTGTCCTGCACTCGCCTTTGCGACTTAGACAAAGCCGTCCGCCTGACGGTCTGTACTTCTGGCTCTAGGCGTCGCACACCCTGAGCCAGCTCAGGTCGAATCCGATGAGCAGTTCTTTCATCCTCGTGTGGTGCGTGTTCTTCATCGCTATCAACTCAGTGTCGAACCCGTGCCGCGCCGCGAGTTCGCGGACGCCCCCGGAGTCGTCATAAGTCATCAGGAAGTCGCCTCTGATTCCGCTCACGGCGTGAAAGAGTTCGTTGTGGTCGAGGTCGAAGTGTGTGTATAACCTCCTGCCGGCCTTCTTCCCCGCCGCCGTGTAAGGTGGGTCAATAAAAAACGCAACGTCGGTGCGGCAGGCATTTTGTTTGATGACCTCCAGGCCGTCGCCTTCGATGAACATCAGGCGTTCGCTCATGGCTTGGATGTCCAAAATCCTTCTTCTCAAGGTTTCGGGATACCACCTTGACTGAATGCCCCTGCCGTTCTCGCCGTACTTCAGCGGCGCGGAGCCGGGCGCGAGGATGCCGCCGCGAAACGTCCGGTTCTTGAGGATAGTCTGGAACGCTCGCTCGCGGACGGTGAGCGGCTTTTCGCCGAGCGCGCGTTTCAGAGACTCGACCGTGAGTTCAAAACCGGCGACCCTCTCGGCCAACCATACGCCTTGGCCATCATTAACGATGGTGCGCCACACCGCCGCCACCTGCTCGTCCACCTCGACCATCGTGACGTGACCGGCCAAGCACTCGGCGGCGGCGGTCAGGCCGACGATTCCGCCGCCCGCGAAAGGCTCGATCAACTCGGCGGGCGTCCCGGTAAGCCACCGCCTGATTCGCGGGACGAGCCACGTCTTGCCGCCCGCATAACGGAACGGACTACGCTGCGGCACGGAAGCGACGTTGACTACTTCGTCGCGCGCCAGGTCGTCGTAAGAGACGAGCACGACATCAACGTTGCCCGCCGACTGTCCGTGCCTGTCCTTGAGGCGAACCTCGACGAGTGAAGTCCATTTCGCGTCCGGCGGGAAGAAAAACCCGTCGGCGTCTTCTGCGATGAGCCAGTCCTCGCGGAAGCGGATAGGGCATGTGATGGCTACGCGGTCACCTTCGTTCACACTGCAAACGCCGAGCGGATCGTTGGCTTTGTCCTTCGTGCAGTTCGGGACTTTGTTGTTAAAAGGGCAGAGGCGCTTCTCCCTGTACCTGCCCGCCTCGTGCGACAGGTTATCAACGGGGAAGCCGAAGACCTCCGCGAGGGGTTGTTTGGTCATCGCTCGACGACTCACTTTCGCGTGAAGTTATAAGCGATGCCCCGCACTTAAACAAGAACAATCTCCCCGTCACTTCGCCGGTGGGAAGGGCGCGGCGAGCCAAGACTGGTAGTTGCGCTTCTGCTGGTCGGAGGCTGTGGCGACGGGGAGGATGCGGTAGGCGGCGTTTCTGTGCGCGCCGAGCTTGAAGGTGAGCGTGCGCAACTCGTCGGCGCGGAAGATTGTGAGCGTGACGGTGTCGCCGGGTCGGCGGTCGCCGAGGCGCGCGGCGAGCGAGTCGCGGGTGGCGCGGAAGCCTTCGACGGCGACGATCTCATCCCCGGCGTTGAGGCCCTGTTCGTAGGCGGGCGTGCCCGCGGGGACTGACCTGACGACGAGCGTGCCGGGCTGCACCGTCCTCCCCAAGACCTGCTCGCCGTCTCTGGCGTAGGTCGCGCCGAAGTATGCCTCCTCGTTTGCCGTGCGCCCGTCCGGCGCGCTCGCGGTGTCGAGGCGCAGGCCCACGACTTCGAGCGCCGAGTTGTAGTCAAGCTCCTCGCGCCCGCGCACATACCGGCTGAAGAAATCTTCGAGACTCACGCCCGCCGCCGCTTCCGCCGTACGCTGGAAGTCTTCGGGCGTGTAGTTGCGCCCACGTTTGTAGAAGTCTGTGTAGAGCGAGCGCATCACGTCGTCGAGCGTGTGCGCGCCGTTCGAGCGCTTGCGGATTTCGAGGTCGAGGAGGAGTCCGAGTATCGCGCCCTTGTCGTAGTAGGAGACCGACGAGTTGATGGAGTTCTCGTCCGGTCGGTAATACTTGATCCAGGCGTCAAAGCTCGACTCCTCGGCGCTCTGTTCAAGGCGGCCCGGCGTGTTCTGCAAATTCTGAAACGCGCGCGCCACGTCGTCCAGGTACTGGCGGTCGGTAGTCAGACCGGCGCGGCGCAGGAACAGATTGGCGTAGTAGTCCGTGAAGCCCTCGGCGACCCAGAGCAGGCGTGTGTAGTTCTCCCCGGTGTAATCGAAGGGGCCGAGCGCGTCGGGGCGGATGCGCTTGACGTTCCAGAGGTGGAAGAACTCGTGCGCGACGAGGCCGTAGAAGCCGCGCCAGTCGGCGTCCGTCGAGAAGCCGAAGCGCCGGTAGGTGAGCGAGGTCGAGTTGAGGTGTTCCAATCCGCCGCCGCCCCCGGCGCTGAGCAGGAGGATGAAAGTGTAGTCGTGGTAGGGAATCTCGCCCATCATCTCGGCCTCCGCCGAGACTATTCTTTGCACGTCGCGCCGCATGCGCTCCGCGTCGTAGTTGCCCTCGCCGTCTATGACGATGCGGTGCTTGACGCCCTTCACTTCAAACTCGACGGTCTTGAAATTGCTGACCAGAAAGGGCGAGTCGTAGAGGATGTCGAAGTTCTCGGCGCGGAAGGTGTCGCGCTGGCCCGGTGCGGCGGGCAACCCCGTGGCGATCTTCCAGCCGGCCAGAGGCTCGACGCGCAGCGTGGAGGGCGAACCCAGGTGTCCTTCGGGGTAAACAAGCGTCGCCGCGTTGTTCCAGAAGGCGTGGCGGTCGTTCACCTCGTTGGTGCGAACGCTCAGCTCGTTCGCGTAGACGTTATAACTGACTCTCAGCTCGCGCGCGCCGCTCGTCTCGATTCTCCACGTGTCCTTGTCGAGCTTGCGCCACTGGAGCGCACGGCCCCCGGCGTCCGCGGCCTTGAAGTCCTCGACGTTGCGCCCGAACTCGCGCACGAGGTAGGAACCGGGAGTCCAGACGGGCATCCGCAGGTCAACCGTGGCGGGCGCTGCCGAAGAGTAGCGCAGGCGCGTCTCGACGGCGAGCAGGTGCGTGTAAGGTTTCGGCATCGAGACGGTGTAGCTGATCTCCGGCGCGTTGGGCGCGAGGGCGCGGCTGCGCTCGTCCGTCTGCGCGCGCGCCGTGTGCGCCGCGAAGGGGAGAAGGATGAGAAACGCTGCGAGGGCGAGTGACTGCGCGCGCGTGTGACGCATTGTGTTCGACGCTCCCTTTGTCCGAGTTGTTGGTTGCGCGGGAAAACTTTCGGCGGGCATCTTACAACGAAACGTCGCGCGCGGGCGAACCTCCGCCCCGGCAGGAGTCCGGCGCGGCAGACGGGCTTTCGCCGCAGCGCGGAGTTGTGTCAAACTCGGCGGCAAAAAGAATCCGACGGACGGCGAAGGATGGCGAAGGACGAGACGAGAGGGGGTGATGACGTTGACGATTCTGACCTGTGCGAAGTGCGGCGCGAAGAACCGCGTTGACGAGCGCGTGAGAGTCATCGGCAAGCAGCCGGTGTGCGGCAGGTGCGGCGCACCGCTCAATGCGGGCGGCGAGGCGGCCTCGACCGGAGGGACGGCGGCGACCGGCGCGGGCAATAAGCCTGTGGCCGTGACTGACCAGACTTTCGAGCGCGAAGTGGTGAGCGCCTCCGGCTCGCGTCCCGTGCTGCTCGACTGCTGGGCGGCGTGGTGCGGCCCGTGCCGGATGGTCGCGCCCACGCTCGACTCTCTGGCGGCGGAGGCGGGCGGGCGCTACCTCGTCGCCAAGCTCAACGTGGACGAGAACCCGCAGACCGCCGCGCGCCTCGGCGTCCAGAGCATCCCCACGCTCTTCATCTACAAGAACGGCCAACAGGTCGAGCGCATCGTCGGCGTGCAGTCCAAGCAGGTGCTCGCCGCGCGCCTCTCGGCGCACCTCTAAAAGCAGTGAATGGTGAATGGTAAATGGTGACTGAGCGTCAATCGAGTTGAGACGTTACCGCCCAACTTGAGCGACGCTCAATAACTATTCACCATTTACCATTCACCATTAACCATTCCCTCTCTTCTCACTTAACGTTGACCGTGACATCCTGCTTGCCGCAGGGCGAGGAGAAGGAGACGATGAAGGCTCCGGTCTTGCCGCTGACGGAGGTGACGGTGAAGCGCAGACGGTCGCCGTCGGAGGGCGCGCGCGGCTCGGCGAGGACGATGATGTCGGCCCAGTTCGGCGTCGAGGGATTGATGGGCGGCGTACCCTTGCCGGCGTAGTTCGCAAGCGTGACGGCGACGGTGGCCGAGCCGCCGTTGCTCTTGATCTCGACTGAAGGGTCGCTGATCGTCAGCGCGCAGACGCCGCCCGCCTGGCTCTGCTCCGGCTTCTGTTCGGGCACGGACTGCTGCGAAGGCTCAGGCGTCGGAGTTTTAGAGGGCGTCGAAGCCTCCGCCGCCGCGTCGTGCGCGGGCGGCGTCGGGGACGGGAGCGTTGACGGCGTGGGCGCGGGCGACGGCGTTGAGGTGGGCGTCTCGGTTGGCGAAGGCTCAGGCGTCGCTGCCGTTGGCGTCGTTGATGCAGCCGGTGTCGTCGAGGGCGTGGGCGCGGGCGTCGGTTCAGGCGACGCGGGTGCGCTCGACTCCGGCGCGGCGGCCTTCGCCTCGGCGGAGGCGGCGACGTTGGTTTGCGTCGCGGTCGTCTCGGCGGTCGAGGCTTGCGTCGGAAGCTGTGAAGGAGCGGGGGCGGAGGCCACGTCGGGCGTCCCCGTCAACTGTTCGAGTCCCTGCGTCGAGCCGTTGTTGAGACGCCGGTAGAGGGCTTCGATGACGGCGCGGTGAGTCGGGTCGGGCTGTTCGCGGTAGCTGCGGACGTAGGCCGCCAGCGCGTCGCGCGCGCCGCCCGTCGCTTCGAGCGCCGCGCCCAGACGCCACTCCGCCGCGCGCCACCACTGCGTATGTTCGGGCAGCACGCTCACCGCGCGGCGCAGGCGCACGACCGCCTCGGCGCTCTGACCCTGATTGTACAAGGCCCACCCCGCGAGTTCTTCGATGCGACCGCGCAGGACTTTCGAGAGCACGTCGCGCTGCACGTTCAGGATGCTGAGCGGCGCTCCCGTCTCGACGGCCTGCTGGCGGAGCGCACGCACGTCGTCCGTGTCCGCGAAGATGGCGATGGGCGCGTGCGGCAGGTTGAGCGCGGCCTCGACGCCGCCGATGGCCGCCTCGGCGCGCTCGAATGCCGCCGCGTGCGCCGACGCGCTGAGGTGTTCGAGACGTTCGGCGGCGTAGAGGTTTCTGAAGGTACGCATCTCGTCGTCGCCCGCGGCGAACTCGCGCGCCGACTCGGCGGCGGCCTGCTCACCACCCGCGCCCGAATCAGTCGCCAGGCGGAAGGCGAACAGAGCCTTGAGCATCTTCGCCTCGACAGCGGAAGAGGCGGGGGCGAACTGCGAGAGGCTCGCGCGGCGTTCGGGTGCGAGCAGCTCGTTGAAGTCTGCGGCGCGCGCCTCGACGCGACCGGCGAGCCGCGTCTCGATCTGCCCGTCTCGAATCGTGAACGAGTGCGAGAGGGTTTCGGCGGCCTCGTCGTAGAGGCCCGCGCCGGCGAGTGCCGCGGCCAGCTCATAGTCGAGCGTCGGGAAGTTTCCGAAGCGGCGGGCGGCGCGCAACGCCAACTCGGCTTCGAGCGGCCTCTTCAGCGCGAGCAGCGCGCGGCCCTGCGCGATGCGCGCCCAGGCCCAACCGAACCTCGACTCGAAGGCGACGGCTTTCTCGGCCAACTCAAGCGCGCGTGCGCCATCGCCGTGCGCCGAATACCAGTAGGACGCGCCCACGAGCAGCGGCAAGTCCTTCGCCTCGCCGGTGAGTGCCGACGGCAACTCGCGCTCGGCCTCATCGCGCCGTCCCGCGTCGAAGAGCGCGAGCACTAGCCCGGAGTGCGCGGTCGCGTCCTGCGGGTCTGCGGCCAACTGCTCGCGGTAGAGCGACAGAGCCTCTTCGGGCTTTCCGGTCGCGCGCCGCAGCTCGGCCAGCGTGTGGCGCGCGCCCGCAGACTTCGGGTCGAGTTCGACGGCGCGCGCGAACTCCGACGCCGCGTCGTCCAGACGCAAAGCGTAGCGGTAGGCCGTGCCGAGCACCTGATGTGCCGGCGCGGAGTCCGGTTGCAGGGCGAGCGCGCTTTGCGCGACGCGCGCAGCCTCTTCGGGGCGCTCGATGCCGAGGTAGAAAGAGGCCACGACGAGGAGCCGCTGCGCGTTATCCTTGGCGCGCGCCTCGACCGAGCGCGCAAGCTCCAGCGCCGCGTCGCGCTCGCCGAGCACGTAGAGGTTCGCCGGGAGTTGCGAGACGACTTCGAGGAAGAGCTTGTCCGACATTCCCTCCGGCGCTTCCCCGACCGCTGCACGGAACAACTCGACCCCGGCGGCGTGGTCGCCCCCGCGCAAGCGTTCGTCGCCGAGCGCCGCGCGCGCGCTCGTCAGAAGCTCCCGTGCGCGCAGAAGCTGCGTCGAGTCGGGGTGATCTTTGATGAACGCCTCAAGCCGCTCGACGCGCTCGGCGGCGCTGAGCTTGAGGTGCCCTGCGTCGTCGAGTTTCACGATCTCGTCAAGCTCCGACTTCTGCGCGTCCTCGCCGCGCGCGCCCTTCGCCGCCGGAGCCTTCGGCCTGCCCGCAGTCTCCTTCACGGTCTGCGCCGCAGGCTTCGCACTCGCGGGCTTGCGCTGCGCGTCGGCCCTGCCCAAGAGAGTCAACAGAAGCAACACGCACGCGAATGATGACAAAACTCTTTTCATAATTTCACTCGGCTCAAAACATCTCGCTCAGATATGAGTCGGTCGAAGGCCACAGGGGTTTCGGCTGTCGGGTTTGTTAACGACTATTGAGCGGGCATGATAACATCGCCGCGCGCCGCGGCGCGAGCGGGCCGGGGCGCTCTACTTCGCGGATTGACTGATGCGCGGCGGGGCGAAACGGAGTTGGACGGCTTCGACGAAGAGTATGAGCGCGAGATGGCGGAGGCGCAGCGGCGTGCGAGCGCGCAGGGGCGCGGCGACGTGCTGGACTACCTCAGCCTGAAGGCCGCCAACGACACCTTGCGCGCGCGCGGCGTCGAACTGCTGCTCGGCGCTTTCACGATGACGGCGGGCGAGCTGAACCGGGAGGGGGCTGGCCTCACGCTCGCGCGCACGGAGGCGCACCGCTTCCGCGTCGGCCATTCGACGATGGTCGGCACGCGCCTCACGCTGGCGCGCGGCCTGCGCTCGCTCACGGTCGAGGCGGGCTGGCCTCGCTCGCCCCGCGACGGCATCGTGCGCGGCGGCGGATTGGCCTCGGCGCGCGTCGGACACTTCGGCGCTCCCAAAGCGGGCGAAGAACTACTCCTCCTCAACGCGTCCGACGAGCCGCGCTGGTTCATCGTCACGGAGACGAGTGCGCGCACCGAATTCCTCGAACAACACCTGCGCCGCCACGTCGTCAGGCTGTTGGAATAATGTGTGTTGAGTGATGAAGGAGGAGCGGCTTGCGCATCTCCTTCATCACTCAACACTCAACGCTCAACGCTTCCGTTCTCATCCCGTTAATCCTGTCCATCCATGTTAATTTCTCTCTACGCTCTCCATGTTAATTTGCCTCTCCGCACTCGCGCCCGTTTATTTTTCCGCCGACGTGATGCAACATTGAACCATGTCGCAGGCGAAGGGGACGCTCTATCTCGTCGCCACGCCCATCGGCAACCTCGAAGACGTGACGCGGCGCGCGCTACGCGTGCTCGCAGAGGTTGACGTGGTGGCGTGCGAGGACACGCGGCGCACGCGCGCCCTGCTCGAACACTTCCAGATACGCGCCAGAACAGTCAGCTACCACGAGCACAACGAGCGCGAGCGCGCCGAAGAGTTGGCCGCGCTGCTCGAACGCGGGGCGAGCGTCGCCGTCGTCTCGGACGCGGGCACGCCCGGCATCAACGACCCCGGCTACAGGCTCGTGCGCGCCTCGGTCGAGCGCGGCGTTCGCGTCGTGCCCGTGCCCGGCCCCACGGCCCTCGTCGCCGCGCTCACGGCGTCGGGGCTGCCGACCGACGAGTTCTACTTCGGCGGCTTCCTGCCCGCGCGCACGCACGCGCGGCGACGGAAGCTCTCCGAAGTCCGGCAGCTTCGCGCGACGCTCCTCTTCTACGAGACGCCGCACCGCATCGCGCACTCGCTCGCCGACGCGCGCGACATCCTCGGCGAGCGCGAGGCGGCGGTCGCCCGCGAGTTGACGAAGCTGCACGAAGAGGTGGTGCGCGGACGCCTCGGCGAACTGGCGGCGCGTTTCGCAGGCGCGGCGGCAGCGGCGGCCCGCGGCGAGATGGTGCTCGTCATTGATCGAGAGGTGATTGAAGATGAGGCGGGCGCTCGAAGGGACGCGGCGGCGAGCGTCGCCGAGCGCGTCGCCGCGCTCGAAGCCGATGGCCTCGACCCCCGCGCGGCGCTCAAGCGCGCGGCGCGCGAACTCGGACTGACGCGCGACGAAGCTTACCGACGCCTCACGTCCGAGCGGGCGCAGTCGAAGTCTTGAGAGCATGAGGGGTGAGTTCGAGTTGTCACTACTACTGCGGCGCGGCTTGCGCCGTCGCCTCTCTGAGCAAGTGGTCGAGCCAGAGGTTCGCAAGCTTCTCCTGCACGGTGTTGGCGCGCAGGCGTGCGTTGAGGTTCTGGAAGTCAACCTCGTCGAGCAGTTGATCCTGATTGAAGCAGGAGAAGACGAAGGACTCCTCGCCGGTCTGCGGGTTGACGTGGCGCTGGAGACACTGCGCGCAGACCTCCTTCATCATGCACTGCATCGGGCTGTTGATGGAGCCGACGCCGACGTGCGCGGGGTTGAGGTAGGAGTCGAGCACCGTGTGGCGGGCCTGCTTGACGGCGGCCATCATGCGGTCGGAGCCGATGGCGATGATGCGCTCGACCTCTCTCAAATCAAACAACGGCGGGCCGAAACTCCCTTCGGCGTAAGACTTCATGGCCTGGACGATGTTGCCGCGGAAGTGTGCGTCCTGCGGGCGGCGCGGAGTGACCTCAGCGCCCGTGTCGGTTGACCAGATGACCTGATCGGTGGCCGCCTCGATCTCCTCGCGCTTGAAGAGGTCTTTGCCGTCCTTGTAGCCGGCGAAGTAGATGACGCGGTTGCCGCGCTCGCGCATGGCTTTGGCGATGGAGAAGAGCACTGCGTTACCGAGTCCGCCGCCCGCGAGTAAGACCGTCTCGCCTTCGGGAATCTCCGTGGGCGTCCCGGTCGGCCCCATGACGACGACCTGCTGTCCCGGCCTGAGAAGCACGCACTGGCGCGAAGACGCGCCCATCTCCAGCACGATGAGGCTCAGGAGTCCCGCCTCCTTGTCAACCCACGCGCCCGTGAGCGCGAGTCCTTCCATCGTCAGCCGCGTGTCTTCAACGACCGCCGCGTCGGTCTCGTAGTTTTGCAGGCGGTAGAACTGGCCCGGATGAAACTTGCGCGCCTGCATCGGCGCGCGCACGACGACCTCGACAATCGTGTCCGTCAGGCGCTCGACGCGCTCGACGCGCGCGATCAGGTTCTCGTCGAGCGTTTCGACGAGACGCGTGAAAGACCCTTCGCGCGCCGGGCCGTCTTCGTCGCGCAAGCCGGCGACCTCGTCTGCGAAGAGCGCCGCGACGTGCCCGTAGCCGTCCTTCGCCGAGGCCATCGCCTTGACGACGTTGCCCGCGTAGACGGGATGGTTGTCGCCGTAGTAGGTGATGAAGCGTCCCTCGTTTTCGTAAGAGGTGAAGAAGGCGCGCTCGCCCTTCGCGGCGGGCACGAGACGGAACTGGCCTTCGACGCCTCTTTCGACTTTGTGCGGCGAGAAGAACTCGCGCCACTCGTCGAGCGCGAAAGTGCCGGGCCGCTCGCGCTCGTAGATCGTGTTCGGACTCGTCCCGGCGGCGACGCAGACAGTGCGGGCGGGGACGCGCACCACGTCGTCGCAGTTGACGTGCCACTTGCCCGTCGCAGGGTCGCGCGTCATGCGGTTGAACAGGAGCGCGGCGACCGCGCCGTGCTCGTCGGCGATGGCCTCGGCGGGCGAAAGGTTCTCGATGATCGAGATGCCCTCTTCGAGCGACTTGATGATCTCCTCGTGGTTGAGCCGGTAGGCCGGGGAATCAATCAGGCGCTTGCGGTAACAGATCGTCACGCCGCCCCAGGCGCGGACGAGCGGCACGAAATCCGGCGCTTCGCCCGCGCGTGCGGCGCGCTCGCGCTCGGCGCGAATCGCCCGACCGTGCGCGAGATACTCTTCGAGCACGCCGCGCTCCTCGGCGTCGAAGCGCTTGAAGATTTCTTCGTCGCCGAACTCCGCGGCCAGCTTCTCGAAGCGTTCGAGCGTCTTCTCGACCTGCACGGGGTAGTAGGCGAACAGCTCCGTCGCCGTGTCAATCGCCGTCAGTCCGCCGCCGATGACGAGAGCAGGGAGTCGCACTTGAAGGTTGGCGAACGAGTCGCGCTTGGCCGCGCCGGTGAGTTGCAGCGCCATCAAAAAGTCGGACGCCTTGCGGATGCCGCGGCTGAGGTTGTTCTTCATCTCGACGAGGGTGGGCTTGCCCGCGCCCGAAGCGACCGCGATGTGGTCGAAGCCGAGCCTCCACGCGTCCTCGATGGTGAGAGTCCCGCCGAAGCGCACGCCGCCGTAGAAGCGAAAATGGTCGCGGCGCGCGAGCGTGAGGTGCATGAGCGTCAGGAAATTTTTGTCCCACCTGACCGTGATGCCGTACTCCGAGACGCCGCCGAAGCCTGCGAGCACGCGGCGGTCTAACTCCGTCTCGATCTCGCGCACGTCGCGCACCGCGCGCGGCACGACGCGCCCGCCGTCGCCCGTCAACTCCTCGTTCAGCGGCTCGATCTTCAACCCGTCAATGCCGACGACGCCGAAGCCTTCGTTCAAAAGAAAATGAGCGAGCGTGTAACCGGCGGGGCCGAGGCCCACGACGAGGACGTTCTTGCCGTTGTAGCCAAGCGCGTAGGGCCGCCGGGCGTTCAGAGGGTTCCAACGCGTGAGCAGGCTGTAGATTTCAAAGCCGTAGGGCAGAGAGAGGACGTTCGTCAGGACGCCGGTTTCGGCCTGCGGGATGTTGACCGGCTCCTGCTTCTGGAAGATGCACGACTTCATGCAGTCGTTGCAGATGCGGTGGCCCGTGCCCGGACACATCGGATTGTCTATGACGATGAGCGCCAGCGCGCCAATCGAGTCGCCCGCCTTCTGAAGCACGTGCATCTCGGAAATCTTCTCGTCGAGCGGGCACCCTTCGAGCAGGATGCCGAGCGGGTTCTTTTTGAAAGAGCCATCGCGCTCACGCAAGCCCTTCGAGCAGGAGTCCTTGTCGCGCTCGTGGCAATAGAGGCAGTAGTTGACCTCTTCCAGAACCTCTCGGCGCGTGTAACGCTTGTCGGTGAGTTTGAAGCCGTCGCGCCGCCGGAGGTTCTTGTCGAGTCCGCGCATCAGCTCCGGCAACTCCGCGTCGGGGCGTTCGATCTGTACGAGGTGCTCGTAGTTGAGCGGGCGCGGGGTGCGGAAACTAACCCACCCGCGCACGCGCTCGCGCGCATCGGGGCGGAGCGCGTGCGCCGCCGCCCAAGCCTCCAGCAGCCGCAACGCGCCGCGCACGAACACACGGTTCTCGTCAGAGTCGCCGTCATCGTCGCGCCACGCGGCAAGCGCGCGCTCGGCCTCCGTCCCCAAGACCCCGGCGCGCGCGGCTTCCGTCTGGCGCGCACGTTCTTCAGACCACGCTGTATCCTGCCGCGCGCGCGCCTTCGGATAGTTCTTCTCCCATTCGAGCAGCCGCACGGCCACACGTGCGACGCCCAGCTCGCGGTCGAACGCGAGCGTATCGGCGAAGGCCGCGCGTCGCAGAAGCTCTAACGCCTCGTCCGCCGCCGCCGCATCCACTGCCGCAGCCCTTTCCGCCGGGAAGCTCTTGACGGCACGCCGCTGCACGAACTGCTGGAACTGGAAGATGGGGTCTTGCGCGCCGACGGCCTCCAGCAAATCTTCGCGCTCGCGCTCTATCCGGAACAGCCGCGCGACGAAGCGCGACAGGTGCGGCGCGGCGGCGATCAGAAGGTCTGACTCGGCCTTCGTGCCACGGACGTTCTCGCCGCGCACGGCGACATACTCAGCGAGCGACGCTTGCAAAGCCGGGTCGGCGCTTTCGACCTCGGCGTAGAACGCTCCGGCCAGCGCGCGCAGGCGTGCAGGGCGGTAGAGGTCGCCGTAGGTGAAGCCTTCGACGCCGAGTTGAAAGTCGTCGGGCAATCTCTTGTCTTTGTGTTCGAGGGGAGCGGCGTCGTTCGTTTCGGCCAATGTGTCCTGTACCATCGCGAGTTTTTTTCGACCCTCAGAGGAATTGATCGGTGCTGTATGATTTCCAAGCCCGCGCAAGAGGGAGAAGCCGCGCGCTTCGAGTATAACACCGCCCTCGCGCGCGTCCGAAAGATGTTTCCCTGCACGAACGCCGACGCCCCCTCCCACGCCGCCGCACGCTTGCCATCCGCGTGCAGCGGCATTTATAATTCCCCCGCGTTTGGCGCATTGGTGTAGTCGGCTAACACGCCGCCCTCTCAAGGCGGAGACCACGGGTTCGAGTCCCGTATGCGCTATAGATTTGAAGAGGCCGCCGGAGTAGTCCGGTGGCCTCTTCGTTTTCCGTCGCCACGCTTTTCGTCGAGATTAAAAAACGGTAGTGTCCGTTTTTCAAGTCTGAACTAATAACAGTATTGCGGCGAGGCCGCGCAACGCCCGCCAGAGCCAGCGCAGCCTCGCCCCCCGACCTGTGGGCCGGGACTGGCGGCACAGTCTTTCCCAAGGAGACGTGCCGGCACAGTCACAGACCAAAATGCTCATGTGATATATTCCGCTCGGTCTAATCTTTGAAAATAAGGCAACGGGTCGGATGCAAAGCGTAGCTCACCCTCAGTGATGAGCATCGCCGTTGAGCATGAGAGGTTCATACTCACGGCGACTAAAAAACGCGAGCACGATTTTATCTCAACTTGGGATAAAATCAAGCGCCGGACGCCCTTCATTCCGTCAGGAGGTAACTCCTGATGGGCACGAACCCGCGTGTCAGGCCGAAACGTCTTGCCGAGAAGCTTCGCTATATTCGGGCGTCTCTTGATTTAACGCAGGGGGAGCTTTTGCGGAAGTTGGATATTGAGGAGCTTGCTACGCAGAGCAAAATCTCGGAATTTGAATCTGGCAAGCGTGAACCGTCGTTGCTCATCGTTCTACAGTATTCCCGCTTGGCGGGCGTCCACATGGAAGACATAGTTGACGACAACGCAGACTTGCCCGCCAAGCTGCCCGCCAAGCGCACCCGGCGCTAGCCCCGCGAAAATAATTTCTGTAATACGAAGCAATACATGAAAACCGGACGGGCGTGCTGCGCGTCCGGCGGATGTTATAATCGCGCGCCGCCGGTGCGGGGGGTTGCCGAGGGAGTTGAGGAGTGTTGCTGGACGACGATAACAGGAAGCTGGTCGCGCACGTGTCGAGGACTTTGAATGACCTCGTCGCGCCGCTCGAATGGAGCATCGGCACGGTCTGGCGCGGCGCGGGTGCGCCCGAAGCGCGCTCGGTGCTCGACAACCAACTGCTCCTCACCGCGCAACGCTTCATCAACCTGCGCGAAGCGGCGGACGAGGAGAAGCAAGGCTACTACGAAGAACTCTGCCGCCTCTTCCGCCTGCGCGCAGCGCCCGACGCGTTCCCTCTGCGCGAATCAACAGACCTGCCGCCGCATCTCCTCAAGCGCCTCGACCGAACGCCCGTCGCCGTCTCTTATCTCGAAACCTACGACTCGCGCCACGGCACGAACTTCGCCGACCGCGCGCGCGGCGCGCTCTTCCAGTTCGCGAATCTCGTCATCAAGTCTGACGGAACCGTGACCTCCGCCGAGGCCGCCGCGCTCGCCGAGTTCAAACAGACGCTCTACCCCGTCGGCACACAAGCGCCCGCCGACGGCGACGCCAGCACCTTCGACGCGGGCACAACTCACGATGCGGGCACAACTCACGGCGCGGGCGCGGGCGGGGGCGCGAAAGGAGAGGCGAACGCCGCGGCGGGTGAAGCCAACGGCGGGCTGGAAGAGCAAGCGCCGCCGCGACCGCTCGAAGAGCTGCTCGCGGAACTCGACGCGCTCGTCGGCTTGGAGCGCGTGAAGGCGGACGTGCGCCAGCTCATCAACTTCCTGAAAGTTCAGAAGCTGCGCGAGGAGCAGGGCTTGAAGACGATGCCCGCGTCACGCCATCTCGTCTTCTACGGCAACCCCGGCACGGGGAAGACGACCGTTGCGCGTCTCGTCTCGCAAATCTACCGCACGCTCGGAGTCCTTCGTCGCGGCCATCTCGTCGAGACCGACCGCGCCGGACTCGTCGCCGGCTACGTCGGGCAGACGGCCATCAAAGTCAAAGAGGCCGCGACGCGTGCGCTCGGCGGCGTGCTCTTCATTGACGAGGCTTACACGCTCTCGTCCGGCGGCGCGAACGACTTCGGGCAGGAAGCCGTCGAGACGCTTTTGAAGATGATGGAAGACCACCGCGACGAACTCGTCGTCATCGTCGCGGGCTACACGGGTCGGATGCAGGAGTTCCTCGACTCGAATCCGGGCCTGCGCTCGCGCTTCAACAAGCACGTCCGCTTCGACGACTACGACGAGGGGCAGCTCACGCGCATCTTCAAGAACTTCTGCGAGCGCGCCGACTTCCGCGTGACGCCGGACGCGGAAGTGGCGCTCGCCTCCGTCTTCAAAGTCCTCACGGCCTCGCGCGACGAGACGTTCGGCAACGCGCGCGCGGCCCGAAACCTCTTCGAGGCGACCGTCAGCAAGCAGGCCAACCGCGTCGTCTCGCTCCCGAAAGTTGATAAGGAAATCCTCTCCACCATCGAGGCCGCAGACATCCCCGGCAACGAGGAGTTGCACGCCTGCGGCATCCTCGGCGGCAACGACGAAGCGCAGAACCGCAACGGCGAAGCGCAGAACTGCGAGCGGTAGCGTGCGGGCGTGAGCCGCGCAATCCCGCCCGCGCTCTGGCGATTTGACCAAAGCGGCGCGTCTGAGCGATGCTTGGGCGTTAGATAATCAACTTCATTCCCCTGCGAGAAAAGCCATGAGTAAAGCAGCGACGGAAGCTTACGCGGGCGGCCCGCTGACCACCTATTCCGAGGACGAACAGATGTTTCGCGCCTCGGTGCGCGAGTTCGCCGAGGGCGAGGTTCGCCCTCGCGTCGAGGAGATGGACGAGCACGCGAAGATGTCTCCGGACGTAATCAAGCAACTCTTCGACCTCGGGCTGATGGGCGTCGAGACGCCGGAAGAGTTCGGCGGCGCGGGCGCTTCCTTCTTCACGGCCATCATCGGCGTCGAGGAATTGTCGCGCGTTGACCCCTCGGTCGGCGTCCTGATGGACGTGCAGAACACGCTCGTCAACAACGCCCTCATACGCTGGGGCAGCGCCGAGCAGAAGAAGAAGTACCTGCCGCGTCTGGCCTCCGACACCATCGGCGCTTACGCGCTCTCCGAGGCAGGCTCAGGCTCCGACGCCTTCGCCATGAGTACGCGCGCCGTAGACCGTGGCGACCACTACGAACTGACGGGGCAGAAGCTCTGGATCACGAACGGCAACGAGGCGGGCCTCTTCGTCGTCTTCGCCAACGCGAACCCGGAGGCGGGCTATCGCGGCATCACCGCCTTCATCGTCGAGAAAAATTTCGAGGGCTTCGCGGTCGGCAAGAAGGAGAACAAGCTCGGCATCCGCGCCTCCTCGACGACCGAGATCATCCTCGACGGCTGCAAGGTTCCGAAAGAGAACGTGCTCGGCGAGGCGGGGCGCGGCTACAAGGTCTCGATTGAAACTCTCAACGAGGGACGCATCGGTATCGGCGCGCAGATGATCGGACTGGCCCGCGGCGCGTTGGAGCACGCCTTGCGCTACACCGCCGAGCGCACGCAGTTCAAGCAGCCCATCAACCAGTTTCAGGCCGTCCAGTTCCAGCTCGCCGAGATGGCGACCGACCTTGAGGCCGCGCGCCTGTTGGTCTACAACGCGGCGCGCATGAAGGACGCCGGCCTCCCCTTCGTCAAAGAGGCGGCGATGGCGAAGCTCCACTCGTCGCGCGTCGCCGAGCGTGTGGCGTCGAAGGCCATCGAACTCTACGGTGGCTACGGCTTCGTCAAGGACTACCCCGTCGAAAAGCTCTGGCGCGACTCCAAGATCGGCGCGATCTACGAGGGCACGTCCAACATGCAGCTTCAGACCATCGCTAAGCTCATCATCGGGAAATAAACGAACATGGCCGGTTCGAGACTCGACATCCTGCGCCTCATGCACGAGAGCGACCCCGACAACACGGCGGTCATGTTCGGGCTGGCGAAGGAGTACGAGAAGGCCGGGCGCTTCGACGACGTGATCGAGACGCTGATGGGCTACCTCGAACGCGCCGACGACGAGGGCAACGCCTACGGCATGCTGGCCGCGGCGTACCTTCGGACCGGCAGGCGCGAGGCGGCGCGCAAAGCTTACGAGAAGGGGGTCGAGGTCGCGCTCGCGCACGGCCACCCCTCGATGGCGCAGGATTACAGGTTCTCGATTGAGTCAGAGTTTGAAGATTAGCCTTCATTTTTTCCGAGGTAATAAACATGGCGACCGAGATTAAGGCGCGCGAGTACAGGGGCCTGGGCCGCGAGGAGTTGGCCGGCATCTACCGCACGATGTACCTTTCGCGGCGGCTCGACGACAAAGAGATTCAGCTCAAGGGGCAGAACAAAATCTTCTTCCAGATTTCGGGCGCGGGGCACGAGGCCGTGCTCGTCGCCGCCGGGCTGGCGTTGAAGGCGGGTTACGATTGGTTCTATCCGTACTACCGCGACCGTGCCCTCTGCCTTCAGCTCGGCATGACCGCGACCGAACAGCTCCTCTCGGCGGTGGCCGCCGAGGCCGACCCCAACTCGCACGGTCGCCAGATGCCCTCGCACTGGGGCCATAAAAAACTGAACATCGTTTCGCAGTCGTCGCCCACCGGGACGCAGCTCTTGCAGGCCGTCGGCTGTGCGGAGGCGAGCTACCGCGCGGCTCTGGTCGAAGAACTCAAAGGGAAGGTCGAGGGCTTCCGCGGCGACGAGGTCGTCTACTGCTCGGCGGGCGACGGCACGACGAGCGAGGGCGAGTTCTGGGAAGCCCTGAACACGGCGAGCAACCTCCGGCTTCCCGTCGTCTTCCTCATTGAAGACAACGGCTACGCCATCAGCGTCCCCGTCGAGGTGCAGACGGCGGGCGGCGACGTATCGCGCCTCGTCAAAGGCTTCCCCCACCTGCTCGTCGAACGCTGCGACGGCACAGACCCCGTAGAGTCTCTGGAAGTGATGCGGCGCGCGGTACAGCATTGCCGCCAGAGAAAAGGCCCGGCGCTCGTCCACGCGAAAGTGATTCGCCCCTACTCGCATTCGCTCTCGGACGACGAGAAGCTCTATCGCCCCGACGAGGAGCGCACCACGGATGCCGAGCGCGACCCCATCAAACGCTTCGGCGCGCTGCTTGTGGACGAGGGCCTCGTCACGCAAGAGGAGTTGCAGAAGATCAAGGACGAGGTTGACCGCGAGGTGAGCGAGGCGACCGAAGTTGCGCTCGCAAGCAGGCAGCCCGCGCCGGAGACGGCGGTCGAGTTCATCTACTCGCCCGACGTTGACCCGACCTCGCGTGAGTTCGACACGGAGGACGGCGCGAAGCTGAGCGGCAATCCGGGCACGATGGTTGACCTCATCAATCGCTGCCTGCACGAAGAGATGACGCGCGACGCAGGGATCGTCGTCTTCGGCGAGGACGTGGCCGACTGCTCGCGCGAGCAGAACCTCGACAAGGTGAAAGGCAAGGGCGGCGTCTTCAAGGTGACGGCGAACCTGCAACGCAAGTTCGGCGCGGCGCGCGTCTTCAACTCGCCCCTCGCCGAGGCCAACATCGTGGGCCGTGCGATTGGGATGGCGACCAGGGGCTTGAAGCCCGTCGTCGAGATACAGTTCTTCGACTACATCTGGCCCGCCTACCACCAGATCAGAAACGAGCTGGCCCTGATGCGCTGGCGTTCGGGGAACGAGTGGAAGTGCCCGGTCGTCATCCGCTGCCCCGTCGGCGGGTATCTGAAGGGCGGCGCGGTTTATCACTCGCAGTCGGGCGACACGCTCTTCGCGCACATCCCCGGCCTGCGTGTCGTCTATCCATCGAACGCGCTCGACGCCAACGGCCTGCTGCGAACCGCGATACGCTGCGACGACCCCGTGCTCTTCCTCGAACACAAGCACCTCTACCGGCAGGCTTACAACAAGTCGGCCTACCCCGGCGACGACTTTTTAATCCCCTTCGGGAAGGCGAAGACCGTGCGCGAGGGCACTGACTTGACCGTCATCACCTACGGCGCGCTCGTCCAGCGCTCGTTCGTCGCCGCACGCAACGCCGAGCAGCAGCAAGGCATCAACGCCGAGGTCATAGACCTTCGCACGCTCGCGCCCTACGATTGGGAGACGATTGCCGCCAGCGTCCGCAAGACCAGCAGGGCCGTCGTCGCACACGAAGACACGCGCACGCACGGCTTCGGCGCGGAGGTGGCCGCGCGCATCTCGGAGGAGCTTTTTGAATACCTCGACGCGCCCGTTCGCCGCGTCGCCGCGCTCGACACCTTCGTCGCCTATGCCCCGCAGCTCGAAGACGCCATCCTCCCTCAAGTCGAGGACGTGTACCGCGCCATCATCGAGCTGTACGGATACTGAGATAAGACGGAAGAAGGGTGTTGGTTACTGGGTTTTAGGTACTGGGTGTTAGGTGCTGGCGAATTGAAGATAAGTCAGAACCCAACACCCAGCACCCAACACCCAACACCCTTCTTCTGCCTTCTTTGGCGGCGCGATGCCATACACAACCTTGTATCGTATCGTTTCGCCCGCTGTTCGCCATTTGTCGCTCACGGCCCGCTAAATCTTTGTCCTGCTTCACTTCCCTCTGGCGGCATGCGCGTTGCCATCTTTCCTTTGTTCTGCATTTCGGCAGACATTAATCAGTCGGAAACATTGTGGAAACTTCTAGCTAGAGGGGGGGGAAGAACGAATGAGCAGACGTTTGCTTTACCTGGTCGGATGCTGCGCAATGGTCGCAGCTCTGGCCTCTATCTCTTTCGCGCAGACAACCGTCACGACCACGCAGACGCAGGCCGTCCAGAATCCTGACGGCACATGGACTGTCATTCAATACCCGACGGGCAAGGAAGTCGTCGTTGACTTCACGCCGGGGACGACTTTCGCGACCGCGCACGGACGCGCCAAGATCATTCGCCGGGCCGACGGCACGGCCATCGCGCTCGACCTGTCGGGACTCCCGGCGAACGCCACGGGCCTGAACCTGTACGCCGTTGACCCGTTCGGCAAAGTGACCATGATCGGGCCGGTCAACATCTCGAACGGCATCGCTCAGCAGACTTTCACGACGCCGCTCGACCGCTTCATGCTCGTGCTCAGTCCCGATGCCGACCTGACGACCTACGCGCCGGACACTGCCTACGCGTTTCGCAGCGCCGTGCCCGAAGGCTACGCCGTCGTGCCGCTGACGAGCGCCGCGGGCGAGAAGGTCGCCGCGGCCTCGACCGCGGGCGCGACGACGGCCTACACCGCGCCGATGCTCAACATCCCGAGCTACAAGCGCGGATCGGACACCGAAGTCAAGGTGAGGCTCGCCGGCTCGCTGACCGGCTCGCGCGTGAACTTCAGCATCACGCCGCGCAAGGATGGCCCGACGACCATCGTCGCGCGCTTTCACCAGTTGAAGAACGCCCCGGCGGGCCGGGTCTACGTGCTGTGGGCCGTCTCGCCGGATAACAAGTACGTCAAGCTCGGTCAGGTCGTGAACACGGGCGCGCGCAACGAGGCGGAGATCAAGTCCGAGACGACGCTCGCGGACTTCGGCCTCCTCGTCACGCTCCAGTCCGAGGGCGAGACGCCCGCGGGCGATGTCGTCATCACGGGCTACATGACTCCGTAAGTTGACGGACGAACAAAAAGGGAGGCTTGAAGCGTTTGCCCTTCGGGGCGCACGCAGTAGAGCTTGAGAGGGTCGCTTCCCGCAAGGGGAGCGGCCCTTCTACTTTTTGCCGTACAGAACCGCTCGCTTCTGCGCGCGGGGAAGAGCAAGGATGAAGGACGAAGGATGAAGAAAAAGCGATTTGACTTCACTTCATCCTTCACCTTCCAACGGAGCCGGCCCGACACAGCTTCGTCACAAAGTAATTGACTTCGCCGGAAATCACGTCATAATTGTTTGCACGTCGGCGGGCAGTCTCCCGACGCCGCACGCGCCGCGATAATCCGAGTCGGGTTTCGCCCGTCGCAAACCCCTCCCGACAGAGCCGAGCAGTCTGAGGCTCGTTCACCCCTTTTGAGAAGAAAGCCCTGAAGATGAAACGCAAGCTTCCCCCGTGGCTGGCGCTGCTGGCCCTCTTCGTCTTCGCCTCGGCAGCCTCGGCAGCCGAGGAGTCTCTGCCCGAACTCGTCCGCCGGGTCAAGCCCTCGGTCGTCTCGGTCATCACCTACAACGCCGCGGGCGAGGTCGCGCTGACCGGCAGCGGCTTCTTCATCCGGCCCGGACAGGTCTTGACGAACCTGCACGTCGTCGAGGGCGCGCACCACGCCGAGATACGCACCTTCGAGGGCAAGGGCAAGACCTACAAGGTCGCCGGTCTCGTCGAGGTTGACGAGGACGGAGACCTCGCCGTCCTGAGCGTGGACATGCCCGCCGGTCGCGCGAGCGTGGTCGAGACGACGAGCGTCATCCCGGACGAGGGCGAGAGGATTTTCGTCATCGGCAATCCCCTGCGGCTCGAAGGCTCGGTCGCCGACGGCATCGTCTCGGCGGTGCGCGAGGTTCCCTCTCTGGGGAGCATCGTCCAGATCACCGCGCCCATCTCACACGGCAATTCCGGCAGCCCAGTCTTCAACATGCGCGGACAGGTGGTCGGCGTCGTCACCATCCGCGTGATGAACGGCGAGAACATCAACCTCGCGCTCGGCGTGTCGCGCGTCGCCACGTTGCGCGCGGGCAACCATCTCTTCGGCTTCAATGAGCTGGCCGAGAAGCTCAAGGCTTCGCAGCGGCCCGACTCGATCTCGGATTGGTACTACCGCACGGGCTTGAACTCGCTGTGGCTCGGCAACTACGACAGCGCGCTCGGCTACTTCGAGACGGCTGTGAACAAGAACCCGGCGCGCGTCGAGGCGTGGATACAGGTCGGCTTCTGCAAGGTCAAGCAGGGAAAGAATCAGGACGCCATCCGCGCCTTCGAGCAGGCGCTCCGGCTCAAGCCCGCCTCCTACGAGGCGCTCTCGAAGCTCGGCGACGCCTATTATTTCGCGGGCAACTACTACAAGGCGCTCGAATTCTACAAGCAGGCCGTCGCGCTCCGGCCCGACCTCGCCGAAGGCTACTACAACCTCGGCTCGGTCTATCTCGAAATGGGCGACCGCGCCGCGGCCACCGCGCAGTCCAACCTGCTCAAGCCCCTCGACGACGCGCTCTACAAAAAGCTCCGTCAGGAAATAGACCGCTGACGCTCAAGGCAAAAGTAAGGTAGAAAGGGAAAAGAGGGTTTTGGGTGTTGGGTTTTAGGTGCTGGCGCATTGAATCTCGCCAGCACCCGGCACCCAAAACCTAACACCCTCTTTTTCCCTTTCTGCCTTTTTACTTTTTGCCTTCTCTACTCTCCCGCCTGCTGTGTGAAGACGCCCTTGTCTATGCTCTGCGGCTTGCCGAGGACGACGAATTGGAGGTTGCGCATGTAGGTGTTGGCGACGCGCTGCACGTCGGCGGGCGTGACGGCGCGCAGGCGTTCGAGGAAGACGGCGGAGTTGCGCCAGCCGCCGCCGATCAGCTCGTACTGCGCCAGTTCGCCGGCCTGCGCCGCGTTCGTCTCCTGACCGAGGTAGTAGCGCGTGAGGAACTGCTGCGCCGTGCCCTTCAGCTCGTCCTGGCTGACCGGCTGGTGTTGCAGGCGCGTGATCTCGTCGAGCATCACCTTCACGGCCTGGTTGGCGTCCACGGCCGTGACGTAGATGCCGCCGGTGTTCGCGCCCTCGCTGCCGAGGAAGGCGTCGGGCGCGTAGGAGAGATTGCGTCGGACGCGGACTTCGACGTAGACGCGATTCTGCAAGATCGAAGAGGCGACGCGCATCGGGTAGATGTCGGGCGAGGTGAGCGGCGGCGCGGCGAAGATGCCCTTGATGTAGTTGGTCGGGATGTCGCGCGCGGTGACGGCCACGGTCGGCGCGCGGAAAGAGAGTTGCGGCACGGGGTCGGGCTTGTAGTCGCCGCGCGGGAGGCGTCCGAACGACGCCTCGACCTTCTGCCTGATCTGTTGCGGGTCTATGTCGCCGACGACGACGAGCAGGAGCCTTGAGGTCTGCATCATCTGCTGGTGGAACCGGCGCACGTCGTCGAGCGTCAGGCGCGTGACGGAGGCGGTCGTGCCGTGCGGCTCGTTGAGGTAAGGGTGGCCGGCGTAGGCGACGCGCGACTGGAGGAGGTCGAGGAACGAGTCGGGCGTGTCCTCCTGATCGTTGAGGGAGACGAGCAGGCGGTTTTTCACGCGCTGGAAGTCTTCGGGCGCGAAGCTGGGGTGCAGCGCCGAATCGGCGAAGATGTCCCAGGAGCGGTCGAAGTAGCGGCGCGTGCTGCCCAGCGTCAGCACCGAGTAGTCGTAGTTGATGCCGTAGCTGAGGCCCGTGCCCATGCGCGAGAGCGCGCGGCGCATCTGCTCGCGCGGGAAGTTCTGGCTCGCCTCGGTCGCCACGTCGAGCATCAGCGCCTCGACGCCCGCGTTCTCCGCCGTCACGTTGCGCGAGCCGCCGCGCATGAAGAGGCCCGCCACGACCGTCTGGCTCCCCTCGCGCCGCTTCACCAGAACCTTCAGCCCGTTGACCTCGAACTCCGTGACGAGCCGCAGGCCGTCGCTCACGTCGCGCGCTACGGGGGCGTCGGCGCGCGCCGCGTTCGACGCGGGCGCTGCCGTCGGCGTCGCCGCCTGACTGGAGGGCGTCTGCGCGCGCGCGTGCGGCGCAAGCGACGACAGGAGAAGCGCACAGGCCAACGACCAGACGGCGGCCCAACGCCGGAGATTAGCGGCCAGATGCCGGAGATTAATCGTCTTTCTCATCTTCACTCCCACAGACATACCTTGCTCATCCTTTGAAGTCAGAAGTCAGAACTATGAACGCTGAACTGAAAGGTCGGTAGTCTTCAGTTCATAGTTCATAGTTCAGCGTTCCGACCTCTGACTTTAACTTACCTGCCCGACGCCGCAGCGCCCGCGCCCGCCGCCCCGCTGCCGATCAGATCGCTCTCGGTCACGCCCGAAGCCTTCAGCGAATCCTCCGACATCAGCGCCAGCCCGACGTGCGGCTTGCCCTGGATGTAGGTCGAGACGTAGCGGCTGATGTCCGAGCGCGAGGTGGCGCGCAGGCGCTTGAGGTAGCCGCGGAAGTAGTCAAGCCCGGTGGAGGCCCACCAGAAGCTGATCGTGTGCGAGTAGTCCGAGAGCTTCTCGCGCGAGTAGAGGTCGTCGGCCTCGACGAGCGCCTTCGCGCTCTCCAACTCCTCGTCGGTGAAGTAGTCGGGGTCGTTGAAGTGCGCGACCTCTTTGTAGGCGGCCTGCACCGCCGCGCGCGCCTTGTCGGGCGTCGTCTGGATGACGAGCGAGATCGGCCCGACGTTGCGCTGCGTGTAGTAGCCGAAGCCGACGGCAGTCACCAGCCCCGTGTCCACGAGCGCGCGCTGGAAGCGCGAGTTCGGCTGGCGCAGGATGAAGGAGAACACGTCCGCCGCGTAGGTGGCCGCGTCGTCCTTGCCGATGGAAGGCCCCTGCCAGCCCAGCTCGACGACGACGTTGTTGACGGGACGCGTCAGCACCGCGCCCTCGCTTTTGGGAAGCGGCGGGTGCTCGACCAGAGGGAACTCGACGAACGGGTCTTTCGGGCGGCGCGGCCAGTCGCCGAACGAGTCCTCGACCATCTGGAAGACCGTCTGCGGGTTAACGTCGCCGGTGACGACGATGGCCGAGTTGTTCGGCACGTAGTAGCGCGATTGGATGAGGCGCATCATGTCGGTCGTCGCGCCGTGCACGGTCTTGATGTCGCCGCCGGGCCGCTTGCGGCTGGGGAACTTGTAGAACAGGCGGCCGTTCATCTCGTCGCCGAGGTCGCCGAAGGGGTTCGACTCGTTGCGCTCCAGCTCGCCGATGACGACCTCCTTCTCCTGCGCGAACTGCCCTTCGTCGAACGATTGGAAGCGCGCCTGATCGCGCATGAAACGCAGGGCGACGGGGAAGTTCGGCGTCGTCGTGGTGAAGTAATAATCCACCACCTCTTCGTGCGTCTCGCCGTTATAGACGATGCCGAGCTGGTCAATGTTCGTCAGGTAGTCGGCCTTCGCCGCGCGTTCGGGGCTGACCTTGAAGAACATGTGCTCGTAGAGGTGCGACAGTCCGTTCAACTCCGGCGGCTCGGTGAACGAGCCGTTTCGGACGGCCAGCTCGACCGTGACGAGCGGGACGGAATGGTCTTCGAGGACGATGACCTCCAGCCCGTTCGGCAGAACCTTGTTGACGAAGGGCGCGGCCTCCGCCAGCGGCCCCGAAGGCGCGGGGGCGGGTGCTGGTTTCTGCTGCGCGGCCTGCGGCGCTGTCGCGGCGGCTTTCCTCTGCCGCGGCGCGGCATCGGCGCGGGGCGCGAGAGCCGGAAGCGTCGCCGCGAGCATCGAGGCGGCCAGCGCGAAGACAAAAAGATTGCGTCTGAGCAGTTTTAACTTCATAAGACCTTCACGAATTTTCACCGGGGGTGCGTCGCGCGTGTGACACTGACGGCGGGCGAGTCTGTCTCTCCTTGCTTTTTACGCCAACCCGTTTCTGGTTCTCACTTTTGAGGACGATGGTAACACGCAGGGTTGCCCCGGCCCCAACGCGGAAGTCGAGAAGGCATTCAAGCTCCGTCGGGCTTTGGTAGTGTCCTGAAACATTGAATTTGAAACCGCGATCTGTCAGCACGCTCTTTGTTCCCTCTCGTCATTGTCTCACGTCCGGATCAGTGATATAAGCCGTAGACTCGCATACCGGACACTTCTATGTCACCAAAAAAGGTCATACGCGCTCTAGCTGAAATTGCCTTTATCATGCTCCTGTTTTATACCAACCTTTTTATGGGAGAGTTCACGCGCTCCCGGCATATGCCCACTCTTCTCATAGCTTTCTTCGACTTGTTCACCCTGACAAACGCCCTCATAGGTCTCATCGGCGCAATCATCGGATACTTCTGTATTGAATGGATTAGACGCCGGCTGTGAAGCAAAAGTGGCGGCGCGGTGCTCCTAAGAGTCGAATTTCGAGCCAGGACACTACCCGGCTTTCGACCGGCTACGGCTTTCCGCTTGCTTGCGTATCCGGCTGGCTTGCCCCGGAGGCGTGGGTGAAGTTGGGGAGGACGCGGATGGCCGTCAGGCAGACGGCGACGCGGTCGCCGACCTTGAGTGGAGTGGCGCTCACCTCCGGCTTCGGGCGCGTGACGAAGACGGGCACGCCGCGGCTCGTCTCCGGCGTGTTGAGGGTGACTTCGTAGAGCTGCGGCTCGCCCTCCGCAGCGCGGCGCGCTACGAGGTCGAGGCGGACGGTCAGGCGCTCGTATGCGCCGACAAAGTGCTTCTCCTCGATGACGCCGTTGGCCAGGCGTCGGCAGCCTTCGGGGAGCGCGCCCGTCAGGCTGAGGTGAGCGTCTTCGGGGCGGAAGACGAGCTTCACGGACTGTCCCTCGCTGAAGCGGGCCGACTCCGCGCCCGCCTCCACCGAGGCCGTGCCCAGCTCCACGCGCTCGCCCGCGGCGACGCCCAGGAGGATGTTGGCCGCGCCGAGGAACGTCGCCACGTACTCGGTCTCAGGCCGGTTATAAACCTCTTCGGGCGTGCCGATTTGTTCGAGGTGTCCGGCGTGCAGCACCGCGATGCGGTCGCCGAGTTCGAGCGCCTCCTCCTGATCGTGCGTGATGAAGATGGCGGGCACGTTGACCTCTCTGAGCAGCCCGCGTATCTCGCGGCGCAGGCGCACGCGCGTCTGCGCGTCGAGCGCGCCGAACGGCTCATCGAAGAGGAGCACCTGCGGCTCGTAGGCGAGCGTGCGCGCAATCGCCACTCTCTGCTGCTGCCCTCCGGAAAGCTGGTGCGGGTACTTCCTGCGGTGCTCTTCGAGGTGGACGAGTTCGAGCAGGCGCGCGACCGTTTCTCTGACCTCGCGGCGGCGGCGTCCCCGGATGCGGAGGCCGTAGCCGATGTTCTCCTGAACGGTCATGCGCGGGAAGAGCGCGTAAGACTGGAAGATGACGCCGACGCCGCGCTCGCGCGCAGGCAGGTCGGTCACATCCTTGCCGTGGAGGATGACGCGCCCCGAATCGGGCTGTTCCAGCCCGGAGATGATCCGCAGAATCGTGGTCTTGCCCGACCCCGAAGCGCCGAGCAGCACCAGCGCCTCGCCCACGCCCACGTCGAAGCTCACGTCTTCGAGCACGCGCGCCTGCCTGAAGCTCTTGCTCAAGGCCCGCACGCTCGCCGCCACTTCAGACGCCGCCGCCGTCTCCTTCGTGCGCGCCGCGTCCCGCGCGCCCGGCGCTGCGCCGACGCTCCCGCCACCATTGTCCGCGGCCTGTTTCGTCATCATCCCCGTGTCGCTCACTTTACTTCGAGCCAGTCGCGCGCGAAGAAGAGGGTGAAAAAGATGACGAAGGAGAAGAGGGCGAGGACGATGGCGACGGCGTTGGCGGCCTCGACCTGCCCCTCGTTGAACTTGGCGAAGATGTAGAGCGGCGCGGTCTGCGTGCTGCCCGCGAGGTTCCCCGATACGAGGATGGTCGAGCCGAACTCGCCGATGGCGCGCGCGAAAGTCAGCAGAGCGCCCGTCACAATCGCGCCGCGCAAACTGGGGAGCGTCACGTGCCAGAAGGTCTGCCAGCGCGTCGCGCCGATGGTGGCCGAAGCCTCTTCGAGCGAGCGATCCATCGTCTCGAACACCGACATCAGCACGCCGAAGGCGAGCGGAAAAGTGACGAAGATGTTGGCGAGGATGATCGCGTAGGGCGTGAACATGATCTGGATGTCGGGCGGCAGGAACCGCCCGATCAGCCCGTACTTTCCCCACAGCAGGAGCAGCGCGAAGCCGGCGACCGCCGTCGGGATGGCGGTCGGCAAAGAGATGACGACGATGATGGCCGTGCGCCCCAGAAACATGTAGCGCGAGAGCACGTAGGCCGCGAGCAGCCCGAAGAGAACGTTGAAGAGGGTCGCGTAGAAGCTCGTTACCACCGAGAGCTTCAGGGCGAAGACAGCTTCGGGCGCGGTCAGCGCCGCCCAGAAACTCCCCAGCCCCTTGCTCGTCCCGAAGATGAAGATGGAGGCCAGCGGCAGCAGAACCAGCGGCAGCATCAGGAGGATGACCATGCCGAGGCTGAACGGCTTCACCATGTCGAAGCCCCGCACGTGACGCATTGTGGCGATTGCTGAACTCATATTTCACCTCGTGAACCGTGAACCGTAAACCGTGACAAGTGAAGACCAGTTTTTTCTTGTCACGGTTCACGGTTCACGGTTCACGGCTTTATTTCTTCTTCACCTGATTGCGCCAGACCCCGTTAATCACTTCCGGGTAGGCGTGCTCCCAGCCGCCGAACAGCCCGACCGTGAAGGGCAACTCGATGTGCGCCAGCGCAGGGTTCGCGCCGTTGAACTCTTCGTGCGTGACGGAACGGAAGTTGTACTTGACGAAGGTCTGCTGCGCCTCGTCGCCCCAGAGGTACTGCATGAAGGCTTCGATGAGCGCGCGGTCGTCCGCGCTGACGTTGCGATCAATGACGACCGCCGGGTGCTCGCTGAAGATGGTCGCGCGCGGGACGACGATCTCGATCTCCGAGTGCGCCTGCTTCATCTGCAAGCCTTCGAGTTCATAGGTGATGAGCGCGTCGCCGTAGCCCGTCTCGAACTGCGTGCGCGCGGCGCGCGCCGAGTCGGGCGTCGAGAGGACGTTGCGCCAGACCAACTTCAGAAGTTGCAGCGCACGCGCCTGTCCCGCCTCCGGCTGCGCCGCGCTGCCTTCAGGCTCGCCCGCGCGCTGTTGCTGTTCCTTCGCCCTGACCAACTCCGAGCCGTAGATGGCGAGTATGCTCCACAGCGCGCCGCCTGAGCCGTCCGGGTCCGGGTGGATGAGCTTAACGCCGGGGTGGCCTAAGTCTCCGAAGTCGTGTATGCCTTTCGGGTTTCCTTTGCGGACGAGGATGACGAAGGGCGTCTTGTTGACGATGCCGCCCGCGGGCCTCGCCTTCCAGTTCGATGTGACCAAGCCTTTCTGCGCCAGCCGATCCGCATCGCGCTCGATGGAGAAGATGCCGACCTGCGCGCTGACGCCCTGCAAGATTTGGTTCGTGATCGTCTCTGAGCCGGCGTAGGAGGCCGTGAACTTCAAGTCCTCGCCGTGCTCCTGCTTCCACTTCGCCGCGAAGCCGGGCAGGACGCCATTATCCATCGCCTCCTTCATCACCGAGAAGGCGTAGATGGTGATGTTGCGCTGGCCGCCCGGTCTTGAACCCGTGGGCGACTTCGGCAGGCACGCGCCCAACGCCGCGAGCGCCAGCGTCAGCAGCAACGCCGCGCCGCGCGCAAGCCTCCTGTCCTTCGGGTATAGTCTTCCCTGTGCGGCGACTTTCATGCCTAACATTCCCCCGCCCGTCTCCGACTCTCAGCCTGTACAAACTAAAAATTTTCCGGCTTCTATAGCACACTTCGGGCATTTCAGAAAGCTTTTCCGCACGTGCCGCGCCGCGTCCGGCGGACGCCGTCCGTTGGGAAAGCGCGAGCCAGCTTCCCCGCGCCGCGCGTTTTGTGCGATGCTATCCGCCGCCGGGCTTTTCGGGGCCGCGACGCAGGCGGGCCAGCCGGACGAATCAAAAATTTCGGAGGCTGAAAAAGAATGCGAAAGCTTTTCATGGCCGCGGTAGTCGCCGCGTGTGCCGCCGCCCTCGTCCTGCTCGCCGCGTGCAAGGCGACGGACACGGCTGGGAACATGCGCGCCGGCTCGACCGCGTTGAACTCGCCCGCGCAGCCCGCGCAGGCCGCGAACCCCGCCGACGCCGCGCCGCGCATCACGGTCGCTGAGCTGCAACAAAAACTTCAGAAGGGCGAGGCCGTCATCTACGACACGCGCGCGAAATCGGCCTACGAACAGGAGCACATCAAGGGGTCGCTCTCGATGCCTTCGGGCGACGTGGCGACCCGCACGGGCGAGCTGCCGAAGGACAAGCTCATCGTCTTCTACTGCACTTGACCGAGCGAGCACACGAGCGCCGGTGCGGTGCTCACACTCAAGTCGAAGGGTTTGGAGAACGCCGCCGCGCTGCTCGGCGGCATGGCCGCGTGGAAGAGTCAGGGGCTGCCGACGGAGGCGAGCAAGTAAGGCAAAAGTAAAAAGGCAAAAGGCAAAAGAGGAGAGTACGCTTGTCTTCCTCTTTTGCCTTTTGCCTTTTTACTTTTGCCTTTTTCGGCGCTGCTGTGTAACACTCCGCGCGTCCCGTCCGGCAAGCGCAATTTCGGAATCTTCTGAGGTGGAGGCTACACTTTGCTTCGAGGACTCTTTCGCACCAAAAGCCTTGACGACATACTCGCCGTCGCCGGTGGCCCGCAGTTCTCCCTGAAGCGCACGCTCGGCGCGTTCAACGTCACGCTCTTAGGCATCGGCGCGATCATCGGCGCAGGGATTTTCGCAACCGTCGGCACCGCCGCCGCGGGCGACGCGCAGCGGCCCGGCGCGGGGCCGTCGCTGATGCTCTCGTTCGTCATCACGGCGGTCGTCTGCGGCTTCACGGCCCTGTGCTACGCGGAGTTCGCCTCGATGGTTCCCATCTCCGGCTCCGCCTACACCTACTCCTACTCGACGCTCGGCGAACTGGTCGCGTGGATCATCGGCTGGGACTTAATCATCGAGTACGCCGTCGGCAACATCGCCGTCGCGATAAGCTGGGCCAACTATTTCCGCACGCTGATGCACAACCTCGGCGTTGACATCCC
Organism: Pyrinomonadaceae bacterium; assembly: GCA_036263975.1. Classification (GTDB taxonomy): domain Bacteria; phylum Acidobacteriota; class Blastocatellia; order Pyrinomonadales; family Pyrinomonadaceae; genus QHXN01. The sequence continues at coordinate 64,973 of DATARW010000059.1, forward strand.
CGCGTGGCTCGCGACCGACTACCGCACGGCCATGAGCCTGCGCGCCGCGAACCCCACGGGCTTCGCCGAACAGTTCGGCGGAGCGCCGCACGTCTTCGGCTACCCCATCATCTTCAACCTGCTCGCGCTCGGCATCGTCGCACTCATCACGGTCGTGCTCGTGTGGGGCATCAAGGAGTCGGCGGAGTTCAACGCCGGGATGGTTATAATCAAGATCGCGGTGCTGCTGTTCTTCATCGGCATCTCGCTCTACTACGTCTCGCCGAAGCAGATGACCGCGAACTGGCACCCGTTCCAGCCCAACGGCTGGCACGGCACGTTTACGGGCGCGGCCCTCGTCTTCTTCGCCTACATCGGCTTCGACGCCGTCTCGACGGTCGCCGAAGAGTGCAAGAACCCCGCGCGCGACCTGCCCATCGGCATCATCGCGTCGCTCATCATCTGCACGATTCTCTACGTAGTCGTCGGCGCGGTCTTCGCCGGGCTGATCCCCTACAGCGAGCTGGTGACGAAGCTGACGACCGAGCAGGCCGAGCCTCTGACGATGGCGCTCGACCGCGTCGCGCCCGCGGGCACGATTTGGCCCTCGACAATCGTCGCCTTCGGCTCGGTCATCGCGCACACAGCCGTGCTTCTGGTCTTCCAACTCGGACAGCCGCGCATCTTCTTCTCGATGGCGCGCGACGGCCTTCTGCCGTCGAAGTTTGCGAGCGTCCACCCGCGCTTCAAGACGCCGCACGTGACGACGATACTCACCGGCGTCTTCGTCGGCGTCTTCGCCGCCTTCGCCAGCATTGACGAGGTGATTGACCTGACGAACATCGGGACTCTCTTCGCCTTCATCCTCGTCTGCGCCGGCATCATCGTGCTGCGCTACAAAGACCCCGGACGCGTGCGCCCTTTCCGCGTGCCTTTGGGGCCGTGGCTCTTGCCCGTGCTCGGCGTCGTCTCCTGCTTCTTCCTGATGTTCTACCTGCCGCCCGCCTCCTGGTGGCGCTTCATCGGCTGGCTGATGCTCGGCTTCTCGATCTATCTTTCTTACGGCTACACGCGCAGCGCCGTCGGCGCGAAGCTCGGTCGCCCGAAGCGCGCGCCCGTGCCTCTGAAGGTCGCGGCGCTCGGCTTCCTCCTGGTCGCCATCGGACTCTTCACCATCCCGCACGACCTCGGCCCGTCGGCGCTCGTCCAGTCGGCGACCGCCGCCGCCGCCGACCGGCACGAGCGCGCACTCTACGGCCTCATCCTCATCGTCGTCGGCCTCGTCATGGGCATTGCGGGCGCTTCAATCGGAGCGCCGCAGAAAGACAGTGAGCAGTGAGCAGTCAGCGGCGAGCAGTTTTTTATTGCAAAGCACACCCGCTATTCAAAGACTGCTTACTGCTCACCGCTTACTGCCCACTGTCTTTAAGTCCCGCCTTCAAGTCGGCGTAAAGAAGTCTGTGGAAGAGGTGCTCGCCCGCCTCGCGCCGGACGGAGAGGCGGCCCGCGCGGTAGGCGCGCGAAGCGAGGCCGCGCTGGACTGACTTGCAGATCGCCACGTCCTCGTCCTGAATCCTCTGTCCGACGTTGATGCTCGCAAGGTTGCGCGCGCGCGCCGCGTCCGACACGTCCGCGAAATAAAAGTCGAAGATCACTTCCGTCCGCTCCACTCCGCGAGGCAGGACGAGGTTCGTGTCCAAAACGCCCTCGTACCAGTTGACCATGAAGTTCGGATAGAGCCAGTAGTACAAAGCGCGCTCGCCCACGCGGACAGCGCCCGTCTCCGCTTCCGCGCCCGCGCTCACGACCGGGCTTGACTGCAAACAGAAGCGCGCGCCGTTCTCAACGGTGTAGTTGCTGTAATCGAGGACGCTGTCCAGACCCTTGTGCAGGTAGGGGACGTGATAGCCGCCGTCGAGGTAGTTGTCAACGAAGACCTTCCAGTTGCAGTCGAACGAGTAGTGCCGCCGCTCCATCCAACGAAGGTCACGGAAATTCAGCGGGCGCGTCTGTTCGATGAGTTCGTCGCTCAGAAACTCTTCGAGTGTCGGGCCGCCCCGCTCCGTCTTGACGAAGACCCAACCTTCCCACTCTCCGCACTCGACGGGGACGAGTCCGTTCGCCGCGCGCTCGAAGCCGCACACGCCCGCGAAGTCCGGCGTGCCCTTCAACTCGCCTTCGAGCGAGTACGTCCAGCCGTGATACGGACAGCGAAGCGCGCGCGCCGAGCCTTCCTCTTCGGTCACGACGGCGGCGGCGTGGTGGCGGCAGACGTTGAAGAACGCGCGCAAGCTCCGGTCGCTCCCGCGGACGACGACCACCGGCTCGCCCGCGATTTCGCACGTGACGTAGAGGCCCGGCTCGCCGACCTGTTCGGCGCGCGCCGCCAACTGCCACGTGCGCGCGAACACGGTCTGACGCTCAAGCTCGTGCACGCGCGCGTCCGTGTACCACGGCGCAGGGATAGTCCAAGCCTCTGCGAGCGGCGCGCGCGCGTCGTAGCTCTCGACGATTTCTTTGAGTGAAGGCGGCACGGGGACTCGCGCTCCTTCAAGCGACGGGCGTCGCGGTCTTTCGCTTCGGGTTGAAGAAAGGAGTCTTGACGACCTTCGCCGCGACGCGGTGGCGAACGGCCTCGACCGTGACCTCGATTTCGAGCCGCGTGCCCACGCGCGCGTGCTCGCGCCTGACGGTGGCGAGCGCGATCAGCTTCTTCAGCGTCGGCGACCAGGTGGTCGAGGTCGCGCGGCCCGTCTGCTCGCCCTCGCGGTAGACGGGCACGGCCACGCGCGAGGCGGTCGCAGGAATGGTCGGCGGCAACCCCGCCTCTTCGTAAAGACGCTCCACGCCCATCCAGTCAACTTCCAGACCGACGATCTCGCGCGCGTGCCCGCGTCTCTGCTCTTCAATCAAAGCCGTTTGGCCGACGAACTTCGCCTTGTCTAACTGGACGAGGCGGCTCAAGCCCAACTCGAACGGCGAATACTTCTGCGCCTCGATGAGCGCCTTCTTGCTGCCGTGAAAGTCAACGTCAATCAGGAGCAGCCCGGCCTCGACGCGCGCAACGTCTAAGGCGAGCATCCCCGCCGGGTGTATGTCGAAGGCGGCTCCCGCGTCAACGAGCGCGTCCCAGACTTTGATCGCGGCTTCCGAAGGAATCCAGACCTCGTAGCCGAGGTCGCCCGTGTAGCCCGTGCGCGAGACCTCTACGCGGACGCCCGCGATCTCACACGCCGCGACGCGGAAGTATTTCAGGTTTTCAATACCAGCGCCGCCGACGAGACTCTTGAGCAGGCGGCCCGAAGTCGGGCCTTGCAGCGCGAGCGCCGAGACCGACTCGGAGATGTCTTCAATCTCCACGTCCATCCCCGCGGCGTTCTGCGTGAACCAGCGAAGCGATGGATCTGCCGCCGTCCAGCGGTACGTGTTCTCGGCGAGGCGCGAGACCGTCCCGTCGTCAATGACCTTGCCGCGCTCGTCGCACCAGGGCGTGTAGATGACCTGCCCCGTTTTGACCTTGCTCATGTCGCGCGTCACCACGCGGTCAACGAGCCGCGTCGCGTCAGGGCCGTCGAGCCGGTACTTGAAGAGCGGCGAGATGTCTATCAGCGCGGCGGCGTTGCGAATCGCGTTGTACTCGTGCTCGTGGTGCGGTTCGTAGGAGCTGACGGCGTAGTAGCCCGACCACTCGCGATAGCTCAGGCTCTCGCAAAGCGGAAAAGTTCTTTCGTGAAAGGCCGTTCCGATTGGCATGAAGTGGCCTCAGGCGTTTGGTCTTTGCGAGCGTGTGATTGTCACGGCGGGCGATTATATGTATGCTTGCGGTTCTTCATCAAGCTCCGAGCAATTTCTCCGAACACATGAATCGAAACTACGACGTTATCGTCATCGGCGGCGGTCACAACGGGCTAGTCAACGCCGCGTATCTGGCGCGCGCGGGCAAGAAGGTTCTGGTTCTTGAGCGGCGGCATGTGCTCGGCGGGGCGGCGGTCACTGAGGAAGTTTTTCCCGGCTTCAAGTTCTCGGTCTGCTCTTACGTGGTGTCGCTGCTCAGGCCAGAGATCATCCGCGAGTTGGATTTGCCGCGGCACGGTTTGGAGATACTGCCGCTCGACGGCACGTTCACGCCGATGCCGGACGGCGACTATCTCTGGAGAGTCAACGACCACGCACGGACGCGGCGCGAGATCGCGCGCCATTCCCGGCTCGACGCCGAGGCTTACGACGAGTACGGCAAGGCGATGGTCGAGATGGGCCGCTTCGTCAAGCCGATCATGGCGATGACTCCGCCCGACCCCACCTCTCTCAACATCAAAGGGCTGCTCGACCTGCTCTTCCTCGGTCGTCGCTTCCGGAAACTCTCGCACGAGGACAAGTACAATCAGGTTCAGTTGATGACGATGAGCGCGGTTGATTTTCTCGACCAATGGTTCGAGACCGACGTGCTCAAGGCCACGATGTCGGCTTCGGGCATCATCGGGACATTCTTGGGCGTGCGCTCGCCCGGCACAGCCTACGTCCTGCTGCATCATTACATGGGCGAGATTGACGGCGCGTTCCGCTCTTGGGGACTGGCGCGCGGCGGGACGGGCGCAATCTCGAATTCCATCGCCGACGCGGCGCGCGAGGCGGGCGCTGAAGTTCGCACCGAGTCGCCGATTGAGAAAATCGTCGTGAAGCATGGACGCGCGACTGGAGTAGTTCTTCAGAACGGTGACGAGATTCAAGCGTCGGTCGTCTCTTCGAGCGTTGACCCGCGACTGACGTTCATGAAGATGGTCGGGGCCGAGCATCTGCCCGATGAGTTCGTCGAAGACATCAGACGCTACAAGTACCGAGGCTCTTCGGGCAAGGTGAACATGGCGCTTTCGGGGCTGCCCGACTTCAAATCTCTGCCGGGCGCGGGCGCGCACCTGCGCGGCGCGATCTCGTTTTCGCCGAGCGTCGAGTACATGGAGCGCGCCTACGACGACGCCAAGTACGGACGCTTCTCGCGCCACCCCTACATTGACATGGTCATCCCCAGCCTGACCGACCCCTCGGTCGCGCCGCCGGGCAAGCACGTCGTCTCGTGCTTCGTGCAGTACGCACCTTATCACTTGAAGGAAGGGACTTGGGACGAGCGGCGCGAGGAGTTCGGCGACACCGTGGTTGACACGATTGCCGAGCACGCGCCGAACATCCGTAGCCTGATACTTCACCGACAGGTCTTGACGCCGCTCGACCTCGAACGCGAGTTCGGACTCACCGAAGGCAACATCTTTCAGGGCGAACTCACCCTCGAACAACTCTTCTTCCTCCGGCCCGCGCCCGGCTGGGCGCAGTACCGCACGCCGATTCGCAACCTCTACATGTGCGGCGCGGCGACGCACCCCGGCGGCGGCATCATGGGCGCGTCGGGCCGCAACGGGGCGTTGAAGATTCTGGACGACTCGAAGCGTTTTTAAGGTGTTGAATGCTGAGTGATAAGTGATAAGAAGAGGTCGGCGGTTTTCTTATCACTCATCGCTTATCACCCATCACTCATTGCTTATGCCGAACAGACGGGAAAGAATCGTCATCATCGGGGCCGGGCACAACGGGCTGGTTGCGGCCTTCTATCTTGCGAGGGCGGGATTCGCGCCGCTCGTGATTGAGCGCCGCGAGGTGGTCGGCGGCGCTTGCGTCACCGAAGAGTTTTACAGAGGCTTTCGCTGCTCGACGCTCGCGCACTCGGCGGGGCCTCTGCTGCCGCAGGTCGCGCGCGACCTGCGGCTTGAGCGGCGCGGGCTGTCATTCGTCAGGCCGGAGGTTCGCGTCTTCGCGCCGTCGCCGGTCGCTCGCTCGCTGTGCCTCTACGACGACCCGGCGCGAACTGCAAGCGGGCTTCAGAATCTTTCGACGCACGACGCCTCGAAGTACACGGAATTTCAAGAGAGCTTCGCGCGCATCGGTCGCGTGCTCGCGCCGCTGATACGCAAGACGCCGCCGTCGGTTGATGCCCCGACCGCCGGTGACCTCTGGAACCTCGGCAAGCTCGGCAAGGACTTTCGCGGACTCGGAAAGCGCGACGCTTACAGGCTTCTGCGCTGGGGGCCGATGGCGGTCGCAGACCTCGTGGCCGAGTGGTTCGAGACGGAACTGCTGCGCGCCACGGTGGCGGCACGCGGAATCTACGGCGCGTTCGCCGGCCCCTGGTCTGCCGGGACGAGCCTCGCGCTACTGCTGCAAGCCGCCTTCGACGGCCAAGCAATCGCGCCCGCCGCGTTCGTCCGCGGCGGCATGGGCGCGTTGACGCAGGCGCTCAGTGATGCCGCCCGCGAGGCGGGCGCTGAAGTGCGAACCGGCGTGGGCGTCGAGCGCGTGCTTGTGAAAGACGGACGGGCCGCGGGCGTCGTGCTCGAAGGCGGCGAGGAGGTTGCGGCGCGCGCCGTCGTCTCGAACGCCGACCCGCGCACGACCTTCCTCCGGCTCGTTGACCCGACCGACCTCGAACCCGGCTTCCTCACGAAGATTCGCAACTACCGCTCGAAGGGCGCGGCGGCGAAGGTCAACCTCGCCCTCGACGGGCTGCCCTCGTTCGCTGCGTTGAAGAACGCGGGCGCGGACGCCGCCGCAGAGTTGTCTGGCCGCATACACATCGGCCCCGACATTGACTACCTCGAACGCGCCTTCGACGCGGCGAAGTACGGCGACTTCTCACACGAGCCTTACATGGACATCACCATCCCCACGCTCTCCGACCCTTCGCTCGCGCCCGAAGGCAAGCACGTGATGTCAGTCTACGTCCAGTTCGCACCCTACAACTTGAAGGATGGCGACTGGACTTCGCGCCGCGAAGAGTTCGCCGACGCGGTCGTCAAGACGCTCTCGACTTACGCGCCGAACATCAAAGACTTAATCATTCAACGCCAGGTCATCACGCCGCACGATCTCGAACGCGAGTACGGCCTGAGCGGGGGACACCCGCTCCACGGCGAGATGTCGCTCGACCAGTTCTACGCCTTCCGCCCCGTCATCGGCTGGGCGCAGTACCGCACGCCCCTGCGCGGCCTCCACCTCTGCGGCGCGGGCACGCACCCCGGCGGCGGCGTCACCGGCGCTCCGGGCGCGAACGCGAGCCGCGAGATTCTTAAAGACCTCAGAGAGTCGCGCCGCTCTTAACTCTTTTTAACCGCCGCCCTTCTGCTAGTCTTATGCGCGGAGGAGAAAGTATGAACGCTCTGCCCATCATCGTCGGCGCGCTGTGCGTGATCGCGATTTCGTACCGCTACTACTCGGCCTTCCTCGCCGCTAAAGTTCTGGCGCTCGACCCGGCAGCGCCCGTGCCTTCGCAGACGATGTACGACGGGCACAACTACTACCCGACGAACAAGTGGGTTCTCTTCGGCCATCACTTCGCGGCCATATCGGGCGCGGGGCCGCTCGTCGGGCCGGTGCTCGCCGCGCAGTTCGGCTTCCTGCCGGGACTCCTGTGGCTCGTCATCGGCGTCTGCCTCGGCGGGGCGGTGCATGATTTTATGATTCTCGTCGCAAGCGTCCGCCGCCGCGGGAAGTCGCTCGCCGAGATCGCGCGCACGGAAATAAGTCCGCTCTCAGGTCTGGTCGCGGGACTCGCCATCCTCTTCATCGTCGTCATCGCGCTCGCCGGTTTGGGACTCGTCGTCGTCAACGCGCTGGCCGAGTCGCCGTGGGGCACGTTCACCGTCGGCTTCACCATCCCGCTCGCGCTCCTGATGGGACTCTACATGTACCGCTTCCGAAAGGGGCGCATCGGCGAGGCGACGGCCATCGGAGTCGCCGGACTCTTCATCGCCGTCATCGTCGGCGGCTGGGTCGCGGAAAGCTCCTGGGCGGCGGCGTTCACCTTCTCGAAGAACACGATCATCCTGCTGATGGCCGCCTACGGTTTCGTCGCCTCGGTGCTCCCCGTGTGGATGCTTCTGTGCCCGCGCGACTACCTTTCGTCGTATCTGAAGATCGGCACCGTCGCGTTCCTCATCCTCGGCGTCATCCTCGTCCATCCGAATCTGAACATGCCCGCGCTGACTCCGTTCGTCCACGGCGGCGGCCCTGTGATTCCGGGCAAGGTCTATCCGTTCGTCTTCATCACCATCGCCTGCGGCGCGATCAGCGGCTTCCACGCGCTGATCGCTTCGGGCACGACGCCGAAGATGATTACGAAAGAGACGGACGCGCGCATGATTGGCTACGGCGCGATGCTGATGGAGGGCGTGGTCGGCGTGGTCGCGCTCATCGCCGCCACGTCGCTCTTCCCCGGCGACTACTTCGCGATCAACACCGCGCAGACGACCGACGCGCAAAAGGCGGCCTACGTCCGAATGGTTGACGCGCACGGCGGCGAAGGCTTCGACATGCAGCCGAAGGAGATTGACCGGCTCGAACGAGAGTCGGGCGAGAAGAATTTAAGAGGGCGGACGGGCGGCGCGGTCACGCTCGCTCTGGGGATAGCGAAAATCTTCGACGGCGTGCCGGGCCTGCGCGGGCTGATGAAATACTGGTACCACTTCGCCATCATGTTCGAGGCGCTCTTCATCCTCACGACCATTGACACGGGCACGCGCGTCGCACGCTTCCTCGTCGGAGAATTTCTGGGGCGCTTCCATCGCCGTCTCGAAGAGCCGACGTGGATGCCGGGGGCGGTCATCACAACATTGCTCGTCGTCGCCGGCTGGGCGGCCTTCATCTGGTCGGGTTCGATCTCGACGATCTGGCCCATGTTCGGCATCGCCAACCAACTGCTCTCGGCTGTCGCCCTCTGCGTCGCCACGACCATCATCATCAACTCTGGCCGCGCCCGCTACAGTTGGACGACCATCCTCCCCCTCTCCTTCGTCGCCACCACCACGCTCGTCGCCGGATGGGAGTCAATCACGGACATCTTCTGGCCGCTCGCGCAGAAGGCGGAGACCGCCGCGCAAGGCTACGTCAACACCGCGCTGACGGCGATACTGATGGCCGCCTCCGTCATCATCCTCTTTGACTCCGCCCGCCGCTGGACTGGCGGTCGCCGCGGACAAGAGGCCGAGGCGAAGATCAGGCTTGCCGACGCTGGAGAGACCGCTTAGGATTACCGGGCATGAGTACACAGCATGACGACTCTCGCGGGGCGCAACCGGGCGGAGGCATCAAACCTCTCGGCGAAGGGCACAACTTTAACCGCGAGCGGCTCCCCAAACATCTCCAAGAGACGCTCCCAGCGCCGCAGGAGTCTGCCACGACCCGGAGCCACCTTCGCGTCAACGATATTCACGAAGGTGACGCGCGCCTCCTGCTCCCGCTCGTCGGGCCTGACAGCGTGGCCCTCAGCGTCTGGTCTCCACCTTACTTCGTCGGCAAGCAGTACGAGTCGCACCTCACGTTCGACGCTTGGCGCTCGCTGATAAAGACCGTAATCGCACTTCACTATCCCGTCGTCAAGCCGGGCGGCTTCCTCGCCATAAACATCGCCGACATTCTATGTTTCAAAGATGAGTCCATGCCGAAGGTGCAGGCCGAGGCCGTCAGCCGCCGCAAGTCTAAGGTCACCAGAGAAGATGTGCTGCGCGCCGCCCAAAAACACCCGGAGATGAATCGTTACCAACTTGCGAAGCTGCTCGGTTGCAGCGAGCAGACGATAGACCGCCGGCTCAATGGTAACAACATACGCGGCGGGAAGTATGAGACGCAGACGCGCGTCAAGATCGTCGGCGGCTTGGTCGAAGAGTGGGCGCTCGCCGCGGGCTTCTACACCTACGACCGCCGCGTCTGGGTCAAGGACGCGGCATGGGAGAATAGTCGCTGGGCTTCGCTCTCATACCGCTCCGTTGACGAGTTTGAATACATCTACATCTTTTGGAAGCCGGGCATCACGACCGTTGACCGCTCAAGGCTCACGCCCGACGAGTGGGGAGACTGGGGGTCGCGCGGCGTGTGGAGCTTCCCGTCCGTCCGCGCCAACAACGACCACGAGGCCAAATTTCCCGTCGAACTGCCGCGCAGGCTGATCCGGCTGCTGACGAAGCCGGGCGAACTCGTGCTCGACTGCTTCATGGGCAGCGGCACGACCGCCATCGCCGCCCTGCAAGAGGAGAGAAAGTTCGTCGGCATCGAGGTCGAGAAGAAGTACGTGGCGCTTGCGAAGCAACGACTGAAAAGAGTTCAACCGAGGTTGCCCGATGTTCATTGACCCGCAGAGCCTCGAAGCAGACCCCGCCCGTCTGGAAGAGATCGAGAAGGCGTCAATGCGGCTGGTGACGCACGCCGTTTACGACTTCCGCGAAACGGCTGCGTACATCTTCGCCAATGAGAAAGACAAAGTTGCCGACATCGGCGAAGACATCACGCGCGAGGCGCTCGACCGGATGGGCGTCTCAAGGATTGATGAGCGGCTGTTCGGCAAAGTGGATTACAAAAGGGCGCGATACGTCTTTCACCCCGAATACGCTTTGAGGCAGGCACTCTTCGTTGACTCGAAGGCCGAGAAGATCGCAGACCAAACGACTGCCACTCTGCAAACGGCACAGACATCACTCCGCATCCGGCACTCGCGCGCGGGCGTTCCGGTTGACGAAGCCGGGACGCTGCCGCGCCTACTCGTAACCGGCAAGGCCAGCTACCTCACGACTACTATCATCGTAAAGTACGGCTATCAGGAGTTAGCCACCGGCGACTACCGCTTGGCGGCAATCACAGTCGCCGCGCTTCCCAACGGCATGCTTCAAGGCGTTTATAACCCGTCGGCGACGGACACGATCTGGCGCGCGGGCCGGAACGCGCCCACCCGCGGCGAGCCGTTCAGAGTCCGCCTTGTCTTCGGCTTGTTGAAGGCTAAAATGAACTGGCGCGTGCAGACCATCCCGATGGCACCCACGCCTTTTACTTGGGAAGATTAGCTGCCCTCCAACCGGCATACGTGCAAGCCCATCCGCTACAATTCCCGCCTGCCGCTTTGAACTTTCGACTTTTTTCAGCCATAATGCCCGTCTTTTAGCGAGACTAAAAAACGGTTCTGTGCGGACAGGGGCGCTTCCTCTCGTGCGGCAAAGTTTGTCGCCCGCGCCGGGGCCGCGCCGCCCGGCGTATTTTTCACTCGCAACTCTTTAGACGAATAGAAAGGAATCATTCATCTTGTTTACTGTCTTGCTGCTTACTCTCTTCGTCGGCGTGCCCGTGCTCGCCATCTCGCGCGCGGGCGCGGCGTCGCGCCTGCGTCGCTCGGCGTTCCGCGCGTCCGCGGTGTTGGCGTCGCTCGTCGCCGCCGCTTCCGCCGTCGCGGCGCAGGGGCACGGCGCGGGCGTCGCGGCGGGCGCGCACCACGGCGGCGAGGCGAACCTGATCCTGCCGAACCTCGCCGACCAGCGCTTCCTCGGCGTTGACGGCCACACGCTTCTGCTGACGGGCCTCGTCGTCTGCGCCCTCGGCCTCGCGTTCGGCCTCGTCACCTTTTTGCAGTTGAAGAACCTCCCTGTCCACCGCTCGATGCGCGACATCTCCGAACTCATCTACGAGACGTGCAAGACCTACCTCGTCACGCAGGGCAAGTTCATCCTCATCCTCGAAGCCTTCATCGCCGTCATCATCGTCCTCTACTTCGGCTTCCTGTCGCCGCCCGCCGACCCGAATGCGAGCACGACGCTGAGAGTCGTCATCATCCTCATCTTCAGCCTCGTCGGCATCGGCGGCAGCTACGGCGTCGCTTGGTTCGGCATCCGCGTCAACACCTTCGCCAACTCGCGCACGGCCTTTGCCGGACTCGCCGGAAAGCCCTACCCGATTTATTCGATCCCGCTGCGCGCAGGGATGAGTATCGGCATGATGCTCATCTCGGTCGAGCTGCTCATCATGCTCTGCATCCTCCTGTTTTTGCCGCGCACCTACGCCGGCCCCTGCTTCATCGGCTTCGCCATCGGCGAAAGCTTAGGCGCGGCGGCGCTCCGCATCGCGGGCGGCATCTTCACGAAGATCGCCGACATCGGCTCGGACTTGATGAAGATCGTCTTCAAGATTAAAGAGGACGACGCGCGCAACCCCGGCGTGATCGCCGACTGCACGGGCGACAACGCGGGCGACTCGGTCGGCCCCTCGGCGGACGGCTTCGAGACTTACGGCGTGACGGGCGTCGCGCTCATCACCTTCATCCTCCTCGGCGTCGGCCCCGGCTCCTATCTCCCCGCGGGCGCTGACCTGGCGCACGCGACCGCCGCGCAACTCTCCGCGGCGCAGGCCGCCGCCGACACCGTGCAGGTGCAGTTGCTCGTCTGGATTTTCGTCATGCGTATCATGATGATCGTGGCGAGCGCCATCTCCTACTTCGTCAACGAAACGGTCGCGCGCGCGCGCTACGCGGGCAAGGACGAGATGAACTTTGAATCGCCGCTCACGTCCCTCGTCTGGATCACCTCAATCGTCTCGGTTGTGCTGACCTACCTCGTCTCGTACCTGATAATCCCCTCGCTCGGCCCCGGCAACGACACGACGCTCTGGTGGAAGCTGGCGACGATCATCACCTGCGGCACGCTCGCCGGGGCGATCATCCCCGAACTCGTCAAGGTCTTCACCTCGACCGAGTCGGCGCACGTCGAGGAGGTGGTCAAGTCTTCCGAGGAGGGCGGCGCATCGCTCAACATCCTTTCGGGCCTCGTCGCGGGCAACTTCTCCGCCTACTGGCTAGGCATCAGCATCGTCATCCTGATGGCCGTCGCCTACGTCTTCAGCACGCAGGGCTTGGGCGCGCTGATGCTCGCGCCCGCAGTCTTCTCTTTCGGTCTCGTCGCCTTCGGCTTCCTCGGTATGGGGCCGGTGACGATTGCCGTTGACTCCTACGGCCCCGTCACCGATAACGCGCAGTCGGTCTACGAGCTATCGCTCATCGAGCAGATTCCCGGCATCGAGGAGGAGGTCAAGCGCGACTTCGGCATGACGGTGAACTTCGACCGCGCCAAGCACCTCCTGGAAGAGAACGACGGCGCGGGCAACACCTTCAAAGCGACGGCGAAGCCCGTCTTGATCGGCACGGCTGTGGTCGGCGCGACGACGATGATCTTCTCGATCATCATGGCGCTCACTTCAGGACTGACGACGAACACGCAGAACCTCTCGCTCCTGCACGCCCCGTTCGTGCTCGGTCTCATCACCGGCGGCGCGATCATCTACTGGTTCACAGGCGCTTCCACGCAGGCCGTGACGACGGGCGCGTACCGCGCCGTCGAGTTCATCAAGGCGAACATCCGGCTCGAAGGCGTCGAGAAGGCGAGCGTGGAGGACTCGAAGAAAGTCGTCCACATCTGCACGCAGTACGCGCAGAAGGGGATGTTCAATATCTTCATGACGGTCTTCTTCTCGGCGCTCGCCTTCGCCTTCATCGAGCCGTTCTTCTTCATCGGCTATCTCATCTCCATCGCCATCTTCGGCTTGTATCAGGCCATCTTCATGGCGAACGCGGGCGGCGCGTGGGACAACGCCAAGAAGGTCGTCGAGGTGGAGATGAAGGCGAAGGGCACAGACCTGCACGCCGCCACCGTGGTCGGCGACACGGTGGGCGACCCCTTCAAGGACACTTCGTCGGTGGCGATGAACCCGGTCATCAAGTTCACGACGCTCTTCGGCCTGCTGGCCGTCGAGCTGGCCGAGAGCCTGCGGGCCAGCCGCGGCCAAGACCCGACGCTCAACCACGCGCTGGCCGCCCTCTTCTTCATCATCTCGGTCGTCTTCGTCTGGCGCTCGTTCTACGCCATGCGCATCGGCTCGCAGCCGCGCCCGGCCCGCGCCGACGAGGGGATACAGCCGGAAGCAGTGATAAGTGATAAGTGATAAGTGACGGGTAACAAGTGACGAGTGACGAGTGACGAGTTAAGAGCCAACAGCCAACAGCTAACAGCTACTCGTTAACAGCTAATCGCCGACGGCTTTCCCCCGTCGTTCGTGCCTGTGGGAGGTTAAATGAACAGTTACGCCAAAGCCGAAACGTTGGTGGGCGCGTTCGTCGCGCCGCTGGATTGGGTGAGGTCTGCGGCGCTCGTCGTCGCGTTCAGCCTGCTCGTGGCGCTCGCGGCGCAGTTCTCCGTGCGTCTGCCGTGGACGCCCGTGCCCTTGACGGCGCAGACGTTCGCGGTGCTTTTAACGGGCGCGCTTTTGGGGTCGCGCCTCGGCGCGCTCGCCCTCGTCGCGTACCTCGCCGAGGGCGCGTTCGGACTCCCGTTCTTCAACGGCGGCGCGGGCGGCGCGCAGTACCTCTTCTTCAGTCCGACCGCGGGCTACCTGTTCGCCTTCCCGGCGGCGGCCTTCGTCACGGGCCTGCTGGCGGAGCGCGGCTGGGACAGGCGACTGCTGACGGCGGCGGCGGCGATGCTCGTCGGCTCGCTCGTCATCCTCGCGGGCGGCTGGTCTTGGCTCGCGCTCTTTTTGAGGAGCGGCGGCGAGGCGTTTCGTTTAGGCGTCGCGCCGTTTCTGGTCGGCGACATAGTGAAGATCGCGCTCGCCGCCGCGGCGCTGCCCGCGGGCTGGGCGCTGCTGCGCCGCAGAGACTCACACGGCGCGTGAAAACTGATTCCGCGCCTTCGTTCCGGGCCGGATATGTTGAAGCCTCTGTTTACACTCGTAAGCAGAGGCTTCTGCTTTCACGCCTGACTGCGCGGCGGCGCGCTGTTGTAAAATGCGCGGCATGGCAACGCACAGGATCAAGGTGCGCTCGCGCGAGCGCGAGGAGCTGGTCGAGTTCACCGGCGAGGTGCGACGCGTCCTCGCCGAGTCGGGCGCGCGCGAAGGCGTCTGCCACCTCTACGTGCGCCACACGACCGCGGGCCTCACCGTCAACGAGAACGCCGACCCGGACGTTGCGCGCGACATGCTCCACGCGCTTCGCACGCTCCTGCCGCAGCACGGCATGGGCTTCCGCCACGGCGAGGAAAACTCCGACGCACACATCAAGACCTCGCTCGTCGGCACGAGCATCACCGTGCCGTTCAGCGACGGCGAACTCCTCCTCGGTCGCTGGCAGGGAATTTTCCTGTGCGAGTTCGACGGCGGGCGCGAGCGGGAAGTGATTATGAAAGTGTTGAGGGATGAGGGATGAGGGATAAGAGGAAGGCAACAGCTTTTCTCATCACTCATCACCACGCACGCGACCAGCGCGGCCCCTCGTGCTCGTCGTCGCGCAGGCGGGCGTTGATGCCCGCGCGGAGTTCGAGCAGGCGGCCCATGAGCCAGAGCAGGTCGGAGAGGCGATTGAGATACGGGACGACGTGCGGGTTGAGTCCGACGCCCGACTCTGCGAGCCGCACGACGCAACGCTCGGCGCGGCGGCAAATTGTGCGGGCGAGATCGTAGCTGGCCGCCGCCGCGTGCTCGCCCGGCAGAGACCAGTCGGACAGGATGCCCTCGGTCGCCTCGATGCGGTTGACGTGCGCGGTCAGGGCTTCGACCATCTCCGGCGTGACGTAAGTTGTCTTTGATTCGCCGCCGCCCGCGGGACTCGCGATTGCGCCCGCGACCGTGAACAGCTCGCGCTGAATCGCCTTCGTCAACTCCCTCACCTCGGCGTCCTCGCAGATGGCGCGGGCCAGTCCCATCGCCGCACCCAACTCGTCAACCGTCCCGTAAGCCTCCACTCTCAGGTCGGCCTTCGACACGCGCTCGCCGCCGATCAGCCCCGTCTCGCCCTTGTCGCCGTGCTTCGTCGCAATGCTCATAAAACTCCTCTTGCCGTCGGCCTCACATCGCCGCGTATCTTTGCTGTCGTTTCAGCAGCCACAGAAAGACCGGCCCGCCCGCGAGCGCCGTGATCGCGCCGACGGGCAGCTCGCCCGCGCCGAACGACGTGCGCGCCAGCGCGTCGGCCAGCATCAGGAACGCCGCGCCGAGGACGAACGAGCAGGGCATGACGACGCGCACGTCCTCGCCGAAGAGGAGTCGGACGGCGTGCGGCACGATGAGGCCGACGAAGCCGATTGTGCCGCCGACCGCCACCGTCACGCCGACGACCAGAGACGACGCCACGTAAACCAGACGCTCGCTCCGCCGGACGTTGACGCCGAGGCTCTGCGCCGTCTCCTCGTCCACGGCCAGAAGGTGCAGGTCGCGCGTCAGTGCGAAGAGTACGAGCCAGCCCGGAACCAGAAACAGGAGCATGCGCCAGACCAGATCGAAGCCCACCACGTCGAGGCTGCCGATCATCCAGCGCAGAATTTGCAGCGCGCGCGAGTAGTCTGCGAAGTATTGCAGGATGACGACGCCCGCCGCCGCGACCGTGTTCACGACGACTCCGGCCAGCAGCAGCGCGCCCGGCAGAACGGTCGCGCCCGTGCGTGCGAGCCTGTAGACGGCAACCACGCTCGCGCACGCGCCGAGGAAGGCGGCGACGAAGACCACAGGCAGTCCGCCGACGCGCGCGCCCATCCCGAACGCAATCGCCACGCTCGCGCCCAAAGCGCCGCCGCCCGACACGCCCAGCGTCAGAGGCTCGGCCAGAGGGTTTCTAAACAGAGCCTGCAACGCCGCGCCCACGAGTCCGAGCGACGCGCCCACCACGCCCGCCAGCACCACGCGCGGCAGGCGCAGCTCGAAGAAGATCAAGCGCGCGCGCTCGTCGGACTGGAGAGCCAGCAGGTCGAGCCGCTGGTATCCGACCCACAAGGCCACGAGCGTCGAGGCCAGAAGAACGAGCGCCAGCAGGACTAGGGCGCGGCGCAGGCGCACGCCCGCGACCACAGATTTTTGATTCGCGATTTTTGATTTTTGATTTATCGCCAACGCGCGCGCGCCTTCCATCCGTCGCATCTCATTCTAAATCGCAAATCGAAAATCAAAAATCTCAAACGCTCACAGTTCCGACCAGACGAACGTGTGGCCGAAGGCGCGGCGTGCGCGCACGTGTTCGTCGCCGTAGATTCCTGCGAGCAAGTCCTCGCGCAGAACCTCTGCGGGCGTGCCCGCGGCTGTGATCGCGCCGCGGCGCATGGCGAAGACCGAATCGAAGGCCGGGTCTAAGAGCATCAGGTCATGTGTGATGATGAGGGCCGTCATCCCCTGCGCGTCGCGCAGGCGTCGGAG
The DNA here is from genome assembly GCA_036263975.1 of Pyrinomonadaceae bacterium. GTDB lineage: Bacteria > Acidobacteriota > Blastocatellia > Pyrinomonadales > Pyrinomonadaceae > QHXN01. The sequence goes on from DATARW010000059.1 coordinate 81,980, forward strand.
GTGGCGTATGAGTCCGGCGCGGTGCTTGAGGTCGAGCGCGGCGGAAGGCTCGTCGAGCAGAAGGCATTCCGGCTCCTGCGCCAGCGCACGCGCGAGCGCGACCAACTGCCGCTCGCCGCCCGAAAGCTCCGTGACGGGCCGCGACTCAAGGTGAGCGGCGTCCAGTTCGGCGAGCGCCGTGCGCGCCACGTCAACGTCGCGCGCCGACTCGAAGCGGAAGCGCGTCGTGTAAGGGCTGCGGCCCGTGAGGACGACTTCGAGCGCGGTGAAAGGAAAGACGGTCGAGATGGTCTGCGGCACGTAGGCGACGCGACGTGCGCGCACGCGCGGCTCTATCGCCGTAAGCGGCACGCCGCCGAAGAGGACTTCGCCGCCCAGCGGCTTGAGCAGTCCCGCGAGCAGACGGACGAGCGTTGACTTGCCCGACCCGTTCGCGCCGACGACCGCCGCCAGACGCCCCCGCCCGACGGCGAGCGACGCCCCGCGCACCACCTCCGGCCCGCCCTCCGCGTAGGCGAAGCTCACGCCGCGCGCCTCGACGAGCACGCCATCGCTGCCGCCGCTCTGCACATCTTCCGCCGTCACTAAAAGTTTAGGCAAAAAGCCATGACCTCGGCCAGTTTCATCGCCACATTAGAGACTAATTGCATTGTAATCAAAGTTAATTGAATTGCCTCCAGCTTTAGCTGGAGGATCACTTGAGCGAGTGGCATCAAGACCTGAGCGAGTGGCATCAAGACCTGAGCGACGAGTGGCATCAAGACCTGAGCGACTAGCATCTCGACCTTACCGACTAATGCCTCGACCTTTGCGGCTAAAGTTCAAAGGCCAGCCCGCGTCTTCGTCGTTCATCGTTCATCACTTCTTCGGGAACGCCTCCGGATGAATCAGTTCGGCGAACTTACGCGCGGTGTCGCCGACGAACTGCGAGGGATGCAGAACCGTCTCGTCGCGGACGGGATAGACGCGCCCGTCGCGCACGGCGCGCAAGGAGGGCAGTTCCTTCCAGACAGCCAGCGTGTCCTCGTCAAACGTTCCTCCCTCTTTGTGCATCATCAGGTCGAGGATCACTTCGGGGTCGAGCGAGACGACGGCCTCCTTCTGCAATTTGCCCCAGCCCCCTTGCGCGGGCGGCGAGACGGGTTCGCCCCCCGCGGCCTCGATGAGTTGCGCGATGAAGCTCCCTTCGGCGGCGGTGTAGATGTCGCGCAACGTGCCGGGCACACGGTCAACGATGCAGAGCACGCGCCGTCGCGGCAACTTTTCCGTCGCCAGCCTGACCGCCTCGATGCGCGCGCGCGTCTGCTCGGCGAGGTCGTGGGCCGCCGCCGCGTCGCCCGTGGCGTCGCCCGTCATCTCGATGGCCTTCAAAGCGTCTTCGAGCGTGCGGCCCGGCACGGCGAGCGTGCGCACGCCCATCGCCTCGACCTTGTCCCGGACGAACTGCGACTGCGCGTCGGCGAAGACGACGAGGTCAGGTCGCAAGCCGGCGATCTGCTCCATATTCGGATTGTTCCAGCCGCCGACGCGCGGGAGCTTACTCACTTCAGGCGGGTACGTGCAGTAGTTCGACACGGCCACCACTCGGTCGAACGCGCCGAGGCCCGCCAGAATCTCCGTCGTGCTCGGCGACAGGGAGATGATGCGCGCAGGCTTGCCCGCGCGCGGCGCGTTCGTGCCGCCGCCGCCCGCGCGTTTGCAGCCCCCGCCGAGCAGCAGCGCGAGCGACAGAAGAACGACACCGGCGGCGACGACTTTATTCGACAACTTTTTCAACGAACTTCTCCTCATCCCTCGCGGCCTCACGAGCCGCATCTCTCGCGGCGTCGTCAGCCGCGGCGCGGTACGGACAGTGCCGACAGCCGCTCTCGCAGCAGGAGCCGCGCCGCAAATGATAGCGCGCCGTGAAGACGACGAACGCGCCCTCTCGGTAAAAGTCTTCGCCCTCTTTCAAGGAAGGGGGAGACGCGTGGAGACAGGGAGAAGTGTAGGCAGGACGCGCTTGCGCGTTCTCCTTCTCGCCCTGTCTCCTCGTCCCCCTGTCTCCCCGTCTCTCGTTCATCCTTCATCCCTCAGAAGTTGAGTGCCGCGCCCGCGCGCCCGTTGATGCCGGGCGTGCGGAAGCCGTTCTCGTAATACTCCTGATCGAACAGGTTCTCGACGTGGCCGAAGAATCGGAGGCTGCGCGACTCGGAGAGCGGCAGCGTGTAGCTCGCCGTCACGTCGGCCCGCCGCATGCCGCCGAAGCGGTAGGCGCGGCTTTGGAAAGTCCGGTTGTCGAAGATGGGCGCAAGATAGTTGCTCGACGCCGTGAGGTTGAAGTTGACGGCGACGCGGCGGCCTATGTGCTCGGTGGCGACGAGCGTGAACTGGTGGTCGGGGATGGCGAGCGAGCGCAGGATGTTTTCGATCTGGGGGCGGCGCTGGTCGCTGTTCGTGTAGGTGTAGGAGGCGAAGAGGTCGAGCGTGCGCGCCGGTGCGAACGTGCCGCTCAGCTCCACGCCGCGCGCGAGGCCGCCGCCCGTGTTGAGAAAGCCGCCGAAGATGCGACCGAACGGGTCGTTCGGCGTGTCACCGAATCCAACGACCTCTTGCAGGCGCGTGTAGAAGTAGGTCGCCGACAGACGCGCGCGGTTGGAGGCGAGCGACTGTTCGAGTCCGGCGTCGAAGGCGATTGAGCGTTCGGGCGCGAGGCGCGGGTCGCCGAGCGCGCTGAAGAAGCCGCCGAAGAAGGAGGTGCCAAAACGCTCGAAGAGCGAAGGCTCGCGGTAGGCATTGCCGACGTGCGCGCGCAGCTTCGTGCCCGTCGAGCGGAAGAGGTATGCGGCGGAGCCGTCGCCCGTGTAGGCGCGGGGCGGCGAAGCGAAATTGAGATTCGAGTAAGGCGTGCCGCCTCCGGGCGTGAAGCGCGGCGCGGCGAGCGCGAAGGTCTGCGCGCGGAAGGCCGCCGAGAGTTGCAGGCGTTCGGCAAAGAGGCGTAACTGATCCTGCGCGAAGAAGGCGTGGCTGTGCTCGCTCACTTCGACCGTGGAGTTGCCTGCGGGCGTCACGTCGAGAGAGCGATTCAAATAACTCTCGCGCTCGAACTCGTAGCCTGCGCTGACGAAATTGTGCGCGCCGATTTGAAAGTCTGTGCGCGCGCTGAGCGTGTGGGTCGAGCCGTCGAAGTCGTCGCGCGTCGAACCGCTCGGCCTGAAGGGGGAGTCCGCAGGGTTGCCGGGAACTGCCGGGCCGTCGCGGAAGGAGTTGTGCGTCACAAGCCCGTGGTAGGTGACGGAGTAGCCGGCGCGCTCCGAAAGATGCTCGGCGAAGGTGACAGCGCCGGAGAAGAAGCGGCCCACGCGCGAGTCGTCGGAATCGTTGGCCGCGGGCAGGAACGTCGCGTCGCCGATGTTCAGTTGACTCAAGCCCGTGCCCGACTCGTAGCGCCGAAGCTCCGTACGCGAGACGGGGCGCGCCGCGATGATGCCTGTCACGGGCACGTTGCCGACGACCTGCGGGTCTGCGTTGAGCTGCGCGAACGAGTCGGAGGCGTAGAGTCTCGCCGACAGAGTCGCGGTCGGCGTGAGCCTGAAGAGGACGCGACCCTGACCGCTGGTGTTGCGCGTCGCATCGTCGCCGTCAACGCCGCGCGTGACGTTGAGGTGCGAGATCGCCGCGCTGTAGACGACGCGGTCGGCCTCGCCCGCCGAACCAGCGAATTGCGCGCGACCTCGAAAGAAGCCGAGGCCGCCGCCTTCCGCGAGCAGACTCCCGTGGAACGGGCCGCCGCCCTCGTCCGTGACGACGTTGACGACGCCGCCCACGGCATTCGTGCCGTAGAGCGAAGAGCCGGAGCCACGCAGGACTTCGACGCGTCCCGTGTCCGTCACAGCGAAGTCGGCGAGGAAGCTCGTCGCGTCGCCCTGCGCCGCCGCGGGGTCGCGGAAGCGGAGTCCGTCAATGAGCAGGGAAGTGTCCTGGCTCCGCAGGCCGCGCGTCTTGATCGAGGTGAGCGAGCCGGGGCCGCCGAGTTGCTGCACGCGAAGGCCGGGCACGGTTCGCAAAGCTTCGGCGATGGTCGCCTCGTCGCGGTCTTCGAGTTCGCGGCGACCGACGACCGTGACGGCCTTCGAGACCTCGTCAATGGTCTGCGGCGCGTCCGCCGCCGTGACGACGACCTCCGTCGAGACGCCCGCGACTTCGAGCCGCACGTCGAGCGTCGCCTGTCCGTCGCGCGCGAGCGTGACCTCGCGCGCGGCGCTGCGGGCGAAGCCGTCTGCTTCGGCTTCGACGAGATACGCGCCCGGCGCGAGCCGCTCGAAGCGGTACTCGCCCTGCGCGTCGGTCGCGGTCGAGAGGCGGAGCTGCGTGCGCTCGCGCGCGTACAGCCTGACGGTCGCGCCCCGGAGCGCCGCGCCCTGCGGGTCTGTGACGCGGCCCGAAAGGGTCGCGCCGCGGTCTTGCGCGCGGGCGCTGCCGAAGCACGCGACGGCGAGCGCGCACGCGAACAAGATTATGCGAATGGTTGACTCTTTCCTCATCTCGAATTTCCTCCCGCGGCGGGCGGCGGCGCGCTGCGGGGAGAGAGAAAGCGGAGGCAAAAGCGGCGGGAGGCCCGGAGCCTCTCGCGGCGACACTCGAAAACTAAAAAGCCCTCGGTCTTCCGTGTGGAAGACCGAGGGCTTGTCGGATAAAGAGTGCCTGAACTTTCGGAGTCCGCGTCCGTCGAACAACTCCGACGGCGCTCGCGCAACGCGCGCAACTGAAACTCCACGGTTCCTGCCCGACGCCACCCGCCCTTTCCCGGAGCGTAAGCGGTCGCCACCGTCGAATTAGCCGTTAGCTATTAGCTGTTGGCTGTTAGCTCAAGACAAAAAGCTAACGGCTAAAAGCTAAACGCAAACAGCTTCTCATGCAGGCAAGGTTTCCTGACTCCCGGCTCGGACGCGCCGCCTTCGTTTGCCTTCCCCATGCCAGATGAGTGACCTCTCCGTTTGCAGAGAAGAAGACGGCCCGAATCGCCGGTACACAGTGGCGGGAACCGCGCGGGCTTTTCACCCGACTTCCCTTTGAACCTGCGACGGCCAACCCGCACAGCCGAAGCGGCGGGCTGGTTCAGCGATGAAAACTTTAAATCCAAAGAGCGAGCGCCCCGGCTCGGAACTTGTGCGGCGTGCTCTGCCGCGTCCGAGTTGCCGGGCGCTGAGGTGAGCCAAGCTATCACCGCCCCGTCGCGCGGTCAAGGTCGCGGCGGGAAGCAGGAGCCTGAAGGCCGCAACTCTAAAACCTCGGACGAAGAGGCTGGCGATAAACGCCGCGCGCGTGCCGTCGAGCGTCGCTCACTCATCTTTTTTTTCGGGCAGAGTCTTCCTGAGCTTCTCGACCAACTCGCGCGTCGGGGCGGCGTACTCGCCCGCGGGCGCGAGGCGCAGGTACTCCTCGTACTCGGAGAGAGCGCGTGCAGGCTCGCCGACTTTGAGGAGGATGTTGCCGCCGAGCAGGTGTGCTTCGGCGAGGTCGGGTTTGAGTTGGAGCGTGCGACCGATGTGCGGCGCGGCCTTCTTCACCTGATCCGTGTCGAGGTAGACGCACCCCAACGCGAGATGGCCCTGCCAGGACGCGTCGTCGAGCTTGAGCGCCGCGTTAAGCGACTCTTCGGCCTCCGCGTACTTCTTCAGGCGGCGACGCGCCTCGCCGAGCGAGACGAGGGCGGCGACGGAGCGCGGGTCTGTCTCGACAGCGCGGGCGAGCGCGGCTTCGGCGTCCTCCCAGCGGTGCGACTTCATGTGCGCCGACGCCAGAAGCAGACGGGCTTGCAGGAAGTCGGGGTAGATTTCGACGGCCCGGCGCAGGTGCTCGACGCCCTCTTCCGTCTTCCCCTTCGAGAGTGCCGCGCTCCCGCGCTCGAACTCCCTGCGCGCCTCTTCGGGCACGCGCGCGTCCACCGCCGAAGCGGGCGCGGGCGCGGCGGCGCACGCGGGCGAGGTCGTGTCGGGCGCGAGGTCAACGTCGAGGTATGCGCGGAAGATGACGATCAGCTCGACCTGCCGCCGGTCGGTCTGGTAGCAGGGGGCCGAGACGTTGACGACGTACTGGCCGCGCTGCAAGGAGGTGAAGTGGAAGCGACCGCGGCTGTCGGTCGCCATCTGGTCGAGCGTGCCGCCGCCGACCTTCTCCAGCACGACGCGCACGCCCGTCGCGGGCGACATGCTCCCGGCGAAACGCACCTGTCCCGTGATGTCCACGGAGCTGGTCGAGGGGTTGTAGGTGTCCCGGTCGCGCTCGCTATTCTGCGCGCGGGCGGGGCGCGCGTGCGCGGCGAAGGCGAAGATGACGAGCGCGAGAAAGAAGTGCCGGGCCATGCGGCGTGTGCCCTCCCCTCGAAGTGTCTGTCCGCGTCTTGCGGGGGATGAAGGCAATGATCGTCCCCCGGCGGGCGGAAAGGCAAGGAGGGAGAGCCTTGCCCCTCCCTCCTCGGAAGCGGACTCGCGCCGCGGCGAATCCCGTTGCTTGAGACGCGGGCTAGAAGCTGTACTTCAGCCCGAACTGGATGAGACGCGGCGGAACCGCCGTGTCGGTGATGCGCCCGACGGTCGAGGCCGTGCCGATGTTCAGCGCCGAAGGGAAGCGGAAGATAGGGTGGTTGAAGAGGTTGAAGAAGTCCGTGCGGAACTGGAACTGGTGACGCTCGCCGATGTGGAAGCGCTTCATGACGGACAAGTCCCAGTCCGACTGACGCGGGCCGCGGAAAGCGTTGCGCGGCGTGTTGCCGAAGCCGGTCGCGCCGGGGTTCGAGGCGAAGCCCGCAGCGGGGATGATCGGCGCAGTGGTGAAGCATGCCGGGTTGACGTAGTGGTCGAGCCGGTCTTCGATTCTTCCGGTCGTGTAGGCCGATTGGATGCTGGAGCAGACGAACTGCGCCGTTCCGGCAGCCGTGCCGAAGATGCCGCCCGACGTGCTGTCGGTGACGGAGAAGGGCAGCCCCTTCTGGTAAGTGACGATCCCGCTCAGGCTCCAGCCGCGGAAGACCTGGTTGTCCATGAAGCCGCCTTTCGGCACGGGGATGTCGTAGGAGTAGCTGACGATGAGGCGGTGCGGTCGGTCGAAGTCGCCGCGCGCGAAGTTCTGCTGCGGGTTCGACTGGTCGTTGTAGATGTTCGCGCCGTTCTGCCCGGCGCGCGTGGCGTTCAACTCGTCGGTCGAGAGCGAGCCGCTCACGTTGTCGCGCTCGCGCGAGTAGGTGTAGGCGGCCTGGAAGTAGATGCCGCTCTGGAGGCGGTGCAGAACCGTCACTTGCAGCGAATGGTAGGTCGCCTGCCCGATGTTGCCGGAGTAGCGCGCGCCGCGCTTGCGCGACAGACCCAGGATTTGGTGGCGCAGCTCCTCGTTGTTCACCGTGTTGTTAGTGATCGTGTAAGTGTTGCCGCTGATGTCGCGCACCGTGACCGGGTTCGACGCGCTGGCGACGACGGCCTGATACGGATCCCAGATGCCGAGGCCGCCGATGTAGTGCGTCCCGACGTAGCCGATCTCGGTCGCCCAGCCCTTCCAAAGCTCGTGCTGCCACGTGAGGTTCCACTGCTGCGTGTAGGGCGTGTAGGCGTCGAGCGGCGCGGACGTAAACGACGCGAGGTTGATCGAGCAGTCGGTGGCCGTGCCGCCGTAGTTGAGGCAGCGGTTGCCCGCCGCGTCAACGAAGATGGGCGCGACGTTCGGGTCGTTCGGGTCGAGCGGCCCCGTCCCCGCGGTGCGGCGCAGGCCCGCGAAGAAGGTCGCCGAAGGGATGAAGGCCGAGGCGATGATCGAGGGCGGCGGGATGCTGCCCAGAGGGTTCGCCAGTTGAAGCGCCGCCGGGTTGGCGTTCGACGAGAGCGGCTGCACGGTGAAGGGCGCGCTCAGGGAGTTTTGCAGGATGTTCTGGTTCGAGAGGCGCTGGTAGTAAATGCCGTAGCCGCCGCGAACCACGTTCTTCTGGTCGCCTCGGATGTCCCACGCGAAGCCGACGCGCGGTGCCCAGTTGTTGCCGTCGAAGCAAGACTTGAGCGCGCAGTCGGAGACGCCCGGCGTGCCGGTGAAGCCCGCGAGGTTAACCTTCTCCGGGATGAGGAAAGGGTTCAGGCCGCGCGCCGCCAACGAAGGATCGTAGATGCCTGCGCGGAACAGCTTGTCGTGGCCGAAGCTCATGCCCTCCCACCGGAGGCCGAGGTTGAAGGTGAGCCGCGAAGAGTAGCGATAGTCGTCCTGGAAGAACCCTGCGTAGTCGGTGGCGACGAAGTTGCGGGCCGGGTCGCCGAAGGCCGACTGGATGGCGGTGACGCGACCGCGCAGGAAATTCTGGAAGGCGGTGCAGTCGTTGGTATCGCGCGTGCAGTTGGCGAGCGCCAGACTTTGCGTGCCGGTCGCGCCGAAGGTCAGCGAGCCGCGCACGGAGAAGTTGTTGAAGCGATTGAGCTGGTACTGGATGCGCTCGCCGCCCATCCTCATGCTGTGCTTGCCGTGAACCCATGAGAAGGTGTCCACGAGGTTGTACTGGTTCGAGGTCGTGGCGCGGTCGTCGTTGACGCCCGTGCCGATGGAGAACAGTCCCGTGATGGCGACGCGGTACATGCCGGGGAACTGATCGCTGTTGCCGCGCGTCGCGCCGATCTGTTGCAGCGTGACGGGGTCAATGGGTAGCTGCGACGCGACGTAGCGGCTGTAGCCCGCTCTCAGCTCGTTGATCTTGGAAGAGCTGAAGATGTGCGTGAAGCTCAGCGAGAGGAAGCGGTTCTGCTGAACGTCGGTGCGCGGGAAGGTGATGGTCGTGTCGGTGCCGTAGGGCTTGGCAACCGAGCCGTTATCCCAGAACCAGCGCCCGGTCAGCTTCTCCTTGCCGCCGCGCCAGAAGCGGTCGTAGCTGATCGTGTACTGATTGTCGAGGACGGGGGCGACGGCCTTGAAGAAGCAGTTGAAGATGCCGCCGCTGGCCGCGCCGCACCCGGCCTGCCCGAGGCGCGGCACGAGGAACGTCGCGCCGTAGCGCGCGTCCTTGACGTTGAGGATGTTGACGGCCACCGGATCAATCTGCGCGGCGGTCAGGCCGAAGGCCGGGGCCAGCAGCGCCGCCGAAGTGGTGCCGTCAGGGTTCATGGGGATGGCCTGCACGATGGGGCTGGTGGTCGAGCCGGCGGGGTCAACGCCGTTGCGCGCGCGCACGCCCTGATAGTTGAAGAACCAGAAACCGCCCGCGCCGGGGACGGGGCCGGAGGCCGAGCCGCCGAAGACGGTCTGCAAGAGCTTGCCGCGCTTCGAGCCGGAGCGGTTGGCAAAGAAGTCGTTGGCGTTCAAGGCGTCGTTGCGGTGCGTCAGGTAGAGGTCGAAGTGATAATCCTTCGAGCCTGACTTGATGACGAGTCCGAGCGAGCCGCCGCCCTTGCTCCCCTGCGTCGCGTCGTAGAGCGACGTGGCGACCTTGAACTCTTGCAGCACGTTCGGGTTCGGCAGCGGAACGGTGTCGAAGTGCGCGAGGTTGAAGTCGTTGACGTTGACGCCTTCGAGCGAGATGCTGTTGTTGCTGGTGCGACCGCCGTTGACGTTCACGTCAACGCTGCCGCGGCCCGCGGTGCGCACGTCGTTCGGCTCGCTGGCCGTCCCGGCGGAGAGCGAGAGGAGGAAGAGGACGTTGGGGCTGGGCAGCGGCAGCCGCTCCATCGTCTGCGCGGTGATGGCCGTCCCCGTCACGGCGCTCGAAGGGTTAATGAGCGTCGCTTCGGCCTGCACCTCGACGGTCTCGGTGACGCCGCCGACCGTGAGCGCCACGTCCTGGCGCGTCGTCTCGGTGATGCGCACCTCGACGCCGTTGACCACCGTCTTCTTGAAGCTCTTGGCCGTGACCTCGACGCGGTAGGTGCCGGGGGGCAACAGCGTCACCGAGTAGCCGCCGTCGGCGGCGGTCGCGGTGCGCCGCTCCGACTTGTCCGTCTTCTCGTTGACGACATCAACGGTTGCGCCGGGGACGACCGCCCCCTGCGGGTCTGTGACGACCCCCGTCAGGCCGCCGGTCTGCGAGCCTTGCGCGAAGGCGACGGCGCACAGCAGCGCGATGAGCAACCCGCTTGTCAGAAGGCGTAAAGTGCTTCGCATAAAATCATCCTCCTCTGCCTGTTGGTTGGACTCCGTGGAAACGTCGGCAGGCCCGTCCGTGAAAGGGGAGTCAACGGAGAACGGGCACCGACGAAGAACGTCTTAAAGAAATAGCTGTAGAGAAATAGCTCAGCCGCGCCGAGAGGAGGGCGCGCGCTCGAACGACGAACCCCAGTGTTACCCCGTTGGCGAAGGGGTCGAGCGTGTTGACACGACCCGAAGAATGTCTGCGAAGGAAATGGTGGATGAAAAGACAGCGATAACTGCCGCTCCGGTTCTTACGCCCGCGGAGCCTTACCGTCCTGGTTCGTTAGTCGGCATTTACGAAAGGCAACCGGCATGCCCCCGCCGTTCGGGGGCGGAAACTTCGAGAGGCGCGCATTATAGTGCAGCGCGGCCTCCGTGGGAATATAATTTTTCGGATGCGGCTTCATTTTTCTGGAAGGCGGGCGGACTGCCTTTCGAGGTGAACTCTGACTCGAATTCAAGATCAACTCATGCCGGGCCTTCAGAAAAATTCCGAGACGCGAAGGCGAGCGCAGGTGGGCTGTCAGGGCTGGAGCTACGAAGACTGGGTGACGCCGCCCGCGCCCGCCCGCCCCGTCTTCTACCCCCGCGGCACGCGCGCCGACCGCATGCTCGACCTTTACGCGCGCGCCTTCGACACCGTCGAGGTGGATTCGACCTTCTACGCCGTCCCCTCGGATGCGACCTTCGACGGCTGGAAGGCGAGGACGCCCGACGCCTTCACCTTCGCGCTCAAGCTGCCGCGCGAGATCACGCACGAGTGCGGCCTGCGCGGCGCGCGCGCGGCGCAGGTGCTCGAAGCCTTCTGTCGCGGCGCGCGTCGGCTGGGCACGAAGCTGGCCGCCGTGCTCGTGCAACTGCCGCCGCAGTTCCAGGCCACGCGCGAGAATCAAACGGCGCTCGCCGAGTTCCTGCCCGCGCTGCCGCTCGACATTCGCTTCGCCGTCGAGTTGCGCGACCCGTTCTGGTTCGAGGAGGACACGCTCGCGCCGCTCGCGCGCCACGCGCACGTCTCGCTCGCGCTCGTCGAAGGGCCTTGGGCCACGCGCGGGCGCATCTGGCGCGCAGCCACGCCGCTGCTTCAGACGGCGGACTTCGCATACCTGCGCTGGATGGGCGCGCGCGACCTCACGCGCTTCGACGAGGTCGCGCGCCCGCGCGATGCGAACCTGGAGAAGTGGGCCGAGGCCATCGAGCGCCTCGGCGAGCGCGGCACGGCGGTCTTCGCCTACTTCAGCAACTTCTACGAGGGGCACGCCCCGTCGAGCGCCAACAAACTCAAGCGACTGATAGGACAGCCCTTCGTCGAGCCGGAAGACCTGGAACATCAACCGTCGCTCTTCTGAATTGCAGAATGCGGAATTCGGATTGCACATTGGAGTCGGCATTGCTCTCAGCAATCCGAATTCCACATTCCGCATTCCATTTTTGTGGTATCCTCTTCCCGCTTAAACTGCCCCTAAAAATTTGCAGTCGAGACCATCTCTGCCACGGAGGAGAATACTCTCATGCGCCTTGTGTACGGATCGAAATTGTTTCTCGGGACGGTGGCGGTCGCCGCCGCGCTCGCGGCCTCGGCCTGCCAGCCGGCAGCGGAGACGAACACCGCGGCCAACGCGAACGCCGGTAACGCGAACTCGACGGTCAACATCAACAGCGCCAACAGCGCCAACATGACGACCTCGACCATCACGACCGGCAACGGCCAGACCATCGAGGCCAGAGAGCCTGACAAGTACAGCGCGACGATGGTCGCCACGCTCGCCGCCACCGGCCAGCAGCAGGCGAAGGGGCAGGCCGAGGTCAAGGTCGAGCGCAACGGCGCGGATCGCCGCTACTCGATCACGCTGCCCGTCTACGGCGAACTCATCTTCTTAGATAAGGCCGACAAGCGCTACGTCGTCATGCCCGCGCGCAAGCAGTACGCCGAGTTGACCGAGGAGATGACGGGCGTCAACACGGATCAGCTTCGCTCGATGACGCCTGCCCAGCTTGTCGCCTACGCCACGCGGCAGCAGGGCGTCGAGCGCGTCGGCGAGGAGACCTTGAACAACCGGCAGGCGGTGAAATACAAGCTGGCGGGCCGGGCGCAGACGCAGACGACCGCCGGCCAGGTGCAGGGCGAATCCTACATCTACGTTGACAAGGAGACGGGGCTGCCTCTGCGCATCGAGGGCTTCGGGCAGTCGTCCGGCAACGTGCAGGGCGTCTCAGGCGGCCAGATCGTCGTCGAGACGCGCGACCTGAAGACCGATGTGAACGCTTCGGACTTCGACATCCCGCAGGACTACGCGAAGCTCACGCCGGAGCAGGTGCGCCAGCAGGTGCAGCAGATCATGCAGGGGGTGCAGCTCCTCATGAACTTCATCAACGCGCAGCAGAACGCGGGCGCGCAGGCGACGCCCGCGAACTCGCCCGCGCGCTGAACGCGAAGCGAAGGAGGACGCCATGAGATTCATTCTCGCGCTCGTCGTCGGCATCCTGCTCGGCGGAGCGGGCGCGTACTTCCTCTTCGTCGGAGCACCGAACGCGCATCTCTCGAAAGGCGAGACGGTGCGCGCCCCCGACGCCGCGGGGCCGCCGCCGGGCACGGCTGTCGTCGAGCTGGACGAGCAGTTCTTCGGCTCGCTGCTCTCGTCAATCTTCCGCGACCTGAACAAGCCCGCGTTCCCGCCGCAGGCCGCAGCGGCGGGCTGCCAGAATCAGGTCGTCGTCGAGCCGAACGCCGATGGCGTGCAGACGGGCGTCGTTCTACAGAACGGACAGGTCACGGTGCCGCTCGCCTTCAGCGGCACGTACAACCTCGGGGGCTGCCAGAGCTTGCGCGGCACGGCGGAGGCCAACATCGAGTTTCGCTTCGCGGCGGACGAGCAGACGCTCTACGGGCAGTTGAACGTGACGGGCGTCAACGTCGAAGGCATGTCGCCGCTCGTGGGCGGCTTCGTCACGGCCTTCGTGCAGGGCGCGATCAACCAGCGCGTCAACCCGCTCGTGCTCATGCGCGGCCAGCAGCTCACGCTCTCGATACCCGTGCAGGCCGCGGGAGGTCGTCTTCAGGCGCAGGCCAGAGACGTGCGCGAAGAGGTCAAAGACGGCAAGCTCCGACTCTACGTCACCTACGACTTCAAAGGGACGAAGGACGGGCAGTAAAGGCGAAAGTAAAAAGCTAACGAGAGCAAGAGGCGAGGTCAAGGCTACTGTAAGAAGGTTAAGGCTACTGTAAGAAAGCCCCGCTCGTTACGAGCGGGGCTTTCCACATGCGGCGAGGCCGCGCACACGCCCACCCAGACGCGCGCGGCCTCGCTCCCCGGCTTGTAAGCCGGGGTTGCGGCACAGTCTTCCCCAAGAGACGTGCCAGCACTAGTCAACAACCAGGATGCCTTTATCCATGAATCTCCTGTGGTATATTCTCGCCGTTCTTTGATAAGGCAACGGGTCTGATGCGAAGCGAAAGCTCACCCTCAAGCGAGAGATGAGCATCGCCGTTGAGCATGAGAGGTTCATACTCACGGCGACAGTTAAGCACCGAGACATATTAGCTGCAATTGCAGCTAATGGCAAGCCGCGCCTGTCAGGGGGTATCTCCTGATGGGCAGATACCCGCGCCGGAAGCAGAAGCGACTAGCCGAAAAGTTGTTGCAGATTCGCCTCGCGCTCGGCCTGTCTCAGAACGAGATATTGCGGCGTCTGGGGGCGGAAGAAGACCTCTACCGCACGAACATATCCAACTACGAACTAGGCGAGCGTGAGCCGCCGCTGTATGTCCTTCTAGGGTATGCGCGCCTTGCTGGAGTGTGTTTAGATGTGGTGGTTGACGACGAACTTGATCTGCCCGCCAAGTTGCCCGCTAAGCCGAAGCACAGAGCCTAACTCGCGCTCACTTTCTAATGCTCTTCTTCACCGTCTTCTTCGGCTTGCCCTTCGGCTCAGGCTTCACGGCGAGCAGGCCGTCCAGGGCTTCATCGTGTGGGAGCGGTGCGAGATTGCCGGGCTTGCTTGCCGGGCTTCGCTCCTTCAGATCACCGCGCGCGGGTTCAAAATTTCGGAGAGACGGCCCATAAATTTGGAGTCGCACGCCGATGCACGCCTCACATCCGCCGACTTCGCGCCGAAATTCGCGCCCACGCAGATGGCATCCGCGTTGCCTGTCTTGATTCGTGCCCCCTTTTGAATCAACGACGCGCCGACGCCGGACATGCGCCGGTGGACGCTCGCACTCCTTGCACAGATACCCTCGAACTCTATGGAGGTTCTTATGCGTGAGAGAAAAAACGCTCTTGGGTTTTTGACCCTGTTGTTCGTGGCGGCGTTGTGTCTGGCCTTCGGCACCACGGCGCTCGCGCAATCAACGGCGACGCTCCGTGGCACCGTCACCGATCAGCAGGGCGCGGTCGTGCCCAACGCGAAAGTAACGGTGCACAGTCAGGCCACCAGCGCGGAACGCGTCACGCAAACGGACGACGACGGCAACTATCAGGTCGCGTCGCTCCAGCCCGGCCTCTACCGCGTCGAAATTCAGGCGCAAGGCTTTCAGGCGCAGGCGGCCTCAGACTTGAGCGTCGAGGTGGCGCGCACGGTCGTGCAGAACTTCCAGCTCACCGTCGGCAACGTCACGCAGGAAGTGACCGTCACCGCCGTCCCGCCCGTCGTCGAGACGGCGACCACCTCGGTCGGCACGGTCATCAACCAGCGCACCGTGCAGGAGATTCCCTTGAACGGTCGCCACTTCGTTGACCTCGGCCTGCTCATCCCCGGCTCGGTCACGCCGCCGCAGAACGGATTCCTCTCGGCCCCCTTGCGCGGGCAGGGGTCGTTCGCCTTCAACACCGCCGGCAACCGCGAGGATACGGTCAACTTCCAGATCAACGGCGTCAACCTCAACGACATGGTGCAGAACCAGATCACCTTCCAGCCCTCGATCAACACCGTGCAGGAGTTCAAGGTTGACAACTCGACCTTCAGCGCCGAGTACGGTCGCAACAGCGGCGCGATTGTGAACATCGCCACCCGTTCGGGGACGAACGACTTTCACGGCGAGCTGTTCGAGTTCTTCCGCAACGACGCTTTGGATGCGCGCAACTTCTTCAACTTCACGCAGTCGCACCCGCCGCCCTTCAAGCGCAACCAGTTCGGCGGCAACATCGGCGGCCCGCTCGACCTGCCGCGCTTCGGCGAGGGCGGCCCCGCCGTCTACAGCGGCAGGAACCGAACCTTCTTCTTCTTCTCCTACGAGGGACTACGCCAGCGACAGGGACTCGACCTCAACAGCCTGGTCTTGAGCGACGCGCAGCGCGCCTCTGTGACGAACCCCGTCATCGCCCGGCTCGTCCAACTGATCCCACGCGCCAACTTCTTCGACTCGACGGGCACGCCGCGCTTCATCGGCTCGGCCACCGCGCCCGTCAACATTGACCAGTGGACGATGGACATCAACCACACGATCTCGAAGACGGACATCCTGCACGGCTACTACGCCTTCCAGCGCGACCTGCGCGGCGAGCCGAACCTTCAGGGCAACACCATCCCCGGCTTCGGCGACACGCGCCAGTCGCACCGCCAGATTTTCACGCTCAACGAGACGCACACCTTCAACTCGTCGCTCGTCAACGAGGCGCGCTTCGGCTTCAACCGCATCTTCATCACGTTCACGCCGAACACGCTTTTGAACCCGGCGGACTTCGGCATCAACGAAGGCATCAACCAGCCCATCGGCCTGCCGCAGATCAACGTCAGCGGCAACGCCTTGAACTTCGGCGGCCCTTCGGGCTTCCCGCAGGGGCGCGGCGACACGACCTTCGTCCTCTCCGACACGCTCGCCTACCAGTGGGGCAACCACGCGCTCAAGTTCGGTGGCGAGTTCCGCCGCTTCCTCAACAACAACTTCAACCTCGACAACGGCAGCTTCGTCTTCCCCTCGGTCGCCTCCTTCCTCGCGGGCAACGCCAACTCCTTCACCATCACGCTCGGCGACCGCCCCAGCAGCATCTCGCAGGGCGCTTGGGGCGCGTTCGTGCAGGACAACTTCAAGGCGCGACCCAACCTGACGTTGGAGCTGGGCCTGCGCTACGACTCGAACCTGTCGCCCACCGAGCGCTACGACCGCTTCGTCGTCTTCGACCCGGCGACTGACTCGCTCGTCCAGGTCAACCACGGACTAGCGCCCGTCTATCACACCAACAACATGAACTTTCAGCCGCGCGTCGGCTTCGCCTGGGATCCGTTCAAAGACGGCAAGACTTCTCTGCGCGGCGCATACGCGATACTCACCGACCAGCCGGTCACGAACGTCGTGACGCCGGTGAGCGCCAACCCGCCGCTCGCCACGCCGCTCACCGTCGCCACCTCCGGCACCAACCTCCATTTCGACAACGCGGCGGTGGTCGCCGGAGCGGCGGGACTTGCGCCGCAGTCGGTTGACCACAACTTCGACAACGCCTACGTTCAATCGTGGAACCTCAACGCGCAGCGCGAAGTCACGCGCGGCCTCGGACTCACGGTCGGCTACTTCGGCTCGAAGGGCACGCACCTGCGCATCTCGCGCAACATCAACCAGCCCGTCGGCGGCGTCCGCCCCTTCGCGCGCCTCTCTGCCGCAAGCCCCATCCTGCCCGGCGCGGCGCTCGGCAACATCACGCAGATCGAAAGCACTGGCAACTCCAGCTACAACGCCCTGTGGGTCACGGCGGAGAAAAGGCTCGCGCGCGGCTGGCAGTTCAACACCTCCTACACCTGGTCGAAGTCCATTGACTACAACTCGCTCAACTCGCAGGGCGTCATCGTGCAGAACAGCTACGACCTGCGAAACAGCCGCGGCCTCTCCGATTACGACGCGCGCCACCGCTTCGTCTTCAGCACGATCTACGCGCTCCCCTTCCACGGCAATCAGCTCGTCGGGGGCTGGCAGCTCGGCTCAATCGTCCAGTCGCAGAGCGGCAACCCCGTCAACATCATCACCAGCATCTCGGCCTTCAACGGCGTGGCGAACACGCTCCGCCCCGACGTGACCGCGACGCCCTCGATCATCGGCAGCGTTGACCGCTGGTTCGACACCTCGGTCTTCGTCAACCCGACCTCGCCCACGACCCACTTCGGCAGCCTGGGCCGCGACGTGGTTACGGGGCCGACCTTCAACAACACGGACTTCTCCGTCATCAAGAACACGCGGCTCACAGAGACGACGCGCATCCAGTTCCGCGCCGAGTTCTTCGACCTCTTCAACCACGCGAACTTCGGCCAGCCGGGCCGCACGCTGGGAAGCGCCACCTTCGGCAAGATCACCAACACGCGCTTCGCCACCGGCGACTCCGGCTCGTCGCGCCAGATTCAGTTTGCCCTCAAGCTCCTCTTCTGAGGACAGAAGGCAAAAGGCAAAAAGAGGGTGTTAGGTTTTGGGTGTTAGGTGCTGGCGATGTTCAACCCGCCAGCACCCAGCACCTAGAACCCAACACCCCTCTTTCTGCCTTTTTACTTTTGTCTTTTGCCTTTAGCCGTCGTCTTCACTGTTGCCTTTTTACCTTTGCCTTTCGCGCCGACCTTCGCGCCCGCCGTGCGCGCGGGCGCGATGCGCTTGCGCGCGGGACGCCGCTCGCGCTCGGCGCGCAGGTAGGCGTCGAGGTCGAGTCCGAACATCTCTTTGACCTTCGAGGAGATGGTCGGCAAAACGGCGTCGGCGAACCCGCCCAGCTCAGCCACGAGACGCCCGCCCGTGCCCGGCCCCTTCTTGCGTCGGCGCGCGCCTTCATCCTCGTCGTCGAAGGCGTGCGCGATGCCGAAGCCGATGATGATGCCGATGGAGACCGCGCCCGCACCCCAGACCAAAGGGTTGCGCTCGAACTCCGTGCGCCAGTCGAGCACCTCGCCGACCTCCTGTTTGACCGTCTCGACCTTGTCCTTCACCTCCTCGTACTGCTGCGTGACGACCGACTTGATCTCGGCCACGGTTTCGCTGATGGACTCGCGCGTGTCCTCCATCTGTTGTCGAAGCTCTGCCTTGTCCTCGGCCTCGCCGGGTCTCTTCCTGCTCATCCGTCTCTCTCCTCAAACGGCCCGTCTAAAATTTTCGCGGAGACACATTACTAACACAAACGCGCTCCCCGCGTCGCGCCAAATTTCTCCGCCGCCGCGCGCCTGTGCGCGCCGCAACGTCGCCGCAAGAATTACGCCACCTCGCGGACAAATCTTTGGAGTTAGATGGAGGGTGAAAGAGTCTGCGTCCGGGACTGTGAACTTCAAACGCGCTCGGAAGCGTTGAGGAGCAAAGATCATGGAGAGTAAGGCCAAGGCTTTAGGACACCCGATTCACCAGATGTTGATCCCGTTCCCGTTCGGGCTGCTCTCGACGGCGGTCATCTTCGACATCATCCGCCTCTTCGTGAGCGACCCGGCGACGCGGGGCACGCTGTCGCTCGTCGCCTTCTGGATGATCGCCGCAGGAATAGTCGGCGGGCTGGTGGCCGCGCCGTTCGGGTTGATTGACTACCTCGCGATCTCGCGGGGGACGCGCGCCAAATCGGTCGGGTTGCTGCACGGCGCGGGCAACGTGCTCATGCTGATCCTGTTCGCCGCGAGCCTTTGGATGCGCTACAGCACCCCTGCCATCGCGGCCACGCACGAGCCGACGACACTGGCGCTCCTGCTCTCGTTCGCGGCCTTCGTGCTGGCGGGCGCGACGGGCTGGCTCGGCGGCGAACTGGTCACGCGCCTCGGCGTCGGCATGGACGACGGCGCGAACCTCGACGCGCCCAACTCGCTCACCACAAGCTCGGCGCACGAAGGCCCGCGCGGATAGGCCGTCCGACGTTGTTGATTTCAAATCTAAACTCTACAATCCTTCGTCCCTGATTTGAATTCAAGGGCGGTTGCAGACCGGACAGGGACGGCGAACGCGTTTGCGAGGAGCATTTCAGATGGGCCAGGAGAAAGTTAAGCCGGAAGTGGTCGTCATCACGGGCGCGTCCGCCGGAGTGGGCCGGGCGACCGTGCGCGAGTTCGCGCGACGCGGCGCGCACATCGGCCTGATCGCGCGCGGGCGCGACGGGCTGGAGGGCGCGCGGCGCGAGGTCGAGCGGATGGGCGGGCGGGCGCTCGTGCTACCGCTCGACGTGGCAGACCACGGTGCGGTCGAGGGCGCGGCGGAGGCGGTCGAGCGCGAGCTGGGGCCGATTGACGTGTGGGTCAACAACGCGATGCTGTCGGTCTTCTCGCCCGTCAAGGAGACGAGGCCCGAAGAGTACAAGCGCGTCACCGAGGTCACGTACCTCGGCGTCGTCCACGGCACGCTCGCGGCCCTGCGGAGGATGTTGCCGCGCGACCGCGGCGTCATCGTTCAAGTCGGCTCGGCGCTCGCCTATCGCGGCATCCCTTTGCAGTCGGCCTACTGCGGCGCGAAGCATGCCGTGCAGGGCTTCATGGACTCGCTGCGCGCGGAACTTCTGCACGACGGGTCGAGCGTGCGCGTGACGATGTTGCAGATGCCCGCCATGAACACGCCGCAGTTCTCCTGGGTCAAGTCGCGCCTGCCGCGCGAGCCTCAGCCCGTACCGCCCATCTTCCAGCCCGAAGTGGGCGCGCGCGCAATCTACTGGGCCGCGCATGAAGACCGGCGCGAACTCTACGTCGGCTGGCCGACCGTGAAGGCCGTCGTCGGCGACAAGGTTGCGCCCGGCTTCGCCGACTGGTACCTGTCGCGGACGGGCTACGACGCGCAGCAGACCAGCGAGCCGGTCGCGCCCGGACGCCGCGACAATCTCTGGGAGCCTGTGCCCGGCGACCACGGCGCGCACGGCTCGTTCGACGCGCGCTCGACGGCGACGAGCGCGCAGCTTTGGGCGACGACGCACCGAACGCTCTTCGCGCTCGCGGGCGCGGGCGCGCTCCTCGGCGCGGCAGCCACGAAGCTCCTGCTCGGCTTGCGCGCCGCGCGCCTGCGCAACACGCAGGTCGAGCGCTTCCGCGCGGGCGGCTTGATGTGATTAACCCTCCGTGACCTTCATGAAATCATCCGTGAAGCTCTCCGTGAACCCTGCCGCGCCCTTCGTGGTTAAGCCGGACTTCTTTAAATGCGAAGGGCGCGGCAGGGTTCACGAAGGGCACAAAGTATTTTCAAGGTCGCAAAGTGTTTTCCCGTTGAACGCGAGATGAAGGCGGCGAAAATTCGTTGCGCCCGGCGGGCGTCCGCGTTTAGAGTGCGAGACACGAAGTTTAGAGTGCGAGACACGGAGGCGGCTTCGGCGAGGTTCTTCGACGCCGCCTCGGACTCAAGCGAGAGGAGACAGTATGGCGAAGAAGGACACACAAGGCGGCGGCGTGCTCGACACGGCACGCAAGGTCGTGAGTGAAATCATAGACGGCGCGGCGCGGTTGGTCGGTCAGGCGGGCGAGCAGGCGTCGGACGCGGGCGTCGCGGCCCTCGACACGACCGCGGGCGTGGTCGCCAGCGTCAGCCCGACGGCGGGCGAGATAATCCGCCCCGTTCGCCCGACGAAGAGCGTCGCCCGTGCCGACGTGCGCGAGAACAAGAAGGGCAGGAGCGCAGCAGGAGCCGGAGTCGCGAAGAAGGCCGCGGGCACGACCGCCAAAGCGACGCGCCGGATTTCAAAGGCAGCGAGCGGGGCGGGGAAGCGGACTTCAAAAGCCGCGGGCAAGGCCGTGAAGCAGGCTTCAAAAGCGGCGAAGCAGACTTCAAAAGCCGTGGCGCGCGCCGTGAAAGCGTCCGGGCCGCGCGCCGTGCGCAAAAGCTCCGCCGGGACTTCGGGCAAGTCGGCGAAACCTTCGGGCCGGAAGAGCGCGGGGAAGAAGGGCGCGGGCACGTCGAGTCGAAAGAAGTCGGGCGCGAAGAGTCGAAAGCAGTAAGGCCGTCAGCGCCGCCTCCATCCCACGGCAAGCCAGCCGACGGATGGAGGCGGTGACAGCAAAGATATGGAAAACTCAGCGGACATCAACAGAGACGGAGACGCAAAGAACAGGCTGAACAACGCGGTGGCGGTCATGGTCGCCATCGTCGCGGCGTTCATGGCCGTGACGAAGGTGAAGGACGACAACATCGTGCAGGCCATGTTGCAGGCCAAGTCGGACGCCGTGGACACCTGGTCTGAGTACCAGTCCAAGCGCATCAAGCAGCATCTGGAGGAGATGGGGCGCGACCAGACGCAACTGCTGCGCCCGGCCATCCCCGCCGAGGGCACGACACGGCTCGACGAGCAGTTGAAGCGTTACGAGTCGGAGATCGCGCGCTACCAGAAGGACGAGGACGATTTGCAGTCGAAGGCGCGCGGGCTGGAGGCGCAGTACGACGCGCTGAACTACCGCGACGACCAGTTCGACCTCTCGGACGCGGCGCTCTCGGTCGCGCTGGCGATGCTCGCCGTGACGGCGCTGACGGGCAAGCGTTGGCTGTTCCTGGCCTCGCTCCTGTTCGCGGTCTTCGGCATCGTCATGGGCGTGGCCGGACTCGTCGGCCTGCACCTGCACCCCGACTGGCTCTCGAAGCTGCTCTCTTAAAATCCAGCAGTAGGTCTGGCGCGGCGAGGGCGAAAGGGCACTGAGTCGCACGAGCCGACACCCGCGTTCATCTTTTTCGACGCGGCTCATTTACCCTTCGCGGTTTTTTTGATCTCGCTCTCGACCGCCTTCTTGTCCGGCGCGTGCCCGTCGGGGAAGGCGAAGACGTGGTAGTGGTCTCTCAGTTCGCGCAGCGCCTCGACCCTGCCGTCCTTTTTGAATTGCGCGATCTCGTCCATCACGAACCCCTGCTCGCGCGCCGACATGAAGTGGTAGTAAACGTCGAAGGCGAAGCCGGTCGTGTGCGGCTCGACGCTGAAGTCTCCGGCGTTGGCGTTGCCGGACTCTCGCAGCAGACGTTGATACTCATCCGTCCTGACGAGCGAGGTCACGGGCAGAGGACGCTGGAACTCCGTCTGGTACACTTGCGCCAGCTCCTCCAGCACCGCGAGCGCCGCCGGGCGGATGAAGCTGAGCATGCGCTGCTGAAACTCTCTGACGGATGAAGGGTCGTGCAGGTCATAGGCGCGACCGCCGAAGGAGCGCGCCAGCAGCGCCAGCGTGTCGTATTCCTCGTAGAGCATCTGGCGCTTCTGTGGCGTCTCGTACTCCGAGGCCGTCAGCTTCTCTTTCTCTTTCAAGTCGGCGAGAGCCTTCCTGCTCGCGGCGGCGTCGGACGCGAGGCGCGTGCGCTCTTCCTTGTCCTTCCTGTCCGTCGCTCTGAGCTTCGCGCCCGTGTCTTTCAACCCGGCTTCGAGCGTGGTGCGCTCTGTGGCGAGTCCGTCACGGTAAGCCTTCAGCTCGTCGTCGCCCGCGAAGAGGGGCACGCTCTTGCCTTGCTTTGCGTCGTAGTGTGTCAACTCGCCCGTCACCGCCCCGCCCACGCCGAAGAGCACGTAGCCGCGACCGAGCCGGGGCGCTTCGACAAGTTCGCCGCCGCGCGCGATCATCTCGGCCAGTTCCGCGAAGTCGTGCGGGGTGCGGACGCCCGCCACGTTCGCGGCGGCGGCCTGTACCGCGAGGAAGCGGTGGCGGTCTGCGTACTGCTTCAGTTCCGCAGGGACTTCCACCTGCGCCTGACGGCCCACGGGTTCGCCCCTATCCGCTTCGACTTGAGAGACGGCCTCGGCGTAAGGGTCTGGCGTCGGCGTCGGCTGAACGCCCAGAACGGCCTTCGCCTTTTGCACGCCGCTTTTCAGGCTGTCGAGCGGCGCGGAGTTGTGCCGCAGATAAAGGAAGGAAGAGACGAGCGCGGCCAGAAGGACGGCGACGAGTGCGGCGCGACGTGTGAGGAGGCGCGAGAGGCCGCGGCGCACGGCAGCGCGCGTGCCCTTCTCGCTTTCCGCCGTGACCTGGTGAGGCGGTTCTTCGCCTCCTGCTTCCTTAGTCTCTGCTTTCCCCTCGTGCTCGCCTTCCATGCCGTCACTATAAATTATTTCAGCCGCTGGTCGAACCAGTCGGCGGCGCGCGTGAGTATGTCGCGGCGGTGCTCGGTCTGCGAGACGGCGTGGCCTTCGCCTGCGTAGATGACGAGCTGCGTCTCCACGCCCAGAGTCTTCAGCGCGTGCCAGAACTCGTAGGACTGCGGGGCCGGGCACTCTGCGTCGCGGTCGCCGACCATGACGAGCGTGGGGGTGCGCGCGTTCTTGATGAAGTTGATGGGCGCGCTCTTGGCATAGACCGCCGGGTCGTCGTAGACGGACGCGCCGAAGTAAGGAATCATCCACTGGTCAATCTGGTTCTCGCCGTAGTAGCTCTGCCAGTTGGCGATGCCTGCGCCCGCGATGGCCGCGCGGAAGCGGTTCGTCTGCGTCACCGTCCACATCGTCATAAAGCCGCCGTAGCTCCAGCCGGTGATGCCGATGCGGTCGGCGGCGACGGGCGCGGCCTTCAAAGCCTCGTCAACGCCGCGCATGATGTCGCGGAGGTCGCCGTGGCCGAAGTCTTTGACGTTGGCGCGCGTGAAGTCTTCGCCCTGTCCGTAGCTGCCGCGCGGGTTCGGGAAGAAGAGGAAGTAACCGTCGGCGGCGAGCGAGAGCGGTAGGCCGAGGCCGCTCCCCCAGCGCGGCATCATCTGCGAGGCCGGGCCGCCGTGCACCACGACAATCATCGGGTACTTCCGCGCCGGGTCGAAGTTCTGCGGGTAGAGCAGCCAGCCCTGTACGTCGAAGTTGTCGTTCGTCCACTCCAGACTCTTCGCCTCGCCCCATGCGGGCCGCAACGCCTCGTTTACTTTCGTCAACTGCTTCCACGCGCCGACCGGCCCGGCCCAGACTTCGGGCGGCTGCGAGTAGGAGTGCCGGACGACAGCGGTCGTCTGCCGGTCGCGCGAGACTGAAAGACTCAGGCCGCTCTCCTTCGTGATGGTTTCGTCGCCCGTCCAGACGTTCGTCACCTTGCCGCTCGACACGTCGAGCGTGGCGACGGCGCTTCGTCCCTTGACCAGCTCCGTGAAGAGGATTTGATTGGCAGCGGGCTGCCACGCGAGCCAACTGGCCGAAGCCTTCATGCCGGGCGTGAGGTCGCGCGCCGCGCCGCCCGCCGCCGCGACGAGGTAGATGTCGCCGCCCGTGACGCCTTCGTCGCTCATCAGTCCGCCGATGAAGGCGATCTGTCGTCCGTCGGGCGAGAAGCGCGGCTCGGCGATTTGCAGCGCGGGCTTGAGTATGGATTTCATCTCGCCCGCGGCGGCGTCCACCGTGTAGAGCTGCGCGACGAACCAGTTGTCGTCGCCGGAGCCGTGGGCCGCGGTCGCCGCAAAGCTCTTGCCATCCGGCGACCAGTCGTATTCGTAAACGTAGAGGTCTGGCGGCGAAAGCTGCCGCACGCTCTGCGAAGCCAAATCAACCACGGTGAGGCGCTGCTCGTAGACGTGCTCTTCCACCACTCCCGCGTCGGCTGCGGTCGGCTGCGTCGGCCCGGCTGTCCGCACGGCGTTCTCCGTGAAGAGCAGCGCGAGACGCCCGCCATCGGGCGACCATTGCGGGTCGGAGAGAAAGCCCGTGAGGTTCGTCAGTCGTCGCGCCCCGCCGCCGCCCGCGTCCGCGACGTAGAGTTCGAGCTGCCCCGGCTTATCTTTGTCGGATAAAAAAGCGAGGCGCGCGGAGTCGGGCGACCAACTGATGCCGTGCTCTGCGTAATCAACGCCGCCCGCCCCTGCCGTGACGCGCACCGGCGCGGAGGCCGGAGACTTCAGGTCGGCCACGTAAATCGCATACTTGCCCGAAGGCGCTTTGTCCGGGCCGAGCAGGGCGATTGACCACGCGACCTTCGAGCCGTCGGGCGAGATTTCCACCTGCTCGAAGGTGCGCGTGGCGATGAGCGAATCAATCGCCTGCCCGACCGACGCCTGCTGCGCCAGGCCCGTGCGCCCCGAAGCCGCGGCGACCGTGCAGGCGAGCGCGAAGAGAATGGCGACAGACACTCTGAAGCTGTTGAGCATTTCAAACCTCCGTGGGTGAAAGCCTGAACTCCCGTTTTTGAGATTATACCCGGGTTCGGGCACGCGGCGGAAAGAATCGTGCCCGTGTCCTTTCAATATCGAGTGGCGGCGCTGAAATCGAGTGGCGGCTCGCCGAGCCGCCGCAGCCTGACAACACGGCAGAGGTCGCAGTCTGATGACACGGCAGAGAGGTTCTTCGTTTACAATCAGGGCCGCGCTCGACTCTCGCTGGTGCTTTCAGACCGAGGATAGAAGATGAAAACTCATAAGACCTGTTTCAAAACTCTTCTCGCGCTCTTGCTTCCGCTCGCCGTCGAAGGCGCGCGGGCGCAGGTGCGGGAACAACAGCCCGCCACGACGCGGCGCGTCGCCGTTCGCGCCGCCCACCTGCTCGACGTGCGAAGCGGCGAGGTCATTGACAACGCCGTCGTCCTCGTCGAAGGCGACCGCGTCAAGGCCGTCGGCCCGCACGTCGCCGTCCCGCCCGGCACGCAGTTGATTGATCTCGGCAACGTGACGCTGCTGCCCGGCTTGATTGACTGCCACACGCACGTCATGCTCGAACCCGAAGACGAGCGCGGAGTGCCCCCCGTCGTCACGAAGTCGCAGGCGTTCCGAACCGTCGAGGGAGTCGCGGCGGCCTTGAAAGACCTTCAGGCGGGCTTCACGACGATGCGCGACCTCGACAGCGAGGGCGCGGGCTTCGCCGACGTGGCCGTGCGCGACGCCGTCAACCAGCGCATCATTCCGGGGCCGCGCCTGCTCGTCTCCGGCAACCCGCTCACCATCACGGGCGGCGCGATGAACAACGCGGGCCTCAACCCCGACATGCAGATTCCCGACCCCGGCGCGAACGCAGACACGCGCGAGGCGATGATCGCTGAAGTGCGGCGCGAGGTCAGAAACGGCGTGGACTGGGTCAAGGTCTATGCGACGGGGCCGATGCGCTACGTTGACCCGGTGACGCTCGAACCGCTCGGACAGTTCTCGACGGAAGACATCCGCGCCATCGTCACGGAGGCCGCGCGCTGGCATCGCGACGTGGCGGCCCACGCCTACGGCGGCGAGGGCGCGAAGAACGCCATCCGCGGCGGCGTGCGCTCGATAGAGCACGGCATGATGCTCGACGACGAGGCGCTGCGGCTGTTGCTCGAACACGGCACGTTTTATTGTCCCACTCTTTCAGTCTACATCCCGAAGACGCCGGAGGATGACACTGACTTGCGCCGCCGCATCGTCGCCAGCCACCGGCAGGTCTTCCAGAAGGCGATGCGGATGGGCGTCAAAATCGTCTTCGGCACGGATGTGGGGGCCTTCGAGCACGGGACGAACGCGCGCGAGTTCGAGCTGATGGTCGAGTACGGGATGAAGCCGCTCGACGCCATCCGCGCGGCCACCACTCGCGCCGCCGAGCTTTTGAGGATGGAGAAGCAGGTCGGGGCCATCGAGCCGGGCAAGTATGCCGACATCATCGCCGTGGACGGGAACCCGCTCGAAGACATACGCGCGCTCCGGCGCGTCACCTTCGTCATGAAGGCGGGGCAGGTCTATCTCTCTCCGCGCTAACGCTCCGCATGCACGCCGCTCGAATGCTATGTGCCGGATGGCCACTCTGCTACAATCGCGCGCCATGAAACCGACAAGAGCACGAACCGTAGCCGTCTTCCTCATCATGCTGTTAACGTCCGCGCCCGCATGGGCCACTTGCGGCGGAGGCGGAGGCGGCGGCATCGGCGGCATGTCCGGCGGCGGCGGCTCTTCGAGTCCGCAGGTCTATCCCGTGCCGTGGAAAGTTCGCGGGGAGAAAGACCCGCCGCCGGTGTCGGGGCTTGTCCTCTACTGGTTCCCTCTGTCGAATGAGGAGTTGAAAAAATCGAGCCTCCGCGAATCGCGCACGCTCTCACTTTACTCGGCCCTGTGCGTCTCGATGGAGCTGGCGGACTATCGCCCGCCCGCGGGCCAGAAACTTTTGGGCGACTCCAAACCGCCCCTCGCGGTTTTGACCACGCCCGACGGCAAGGTCATCGGCAAGGCCGAAGGCAAAGACGGCATGCTCAAAGTGGATCAGGTCGAGAAGCTGGTCTCGACCGAGGTGAAGAAGCGCGAGGACGCGCTCGACGCGAGCCTGAAGGACGCGAGAGACAAGGCGAAGGCCGGCGACAAAGAGGCCGCCGTCCGGCTCTTCCGCTCGGTGCTCGAACAGAGCCTGCCGCCACAATGGGCGCGCGCCGGAGGAGCGAACAGGTGAATTGACTTTTCAAAACTTTTTGCGTACAGTCCCCAAGCCTTTTTAGCCGGGCCGGATGGAAAGGCTCTCCCTTCGGTCTTTCCGCATTACGGCTCCGGCCTTGACCTCGCCTTCAGCCTCTTTCAGAGGCACACCGACTGATCTCTCGCGAGTTGGGAACTTGTCCGGCGGGGGTATAATTTCCAGCTAACTGAAATCCAGGAGAACGAATGAAGCTTAAAACCATGATTGGCGGGTTGGCCGCCGCGCTACTGCTTGCCACGGCCTGCACGGCAAACCTAACAACATCGAACGCCAACAAGCCCGCGAACACGGCCCCGACTTCCAACGTCGCGCCCTCGAACGCTGCCGCCGCCAACACCAACAGCTCCGCGTCGTCGAGCACGTCGGCGAATTCCAACGCGGCCTCGAACACGAACAGCTCCGCGTCTTCCGACCAGAGCGGCAAACAAGACTTCACCCTCGTCAACCAGACGGGCGTGGAGATTCATAAGGTCTACATCTCGCCGCACGACTCGAACGACTGGGAGGAGGACATCCTCGGTCGCGACACGCTGCCCGACGGCCAGAGCGTGGACATCAAGTTCCACCGCAACGAGAAGGCCGCCAACTGGGACTTGCGGGTCGAAGATAGTCAGGGCCACGCGCTCGAATGGGAGAACCTGAACCTGCTCGAAATCTCGAAAGTCACTCTCCACTACAAGGACGGCAAGGCGACTGCCGAGACCGAATAGCACACGCGGGCCGCAGTCGGCCTCTTCAACAATTCACAAGGGAGTAAGTACTACAAGCATGAGACACGTACAGATTAACAATTTCCGCCGGGCGAGAGTTCTCGCCGCGGTCTGCGCTCTTTCGCTGCTGCTCGCCTCCACGGCCTTCGCGCAGGGAAAGCAAGACTTCACCCTGCACAACGAGACGGGCGTGGAGATTCACGAGCTTTACGTCTCGCCGCACAGCAGCGACGAATGGGAGGAGGACGTTCTCGGCCAGGACACGCTCCCCAGCGGCGAGAGCGTGGACATACACTTCTCGCCCAGGGCGAAGCCGAAGCTGTGGGACTTGAAGGTCGTTGACAAGGAGGGCAACAGCATCGAGTGGGAGAGCCTTAACCTGCTTGAAATCTCCGATGTCACGCTGCACTACAAGAACGGCAAGGCGTGGGCCGACCTGAAATAGCCCCTGCCGACTTCAGTTGAAAAGACGAGAGCGGCTGCGATGCAATCGCAGCCGCTCTCGTCTTTTCAGCAGGCCGAGCGACGGCTTTCAGAACTATTCCAGGTAGTGCTCGCCCAGACGCGCCCGCAGGGCCGTCGGGACAGCACCCCAGTTCGTGACGCAGAGAACTCTCATGGTCAACTTCGACAGATGCACGCGCGAGAAGCGCCAACGTCCGATCTCTTCCTCGTAGAGCCAGCGGTAGAAAGGGCCGTCGGCGCGGCGGCTGTAGAACGCCGCGCGCGCGTCGGGCGCGTCCCCGTTTAAAGTCTCGACGTAAACCCGCAGGTCTCTCATCATAACCGCCTTCGAGCGCCGGAAGTCTTCCGCCTCCGTTCCGCGCCGGCGGGCTTCAGCGTCCCGCGCGGCGGGCCGGAAGTCGCGCCCGGTCGCCCGGAACTTTAGTGCCGGGAAGCAGCGCCGCGGACGCTCTCGCCCCTGCCGTCGCGCCCTTCGCCCTCGGTCGCCGTCCCGCCCTTAACTTCGTCGCCCGCATTCAGAAGCCCGCCGTCCGAATCCTTCGACTCCACCCCGGCGTCCGTGAAAGGCACGAGACCCTGCTTGACTTCTTCGATGGCGATGCTGGTGTTCCTGCGCCTGCGCAGGTCGGCTTCGACCCGCGGGCGCGCGCCGCGCTGGAGTTGTTTGCTTCTGAGCGCTGCCACGACGATCAGCCTGAACCTCGAATCTATCCCCGGCCACTGCTCGCCGCCGGCAACGTTGCCGAGTCCATCGTTATCAGTATTGCCCGCTTCGGACATAATGTGCCTCGATTCCCATGTTCTGTTTAGAGGGGATACTTCAGACTGACCTCGCCGCGACGCACGCAAAAACGTCCAGGGCAGATTCGAGAAGGCGGCCAGCGCGAAGGCGGTCGCGTTTGGGAAAACAGCAGACGGCACAGGAAGGAGGCCGGGGCCTGCGTCCGATGTCGAGAGGTGGTTTTCCTAAAAAGGGCAGAACCGCTCAGTGATTTAACGTAGAGAACATACCACACGCCGGGCCGAAACACTACGCGACGCGCGGCGGCGGCAACACCTGAATGAAGACTGCGGGCCGCACGCGGAGGCGTCGAAAAGCTTCTGCCGTGCGCGCCTTTGCGAACCCGGGGGAGCCTCGCGGCGGCGTCCGGGGCGGCGCTGCCATGTGCTCTGAGGCATGCAAATAAAAAGGCTCAAGGCGTCGTGCGAACGGCCCGCGGCTTGCAACAAAGGGGTCATGTAGTGCATCATAGTTAGCGACATTCCTTCTCTCGCGCATCGACGGTGATGCGCCCCGCGCCTCGATTGGCGGCGGCGTTCTGGATAGTTCGAGAGCAGGCCGGATTCAACTTCAGAAGCCGCTCCTTCAGAGCACCCGAACGCGATAACCTTCGTCGCCACCGTTAACGAAGCAATCTTCGCCTAAGAAGCTTCTCTTAATACTCCTATTAGGGGAGAGGTACACACAGATGTCCATAAAACTTTACGTAGGCAATCTCTCGTTCCAGACTTCGAGCGCGGATTTGCAGGAACTGTTCGCACAGGCCGGCACGGTCGAGTCGGCGACGGTGGTCGAAGACCGCGACACGGGCCGCTCGCGCGGCTTCGGCTTCGTCGAGATGTCCTCGAAGGAAGAGGGCCAGGCGGCCATCGCGCAGTTCAACGGCAAGGAGATGAACGGTCGCAGCCTGACGGTCAACGAGGCCAGGCCGCGCGAAGACCGCGGTGGTCGCGGCGGCGGTGGCGGCGGTCGCGGAGGCTTCGGCGGCGGCGGCAATCGCGGTGGCGGCGGCGGTGGAGGGCGCGGCGGGTACGGCGGTGGCGGCGGTGGCGGCAACCGCGAGCCTCGCTGGTAAACGCGTCCGAGACAACCAGCGACACTTTCAAAAAGCGCCTCTGGCAGTCGAACGCTAACGTTTCGGCCAGAGGCGCTTTTCAAATTTTCCGCGCGCCGCAAGGCACGTCCGTCGTGCCGAAGGCTCCGCGCTTCACAGATAAGGAACCGAATGAATTTCTCTCAACTGGGACTGACCGCCGCGCTCGCGCGCAGGTGCGAGTCCCTCGGATACACTGAGCCGACGCCGATTCAGGCGAAGGCGATACCCACGGTGCTCGCAGGTGCAGACCTCATCGGCTGCGCCGAGACGGGCACAGGCAAGACCGCGGCCTTCCTGCTCCCGACCATCCAGCGGATGGCCGAGCGCGCGCGGCCCGGAGTCCGCGTGCTCGTGCTTGCGCCGACGCGCGAGTTGGCCTCGCAGATCGAAGAAAGCTACCGGCAGCTCGCCCCGAAGGGCAGCCCGCGCTGCGCCTCGATCATCGGCGGCACGGGCTTCGGCAAGCAGAACGATGCGCTGCGCCGCGGCGCAGGCGTCGTCGTCGCCACGCCGGGCCGCCTGCTTGACCACATGGAACGCGGCACCGTCAGTCTCGCGCACGTCGAAGTGCTCGTGCTCGACGAGGCCGACCGCATGCTCGACATCGGCTTCCTGCCCGCGATCCGCCGCATCGTCGCGACGCTGCCCGCCGCGCGGCAGACGCTCCTCTTCTCGGCGACGATGTCGTCGGCCATCGAGGAGCTGGCGCGCTCGACGATGCGCAAGCCGCAACTCGTCGAGGCCAGCCCGCGAGGTCACGCCGCGGTGATGGTCGAGCAGACCGCCTACCCCGTCGCCACCGAGTCGAAGACGGCGCTCCTCTTAGACCTTCTGGAGCGCGAGCGCTTCGAGCGCGTGCTCGTCTTCACGCGAACGCGGCGCGGGGCCGAGCGCCTCTCGCACATCCTCGAAGCGCGCGAGCACAAGGTCAACCGCATCCACGCCGACCGCACGCAGCCGCAGCGCGAGGCCGCCCTGCGCGGCTTCAAAGAGGGACTGACGCGCGTGCTCGTCGCCACGGACATCGCGGCGCGCGGCATAGACGTTGACTCGGTTTCGCACGTCATCAACTACGACGTGCCGGCACAGCCCGAAGACTACGTCCACCGCATCGGTCGCACGGGGCGCGCGGGCAACAGCGGGCGAGCCATCACGCTCGTCACCCCCGTTGATGAAACCTCCATGCGCGCCATCGAGCGTTTGACGGGCCAGGCGGTCGAGCGCGTGGTGCTCCCCGGCTTCGGGGGCGCGGGCGTCGGCGTCAGGTCGGCGCAGGTCAAAACCAGAAGCGTAGTCGGGCGTCGTTCGTTCCGACCGCGCCGCGCGAGCAGGTAAGTCGCCGCCGCCGAGTCGAAATCGGCGGCTCGCGGGCGGCGCACTTTAAAACTCAAGCAGGCACTCGAAACTTGAAGGAGGAATGATTGCTCAAAGAAGAACTGATTCCCGCCGAGGGCGTCATCGTTGACAAGCAGCCAAATGCGTTTTTCAAAGTCCGGCTCAACAACAGCGAGCACGTCGTGCTGGCGCAGATTTCCGGCAAGATGCGCAAGAACCGCATCCGCATCCTCGTGGGCGACCGCGTGAGCGTCGAACTGTCGCCGTATGACCTTTCGAGGGGCCGCATCACATACAGGTACAAGTAAAGAAGGAGGCGGGCACTCATGGAAAAGCAGATACACAACGTCGGTGAACGCGTGGAGAAGTTCTGCCTGACTTGCGGTGAGCAGCGCGGTCATGTGGTGGCTTCGGTCACGAAGCGTGGGCAAATATCGCGCGTGAGTTGCCCGCAGTGCGGGACGCGCGGCACCTACAAGAGCGGCGGGGCCGGGGCCGGCAGCCGCGCCTCCTCCAGCTCCGGCGCGCCCTACGACCGCACGCGCACCTATCGCGCCGGACAGTCTCTGACGCACCCGGTCTTCGGGCAGGGCGAGGTGACGGCGGTCATCGAGCCGCAGAAGATTGACGTGCTTTTTTCCGACCGGATGCGCCGCCTCATACACGGGCGCGTTCAGGCGTGAGCCGCGGCGCGCAGCCGGGCGTCGAAGAGAAGTAAAGAGAAGTCGGCCTGAGGGCCGCGCGCGCGTCACGCCGCGGCGCGGGCGCTCACCACGCGAAGGAGAAGGCGCAGGAGACTATCTGCCAGCGCCCGTCCCGCCTCTCGTAGCGGCGCGTGAACCCATAGCGCGGCGTCGTGAAGTCTCTCCCGCGGAAGCTGCCGGCCATCCGCGCCCTGCCGCTCACCCAAGCCTCGTCGCCGCGCACGCTGACGCTCACGTCGTCGGTCGCAATTGACGTGACGACGAAGAAAGGGTTGGCTAAGAGCGCCAGCCTTTGCTCCTTATTCACCCTCCCGTTGAACGAAGTGAAGTCGTCCGCGAGCACGCGGTCGAGTGCCGCCACGTCGCGCTCTGTGTGTGCGCGCAGGTACTCGCGCTCGACCGAGAGCACCGCCTGCTCGTCGGCGGTGCGCGAAGCGGCGCTCGGCCAGAGCGTCGCGGTCAGGTTGGCCGTCGTGATGCCGATGAAGAAAGTGATTAGGGCGACCGGAAGGCGTGTGGCGATGTGGCAGCGCATGTCCTGTACTCCTTGCTTGTGACTTTGGCGATACGTTAGCACGTGCTCCGCGGCGCGACAAGGTTTTGCCCCGCGGGGGAGTGACTAAATCCGAGTTGATGACGCCGAGTGGGGTGGCTCAGAGGGGCGGGCCTAACTGCTAAAGGCAAAGCCGGGTCTTAAGTTCGGCTCCGACCGCACGCCTCTAACCAC
>DATARW010000061.1:0-51698 GCA_036263975.1 Pyrinomonadaceae bacterium
AGCTCTGGGGGCCGCGACCGACCCGGAGACTTACCGGAGGCTCTACAGCGACTTCGCCGAGGCGAACCCGCTCTGGAACGACATCCCCGCCGTCGCGGGCGAGGTTTACGAATGGGACTCGCAGTCAACCTACATTCAGGAGCCGCCCTACTTCGAGAAGTTCAGCATGGAGGCGGGCACGTTCTCAGACATTCGCGGCGCGCGCCCGCTCGCCGTCTTCGGCGACTCCGTGACGACCGACCACATCTCGCCCGCGGGCGCGATCAAGGTCAAGTCTCCCGCCGGACGTTATCTCTTGCTGCGCGGCGTTGACGTGCAGGACTTCAATTCTTACGGTTCGCGCCGCGGCAATCATCAGGTGATGCTGCGCGGCACGTTCGCCAACGTACGCATCAAGAACCTGATGGTGCCGGGCACGGAAGGCGGCGTCACCATGCTGCAACCCGTCGAAGAGCAGATGAGCATCTACGACGCGGCGATGAACTATCAGGCGGCGGGCCTTCCGCTCGTCGTCATCGCCGGGCAGGAGTACGGCACGGGCAGCTCGCGCGACTGGGCTGCGAAGGGGACGCTTCTGCTCGGCGTGCGCGCCGTCGTCGCCGAGAGCTTCGAGCGCATACACCGCTCGAACCTTGTCGGCATGGGCGTGCTTCCCTTGCAGTTCAAGGAGGGCACCAACGCCGAGACGCTCAAGCTCGACGGCTCGGAGGTGTTCGACATCACGGGCCTCGACGGCGGCGAGGTCACGCCGCGTCAGGACGTAACACTCCGCATCCGCCGCGCGAACGGCGACGAACAGGAGATTCCCGTCACGCTCCGCATAGACACGCCGATTGAGATCGAATACTACCGGCACGGCGGCATCCTGCCCTTCGTGCTCCGGCAGTTGATCTCGCAGTCTTCGGTTTCCGTCGCGGGGGCATGATTGTAGGGGCAGGGCTTGTCCCTGCCCGTCGCTATTCATCGGGTTCAAGTTGTGCGGAAGCAGCAACGCGGGCAGGGACAAGCCTGCCCCTACATGCGTGACGGCAGTCGCCGTTTAAAATCCGCGGTTTCGATTATCAAGAAAGAAGAGACCTTCAATGTCTTCAACTCAATCAGCGGCGGAGACGCCGCGCAAGTATCAACTCTTCATTGACGGCCAGTGGGTGGACGCCGAGTCGGGCAAGACCTTCGAGACGCCGAACCCCGCCACGGGCGCGACGCTCGCCGAAGTGGCCGAAGGCGACAAGGCGGACATTGATAAGGCCGTCGCCGCCGCGCGCAAAGCGTTCGAGGGCAAGTGGTCGAAGCTGTCTGCGCGCGACCGCGGGCGCATGCTCTACAAGCTCTCGCAGCTCATCGAGTCGAGGGCGCAGGAGTTGGCCGCGCTCGAAACCGCCGACAACGGAAAGCCCATCCGCGAAGCGCAGTTCATAGACCTGCCGGGCGTCGTCGAGAACTTTGAATACTTCGCGGGCTGGGCGACGAAGATCGAAGGCGAGACCATCCCCGTGCCCGGCCAG
Source organism: Pyrinomonadaceae bacterium (assembly GCA_036263975.1). Taxonomy (GTDB): domain Bacteria; phylum Acidobacteriota; class Blastocatellia; order Pyrinomonadales; family Pyrinomonadaceae; genus QHXN01. The sequence continues at coordinate 1,506 of DATARW010000061.1, forward strand.
ATGTTCAACTACACCTTGCGCGAACCCGTCGGCGTCTGCGGGCAGATCATCCCCTGGAACTTTCCCCTGCTGATGGCCGCGTGGAAGCTTGCGCCCGCGCTCGCCGCCGGAAACACGGTCGTCCTGAAGCCCGCCGAGCAGACGCCGACGACCGCGCTCGAACTCGGCAAGCTGATTCAAGAGGCGGGCTTTCCCGACGGCGTCGTCAACATCGTGCCCGGCTACGGCGAGACGGCGGGCGCGGCGCTCGCCTCGCACAAGGGCATTGATAAGATCGCCTTCACAGGCTCGACTGAGGTCGGCAAGCTCATCGCGAAGGCCGCCGCCGATAACCTGACCAAAGTCTCTCTCGAACTCGGCGGCAAAGCCCCGAACATCATCTTCGCCGACGCCGACATGGAGCAGGCCGTCAACGGCGCGATGATGGGCATCTTCTTCAATCAGGGGCAGGTCTGCTGCGCCGGCTCGCGCATCTTCCTGCACGAAGAGGTCAAGGATGAGTTCCTCGAACGCTTCAAAGAGAGGGCCGGGCGCATCAAGGTCGGCGATCCCACGGACAAGGCCACGCAGATGGGGCCGCAGGTGTCAGCGGAGCAACTGAACCGCATCAAGGGTTACGTGGACATCGCGCGCTCCGAAGGCGCAACCGTTCTGAGCGGCGGCTGCGCGCCCGCGCTCGAAGGTGATTTTCAAAAGGGCTTCTTTTTCCAGCCGACCATCTTCAGCGAAGTGCAGAACACGATGCGTGTGGCGCAGGAGGAGATTTTCGGCCCCGTCGTCTCCGTCATCACCTTCAAGGACGAGAGCGATCTGATTCGTCAGGCCAACGAAGTCGCCTACGGCCTCTCCGCCGGCATCTGGACGCGCGATATCACGCGCGCGCACCGCTTCGCGCGTGAGATTAAAGCGGGCGTCGTCTGGATCAACACCTTCAACATGATGAACGCGGCCTCGCCCTTCGGCGGCTACAAGCAATCGGGCTACGGGCGCGAGATGGGCAAGCACGCCCTTGAGATGTACACGCAGGTCAAGAGCGTCTGGGTTGACCTCTCCGGCAAACCCATCGGCTGGTTCGGTAAGTAGGCCGTTCCAAAGATTCATGCGCGGTTTTAGGCTCGACGCTCTGGGTTGCCACTGACTTCAGCGCTGCCCTCGACTATACTGGCTGAGGCCGAAGCCGGGGCTGCTTTCGCACCGGAATCGTTCCCATTATTGCTGGGCGCATCTGGACGGAAACGCTGCTTGTCATGATCGACAAACTGTTTATAGGAAAGTGCAAAAGCAGAAAACGCAATGAGCGCGGAAATGATTCGAGTCAAGCCAGCCGGCGCAGGCCGCCAAATGCCTGCGGGCGGGGGAAGTGAAAGAAGGCCGTCGGCGATCAAATAGACCCACCCGCCGAGCACCGCGCCGTAGATAAGTGCAAGACCGCGGTCGTGCTTAACTGCCACCAACCAGAAACTCATCAATTGAGCGTTGTTATCTTCAAGCGCTTTGTTCCGTCCTGCCTGATCAAGTTCTCTTTTCCAGTATTTTCCCTCTACGTATGGAGGCCGTTCACTGAAGAGTCCCGCTTTGTCGCTTTGTTTCGAAGTCCTTTCGGCGATCAATCGTCCCTCCAGTATTTTCGCACGGTGAATCGCGGCTTCGTAGAGCTGGCTGTTTCGCAGCTCATATACGGCGATTCCGAGTGTTGTCAGGAAGCCGACAAAACCGAGCGCGATTCTGGTTCCCGGATCACCAGTACCGGGTAGAAGTGCGTCCGCTACAGCTATGACAGCGGTCACAAAGACGAGACATCTAAACCGGATGTCCGACAGCAGCTTGATCACATCGACGGTGCTTAGATAGTCGGCACGCAGAGCTATCTGCCTAGCGCCGGCATCGGGCGGCGCTTCTCGACTTTGGGCGATAGCGTTGGCCAGTTGGCTGACTATGGCCTCAATCTTCGCGTAGTCGAGGCCATGCGCGTTAATTCCGGATTTTGATTCGGGCGAATTCGGATCAGTCACGGCGAACTTCCTTCCATTGGACTGAGAGGGCGAAGCTCCTATTCGGCCTTGCCCTGAAGTAGCGCTTCGCAGGGGAGCGTCTGCGGCCCGGCGTCGGTGCAGACGGCGTACTTCGCGCCCTCGTACATGGTGACGCCTGCATGCTCGCCGCGCGCGTTGAGGATGTAGAAGTTGATGCCGAAGTTCGGCAGGCCGCGGCTGTTGAGCAGGCGGCGCTCGATGGTGTTGGCCTTGATGCGACGCAGAGCTTCCATGCCGGCGTCCTTCGGGTGCGCGCCGCGGCGCATCTCCTCGACGATGAGGAACGAGCAGAGGTTGTAGAGGTTCGCCTCGCCGCGCCCCGTGGAGCCTGCTGCGCCGACCGCGCCGTCAACGTAGAGTCCCGCGCCCAGTATCGGCGAGTCGCCGACGCGCCCCGGTATCTTCCATGCCAGCCCGCTCGTCGTCGTCACGCCGCAGATTTCGCCCTTCGAGTTGATGCCGTCGCAGTTGATCGTGCCGTAGAAGTGCTCCTCGCGGATGAGACCTTCCGCGACCATCTTCCGTCCCTCGCGACGCCAGACCTCGGCGCGGGACTTGGGGTCGAGATAGTGAGAAGGGTCTGTGCGGCGCTTCCATTCGAGCCAAAGCTCGCGCGAGTGTTTCGTGTTCAGGTCGTCTTCGATGGTGAAGCCCATGTCGCGCGCGAACTGCTGCGCGCCGTGGCCGACGAGCAGGTGATGATCTGTGTTCTCCATCACAGCCCGCGCGACGCGCGAGGGCGTGCGCACACCTTCGAGCGCGGCCACCGCGCCCGCGCGCTTGCGTGGCCCATGCATGCAGGACGAATCGAGCTGCACGACGCCTTCGGCGTTCGGCAAGCCGCCGTAGCCGACACTGTCCTCTGCCGGGTCGAGTTCGAGTAGGTTGACGCCTTCGATGAGCGCGTCGAGCACGTCCGTGCCCGCGGTCATCAGCCGGAAAGCCTTCTGCACGCACGTCTCGTCGCCGCCGTTCTTGAACTGGTTGCCGTTAGCGGAGGAGACGACCGTGGGCCTGACGCCCTGTATGCGGACGGCAGGCACACCGCCTTTGAACGCCCTGGGCGACGACAGAAGCAGGCCCGCGGCTGCCGTGTTGCGGATGAAATCTCGTCTTCTGATTTTTTTGCTCATGGCTTCTCCGTTGACAAAGCACTAACAAGGAAGGTCAGGATGAGCGGCTGCTTTCCAGCGAGCAACCGTCGGCGCGAAGAGAGCAATCAAACCCATGCGTCAACGCTCTCTCCGTCAAGTGATTCGGGATGAAATGTTCGAGGCTGCGGCTGAAGCTCACGCCCTGTGAAACGCGTCTACGCCGGGTGTTATACAACATCAAGCGGCTTTAGAACACCCCGACCGTGGGAAATGTTTTGCAGGGGCAGTTAACGGACGCTGCAAGAAAGGCGTCACTTGTTCGGAGGGCGTTTCGGCGTGCTATGATGCCTGCGCTCTCCCGACATTCTCGAATGGAAGATAAGGAGACGCCATGCGGTCATTTCTGAAACCATTAATCTTCAGCTTCATTCTCGTCTGCCTGCTGTCGTCGGTTGCCGCGGCCAAGACGAGCATCAACAAAATCAACGCTGACCCCGGTCGCTACTACAATAAGAAGGTCAGCATCGAAGGGACTGTAACCGATAGCTACGGCGTGCTCGGCCAGGGCGCATACGAGTTGGATGACGGCACCGGGAAGATTTGGGTGATCGCGGAGCGTGCCGTTCCCGCGCGCGGCTCACACGTCGAAGCGAAGGGCCAAGTCGTCACGGGCTTCGTCTATCGCGGCAGAAATTTGGCCGCCGCGTTGAGAGAGACGGGCCGCAAGGCGAAAGACAAACGTTAAGCGGGCGGGCCGCGACTTTCCGGCGCGACGCAGACGATTCTCCTCCATGCGCGACGCAGATGATTCTCCTCCGTGCACGACGCGGATAGTTCGCGGCCTCGACGAACAGTTCGCGCGCCTGCACGAGCGCTCGCACGCGCTCGTGCAGGTCATTCCCACCGAACGCCTCTACTGGCAGCCGCCGCGCGAAGCCGCGCGCGCCCTCCCCGCCTACTCCTGCGGCGAACACCTTCTGCGCAGCGCCGCCGCCGTCGAGCAGACCTTCGGCGGCATCACCGTCAACCTCTGGGACGACCCCGTAGAGTGGACTCTGCCCGAAGCACTGCCGACGCCAGCGCACGTCGCCGAGTATTTGAACGAGGCCGATGCCACGCGCCGCCGTGCCTTCGAGCTTCTACGCGCGGACTCGGAACTCTCGAAAGAGATCGCCTCGCCTTCGGGCGAGATGCGCACGCTCTTCTCACTCGCCGCCGAAACTCTGGCCCGCGCCGCGCATCATCAGGGCCGCGCCTTCGCAACGCTCCGCCTCTTCTCCGACGCGCGCGTGCCGCTGGTCTGAAGTGCACGCCGGGGCAGTTCAATGCGGTGAGTCGTCGCTTGCTGTCAGCTCAGGAACGATAAACTCCGGGTATTGCAGTTGCAGTTGCGTGCGAACTTCGCAAGTGGGATAGTCGTAAGCTCGCAGAGATATTTCAGTCGCCGGCGCGCATCCGGCAATCAGGAGACGCTTGACCGATGTTCTGTCCTCAGTCTGCCGTGGCGTCCGCTGGTGCTGGCCGACGGCAAGCTTTCGCCGTGCCAGAGCGTCACGGATCACACCACGCGCCTTCCAGACAAGCTCCCGGATGAGCCGCCGAAGCAATAGCGACGGCGGCACAGCCGATTCCGGGACGACGACGCTCGGCGCGAAACTGCGCGCGCGCCTACGGCTTGAGGGTGCGATAACATTCCGCGAGTGGATGAGCGCGGCCCTTTACGACGAGCAGGATGGCTACTACCAGCGCGGCGTCGAACGCTGGGGACGCGCGGGCGACTATCGCACCAGCCCCGAACGAAGTGCGCTCTTCGCCGCGACCTTCGCGCGCCACTTCGCCTCGCTCTTCGACGAACTCGGACGCCCGCCCGTCCTCCATCTGCTCGAAGCAGGCGGCGGTGCCGGACACTTCGCCCAGGACTTCCTCAGCACTCTCCGGCGTGACGCGCCGCGCGTCTTCGATTCCACACGCTACGTCTTCGACGAGGCGAGTGCCGACTCGCGCGCTCGCGCCGCCGCGCTGCTCGCGCCTTTCGACGCGTGCGTCGAGTTCCAACACCTCGTAGACCTTGACCAACGCGGAGACTGTGCCCAACGCGAAGACTCCTCCGAGCTTCAAAGTAGGGCCGGACGTGAAGGCTTCGTCCTTCCTTACGAATATGCCTTTGCCTTCTCGAACGAGCTGCTCGACGCCTTCCCGGGTCACCGCGTTGTGATGCGCGGCGGAAGCCTGCGCGAGCTGTTCGTCGGCCTCGGCGCGGGCGGGGAGTTCGTGTGGATTGAGCGCGAGCCTTCAACTCCGCGCCTCGCCGAACACTTCGGGCGCATGGGCTTGAAGTTGGACGAAGGGCAGTTCGCGGAAGTCAACCTCGACGCCGAAGAGTGGGTCGCGCGCGTCGCACGTATGTTCGTGCGCGGCTACGTCGTCACGGTGGATTACGGCGACGCGGCGGTGAATCTACTCTCTGCGCCGCACAGGAGCGCGGGGACGCTGCGCGCCTTCCGCGGCCACGAGTTCGTGGACGATGTGCTGCGGCGTCCAGGCGAGCAGGATTTGACGACGACCGTCAACTGGACGCAAATCATCCTGGCGGGCGAGGCCGCAGGGCTTCAGACGGTCGCGCTCACTCGACTCGACGCGTTCCTGTTGCAGGCGGGTTTGCTCGAACAGCTTGAGCGCGAGTGCGCTCTCGCCTCAAACGAAGCCGAGGTCGCAGGGCTGCGGCTCGGCGCGCGAGAGATGATCCTGCCGGGCGGGATGGCTTCTCGCTTTCAAGTGCTGGTGCAGAAGAAGGTCTGAATAATTACAGGCTTGCGTGTCGTAAAGGCTCGCCTCACAGATTGTCGGAGAATGCAGACAGGATTCGGCGGGCGAGGACTGAATCAGTACAAGCATCAATCAAAGGGGCCGGTGGTTTGCGCGGGCTAATTCTTGAAGTAAGATAGGTTTTAAAGCTATCCTTGATCGGTCAGCCGGAAGGAACGGAGCTTGCTGTGAGTCTGCATGTTTTCCAACTCCCTGGGCTTCGTCTGCCTTCGTCTGCCTTCGTCTGAATTGCTTGGCGGCGCGAAGGCAGGGCCATTCGAGAGGTGAGGCAATTTGACGTTCGTGCAATCGGCTATCGTCTGTGCGTGCGTCAGCATCTCACCGTCTGAAGCTCCTGTTCTCCTCGCGGAAAATTAGAGCGGCAGTTGCGTAGCGTGTCGGCGGCTTTCGAGCGGACGCGCGCGCTTACGAGACGAATGAACGGCAGCACAAACACACAACCCTCCGATGACGAACGCGCCGAGCCGACGCAAGCGAAGCCGCCACAGACGCGACGCGACGCGGCGTTGCCGCTCTTCAACCGCGAGTTGAGCCAGATCGAGTTCTACCGGCGCGTGCTCGAAGAGGCGCAAGACCCGACGCAGCCCCTGCTCGAACGCCTCAAGTTCCTCTCCATCTTCTCCGAAAATCTGGACGAGTTCTTCATGATCCGCGTCTCCGGCTTGCAGGAGACGCTGGGCGTGAACCTGACTGAACCTTCACCCGACGGCATGGGGACTGTGGAGCAGTTGAAGGAGATCAGAGCGCGCCTGCTCCCGCTCGTCGCCGAGCACGCGCGCTGCCTGCGCGAAGAAGTCCTGCCGCGGCTCGCGGAAAAGGGGATACGCCTCGTCGAGTACAGCACGCTCTCGCTCCCCGAACGGCAGTCGCTCCGCGAATTCTTCAAGAAGAAGGTTTATCCGGTGCTCACGCCGCAGGCGGTGGATCAGGGGCACCCGTTCCCATACATCTCCAACCTGAGCCTGAACCTCGCGCTGACGGTCGAGCCGCTCGCTGAACTCGGCATCACGCGCTCTCTGACGGGCAAGGTTGAGCCGCGCTTCGCGCGCGTCAAAGTTCCGCCGCTCGTCCCGCGTCTCGTCCCCGTGGGCGAGGCGAAGTACGTCCTCCTCGAACAGGTGATCGCGGCCAACGTCGCGCAGCTTTTCCCGCGCATGCAGGTGAGCGAGTGCCACGCCTTCCGCGTGACGCGCGACGCCGACGTGGAGATACGCGAGGACGAGGCCAACGACCTCCTGCGGATGATGGAGCAGACCTTGCGCAAGCGACGCTTCGGCACGCCCGTTCGCCTCGAAGTCGCGGCGGAGATGCCAGAGGCGATGCGCGTCTACCTCTCGGAGGCGCTCGATCTCACCGCGGCGGACGTGTACGCGGTCGAGGGGCCGCTCGGCGCGCGCGAGCTGATGCAGCTTCACAAACTCGACCGCCCCGACCTGAAGGACGAGCCGTTCAGGCCGAAAGTCCCCGCCGTCTTCCGCGGGCCGGTGAACTACTTCGACCGTATCCGCGAGCGCGACGTAATCCTGCACCACCCCTTCGAGTCGTATACGCTCGTCACGGACTTCATCGACAGCGCGGCGCACGACCCCCAAGTGGCCGCCATCAAGATTTGCCTTTACCGCACGGGCCAGCACTCGCCCATCCCGCAGTCGCTCATCGAGGCGAGCGCGCAAGGGAAGCAGGTGACGGCGCTCGTCGAACTCAAAGCGCGCTTCGACGAGGAGAACAATATCGAGTGGGCGAAGCGCTTGGAAGAGTCGGGCGTGCACGTCGTTTACGGCATCGTCGGGCTGAAGACGCACTGCAAGCTCACGCTCGTCGTTCGCCGCGAGGGCGAAAGCTTGCGGCGCTACGTCCATGTGGCGACCGGCAACTACAACCCCGTCACGTCGAACTTCTACACGGACATCGGCCTCTTCACCGCCGACGAAGAGATAGGCGAGGATGCTACAGACCTCTTCAACTTCCTGACCGGCTTCTCGCGCCAGAAGGAATACCGCAAGCTCTGGGTCGCACCCTCGAACCTGCGTGAGAAGACTCTGACGCTCATCCGCCGCGAGGCCGAGCACGCGCGCGCAGGCCGCCCCGCCCGCATCGTCATCAAGATCAACCGCCTCGCCGACACGCAGCTCGTCGGCGCGCTCTACGAGGCTTCGCGCGCGGGCGTCGAGATTGACCTGATCGTCCGCGGCATCTGCATGCTGAGGGCCGGCGTGCCCGGACTCTCAGAGACGATTCGCGTCCGCAGCGTCGTCGGGCGCTTCCTCGAACACAGCCGCGCCTACTACTTCGCGAACGGCGGCGACGATGAGTTATACACGGGCAGCTCCGACTGGATGTCGCGCAACTTCGACCGGCGCGTCGAGGTGATCGCGCCCGTCCGCGACGAGCGTTTGAAGAAATATCTCAAAGACGTTCTACTGTCGGCGTACCTGCGCGACAACGTGAAGGCGCGCGTGCTCCGCCCCGACGGGAGTTACGAGCGCGCCCGCGTCGAGCCGGGCGAAGAGCCCTTCGACAGCCAGTCTTATTTCATTGACGCCCCTGAACCTGAGTGATTTGGAAGCATAGATTTTAGCGAGGAGAAGTTATGAACCCGAACAGTTGGCATCGCGCCGCGGTCGTTCTCTTTTTGTTCTCAGTGCTGGCGCTCTCCTATCCTCCTGCGCTCGCCGCGCAGCAGGACTCACAGAAGGATTCACAGAAGGACTCGAAGAAAGAGTCGAAGGAGGAGATGCGGCAACAGGGCACGCCCGTTTTGTGGAGGGAGCCTGCCGACATCGCCTCGCGCGACCTGCTGCTCGGCCCCGGCGGCGAGCAGATGAAGCCCGACCTGACTCAGGTGGTTTGGGAGGCCGACGACGAGGGCGGCTACTCGGTCAAGTGGGACGTGCGCGATGGGGCGGGGAAGAAGTGGGTGGCGAAACTCGGCCATGAAGCGCAGCCGGAGACGGTCGCCGTGCGGCTCGTCTGGGCCGCCGGCTACATGACGGAGGTCAACTACCTCGTCCCCTGCGTGCACATCGTCAACGCGCCGAAGCCGCGCAAGGACGTGGAGAGGTGCGAGGGCGACGGCTATGCCAACGTGCGGTTTAAGGCGAGGCCCAAAGGAATGAAGAAGCTCGACAATTGGAGCTGGAACCAGAACCCCTTCGTGGGGACGAAAGAGTTTAAGGGGCTGGTCGTGTTGATGGCCCTTTTGAATAACTGGGACTTGAAGGACGAGAACAACAAAATCTTTTTCGTGCCGACGGGCGACGGCGACCAGGGCGAGTTGCAGTACATCGTCAGCGACCTCGGCGCGACCTTCGGTAAGACCGGGGGAGCCATCACCCACAGCCGCAACGAGCCTAAGAACTACGTCAAGAGCGGCTTCGTCGAGAAGGTCGAGGGCGACCGCGTGAAGTTCGACTACCACGGCAAGGAGTCGAGCCTCTTCGACCAGATCACCGTCGAGCAGGCGAAGTGGATCGGCGACCTGCTCTCGCAACTGAGTAAGGAGCAGATTGACGCAGCCTTCCGCGCGGCCAACTACAAACCGCAGGAGATCGAGGAGCTATCCTACGAGGTGCGCGCGCGCATCAACGAACTCCACAGCTTGAATGCGCCCGCGCCCGCAACGACGCCCGCCAACACGGGACAATGATTGTGACGAAGCGTCGAAGCTGAAAAAAGAGAAAGGCCGCTCGGTAATGAGCGGCCTTTCTCTTTTACAAAGTTGGGAATCTGATTACTGGTGGTTGCCGGTGAAGACAACCTCGGCGGAACTCTTCGTGGCCGTCTTGGCGGCAGGGGCACCGGCAGTCGCCGCGGTAGCGTTGGTGTTCGTGCCGCGCGCCTGCACCTGCTTCCAGTAGTCCTCGACGAAGGTCTTGAAGTCGCCGTGGCCCCAGGAGGTGTAGAAGTCGTACTGCTTCATCTCGGCGTAGACCTGATCGTAGTTCCAGCCGTACTTCTCGAAGCGATAGACCGCGCCCATCGCGCCCGTGCGGTGACGCCCGCCCGCGCAGTGAACGAAGAACTTGCCCGTCGAGGGGTCGTTGACGGTCTTGAGGAAGGCCGCGACCCACTCCGGCTTCGGATAAGCCTTGTCCACCATCGGGATGTTGACGTAGTGCATGCCCTGCGACTCGACCATCCCGCGCTCGGAAGAGGCCGGCTCGGCCTGAAGGTCAATCACGGTGTTGACGCCGAGCTGCTTCAAAGCCTGGAAGTCTTCGAGGCTCTTTGGCTCTGCGCCGCGGTAGAAGCGCTCGTCCATCTGGCCGAAGTTCTTGATGTGGACGGTCGGGAACGCCTGGCTCTTAGCGTCCTTCGCGACAGCGGCGACCGAAAGGAGCATGACGGCGAACAGTGAGGCGGCGAGGGAACGGAAATAAGTGCGATCAGACTTCATTAGTAACCCTCCGGGAAAAAGACGGACGAAATCTCGATTGTCGGGTGAATCAAGTTTTAGGGGTTTCAAGTGCGACCGGCTCGAATCAGCGTCGCGGAACATCTCGCGGGCGGCGCTGTCATCGCTTCCGTGTTTGACGATTCTGCATCAACGACGCTTCCTCGTCAATCGAAACATTAGATTCGCGAGGCTGTCACGCAGTTGTATCGCCCGTGTGCGAGCAGGGCGTGGGAAAGAAGTTTTTAACGCCACTCGTCGTCGCCGGTTTGGAAGGGAATAATCGCAACGACGGCAACGTTTACGGAAGGGGTTTTTGAGAGTCGAAACTCCAGGTTGAACGTACCCTTTGACTACGGCGGGGCCGTATAAAATTCGGGTCAAAATAAGAGTCCGCCGCCCGTTTCGTTTGATTGCCGACCGGCGCGAGAGGATAGAGACGACGAACAGGCCGCGCCCTTTTTAGAACCTTCCCCTCGCCAGATGGGCGCGAGTTCCTAGATGTAACGCAAAATCAGGAGGACTATGATCGCCCCGACGATAGACATCAGTATGCCCGCGGGATGGAATTTCGCGTCCGGACTCGGCTTCGAGAACAGGTGGCCGATGAACCCGCCCACGATTGACCCGATTACGCCCACCACCGTCGTCATCAGGATACCCATGTGATCTACGCCCGGCAGTATCGCCCGCGCGATCAGTCCCACGATGAATCCCACGATCAGATACCAGATAATGTGAAACACAGAAAACCTTCCTCTCTTTTTTTGCGAACCATTTCAAACCCGTGCAGCCGACGCCGCCCGACGCTCTCACCCGCGCGACCGAAATCCCTTGACCCGATCAAGCGTGCTCTCATTTCTCTCGCTGGAAATTCGTTGCGCGTATCATACGCCGGGCTTAGTAAACACACAAGAAATTCGCGCGACCGTGCAAGCCTGCGCCGCACGACAGTGGCGGAGAAAGAGAAGAGGCCGGACGCGCCCACGCACGTCCGGCCTCTGAAAAATCCCCGGCCTGTTTGAAGAGATGGCCTTACTCTTCCTCCTCGGCCCTGATTCTCCCTTCGGCCCTGGCCTGCTCGACGATCTTGTGCGCGATCTGGCCGGGCACGGGGTCGTAGTGGGAGAACTCCATGTGGAAAGTTCCGCGGGCGGCGGTGATAGAGTTGAGTTTGGATTGATAATCCAGCATCTCGGACATCGGAACCTGCGCCTTGATGACCTGGTTCTTGCCGCGCATGTCCATCCCTTGCACACGTCCCCGGCGCGAGTTGAGGTCGCCCATGATGTCGCCGCTCGCCTCGACGGGTGCGACCACCTCGACGTTCATGATCGGCTCAAGGATGGTCGGCTTCACCTTCTCGACCGCGTTACGAAAAGCCTTGCGCCCCGCGGCGCGGAAACTGTGCTCGTCGGAGTCAACCGTGTGGTACGAGCCGTCAACGAGGATGGCCTTGAAGTCAACGAGCGGGTAGCCCGCAATCGCGCCGCCGGACGCAGCCTCAACTATCCCTTTTTCGATGGCGGGGCGGAACTGCTGCGGGACTGAGCCGCCGAAAATCTTGTCCTCGAAGATGAAACCGCCGCCGCGCGGCAGAGGCTCGAAGACGACCTTGCAGTCGCCGAACTGCCCGCGCCCGCCCGTCTGCTTCTTGTGCCGGCCCTGCACCTCTGCGCGCGCCGTGATGGTTTCCTTGTAAGGAACTTTCGGCGGGTGCAGGGCGACCTCGACGTGGTAGCGGTTCTTCAACTTCTCGACGACCGTCTCGATGTGCAGTTGGCCTGAGCCGGAGAGCAGGAACTCTTTCGTCTGCGCGTCGCGGTCGAAGTGAAGGCTGGGGTCTTCTTCGAGAATCTTGTGCAGCGCCGCGCTGATCTTCTCCTCGTCCTGACGCGACTTCGGCTCGATGGCAAACGAGATGGCGGCCTCCGGGTATTCGATGGGGTCGTAGACGATGGGCGCGGCCTTGTCCGCGAGCGTGTCGCCGGTCTGCGTCTCCTTGAGCTTGACGACGGCGATGATGTCTCCGGCGCTGGCCTCGTCGGTCTTGTCGAGCTGTTTGCCTTGCATCGAGTGGAGTGCGCCGAGTCGTTCACTGATACCGCGCGTCGTGTTCTGCACGGTGGCGTCCGCCTTGACCTTGCCGCTGATGATCTTCATCACGTTGATGCGCCCGGCGAAGGGGTCGGCGACCGTGCGGAAGACGTAAGCCGAGAAAGGTTCTTCGGCGTGATAGCCGCGCGTCGCTTCCTGAGAGTCGGCGTCGAGGCTCGACTTGCCGCGCTCGTTTGCGTGCGTGTCGGGCGCGGGGGCGTAATCAACGATGCCGTCGAGGAGATGCTGCAACCCGACGAGCGAAAGGCCGGAGACGGCGAAGACCGGGCAGAGGCGCGAGGCGGCGATGGCGCGGCTGATGTTCGGGATGATGTCCTCCTCTTCGAGCGTGCCGTTCTCCAGCCACTTCTCCATCAGCGCATCGTCCGACTCGGCGATGACTTCGATCAGGCGCTCGCGCTCCTTTTCAAACACCTCCCGGCCCGCCGAAGGGATGTCGGTCTCTTTGGCCTTGCCGTTGGCGTCGAACTCGTAAGCCTTCATGTGGACGACATCAACGACGCCACGGAAGTTCGCCTCCTGTCCGATGGGCAGCGTGAAGGGGACGATGGCGCGGCTGAAGGTGTGGCGCGCGCTGTCGAGGGCCACGCCAAAGTCGGCGCGCTCCTTGTCGAGCTTCGTGATGACCATCATGCGCGGCGTGATGAACTCGTTGGCATAGGCCCAGGTCTTCTCCGTGCCGACCTCGACGCCCGTCACGCCGTCAACGACGACGAGCGCGCAGTCGGCGACGCGCAAGGCGGGGCGCGCGTGCGGGACGAAGGCCGAGAAGCCGGGCGTGTCAATGAGATTGATCTTGTGCTCGCGCCACTCGCAGTGTGCGAGCTGGTTGTTGAGCGTGATCTTGCGCGCGATGGAGTCCTCATCGTGATCCGTGACGGTCGTGCCCTCGTCAACCTTGCCCCAGCGCGGCGTCGCGCCCGCGAGGTGGAGGAGTGAGCTGATGAGCTGCGTTTTACCGGCGTGGCCGTGGCCGATCAGGGCGAGGTTGCGAATCTGGTTGGTCGGATAAGCTTTCATGACTCTGGGTTTTGGAACGTCCTTTCGACAGGTCGGCGGACGAGCGGGACTTGTACGGAGAAGTGACCCGCGCCGCCACGGATTTGAAAATTGCTGTGCGGGAAAAACTTCAAAAGTCGAGAGATTAATTTAAGCGACCGCACGCGCGAACGCAAGCGGGCGAAAGAGGGCTGGCATCACGTTTGCAAAACTGAGTAGGCGAGGCGAAAAGTCTCGATTCATAAATGACGGCAATCTCTCCCGTTTGACGAATTAGGCAAGGAGGACGCAAGGGGATGAGGTCTGAAATGAGTACAGTGAGGCGGATGTTCAGTACGCTCGTCGTGCTGCTGGTGCTGGTCGCCTTCGCGGGCGTGAGCGCGTCGGCGCAGACGTGGCGATACAGGCACGACAACGGTCGGCATCGCGGCTGGGCCACTGCGCGCTACGAGCGTAACCGGGAGGCGCGGTACAGGCGTGCGGCGCTGCGCCGCGACTTGCGTGGTGACAGGGTTGCGTTCCGGCGTGAAGAGCGAAGCGAGCGCAGGTATGCACGCAACAGCGGCGACTTCGACCGCCGCATCTTCAACGCGCGCGCGCGGCAGGAACGCGCGCAGTTCCGCGCGAATCAGCGAGCTGAGCGCCGCCAGTACCGGCGTGACCAGCGTTAACGAATCCTGAACACGGCAGAACGCGGGGCGGACGTTTTCAGCGAGGCTGAAAACGTCCGCCCCTTCGTTGTGTCTGCTTCGCAGGTGGAGTTCTGCGTGCGAGCTTCAATCAGCGCGGCGTCTGCTGCGTCAGTCCCAGGGGCTTCGCCTTCGGCCCCTTCGAGTAAGAGACGTAGAGGCGGTAGCCGAGAAGCACGGCGACGACGGCGGCGAAGAGGAGAGGCTTGCGCGTGTCGGACTTGACGAGCAGGTAGTAGTGAAAGACTCCTGCAACCGCCGAGAGGTATGTGAGGCGGTGCAGCTTCTGCCAACGCTTGCCGCCGAGCCGCTTAATCATCTTGTCGGTCGAGGTGATGGCGAGCGGCAGCATCGAGAAGAAGGCGGTCATGCCGACGAGAATGAACCAGCGGCGCACAACGTCCTGCGCGATGGCGCGCAGGTCGAACCCCTTGTCGAACCAGACGTAGGTGATGAAGTGGAGTGACCCGTAGAAGAACGCGTAGAGGCCGAGCATCCTTCGGAAGCGCACGAGCCACTGCACGCCCGTCCATTTACGCAGCGGCGTGACGGCGAGCGTGAGCACGAGGAAGACGAGCGTGAGCGTGCCTGTCGTCCGCGTCACGAAGTCGAGCGGGTTCGCGCCGACCTGCCCGCGCCGCCAGTCCCAACCGAGAAGCGCCAACGGCACGAGGGCGTTGACGAAGATCGCGAGCTTGTAGAATTTGATGTCCTTCATTGCCGCCAGGGGTGCTGGGTGTTGGTTACTGCTCACCAGCACCCGGAACCCAACACCCAAAATCTTAGTGGTAGTAGCTCAAATCCATTCCGTCGTAAAGGTGCGCGACTTGTTCGGCGTAGCCGTTGAAGGGCTGCGTCTTCCTTCGGCCCCAGTCGCCGATGCGCTGCTCGGTGGACTGCGCGCGCAGAACGTCAACGTCCGGGTTGACGTTCGAGTAGAAGCCGTAAACGTCCGGCACTTCGGCGACCCACGTCGTCGTCGGCATCCGGTCGGTGAGCTTGATTCGCACGACCGATTTGATGCTTTTGAAGCCGTACTTCCACGGCACGACTAATCTAATCGGCGCGCCGTTCTGCGGCAGCAGCGCCTCGCCGTAGATGCCTGTCGAGAGAATCGCCAGCGGGTTCAACGCCTCGTCTAAACGAAGGCCCTCGACGTAGGGCCACGTGAGCGCGTCGGTTTGCGGGATGCCTCGCCCTTTGGGGTCGTTGGCGGTCTCGAAGACGACGTACTGCGCGCCCGCCTGCGGCTCGGCGAGCTTCAAAAGCCCCGCGAGCGGGAAGCCGAGCCAGGGGATGACCATTGACCAGCCCTCGACGCAGCGGTGCCGGTAGATTCTATCCTCCGGCGTGAAGAGTTGCGTCAGCTCGTCGAGGTCGAAGACCTTCGGTTTGTTGACGAGTCCTTCGACCGAGACAGTCCACGGGCGCGTGACGAGCTTCTGCGCATAACGCGCGGGGCTGTATTTGTCCGTGCCGAATTCGTAGAAGTTGTTGTAGGTCGTGATGTCTTTGTACGGGGTCGCCTCTTCTCCGGGCAGTCCCCACTGCTTCGACGCGACTTGCGGGCCGGGCGCGACCTTGCCCGGCAGGGCGGGCTGCTCAATTTCGGGCGCGAGCAGACGGCGATAGAGGAAACCCGTCGCGACGGTCGAGGCGGCGAGCACCGCGCCGCGCATGAACAGGCGTCGGTTGAGATAAACTTTCCGGTCGGTGACCTCGCTGCCCTTGATGTCGTCCGGTTTCTTAATCAGCATGACAAACACTCCATCCGAAACTCTCACACGCTCCCGAAACATTTACGGACGCGCCGCGTGTGCCGGATTGAAAAGACCCAACTCTGAACCTTCCCGCACCGCGCCGGAGGGGGGGCGTTCACCCGAACAACTTGAGCGAGGCCGCGCCGACCACACGCTTGCTCGTGTGCTCTTGCAGGAAGACGACCGCTCGCAGGTTCTCACGTCGCCAAGACTTGTCGAGCACGATGACCGGCTCACCCTTGAAAGGCTGGCTCGCTGCGCTCACGTAGCCGATCTTCGTCAGGCGGCGCACGACGCCGACGTGACTGAGCCTGCGCCCCGCGTTTTCGCCGCGCGCCACGTCGGACGACAGCCCGCTCTCCGTGACGGCAAGCAGCACGTCGGCGGTGTCGCCGTCCGTCAGCTTCGGGAGCGCCCCGACGCGCACGTCGAGACGCAGGCCGTCGCCCGCGTCGCTCTGTCCCGCGTCGCTCTGTCCCGCATCGTTCTGTCCTGCATCGTTCTGTTCGGACGCACGCGCGAGTTGCACGTCGGCCTTCGGCTCGCGCGCGGCCTGCGCGATTGTCTCAAAAGCCCTGCCGTTGTTGCTGCCGGGGAATTCAGCGTGACCATCCACAACCATCTGCGGCGTGTAGACGCCTTCGTTGCCGAAGGTTTCGGCGTACTCGCCCTGCCGCTCGCTGAACTCGTGCGTGGAGAATGGGTCGGCCCAGCCGAGATTGTTCCAGTAATCAACGTGCTGCGCGAGCGCGATGACCTCGGCCCCGGCGACGGGCTGCGTCTCGTCGAGGCGCGAGAGCAGGTCGTCCGCGGGCGGGCAGCTCGAACACCCTTCGGACGTGAACAACTCGACGACGACCGGCGTGCGCCTTTCGTTATTACCGACCGGAGCGACGACGCTCGTCGCCGGCCTGTTCTTCGCGTCGTCAAGCTCCCGCCGGTTACGCCCGTTGAGCGCGCTGATGGCAACGGCGAGGGCCGCCAGAGCAAGGACGACGAGCGTGAGCGCGAAAAGCTTTCTCATCTTTTTTCACCTCCGAGCGTTCAGGGTTCAAGCTTCAGCTTGCCCTCTCTCGAAACAGAGAAGCTAAAGTTTGAACTCCGAGCACTCCTCTCGACCGGCGCGGGCGACGGCAGGTTGATTCGACCTGACGGGTTTTGATCTCGCTCGAAACATTTCGAGTCGTGCTTAGCATGTCGCTGCCGGGCCGCGCCGTCAACTCCGCCGCGCACTCTCCTGACAGGAAATCCGCTCGGCGAAAGCTTTGATGCCCGCCGAGGGCGGTCTTGAGCGCGCAGGCCAACGTTCCGAAAGATGCGGGCATCGAAAGACACGTGAAAACCCGCACCGGCGTGAACGCCTGGCGGGCCGGCTCGAAGCGGAGCGCGAGAGCGGAGCGCGCCCCTTCGATTCAGGCTTGAGGTCGTCTCTCCACACGTCAGGTCGGGGCTTGAGAGGAGTGTTTATGAGGAAGTTGTATTCTGTTTTTTCGGCGCTCGTTCTTGCCGCCATCGCGTTCGGCGGGCTGGTCGTGCCCGCGAGCGCGCAGGCCAAGAAGGGAAGCAAGGCCGAGGCTTCGGCGCGCGTGCGTACGCCGCTCGACCTCGCCGTGCTCATACAGGACGACCTCGTCCCGCGCGTCGGCAACGAGCTTCGGGAGACGAACGAGTTCTTACGCTCGCTGCCCGCCGGCTCGCGCGTGATGGTCGGCTACATACGTTCCGGTTCATTGCAGGTGCGCCAGCCCTTCACGACCGACCTCGCGGCGGCGGGACGCGCCCTGCGCATCCCCGTCGGCTCGACCTCTGCCGCGCCCTACAATCCTTACGTCGAGCTGCGCGATGCGATCAAGTTGTTCCCGGCGGACAACTCGAACCGCAACGCAGTGCTCTTCATCTCGGACGGGTTGGATACCTCGCGCGGCTTCGACTTCTCCTCGACGGTTGATTCGGTTGACCTCAACCGCGCCGTGCGCGAGGCGAAGAATCGTAACGTCGCGGTCTATTCGTTCTACGCGCCCACCGTGGGCCAGTCGAGCTGGAACCAGCTCGCCGTCAGCTTCGGCCAGAGCGCGCTCAACCGCGTCTCTGACGAGACGGGTGGCCGAGCCTTCTTTCAGGGGATGAGCTACGTCACCTTCGACCCGTACTTCGAGCGCCTGACGAAGACGCTCAACGAGCAGGGCGAACGGGCCTACTGATTTTCCGCCCGCACGCATTCGACTACGGCGTCGCCGTGAGTGTGAAAGCTCACGGCGACGCTTTTCCAGTGCGCCGCCGTTTGAGTCGAAATATTTTTGTCAACGCGCTTTCGTCAATGTTAAAGTGCGTGCGGAAGGCTTGACCCCCCTCGCGAGGGTCGCGCCTTTGAGCTTCACACACACGCGCCATGAAGGGACACAAATCGAGCGAATACTGTCTGATCGTCGAAGGCTCATACTTGAACGTGTCGGAGGCGGAGCACGCACTGCGCGACCCCTTCATCGAGGACTGGGTTGAGGAGACGGGCCGCTTCCGCATACACAACCTCAAAGAGATGGTGATCGTGCCCGGCGTCACGCTCGGCCAGCTCGGCGTCGAGATGGTTGACGACGGCGTTTTCGAGATCGCCAGCCTCGACCCGGAACACCCGCTCACCGAGCACAAGGCGCGCGGCGTGGCCGAGGCGCTCATGCGGCAGGACATGTTCGACGAGATCAGCGTCGAGCCGCGCGCGTTCGCCGACGAAGACGGCTCTTCATAGACGTGCGAGGCCGTGTGCGTCGGTCTGTAGTCTGTGCTCCCGGCAAGTGGACGCGCCCTTTGGCGGGAGTCGTAAACCCGGCCTGATTCCTGCTGATTCCGGGAGGCAGCGGCGAAAAGCCCGCTCGCAAGTTGCCTCAAACTCTTTCCGTGTGTATCTTTCTGCGGTTCGGTGGAAACTTCGTTGCCGCAACAAACTAAGATGACCTTTCTCGGCGGGCGTGTCCGCGTCGTCGTCGGCGACATCACGCGGCAGACCTCGGACGCTGTAGTCAACGCGGCCAACAGCACCTTGATGGGCGGCGCAGGCGTTGACGGGGCGATCCACCGCGCAGGCGGCCCGCGCATTCTCGAAGAGTGTCTGGAGATTCGGCGCACGCTCTACCCTGCGGGGCTTCCGACGGGCGAGGCCGTCATCACGACTGCCGGGCTTCTGCCTGCGCGCTACGTGATTCACACTGTGGGGCCGATCTGGGGGAGAGAGGGTGGACGCGAGGCGGAACTCCTCGCCGCGTGCTACCGCAATTCGCTCGCCCTCGCCGTCGAGCGCGGGCTGTCGGGCGTGGCCTTCCCTTCAATCTCCACGGGCGCGTACGGCTACCCGCGCGAGGAGGCCGCGGCGGTTGCCTCCGAGTCTGTCTCACAGTTCTTTAGTGGCAACGACGCGCCCGCCGAGGCGCATCTGGTTTTCTTTTCGCAAGGCGACATGGATATCTTTTTACGCAATCATAAGTTTGAAGACTAGCAGGCAAGGCCGCCCGCCGTGCATGGCGACACAAGTCCCACCGCCGGGCCTATTTTTTTGCCCGCTGCTTCAGGCGGGGAACAGAGAAGAGAAGAATGGTTCAGACGATGAGTGAGGTCAGGCCGACGATTGAAGAGGCGGACGGCGGCAGGCTGCCGGAGACCGTGGCGGCGCTGGAGCGCCTGTCCTGGAACTACTGGTGGAGCTGGAACACGGACGGCTCATCCGTCTTCCGAGACCTCGATCAAGAGGTCTGGGACGTGTGCGAGCACAACCCGCGCCGCCTGCTCCGCGTCATCTCGCAGAACAGCCTGATGCGCATGGCGACCGACCCCGTCTACATCGGGCGCGTCAACAGCCTCGCCGCGAGTTTCGATGCGTACATGACGGAGGGCGCGCAAGTCTGGGCCGCGGCGCACGCGCGCGAGATCACGCGCGTGCACCCCGTAGCATACTTCTGCGCCGAGTTCGGCGTGCACCACTCTTTGCCGCTCTACTCCGGCGGCCTCGGCATACTCGCCGGCGACCACCTGAAGTCGGCGAGCGACCTCGGCCTCCCGCTCGTCGCCGTCGGCCTGCTCTACCACCACGGCTACTTCCGCCAGCGCCTGCGCCGCGACGGCTGGCAGGAGGAGACCTACAACAAGATTGATGTTGCCGACCTGCCGCTGCAACTCGTGCGCGACGACGACGGCGAGCCGGTTCGCATCGAGCTTGAGTTGCGCGGGCGCACGGTGCGCGTGCGGGCGTGGCGCGTGGACGTGGGCCGCGTTCCGCTCTACCTGCTGGACACGAACGTCGAGGGCAACGACGAGATTGACCGGATGATCTCCGGCCACCTCTACGGCGGCGACCGAGAGACGCGCTGCGTGCAGGAGATGGTCTTGGGGCAGGGCGGCGTGCGCCTCCTGCGTCGTCTGAACATCGAGCCGCACGTCTTCCACCTGAACGAGGGCCACTCGGCCTTTCTCACGCTGGAGCTGGCGCGCGAGAGGACGGAGCGCGGCGAGGATTTTGCGGAGGCGGCGCGTGCGGTGCGCGGTCGCTGCGCGTTCACGACGCACACGCCCGTCGCGGCGGGCCACGACGAGTTCGTCGCGCCGCTCATCGAGCGTTGCTTCGGCCAAGCCTACTGGCAGCAGCTCGGCCTCACGCGCGAGGAGTTCTTAAACCTCGGTCGCGTGAACGAGGGCGACGAGTCGGAGTTGTTCGGCCTGACCCCGCTCGCGCTGCGCATGTGCCGCTCGTCGAACGGCGTGAGCCGCAAGCACGGCGAAGTCTCGCGCGAGCTTTGGAACAAGATGTGGCCGGAGCGGCGCATTGAAGAGGTGCCGATCACCTCCGTGACGAACGGCGTGCACGCACCGACGTGGGTTTCGCCGCTCCTGCGTGCGCTCTACGAGGAGCGCGTCGGCACGGACTGGACGCGTGTGCTCTACGACGCAGCGGCTTGGTCGGCGGCGGTCGAGTTGATTTCGGACGAGGAGCTTTGGAAGGTTCGGCGTCTGATGAAGCAGCGCCTCGTCGCCTTTGTGCGTGAGCGCGTCCATCAAGCGCGCCTCCAGCAGCAGGAGTCGCACGCCTACGCCGAGTCGGCGCTCTCGATGTTCGACCCCGGCGCATTGACCATCGGGTTCGCGCGCCGCGTCGCAGCGTACAAGCGTTGGGGCCTTCTGCTCGCAGACCCGCAGCGCCTGCGCCGCATTATCCTCGACGCGGAGCGCCCCGTCCAGTTCGTCTTCGCGGGCAAGGCGCACCCGCAGGATCAGGGCGCGAAGCTCATCCTCCAGCAGACGGCGCTGTGGGAACTCGACCCCGAAGTGACGCGGCGCGCGGTCTTCTTGCAGGACTACGACCAGGAGGTCGCGCGCCAACTCGTGCAGTCGGTTGACGTGTGGTTGAACGTGCCGCGCCGCCCGCTCGAAGCTTCGGGCACGAGCGGCGAGAAGGTGACCTTGAACGGCGGGCTGAACCTTTCAGTCTTGGACGGCTGGTGGCTTGAAGGTTACGACGGGCGCAACGGCTGGGCCGTGGGCGAGGAATCGCTCGGCGAGACGACCGAGGAGTCGGACGCGCGCGACGCCGAATCGCTCTACCGTGTGCTCGAATCGGAGGTCGTGCCCACTTTCTACGAGCGCGACGAGGCGGGGTTGCCGCGCCGCTGGGTCGCCATGATGCGCCACGCCATCCAAACCCTCGCCCCCGCCTTCAACAGCGACCGCATGGTGCGCGAATACACATCGCGCGTCTATCTCGGCAACGGCTAACACGTCGCTCTATGTTCCGCGCAGTTGAGGATTAGTTGCGGGAAACCGAAGCTCAATTCCGTAAAATTGAAGCTCGGATGTGCGTAACTAAGCTTTAATTGTCCGCTCTTAGTATTCGTTGTTGACCCAACAAAGGTCTAACTATTATTCAACCGCGCAGTTCGCAAGCAACTCACTTCCTCGACCCTCACCCAGCCGAGTCGTGCAAACTTACCGAATCAGTGCGGGGCCGCGTGTGCCGCCTTCGACCGAGACGGTCACGGAAGAGCTGTGCGTGCGCGAGCGGTAGATGCGCTCGGTCGCCTTCTGGAAGTCGGCGGCGGCTGCCTTCGGGATTTCCATGAACTTCTGCGGGTTCCTGTCCACGAGCGGGAACCAGGAGCTTTGCACCTGCACCATGATGCGGTGGCCGCGGCGGAAGGCGTGATACACGTCCGGCATCTCGAAGTTGATTGCGGCGGGCTTGCCGGGCGTGAAGGCTTCGGGACGCTCGAAGCCCGCTCGGAACTTGCCGCGGAAAGGCTCGCCGCGGACGAGCTGCTGATAGCCGCCCATCCTCGCGGCGTTCGGCGGGACGGGCTGACCCGGCGGAGTCACAGGCTGCGGGTAAGTGCCGGGGTAAACGTCCACGAGCTTGACGACGAAGTCGGAGTCCGTCCCCGTCGTCGAGACGTTGAGGCTGACTTTGATCGGCCCGGCGATAATCAAATCATCGTCGAGCGGCCCGGTCTCGTATGTCAGAACGTCCGGACGCTCGGAGGCGAAGCGTTGATCCTCGGTGATGTAATCCGAGGTCATCCCGCCGACGATGTAACCGAGGAAGGGGACGGGCCGGTTCGGGTCGCTCACGTACTCGTCGAAGACTTCCGTGCCGCCTTCGTTCGGCGCGGCGGCGGAGAGGCGTCCGTTCGCGTCGAAGTAGAGGGTCAGCGGAGTAGCGTCTTTCGGCGGCCACTCGCTGTGGCGACGCCACTCGTCAATGCCTGTGAGGAACATGAAGGCTTTGGGCAGGTCTGCGGGTTTGTCTTTGAGATAGTGCATGAAGAAGGGTAACTGTATCTGCTCGCGGAAGAACTCGCCGGTCTTGACGTTGAAGTTGAGATTGCCGAGCCGGTCGCCTTCGAGCCGCGCCCAGCCGCCGTGCGGCCACGGCCCCATCACGAGTTGGTTGACCGTGCCCGGATTATTTTTCTCCACCGCGCGGTAGATGTGAAACGGCCCCATCGGGTCTTCCGCGTCGAACCAGCCGCCGACGTTCAAGACCGCGCAATGGACATTGTTCATGTGCTGCCAGAGCGAGCGACGCTTCCAGAAGTCGTCGTAAGTAGTGTGGTCAACTATCTCCTGCCAGTAGCGCGCGCCGCCGCCGAGCAGCCGCTCGTTCGCCGTCGAGAGAGGGCCGAGGTTTAGGTAGAACTGGTAGGCGTCGGATATTCCCGGATCGAAGGAGACGGGCAGGCGCGGCGGCTCAGGCCCATCGCGCCGCGGCACGAAGAAAGAGTAGAAAGAGAAATTGGCCGCGAGCATGAACGCGCCGTTGTGGTACACGTCGTCGCCCATGTAGTAGTCGGCGGTGGGCGCTTGGGGCGACGCGGCCTTCAGGGCCGGGTGCGAGTCAATGATGCTCGCCGCGACGTGGAAGCCGGGCTGCGAGATGCCGACCATGCCGACCCGCCCGTTGTTGTTGGGGACGTTTTTCAGAAGCCACTCAATCGTGTCGAAGGTGTCTGTGCTCTCGTCCACGTCCTTCGGCCCGCGCTTGTCCGCGACGTATGGCCGCACCTGCTGGAACTCACCCTCCGACATGTAGCGCCCGCGCGCGTCCTGATAGACGAAGATGAAGCCCTCGCGCTCGAAGCTCTCCGAAGGGCCGAGCGACGCGCGGTAGTTGTCCACGCCGTAGGGCACGACGCTGTAAGGCGTGCGCGTCAGCAGGAACGGGTAGTGCTGCGAAGCGTCCTTCGGGGCGTAGACCTGCGTGAAGAGCCGCACGCCGTCGCGCATCGGGATCAGGTATTCATATTTCGTGTAGTGTGCGCGGACGTTGTCGGCGCTGGGCGGCGCGGTCTGCGCCTGCGCGGTGGCCAGAGAGCAGAGCAGGGCCATGCCCGCGAGGGTCTTGAGACAGAGTGCTTTGAACACGCTTCGCGTTCCTCCTCCTGGTGTTTGGCCGCCGTGCCTTTGCAGGCGAAGAGAAGCGCCACAGCCGCGCTCGCGACGACCGACCGCCGAGGAATGATATGTCCCTTTCGCCGTCGGCGCAAAGCGGCGTGTCGTGGTCGTTAGAAAACTTAATTGTCGCTTTCGGCTTTGATTCGGCTTGCGGTGTTGGAGGGCGTGGTCAAACCTTACGTGCTGGACATCTCCTGGGAGAACGCGGAAGGCAAGACACGTTACCAGCGAATTCCTTTGGGACATTGAACGTCTCTGCACACACTTCGCCGAGCCGTGCGAGCAGACGGGGTGAGCCGCGCGAAAGGATTCCGGCGAGATTTACAACTAAACGACCGCAGGTCGCATCTAAGCCCACGTTACTCCTTCTCTTGCGCGTTTACGGTGAAGCGCCCCGTCAATCGAAAATGGCGGCGGCCCTGACAGTTCGAGAGCAGGCCGATCTTAATCACAGAAGCCGCTCCTTCCAGAGCACCCGAACGCTAGCCTTCGCTGCCACCGTTACACCGAAGCCACTTCGATTCGAAGCTTCTCTCAATGCCCCGGCAGGGGAAAGGTACAACTCTAAATGTCCATGAAACTTTACGTAGGCAATCTCTCGTTCCAGACTTCGAGCGAAGATTTGCAGCAGCTCTTCACGCAGGCCGGTACGGTCGAGTCGGCGACGGTCGTCGAAGACCGCGACACGGGCCGCTCGCGCGGCTTCGGCTTCGTCGAGATGTCCTCGAAGGAAGAGGGCGAGGCGGCCATCGCCAAGTTCAACGGCAACGAAGTTGACGGTCGCAGCCTGACCGTCAACGTTGCCAAACCACGCGAAGACCGCAACGGCGGCGGTGGCGGCGGACGCCGCTACTAAGCTGTCGAGCAAGGCTCGCGCCGGTAAGCCCTTTCGAGAGCAACGGCGACCCTGACAAGCGAAGCGCCACTGGCAAAACAATTGCCGGTGGCGCTTTCAGGTTTTCGGCGTCACGCGACTGAAACATTCCATCTCGCACAGCCAGCCGCAGCGTATGTGGGCTAACGCACGGACGGCGAATCCCAGACGTGATATACCAATCTTAGCCGCTCTTAAAACAAAGCGAAGCCGTCGGCTCCGCACGGGCGAGCCGCTTCCGAAGCGCCTCTCCGTCGAACGGGCATCTGACATCCGCGCGCGGTTTTTACCCGCGAGAGGTTGATTTATGGTTCGCCGTCGGGGCGACCGCCGTGGCCTGCGCGTGCGTGTTCATGGGCATCCTGCGACATATCAACACGACGGAGGAGTTTCACATCATGACTTGAGCCGTGGCGGCGAGCGTCTGAGCGATAAACTGAAAGTCGCCGTATGATGTGGTCGAAGGTCAAACGGATGGGGGATGTTGAATGAGCAGTCTATATGGCATGTCATCTTCGTGTTTCTCCTGCTCATGCCTTCCATCAGCGGCCTGGGCGTGTAAGCTCGAACGCGGTGTGCATCAAGACGAACGCGTCGTCCACTGCAAAAGCCGTCATGCTGGTACTGAATGGGCGCGGGTTCGAGTGCCGCGCCATCGGCCACAGTGAAGTTTCACAAGCCTTCGTCTATTGCGCGCCATTTTCGCGGGAAGCGGAAATCGCTATGTGCGGAATAATACATTGGTGATATACTTCTTCCGGACAACTCACCTCTCGACATGCGGATCGAGTCTCCCCTGGCTCGCTCCTCTTGCCGTCAGTTGCTCGTTCGTAACCCGATAGCATCGCAAGGGTAAGATAAATTTTCAATCCTCCGGCAGAAAGAAGGATCAATGAAAATCCTACTGTATAACCCCGACAACGGCGTGACGCGCAACTTCATGCCGCACCTCTGGATGTTCCTGCTCAAGGCGCTGACGCCCCCCGGCCACGAGGTGCTCTTGATTGACGGCAACGCGCGGCCCATGAGTGAAGAGGAACTCGTGCGCTACGTCCTTCAGGAGAAGGTCGGACTCGTCGGCATCGGCTCGATGACGAGGATGGTGGCGCGGGCTTATCGAGTGGCCGACGCCGTCCGCGCCGCAGGGGTGCCGGTCGTCATGGGCGGCCCGCACGTGACGGAGGTGCCGGACGAGGCGCTCGGTCGAAACGGCGGGCCGCGCCACGCCGACGCCGTGGCGCTGGGCGAGGCGGACGAGACCTGGCCCCGCATCGTCGAGGACGCCGCGGCGGGTAAGCTCAAGGAGATTTACGAGCCGGTTGACGAAACGGGCAAGGAGCGCAAGCCGAGCCTGCAACCGTATCCGACGATCCCCTGGGAGACTTACGACCTTGAGCAGTTCGACATGGTGCCGAAGTTCGCCCGCCCGCTCCTGAAGCGGTACGGCTCCGGCTGGGGCGCAGTCCGCGTCATCCCCATTGAGTCGGGGCGAGGCTGCCCTTACGGCTGCGAGTTCTGCACCGTCACGGGGTTCTTCGGCGATTCGATCCGCTTCCGCTCGAACGAGTCGGTCGTGGACGAGCTGTTGAGGCTCAAGCGACACGCCCGCAAGAACCGGAATCAGGTGATCGTCTTTTTCATAGACGACAACTTCGCCATCAACATCAAGCGCACGAAGTCGCTCCTCAGAGACATCATCGCCGCCAACGCGCAGCTCCCCTGGATGGCGCAGATCAGCGCCAACCTGCTGCGCGACGAGGAACTGGTTGACTTGATCGCCGCCTCCGACGGCAAGTGGGTTTTCATCGGCATGGAGTCAATTGACACGGCCAATCTCGCCGACGTGAACAAGAGCTTCAACAAGCCCGCCGAGTATGCGACGGTGCTCAACCGACTCGCTCGCCGAAACATCTACGCCGTCACCTCCTTCATCCTCGGCCTGGACAACGACACGCCGGGCGTGGCCGAGCGTACGCTGCAACAGATTGAGTCGTGGCCGCCGGGCCTGCCCGTCTTCGGCCAGCTCACGCCCTTCCCTTCGACGCCGCTCTACAAGCGTCTGGAGACCGCCGGTCGGCTGACGCGCCCGAAGCACTGGCTGGAGTTCGCGCCCTACCAGATGGCGCACGCGCCTCTGAAGATGAGCATCAAGGAGACGCAGGAAGAGCTTGAACGAGCCTGGGCCGCATCCTACAGCCCGGAGGCCAACCGGAGGGCCATTGACTCGATTAGCGATCAGGGTGTTAACTATCGCATGATCCACCTGGTCATGCGTCTCTTCTTCCGCGGCATCTACTTCCCGCAGATGAACAAGCGCGCGTGGCTCAAAGTCATCTACCAGAACCGGCGCGCAATCTACGAGCTGACTAAAGAGACAGTGACCACCCGTCTTGCCGCGCGAAAGAGGGGAACGGTGACGGAGGCGATTGCGGCCCACAAGTGACGGAAGCGCAGGGAGGGCGTGATGAAGATTCTGCTTATCAACCCGGAGTATCCCGACACCTACTGGAGCTTCAGGCACGCGCTCCCCTTCGAGGGCAAGCGCTCCGCCTTCCCGCCGCTGGGTCTTCTGACCGTCTCGTCGCTGCTGCCGCGCGCCTGGGAGCGCCGGCTGATTGACCTCAACGTCCGCCGTCTGAAGTCGTCCGACATCGAGTGGGCCGACATGGTTTTCTGCACGGCGATGCTGGTGCAGAAGGACTCTCTGCGCGAGGTCGTCGTCCGTTGCAAGGCGAAGGGCAAGCGCGTCGTGATCGGCGGGCCTTACGTGACCACGAGCGTCGAGAGCCTGCCGGAAGCCGACCACGTCTTCCTCGGCGAAGCCGAGACGACGCTGCCGGAGTTCGTGCGCGACCTGGAGCGCGGCACGGCGCGGCGCGTCTATCAAGCATCTGAGAAGCCTGCGCTCGCGCTCACGCCCGTCCCCGACTTCCGTCTCGCCGACCTCAATCGCTACAGCGCGATGAGCGTGCAGTACTCGCGCGGCTGTCCCTTCAGTTGCGAGTTCTGCGACATCATCGAGATTTATGGGCGCGTGCCGCGCACCAAGTCGAACCAGCAGATGCTCTCCGAACTGGACGCGCTGCGCGCGACGGGCTGGCGCGGCACCGTCTTCATCGTGGACGACAACTTCATCGGCAATAAGAAAAACGTCCGCGCGCTGCTGCCTGAGCTGGCGGCGTGGCAGCAAAAGAATGGCCGCCCGTTCTCCTTCCTCACGGAGGCGAGCGTCAACCTCGCCGAAGACGAACCCCTGCTCGAAGACATGCGGCGCGCAGGCTTCCATCGCATCTTCCTCGGCATCGAGACGCCGGTCGTGGAGAGCCTCAAAGAGGCGCGCAAAGGGCAGAACACGCGCGGCGACATGCTCGACTCGGTGAAGAAAATCCAGTCCTACGGCATGGAGGTGATGGCCGGCTTCATCGTCGGCTTCGACAGCGACCCCGAAGACATCTTCGAGCGGCAGATCAACTTCATCCGCGCCAGCGCCATCCCGCTGGCGATGGTGGGCTTGCTGACCGCCCTGCCGGACACGCAGCTCTGGCGGCGGCTCAAGGGCGAGGGGCGGCTGCTCACGGAAAGCTCCGGCGAGAACACGAACTGCGAGCTGAACTTCGTGCCGAAGATGGATCCGCACAGACTGATTGAGGGCTACCAGTCAATCATGCGGACGATCTACAAGCCCAGCGAATATTACAGCCGCGCGCTCGAATGCGTGAAGCGGATGTCAATGGAGAGGCCGGAGCCGAACAAGCACAACGCCGTCACGGGCGCGCTGGCGGTGGCGCGCATCGCCCTCAAGCTCGGCGTCTTCGACCGCGAGCGCAGAGAGTTCTGGCGCTTCTTCCGAAGGGCCGTGGCCGAGCACCGCGAGGCGTTTGCCGTCTCGATGCGTCTGGCCGCGATGGGCTACCACTTCCGCAAGCTCGCCGAGTCTTACGGCGAGTGAGAGCTGAGCAGACCGCTGAAAGTTAATCAGACCGGCACCCCCCGTCCTCGAACGTCGTCGCTTGCCCGAACCTTCCATCCACGGACGCCTCTGTGTTAGTATCCGCGCCGATGGATTTAGTCGAGAAAGCGCGCATCATGGACGGCATGCGGATCAACCGCGCGCTGGCCCGGCTCGCCTCCGAGATCGTCGAGGAGAATCACGGCGCGGGCCATCTCTACCTCATCGGCATCCAGCGGCGCGGCGTGCCTTTGGCGAATCGTCTGGCCGACAAGATCGCCGACCTCGAAGGCGAGCGCCCGCCCGTCGGCGTCCTGGACATCACGCTCTATCGCGACGACCTCTCGACCGTCGGCGCGAACCCCATCGTCAACCGCACGGACTTGCCCATTGATGTCGAGGGCCGCAACGTCCTCCTCATTGACGACGTGCTCTACACGGGCCGCACCATCCGCGCGGCGCTCGACCAACTGATTGACTTCGGCAGGCCGCGCCGCGTCCAGCTCGCCGTCCTCATAGACCGCGGCAAGGAGCACCGCGAGCTTCCGATTCAGGCGGACTTCGTCGGCAAGTTCGTGCCGACAAAAAAGAGCGAGATCATCAAGGTGATGCTCGATGATTTCGACGGGGAAGAGGCGGTCGCCATCGTCGAGCGACCGGCGGGAGAGGAAGAGTGGTGAAGGCGGCCAAACGAGGCCGCCTTTTTCGTATCTGGCCGGAAAAGCGAGGCGCGCTCGTTCGATGAAAGCCGTGCTCAATCAGAAAGACCTGCTTGGCATCCGGGGCCTGAGCGCCGAAGAGATCACGCACATCCTCGACACCGCAGAGACTTTCCGCGAAGTCTCCGAGCGCGAGATCAAGAAAGTCCCGACCTTGCGCGGGCGCACTGTCATCAACCTTTTCTTCGAGCCTTCCACACGCACGCGCACCTCGTTTGAGATCGCCGGCAAGCGCCTCTCGGCGGACGTTATCAACATCAGCTCGTCCTCCTCGTCGGTGACGAAGGGCGAGACGTTACTCGACACGGCGCGCAACCTCGAAGCGATGTCGCCCGACCTCATCGTCATCCGTCACCCTTCGGCGGGAGCGCCGCACCAGCTCGCGCGCATCTGCCGCGCCGCGGTCGTCAACGCGGGCGACGGCGCGCACGAGCACCCGACGCAGGCGCTGCTCGACGCCTTGACCATCCGCCAGCAGAAGGGAAGCTTTGAGGGTTTGAAGGTCGCCATCCTCGGAGACCTTCTACACTCGCGCGTCGCGCGCTCGAACGCGCACCTGCTGACGACGCTCGGCTCGCGCGTGTCGCTCGCCGGGCCGGGCACGCTCGCGCCGCCGGAGTTCGCCTCGCTCGTCGTGGGCGGGCGCTTGCGCGTCGAGAGTCGCATTGAGGAGGCCATAGAGTCGGCGGACGTGGTGATGGTCTTACGCATCCAGCGCGAGCGGCAGGACAGTGCTTTCCTCCCGTCTCTGCGCGAGTACGCAGTCCACTACGGACTCACTCTGAAGCGACTCCGGCTCGCCAGGCCCGACGCCATCGTCATGCATCCCGGCCCGATGAACCGCGGCATCGAGATCGCTTCGGACGTGGCCGACGGCGCTCGCTCGCTCATACTCGATCAGGTTGCCAACGGTCTCGCCGTCCGCATGGCCGTCCTCTACCTGCTCGGCGGCGGCGCGGGCACGCTCGCCTCAAGCTCGACTCCGTCCTCACAGACGAGGGACGAGACGGAATCGAAGGCTGATACTTCGGCGGAAACGTTCAAGTCCGCCGCCACTGCCGGCAGCGTCGCCCGCTCCGACAAGTCATAAACAGATGAGACTGCTGATTGCAAACGGCTACGTCATAGACCCGACGCAGGGCGTGAACGCCGGAGTTGACCTGTACATCGAGGACGGGCGCGTCGCCGCTCTGCTTGGACGTGGCGAGCCGAGGCCGGAGGGCGCGGAAGTCTTCGACGCGACGGGCCTCGTCGTCGCGCCCGGCTTCATAGACCTGCACACGCACCTGCGCGAGCCGGGGCAGGAGTACAAAGAGACCATCGTATCGGGCGCTTCAGCCGCCGTCGCGGGCGGGTACACATCCGTCTGCGCGATGCCGAACACCGACCCCGTCAACGACAACCCCGCCGTCACGAGCTTCATCGTCGAGCAGTCGGAAAGAATCAAGCTTGCGAACGTCTTTCCCGTCGGCGCGATCACGAAGGGGTCGAAGGGCGAGGAACTGGCCGAGATGGGCGAGATGAAGCGCGCGGGCATCGTCGCCGTCACGGACGATGGTCGGCCCGTGCCTTCGCCCGGCCTGATGCGGCGAGCGTTGGAGTACGCGCGCGGCTTCGACCTGACCGTGATGGATCACTGCGACGACCCTTCGCTCGCCGCCGGGGGCGTGATGCATGAGGGCGAGTGGTCTCTGCGCCTCGGCCTGCGCGGGCGTCCCGCGCTCGCCGAAGAGTCGGACGCGATGCGCGACTGCTCGCTCGCCGAGCTGACGGGCGCGCGCGTGCACCTCGCGCACGTCTCGACGCGCGGCGCAATCGAGGCCATCAGGCGCGCGAAGTCGCGCGGCGCGCAGGTCACTTGTGAAGTCGCGCCGCACCACTTCACTTTGACGGACGCAGCCTGCGAGGGCTTCGACACGAACACGAAGATGAACCCGCCGCTCAGGAGCCGCGAGCACGTCGAGGCGATTCTCGAAGCGATCAGTGACGGCACCGTTGACGCCATCGCCACAGACCACGCACCGCACCACGCAGACGAAAAGGCTCTCGAATTCGACCACGCGCCGTTTGGCATCACGGGCCTTGAAACCGCCGTCGGCCTTGCCCTCGAACGCCTCGTCCATCACGGCCACATCGGCCTCGAACGCCTCGTCGAACTCTTCTCCACCAACCCCGCGCGCATCTTCAGCCTCGCAGACCGCGGCACGCTCCGTCCCGGCGCTTGGGGCGACGTGACCGTCCTCGACCCCGACCTGCGCTGGACTTTCGATGCCACGCGCTCCCGCTCGAAGAGCCGCAACACGCCATTCGACGGCTGGACGCTGCAAGGCGCGGCGGTCGCCACCATCGTCGCCGGTCGCGTCGTCTATCGGAGGGAACTGTCGGCGGTCGGCAGCCGCCAGTTGGTTTAGGGCTTCAATAAAAACGAAGAGGCCCGGTGCGCTCTCCCCTTCGCACCGGGCCTCTTCTGTTGCGGTCGCTCGCTTACGTCCTGACAGGGGCGACCGAACCCTTGGATAACCTTACAGGAGACTTCCCGAAATCTGGTCGGAAGCCCGCCCGCGCTCTCCCCTTCGCTGACGGGCTTCCTCCGTACCGGCAACCTGCGAGGGTTACCGATCTCGTAAAAACTTAACGGGCCTTGTATTCGGGAAGCGAGGCGCTGCGGTTCAGGATGACGCCGAACTCCGTCCCGGACTTCACGTTCGCCTCCTGCTCCTTCTCGTAAACCCTCGCGCCCGTGCCTAAAGCGCCGCCGAGGATGGCCCCGATGGCCGCGCCCTTGCCGCCGCCCGCAATCGCGCCGATGAGCGCGCCTGTTGCCGCGCCGCCGCCGATGAAGACCGCGTCGCGCTTCTGATTGCTCCGGCCTTTGACCGTGCCCTCGTTGTCGGCGTTCACCTGATCGGTCTGGAGGCTGGTCAGTGAGCCGTTAATCACGGAGCGCATCCGGTTCGGTAGAACGATCTGGTAGAAGCTGACGGCGATGTTGCCCGGCTTGCGTCGCTGCGCGCGCATCACCGAAGTCACGCGCCCCCAGACCTTGCTGCCGACGGGAACGACTTCGACCCCGTTCTCGCCGTAAACCGGCTCGGTCACGCTCGTCGAGAAGCGGTCGCCGATGCGCGCCGTCCCGGAGTTAAGCTGCGTGTCCATGCGGACGCGGATGACCTGATTGGCGGCGACCGTGTAGTAGCGCACGGGCGGGGTCGTCCGCACGACGCGCGCCGGCCTGCGCCGCCGCGTCCGCCGGCGCTGCGTGGCCGCGAAAGACGGGACTGCCATCCCAAGAATGAGTACGAGGAGAACGAGTAAACTCGCTGCGTTTCGCGTCCTCCCGTTTCGATTAATCACGTTCCATTCCTCCTCAACCGTAGAGTCGCCTCGCAGGCTCGCGGCATATGCCCCAACGCGACTCGACGTTCGCTTGAAAGGGTTGCAACGTGCGTGCCACGTGGCCTGCGGGTCGGAATATTGTTAGCGGTTGAGTATTATCGGATTTTGAAGCGGGATGCCAGAAGATATTTAAAGGCCGTCATCAACGGCATAGGCCAAAGGCCACATGGCACACACTATATCGTATAAGCGTGCGGGGATGCGTCGGCAGCGTGCCGCCTTATCTTGCCGCGGCACTTTCCAGCAGCCCGCCGCGAGTTGAAATGCCTGAAATTTTGTGTAAGCTTGCGGCAAGCCGAAATTGTAAGCACGATCCGGCGGGGCGGACTGTCGCCAGGGCAGCGCTCCCGTCGAGCAAAACATTACCAGTTGATTTCAACCCGAAAGAGGTATCCGTTTATGAGTACAGCAGCGACACAAGAGACCTCGAACGCTTTGCCACGCATCAACGACCCCGCCCCCGACTTCGAGGCCAAGTCAACGCAGGGGCAACTGAAGCTCTCCGACTACAAGGGCAAGTGGGTTGTCCTCTTCTCACACCCCGCGGACTTCACGCCCGTCTGCACGACGGAGTTCGTAGAGTTCGCGCGCCGCTCCGACGAGTTCCAGAAGCGCGGCGCGCAGCTCATCGGCCTCTCGGTTGATTCCGTCCCGGCGCACATCGCCTGGATCAGGAACATTGAGGAGCACTTCGGCGTCAAGATTGATTTCCCCGTTGTCGCCGACCTCGACACGAAGGTCGCGCAGAAGTACGGACTCATCCACCCCGGCGCTTCGGAGACGGCGACCGTGCGCGCCGTCTTCATCATTGACACGAACCAGAAGGTGCGCGCGCTCATCTACTACCCGATGAGCCTGGGTCGCAACATTGACGAAGTCCTGCGCGCCCTCGACGCGCTCCAGACCGCCGACGACAACGCCTGCGCCACGCCCGCCAACTGGCAGAAGGGCGAGAAGGTCGTCGTCCCGCCGCCGCAGACCATCGCCGACGCGGCGAAACGGATGGAGGACGAATTCAAGTCGAAGAACGAGGTGACGGACTGGTACTTGTCGAAGAGGGACTTGTAAAGGTCTGGCCGGCAAGGACGGATAAGCGAGGCTGTTAAGGAGCGCGCCCCTCGACTCTTCATCGAGGGGCTGCGTTCTTTCGCGGCCCGCCGTCGGAAGCGGAAAACTTGAGAAGGGGAGTTCGCCGGAAGGCGCGACCGTCGAGACGCATGCCCGCGGACGTGGCGGAAAATTTGAAGGCTCGTGCGAGCAGCCTGCTTGAAAACATCGGCGGGACGCCGCTGCTCGCCTTCGCGCGTCTCGCGCGGGAGTTGCCACACGGCGTCAAGCTCTACGCTAAGGCGGAGCACTTAAATCCCGGCGGCTCGGTCAAAGACCGCCCGGCACTTTCGATGATCCTCGAAGGCGAGCGCACGGGGGCGCTCACGCCTGACAAGATCATCCTCGACGCGACGAGCGGCAACACAGGCATTGCCTACGCGTTGATCGGCGCGGCGCGCGGCTACCGCGTTCGCCTGTGTCTGCCGGGCAACGCCGGGCCGGAGCGCAAACGCATCCTCAGAATCTACGGCGCGGAGCTGATCGAGACCGACCCGCGCGAGGGCGCGGACGCCGCGCAGCGACTCGCTCAACGGCTCGCCGCAGAAGAGCCGGAGAAGTATTTCTATCCGAACCAGTACGACAACCCCGCGAACTGGCGCGCGCACTACGAAGGAACCGCGCCGGAAATCTGGGGGCAGACCGCGGGCCGAGTCACGCACTTCCTCGCAGGCGTCGGCACGTCGGGCACGTTCACGGGCACGGTGCGGCGGCTGCGTGAACTCAATCCGAATTTGCGCGCCGTGCTCATGCAGCCCGACTCGCCGCTGCACGGACTCGAAGGCATGCGCCACGTCGAGACCTCAATCGTGCCGGGCATCTTCGACCGCTCGCTCGCGGACGAACACATAGCCGTCTCGACCGAAGACGCGCAGGAGATGGCGCGTCGTCTGGCGCGCGAGGAAGGTCTGTTCGTCGGCATCAGTTCCGGCGCGAACGTGCTGGCGGCGCTACGTTACGCGCAAACGCTGCCGCCCGGCTCGGTCATCGTCACCGTCCTCTGCGACGGCGGCGGGCGCTACCTGAGCGAAGATTTCTGGGGAGGCGACGGGGCTTGATAAAACTGTGCGAGAGGCTCATCGCAGAGATCAGGCGGCACGCCGAGGCCGCCTATCCGCACGAGTGCTGCGGCCTGCTCGTGGGGCGCATCGAGGACGGCGGGCGAACCCGCGCGGTCTTTGAGACGTACCCGGTGGAGAACACCTTCGAGGAAGGCGAGCGGCATCACCGGATGGCAATCGAGCCGCTAGACTACGCGCGCGCCGAGAGGCTTTACGCGAAGCGCGGGCTGGGCGTCGTCGGCAACTACCACTCGCATCCCGACCACCCCGCTGTGCCGTCGCAGTTCGACCTCGAACACCTCGCGCCGTGGCCGACGATGTCCTACATCGTCGTCTCCGTGCGCGAAGCGAAGTCGGCAGACCTGCGCTCGTGGGAGCTTGAGGCCGACCGGTCGCGGTTCAAAGAGGAAGAGGTCGAGCGGGTTGCGGATGAAGAGTTGGAGTTCGGAAGACGTGGGCGGGCAGGTGGCGGTAATCAAAAATGAGGAGCAAGCAGTTATGGCAGTAACGGTTTTCATACCGACCGCGCTGCGGCAGTTCGCGGGCGACCGCGAAGAGGTCGCGGTTGACGCGCGGACGGTGGGTGAGGCGCTCGACAAGGTGACGGGCGAGCACGCAGAGTTGCGGAAACATCTTTACAGTGAGCAGGGCGCGCTCCGAAACTTCGTCAACGTTTACGTCAACGACGAGGACATACGCGCGGCGAAGAGGTTGGAGACGCCGGTCAAAAATGGCGACACGATCTCCATCGTGCCGGCGATTGCGGGCGGCGCGACGACCGAAGAGAAGGCGAGAGGGGGTTCAGCAGTCGCGTCGGAGGCCGGCGCGCTCCCTTCGCTCTCGAACGAGGAGATCGCGCGCTACAGCCGACACCTCATCATGCCGGAGGTCGGCATGGAGGGGCAGCGGCGTCTGAAGGCCGCGCGCGTGCTGATGATCGGGACGGGCGGGTTGGGTGCGCCGACGGGGATGTATTTGGCGGCGGCGGGCGTCGGCACGCTTGGCGTCGTGGACTTCGACGTGGTGGATGCGTCGAACTTGCAGCGGCAGATCGTCCACGGCACGAAGGACGTTGGCCGACCAAAAATCGAGTCGGCGCGCGACCGTCTGAACGACATCAACCCGAACGTCCGCATCGAAGCTTACGAGACGCGCCTGACGAGCGAGAACGCCCTGGAACTGTTCCGCGACTACGACATGGTCGTTGACGGCACGGACAACTTCCCTACGCGCTACCTCGTCAACGACGCATGCGTGCTTGCAGGCAAGCCGAACGTGTACGGCTCGATCTTCCGTTTCGAGGGGCAGGCGTCGGTGTTCTGGGCCGCGCGTGGCGCGTGCTACCGTTGTTTGTACCCTGAGCCTCCGCCCGTCGGACTCGTGCCGAGTTGCGCGGAGGGCGGAGTGCTCGGCGTCCTGCCCGGCATCGTCGGCGCGATTCAGGCGAACGAGGCGATCAAGCTCATCCTCGGCGGAGGCGAGCCGCTCATCAACCGCCTGCTCCTGTTCGACGCATGGAAGCTGCGCTTCCGCGAGCTGAAGCTCAGGAAAGACCCGGCGTGCCCCGTGTGCGGCGAAAACCCGACGATCAAAGAGTTGATTGATTACGAAGAGTTCTGCGGACTCAGGCCCGCGCAGGCCGCGGCAAACAACCAGACGGAGGAGACGAGACAGATGGAAGAGATTACCGCTTCGGAATTGAAACAGCGCCTCGACCGCGGCGACGACCTACAGATCGTTGACGTGCGCGAGCCGAACGAGTACGAGATCGCGCGCATCCCCGGCGCAAAGCTGATCCCGCTCGGTCAGGTAGTCAACCGGCAGTCGGAGATTGACGAGGAGCGCGAGACGGTCGTGCACTGCAAGGGCGGCGTCCGCAGCGCCCGCGCCATCGAGGCGCTGACGCGCTCCGGCTTCAAAGGACGACTCGCCAACCTCAAGGGCGGGATCACCGCCTGGTCGAACGACGTTGACCCAAGCGTGCCGAAATACTGAGGCGCGGCAGCGTGGCGATACGGAGAGAGCATCTAGATGGGTTCCACCGAAGAGATTAACGACGGGGGCGCTTTGGCGCAGACCGAGCGGACGAGGCTGAAGCGCCTGCCGAAGCGCGGCGCGTTCGACCGCCAAACGGTCTGCGAGATTCTGGATGAGGGCTTCGTCTGTCACGTCGGGTTCGTGGCCGACGGGCAGCCTTTCGTCATCCCGACGGCCTACGGTCGCGTCGGCGACGAGTTGTACGTCCACGGCTCGCGCGTCAGCCGGATGCTGAAGGCTCTGAGCGCGGGCGCAGAGGTGTGCGTCACGGTCACGCTCGTTGACGGGCTGGTGCTCGCGCGCTCGGTCTTCCACCACTCGATCAACTATCGCTCGGTCGTCATCTTCGGCAAGGCGCGGCTCGTCGAGTCGGACGAGGAGAAGATGGCGGCGCTCGAAGCCTTCACCGAGCACGTCGTGCCGGGTCGCTGGCGCGAGGCCCGGCCTCCCACCCGGCAGGAACTGAACTCGACGCTCGTCCTCGCCCTGCCTCTCAACGAAGCTTCGGCCAAAGTGCGAACGGGGCCGCCGATTGACGACGAGGAGGACTACGACCTGCCCCTCTGGGCGGGCGTTTTGCCGCTCGAAATCAACGCGGGCGAGGCCGTGCCCGACCCGCGCCTGCCCGCGGGAACTCCGCTGCCGGACTACCTCGAACGCTTCGAGGTCGCCGCGAGGGGAAGAAAATGAGTTTGAAGAAAGAGTGTGCGCGTCGCCGCCTCACGGCGCTGAACGTGTTTCTGTTCGCGACCTTGCTCGCCGCGAGTGCGTCGGCGCAGTTGCCGCCGCTGCCCTCTGGCGAGAAAGATTCTCCGAAGGCGCTCGCCCCCGTGGTCGAAGCCGAGCACGCGTTCGCCCTCTACTCGATTGAGCACGGGATGAAGGAAGCGTTCCTGCGCTTCGCCGCGCCCGAAGCCGTCATCTTTCGACGCGCGCCCGTCAACGCCATCGAAGCCTGGACGCAGACGAATCCAGCACCCACGGGTCTGCTCACGTGGTGGCCCGTGCGCCCGCAGTGAGTCGTTGATTGAAGCTGATGCCGGGGGCGGGACTCGAACCCGCACGGCCTTTCGATCAACGGATTTTAAGTCCGCCGCGTCTACCAATTCCGCCACCCCGGCGTCCGGCGTCGAAGATAGCACGATGCCCGCCGCCGTTCAAAACTCCTCTCTCGAAGCCGACCCGGCGTGTGATAAAATGCTCGCCTGAAGACACCTCGCCGGGTGGCATGCGGGAGTCAGAAGCGGCGGGCCATGACCGAAGAGAAAGAGATTTTCCACCGGCACATACAGAGCGCCGGGCTGAAGCGGACGGCGCAGCGCGACCGCATCCTCGACGTGTTCCTGCGCACGGAGAAGCACCTTTCGAGCGAAGACCTCTACCAGCTCGTCAAGAAGGAAGACGTTAACGTCGGCCACACCACCGTCTATCGCACGCTCAAGCTGCTGGTCGAGGCGGGTCTCGCCCGCGAGGTGCGTTTCGGCGACGGTCGCACGCGCTACGAGCACAACTACAAACATCCGCACCACGACCACTTGATCTGTACCGAGTGCGGCAAGACCATCGAGTTTTACTCCGCCGAGCTGGAGGCCATTCAGGACGCCATCGTCGCCGGGCACAATTTCAAGCCGACGCAGCATAGCCTGCGCATCTTCGGCGTCTGCGCGCAATGCCGTCGCCGCAAAGACGTGAACTCGGAAGAGACCTCCGCCGAGCCGCGCGTCCGTTTTGCCTCCGCGCCGAACACGCGGTAAAGGCAAAAGTAAAAAGGCAAAAGGCAAAAGCGTGGACGCGCTCTCGCGCGAAGAACTTCCTTCCACCTTTTGCCTTCTGCTTTAACTTTTGCCTTTTTACTTTTGCCTTCCCTCACTTTTGCCTTTTGCCTTTTTACTTTTGCCTTCCCTTTGGTGTACTTTTCAATCGTCTCCCCAAAATGACAAACTGAAAGTAGCAGGTGCTGAGGAGATGTATGAGCGTCAACGTCGAGTGGAAGGTGGGTGAAGAGGGGCGCGGCGGCATCGTCGCCGAGGGCACGTACCTCTGGGACGCGGCCAAGCGTTTGGGCGTGCGCCTGCCGGCGGAGTGCGAGGGGCGCGGCGAGTGCGACACGTGCGCGGTCGTGGTCGAGGAAGGGGCGACGCTGCTTTCGAGACTGACGGAGGCCGAGCGAACCCGCCTCAGCCCGGAGCGCCTCGCCGCAGGCGAGCGCCTCGCCTGCCAGTCGAAGGTCGAGCGTGGGGGCAACCTCGTGCTGCGGCCCGTCCCCGTGACCGAACGCGCCGAGACGACCGAAGAGGCCGCGAAGGACTTGCGTGAAGAGTTCCGTCGCATGCCGCTGCGGAAGAAGTTCGCCGCGCTGGCAGGGATGGAGGCCGACATGGCCTACGAGACGCTGGTGCGCGTCGTAGACATCCCATTCGCGGTCTTCGGCAAGGGTCTCGATCTCCTCGCCAGCCGCGGGCGCAAGCTCTCGCAGATCGAGCGCGAAGGGCGTCGGCCCGCAGAACGGCGTCCCGCGCCTTCGTCGGGCGACAAGGGGCCGGCGGAACACCCAAACTAGCGCGGACGCGGCAGAGAAACCTACGCGCTCCGTAGTTGGAAATCATCATCTCA
Source organism: Pyrinomonadaceae bacterium (assembly GCA_036263975.1). Taxonomy (GTDB): domain Bacteria; phylum Acidobacteriota; class Blastocatellia; order Pyrinomonadales; family Pyrinomonadaceae; genus QHXN01. The sequence continues at coordinate 41,100 of DATARW010000061.1, forward strand.
CGCCGACGGCGTGAGTCTGGTTCAAGACAAACAAGTGTTCTCCTTCCTGAAGAATCGAAGAAGCCCGGCACGCCACTCTCCGCACAGCCCACGTCGCCGCCTCAGCGCAACGCTCGCCCTCTTGCTGCTGCTTTCGATTTCCGCGCTTTCAATCAATGCACGGAGAGTTTCGAGTCAGGCTCAAGGTGCGGTCGGGAAGGCTCGCGTCTCGGCACAGCAGAAGGGCAAGGCCGCGTTCGACGGCGAGCGCGCCTTCGCGCACATCCGCAGGCTCGTCGAGTTCGGGCCGCGCCCCGCCGGGTCGAAGGAGCTGGTCGAGGCGCGCAGCTATATAGTCGGTGAGTTGAAGTCTTACGGGTTGAAGGTTTCGGAGGACGAGTTCACGGCGAAGACGCCCGCGGGAGAGCGTCGTATGTCGAACGTCACGGCGGAGCTGCCGGGCGAGTCCGCCGACTTCATCATCGTCGCCAGCCATTACGACACGAAGCCTTTCAAGGAGTTCCGCTTCGTCGGCGCAAACGATGGCGGCTCCTCGACGGGTGAGCTGCTTGAACTCGCGCGCGCCCTCGCCGCTTCGCCTCGACCCCGATTCACCTATCGCTTCGTCTTCTTCGACGGCGAGGAAGCTTTCTGCCGCGATTGGGACGAGTGCGGGAAGCCCGGCGCTCCCGACAACACCTACGGCAGCCGTCGCTACGTCGAGCGCCTGCGCCAGACGGGCGAGCTGAAGCGTCTGCGCGCGCTCGTCCTGCTCGACATGATGGGCTACGAAAAACTTGAGATGGGGCGCGACGACATGAGCACGCCCTGGCTCGCCCAGACGGTCTGGCAGGCGGCGCGCGAGCTGGGCTACGACAAGCAGTTCGCAGACCGCGCCGAGGGCGTCGGCGGCGACGACCACGAGCCGTTTCTCAAAGCGGGCGTTCCCGCGCTCGACATCATCCAGCTCACTTCGTACCCCTTCTGGCACACGCCCGGCGACACGCTCGACAAAATCTCCGCGCGCAGCCTGCAAGCTGTCGGCGACGTTCTGCTCGCAAGCCTTCCGCGCATTGAATTGAAGCTGAAAGAGGGCGCAGGCAGGGAGTGAATGGTTAAAGGTTGAAGAGGAGCGAGAAGCATCCTCTGACGTTTTCCTCTTCAGCAACGGAGGCAAGTTATGCTCAAAGCGCCGGACATACTCGTTCCCGTTGATTTCTCTCCAACTTCCATCAACGCCGTGCGCGTGGCGTTGCGGATCGCCGCGCCGGGGGGCGACCTGACGTTGCTGCACGTCATTGACAGTGAGTTCGTCGAGGACGCCGTGGCCGCGGGGATGGGTTCGTCCGACGAGATCACTGCGAAGCTACGGCAGCAGGCGGAGTCGAGCTTCGAGGGCGCGCTCGAAGGCTTGGAGGCGGGCGACGTGGACATCGAGCGCATGGTCGTCGTCGGCAGTCCGTTCGTCGAGATTCTGAAGATCGCGCGCGACCTCGACCTGCCGATGATCGTCATGGGCGTGCGCGGGCGCTCGACCCCGCCCGAAGAACTCCTCTTCGGCTCGACCGCCGAGAAGGTCTTGCGCGGCACGCGCGTTCCCGTCCTCTGCGTCCCGTTCTGACGGCGGCGGATTCCGGCTCAAATAAACAAGAAGCAAAGCGGGTGGCAGTAGAAAACCGATGACCAGGGACGTGAAGCGAATCGCGGTCATGCCGGGCGACGGCATCGGCCCCGAAGTGATTAAAGAGGCCGTGGGTGTGCTCGAACGTCTTCGCGAAACTCACGGCGTCGAGCTTGAGTTGAAGCACTTCGACTGGGGCGCGGACAAGTTTTTGAACGAGGGCGTGACGCTTCCACCGGGCGCGCTCGAAATGCTCTCGCGCGAGTTCGACGCCGTGCTGGCGGGCGCGTTCGGCGACCCGCGCGTGCCGTCGAACCAACATGCCGAAGACATCCTGCTCGGCATGCGCCGCGGCCTCGACCTCTACATCAACCTGCGCCCCGTGCGCCTGCTCGACGCGCGCCTCACGCCTCTGCGCGAACGCGGGCCGGAGCACATAAATTTCGTCGTCTTCCGCGAAAACACGGAGGGCGCGTACAGCGGCGCGGGCGGTTTCTTGAAGCGGGGGACGCCGGACGAGATTGCGACTCAGGAGGAGTTGAACACGCGCAAAGGCGTCGAGCGCATCGTCGTCGCCGCCTTCGAGTACGCGCGGGCGCACGGTCGCCGGCGCGTGACGATGGCCGACAAGTCGAACGTGCAACGCTTCGGCGGCGACCTCTGGCAGCGAGTCTTCAAAGAGATCGCGGCGCGTTACACAGACATCGAGGCGAACCATCAGTATGTTGACGCGACGGCGATGTTCATGGTCTTGAACCCAGCGCAGTACGACGTGATCGTCACGAACAATCTCTTCGGCGACATCCTGACAGACCTCGGCGCGGCCTTGCAGGGCGGACTCGGTCTTGCCGCGTCGGGCAACATCCATCCGGGCCGCGTCTCGCTCTTCGAGCCGGTTCACGGCAGCGCCCCCCCGCTCGCGGGCAAGTCGGAGGCCAACCCGGCAGGGGCTATCCTCAGTGCGGCGCTGATGCTAGAATACCTCGGACACGCCGCGGCGGCGCGGTCGGTCGAGGCGGCGGTTCGAGAATGCGTCAACTCCGGCCAGACGACGCGCGACCTCGGCGGCCAACTCTCGACCCGGCAGGCGGGCGAGAGAATCAGGAAACGAATTGAAAAGCCGTAAACCCTGAACCGTGAACCGTGACCAGTTGTTTCCGTCTTGTCACGGCCCGCGGCTTATAGTCACGGCTTTTTCCTGTCACGGTTCACGGTTTACGATTCACGGCTTTTGTTATGACTAAGGGGCAGGAAACGGCGCAGAGGCTGATCGCCATCGTCATCATCATGGCGATGCTCGGCGTGATGGGCATCCCTCTGACGGTCATCGTCTTCTTCGCCACAGTGGTCTATTTCGTGTGGCGGGCCGTGCAGCGCTCCGAGCAGCAGGACGTTAAGAACATCTTCGACTTCTACATCTCGGCCAACGAACTCCTGCGCGACGAGGAGAAGCACTGGTACGGTTTTGAGATCACGCAGGTCATCGGCGAGGGCGAGCGCGTGCTGCACCTCATGCCCGACCCGCCGCCGCTCGTCTATTTCACGCTGGGCGCGCTTTACCACCGCGCCAGCGCCTACGACTCCGCCGCCGAACATCTCGCCTACGTCCTCGAAGACGAGCGCGGCGACGAGCACTCGCGCACGCAGCCCTCGCCGGAACTTCGGCGCTACGTCGAAGTGCTGCGCCGCATCGAGCGCGAGCCGGCGGAGGCTCCGCAGACGATGGCCGCCATCCGCAGTCTGGAGCGCGCGCGCCGCACACGCGCCGCCGCGATGCTCGACGAGAGCCGAGCGCACGTGAGCGCGGGCACGCCGTTGGTCGCCGCCGAACTGCCCGCACGAAACGTCGAGGAGAGAGGGCTGCACACGCTCCCCGGCAGGCGGCAGCCACCGCCCACCGCGACGCCCACCGTGCCGCCGCCCATCGCCGATGTTCTGCGCGACGTATACGAGGAAGAGAAGAAGACGGCCTAGCGCGTCGGACGAATTAAGAAACGCGGCGACTGTGTGGACGGTCGCCGCGTTTTGAGTTGAATGGTATAACTTCTGTTCATTCCCTCAGCCGAGTTCAGATGGAATCCGGGAAAAGGGTCGGCAGCTATGTCGTCGAGGGGCCGGTCGGGCGCGGCGGGATGGGCGTCGTCTATCGCGGGCGGCATGAGAAGCTGCCGCGCGTCGTCGCCATCAAGTCAATCAACCCGCGCGGCACGCACGACCTGCGCCGCCTGCGCCACCGCTTCGAGCGCGAGGCTTACGTGCAGGCGCAGCTCGACCACCCCGGCATCGTCAAAATCTACGACTACATCGTCTCCGAGCAGACCTACTACATCGTCATGGAGTACGTCGAGGGCAACTCGCTCGCGCAGGTCATCAAGGAGCACGCGGGCGGCCTCGCGCAAGAGCGCGCGCTCAACCTCTTCGAGCAGATTCTCGACGCGGTCTCTTACGCGCACACGTTCGTCTATCGCGACGAGGGAGGCGAGATGCGGCGCGGCATCGTCCACCGCGACTTAAAGCCGCCGAACATCCTGGTCGCACCCGGCGACCGCATCAAGGTCACGGACTTCGGCATAGTCAAGCTGGTCGGCGCAGAGGCGACCGACACGTCGAAGATTTCATACGGCTCGCCGCGCTACGTCTCGCCGGAACAGGCCGCGGGCGAACAGCTCGACCAGCGCTCGGACATCTACTCTTTAGGCGTCATCCTCTACGAGATGTTGACGGGCGAGCCGCCCTTCGGCGGTCGCGCCGACGAGAAGGCGGAGCGGCGCACGCGCACCGAAATCCTCCGCGCACACCGCGACGAGCAGCCGCGCCCGCCCTCCGAACTCAACCCCTCGGTGACGCCCGCCGTCGAGCGCGTCGTGCTCCGCGCGCTGGAGAAGAAGCCGGAGCGCCGCTTCGACACCGCCGCCGACTTCCTGCGCGCTCTCCGGCGCGCGAGGGGACGCGAGCCGGGTACAGTCACAGCCTCTTCCGTTCAGACCGACGCGACCGCGGCGCTCGATGCGAAGGAAACTGCCGTCCTCGGCGAGACGACCGACGAGCTTCTGCGCGGCCCTTATCACACGCAGCCCATCGTGTCCGAAGTGTGCCCGGCCTGCGGCGAAGAAGTGAAGCGCGACGACGGCGTCTGCCGCAATTGCAGTCACGACCTCACGTCGTCGCCCGCGACCTCCGAACTCGCGCGAAGGGCAGTGACGGCGCGAAGGGGCAGGCCGGGCGTGAGGCTTTTCGCGTTCGCCGCCGGGTTGTTCCTGCTCCTCGCCTCCCTCGTCTATCTCGTCCGCCGCCAGAGCCTGAACACTCCGAACGCAGGAGAGAACGCCAACAGGCCCGCGACCGCCGTCACACCTTCCACGGCGACCTCGCCCGAACCGTTGCCCGCGCCCGGCGCTGCCGCTCTGCTTGAGGCGGACGTGAAAGTTGATTCGTCATTCGACGGCTACAGCGCGAGACCTTTGACGGACGGCATCGAGGACGTGCGGCAGATCAAGACGATGCGCTACAACCGTGGCAACTGGGTTTCCGCCGAAAGCCCTGAGCCACACTGGGCCGAGCTGAACTTCAAACGACCCGCGCGCGTCACAGCCGTTTATGTTTACTGGGGCTTCGACCACGAACGCTACATGCCTTCGCGCCAGATCGAGTTGCAAGCGCCCGACGGGCGCGGCGGCTGGCGCACCATCTCGACGCTTTCGCCCGGCGAGAACTTCGACCGCGCGGCCTTCGAGTTCGAGCCGTTCGACGCCGAGAGCCTGCGCGTTCTTCAGCCCGCGCAGGCCGGGCCTTCAAACCGCCCCTTCGTCATGTGGCTGCGCGAGGTTCAGGCGTTCGGCGCTTACAGCACGCACAGTGATAAGTGATGAGTGATGAGTGATAAGAAAGCGGCCTGCGCTCACTCATCACCTATCACTCATCATTTATCACTTGAGTTACAATCACCCCCATGTTGACCGCCGAGATCATCGCCGTCGGCTCCGAGTTGCTGACGCCGTTTCGCACGGATACGAACAGCCTCTGGCTCACCGACCAGCTCAACTCGGTCGGCATCGAGGTCAAGCTCAAGACCGTCGTCGGCGACGACGACTCGCGCCTCGAAGAGACGATTCGCGACGCGCTCAAGCGCTCCGGCGTCGTCGTCCTCACAGGAGGACTCGGCCCGACCGAAGACGACATCACGCGCAAGATCGCGGCGCGCTCTCTCTCGCGCCGCCTCTCGCTCGACGAGAAAGTTCTGGAAGAGATCAAAGCAAGGTTCCTGCACTGGGGCCGCAAGATGCCTGAGATAAACGCGCGGCAGGCGATGGTCATCGAGGGCGCGCAGGTGCTGCCTAACCCGAACGGCACAGCGCCCGGCATGTACGTCGAGCACGACTCGCGCGTTGTCGTCCTCCTGCCCGGCCCGCCGCGCGAGATGAAGCCGATGTTCGAGGCGCACGTGCTCGCACGGCTCTCCGAGCGCGCGGGTCAGGTGCGCGTCGCGCGCCGCGTGCTGCGGGTCGCGGGCCTCGGCGAGTCGGCGGTTGACGAGCGCATCGCGCCGGTGTACACGCAATACAAGAACCCACAGACGACCATCCTCTTCAACAACACCGAGATCGAAATCCACCTCACCGCGCAGGGGAAGACCGAGCAGGAGGCAGAGCTTCTGCTCGACGGACTCGCGGGGCAGATCGAGGAACGCATGGGCGACGCAATTTTCGCCTTCCGCGGCGAGACGATGGAGGAGGTCGTCGGTCTCCGCCTCGCCGTGGGCGGCTTCACGCTCGCCGTCGCCGAGAGCTGCACCGGCGGCCTCGTCGCGCATCGCCTGACGGAGATTCCCGGCTCGTCAAATTATTTCATGGAGGGCGTCGTCACCTACTCGAACGAGGCCAAGACGCGTCTGCTCGGCGTGCCCGCGGAACTGATCGAGCGCCACGGCGCGGTCTCAGCCGAAGTCGCCGAGGCTATGGCCGAGGGCGTGAAAGCCCGCGCCGCGACCGACTTCGGCCTCGCCGTCACGGGCGTCGCAGGCCCCGGCGGCGGCACTTCCGAAAAACCCGTCGGCCTCGTCTACATCTCCCTCGCCGACGACGCGCACACCGAGCACCGCCGCATCATGCTCCCCGGCGACCGCCACCTCATCCGCTGGCGCGCTTCCCAGGCCGCGCTCGACCTTCTGCGTCGGCGCTTGATCTGAAGGTTAATCCGGCGTCTCGATAGCAACTCTCTCATTGTCGTCCTGTGAAATTAGATTGAATGCTTTTCCCTCGATGCGGGTCAATTCGGTTTTCGGCGGATTCTATTCAGCAAATGCATGTGCGATTGCCAGGCTAAGCGTAGCGGGAGCGGAAGTCTGGTGAGAAGCCAGAGTCTGGATGACAAAGAGAAAACAATCAGAAAGCAGAAATGATGACCGGTCGCCCGCGATAGCCGTGAACCGAACCGCGGGCATTTTTGCCGGTAAGAATCGAGGGATGCTGATAGACATCCTGATCTTTCTGGCAAACGTCTTTCTAATGGGGCTGCTCGTCAGACTCTTCCTGCTTATTTTTCGAGAGGCTGCGGCAGGCGATGTCGTTGCAAAGTCTTTGCTGCTGCTTTTCTATCTGGGAATGCTTGTTCTGCCTTCGCTCGGCGCGATTCTGAAGCGTTGGCACTTCCATCAGAGAATCAAGAAGCTGGGGGAGAAGGAAGAGGAGGGCGGCTGGCTGCCGTTCGGTTGCATGTTCATCCCCGCGATTTACATGATGGTGAGCATGATTATCACGCTGGCGGTCGCCCTGACATTCTTAGACATCTTCCCCGATTCGGAACTCGGCAGGACGGGCGGCAGCCTGCTACTTGGGTTCGGTCTCGTTTACAACATTTTCCAGACGATTCTGGTGTTCCGCTATTTTTCGCCGCCGAAGCGGGAGCCTAAATCCAAATTCCTGCGCGACCCGCGCTCCAATCTGCTCGGCGACCTCTGCATCTTCGTGAACATGATTTTGTATCAAGTGTTTTTGAACTGGGGAGCGATGATTAATCCGGTCTTCCACGAAGGGAAGTTCGTTGACAGGTTCATCCCTCTCGTCGTCTTCGCGTTGCTCATGTACCTGACGGGGCGGATTTTTTTTCTGGTCGAAGACATACGTCACCCGCGGACTCTGTTGACGATATTGCTAGCCAATTCGCCCGTCGTCCTCCGAGCCATCTTCGCCGGTGCTTGAGCGACTTTAACAAAACAAACGACCTCATGGCCGGCGCGCTTCTGGGCGGGAAAGAGAAGACGCTTTTCAAACTGCAATTCGATCTGCCTCACCAGCGGCCTGCCCACCTGCAAGTCTCGGTCAACCGGCAGGGCGTCGGCTCGTATGTCGAGTTGCTGCTCTACACGGTGAAGCTCTCCAAGCCGCTCTTCGGCGAGGTCGCGCTCGAAGACGCGAAGTTCTTCGGCAAGTCGAAGTTCGCGGGCGACGCGGCGGCGTGCGGCAAGTTGAGCGCGAACGGCGAACTCATCAAGCGCGCCAACAATCTCGCACGCGTCGAGTCGCAGTCGGGCGGGCCGACGCTCAAGATCAAACGCTGCTGCAAGGTCGTGCTGCACGAAGGCTGCTCGATGCTGATCGCCGGCACGCTGCCCCGCCACGTCAAGATGAGATTCGGCGCGGCCATTGATGCCAAAGACTTCTTCGACATCGCGGACATGGTGGAAGCAAGCCTCTGAGCTAAACCGGGCGGGGCCATTTGAGATAGATGCCCCGCCCCTTCCTTGTCGCAACCTCCGGGCACTTGCTATAGTCGGACGCGCACCCCTAAACCCTCCAAAGTCGCGTGAGGTTGGTCGAATGCTTCCGGCGTCCGTCGTGGTGTTAGCATACCTGCTCGGCTCAATCCCTTTCGGGTTTTTGATCGTGCGTTTGAGCGGCGGCGGCGACGTGCGCGGGACGGGTTCGGGGGGGACGGGCGCGACCAACGTAACGCGGCGCGCGGGCAAGTGGGCGGGCGTGTTGACGCTCCTGCTCGACGCTTTGAAGGGGGCCGCGGCGGTGCTCGTCGCGCGCGGCGTTCTGTCGAACGGACTGGGCGTGAACTGGTGGGTCGCGGCTTCGGCGCTCGCGGTAGTGGCGGGTCACGTCTTCCCCGTGTGGCTCGGATTCCGAGGGGGCAAGGGCGTGGCGACCGGCCTCGGCGTTTTTCTCGTCCTCGCGCCGCTGGCGGTTTTGTGCGCGCTCCTCGTCTTCGGCGTCATCGTCCGGGCCACACGCTACGTTTCGCTCGGCTCGGTCACGGCGGCGGTGCTGATCCCCTTCGCCGTCTGGCTGCTCGGCTTGCGCGGGACGAACGAGGAGAATCTCCCCCTCCTGACAGCCGCGTCAGCCGGCGGCGCGCTCATCATCTTCATGCACCGCGCGAACATCGGCAGGCTGTTGCGGGGGGAGGAGAACAAGTTGAAACTATGAAGTCAGAACTCTGAACGCAGAGCTGAAACCGGGATGAAAACAGACTGTCTTCAGTTCATCGTTCATCGTTCATCGTTCTAACTTCTGAGTTTTGTTATGCGTCTGGCGGTCATAGGGGCGGGGGGATGGGGGACGGCGCTGAGCATTGTGGCGGCGCGCGCAGGGCATGAGGTGCATCTGTGGTCGCGCAGCGCGGCTTTGGTCGGGGAGATTAACGAGCGTCGCGTGAACAGCGTTTACCTCGCCGCGCGAGAGATTCCGGCGGGCGTGCGCGCCACTTGCGACGCGGGCGAGGCGTTGCGGAGCGCGGAGGTCGTCGTCCTCGCCGCGCCGTCGCACGTGACGCGCAGGGTTTTGGAGAGGTTGCGTGATTCGGTAGAGGCCGGGATGGTTTTCGTCAGCGCGACGAAGGGCGTCGAGGCGGAGACGGGGAAGCGCATCTCAGAAGTGTTGGGCGAAGTCCTGGGTGAAGCGGCTGCGGCGCGTTTCGTTTGCCTTTCGGGGCCTTCGTTCGCGCAGGAGGTCGCGGCGGGACAGCCGACGGCGGTCGTCGCAGCGAGCGCGGACGAAGGCTTGAGCCGACTCGTGCAGTCGGCGCTGAGCGGGCAGAACTTTCGCGTCTACACGAACCCGGACGTGAAGGGGACGGAGTTGGGCGGCGCGTCGAAGAACGTGATGGCGCTGGCCGCAGGGATGGTCGCAGGGCTTGGCCTCGGCACGAACAGCGTGGCGGCGCTCGTCACGCGCGGGCTTGCGGAGATGACGCGGCTCGCGCTCGCCGAGGGCGCGCGGCGCGAAACTTTGATGGGGCTGGCCGGCCTCGGCGACCTCGTGCTGACCTGCACGGGCAGCCTTTCGCGCAACCGCCACGTCGGCGAGGAGCTGGGGCGCGGGCGCACGCTCGCCGAAGTGCTCGAAGGCATGAAGGAGGTGGCCGAGGGCGTGTGCACGACGAATGCCGTCAAGCTCCTCGCAGAGCGGCGCGGCGTCGAACTGCCGATCACAAACGAAGTGCATGCAGTCCTCTACGAAGGCAAGGCCGCGCGCGCGGCTGTCGAGAGTTTGATGTCGAGACCGCTCAGAGACGAGTTCGAGGGTTACAAGTTCTGAAGTCGGATGATAAGCGACGAGTGAGAGGGGATAAGAAAATGAGGGGTGATAAGAAAAACCACTTGCCCTGTCTCATCGCTTATCAACACGTGGCGGCGAAGGGCTAACAGATGGCTGATGAAGAGAAGGTAATCGTGACGAACCGCGCAGCGTTCCACGAGTACCACATCCTCGACAAATACGAGGCCGGGGTGGCGCTGACGGGCACGGAGGTCAAGAGCGTGCGCGCGGGTCAGATACAGTTGAAGGAGTCTTACGTCGCCGTGCGCGACGACGAAGCTTGGCTCTTCAACGCGCACATCTCGCACTACTCGCACGGCAACCGGCTCAACCACGACCCCACGCGCGCGCGCAAACTCCTGCTGCACCGGCGCGAGATCGAGCGACTCGAAGAGGCCACGACGACGAAGGGGATGACGCTTGTGGTGACGCGCGTCTACCTGAAGGGGGGGCGGGTGA
>DATARW010000079.1:0-17724 GCA_036263975.1 Pyrinomonadaceae bacterium
GCGACGATTACGGGACGCTGCGGCGCAGGCTCGTGGGCACGCCGCTCGAAGGCGCGGTCGTTGGAAAGACCGGCACGCTCGTCCACGACGACGGCGGCATGGCAAGCCTCGGCGGCATCGTCTACACACAGAAATACGGCAAGGTCTGTTTCGTCATGCTCAATCAGGGTTCGGGCGTCGCCGAGAGCCGCGCGCTGACCGACCAGCTCCTCTCCGAAATCATCCTCAGCCAGGACACGCCCGCGCCCATCCCCAAGCCCGACAAACCGCGCCACATGCTTGAGAGCAGCGACCTGGAAGTCACAGAGAAGTGAATGGTGAATGGTAAATCGTAAAAGGTGAATGGCAGTTGGGTGTCGCCCGGCTTGAGCAATTACGGCCCAGGTCGGGAGGTGCTCAACCCCCATTCACCTTTTACGATTTACCATTCACTTCCTTTTGCATTTCCCAGAGCATCAGGTGTTTCAGGAAGGCGTGATGCGCGGCGAAGCGTGCGATGGCGAGTCCGGCGAGGCCGTCGCGGAAGCCGCCCTTGAGGAGGAAGCTGCGCGTGAAGGCGGCGGGCGAGGCCACGGCGATGCGAAGCGGCGAGGTGCGCCGCCCGGCCTCGAACATCCGGCGCGCGGCCAGAGGCGCGTAGCGTTCGCCGATCATGCGTTGGTGGTGCGCGGCGTCGCGCACGCTGAAGTGCAGAAGGTCGCCTCGCAAAGTCTCGACGCGCGCGCCCGCGCACATCTTCACAGACTCGTGAATGTAAGCGCCCTCCCAGCGGCCTTTCGCGCGGCGGTAGAGTCGCAGTTGAAAGTCCGGATACCAGCCGCCGCCGCGAATCCATCGGCCCATGTAGAAGGAGCGACGCGCGACGCGGTAGCCGTCCGCACGGCTCGTCTCGTCCGTCTCGCCTAGTGCTTCGATGCTTGCGTGAAGCTCAGGCGTGACACGCTCGTCGGCGTCGAGGCTGAGAATCCATTCGTGGCTCGCCGACTCGGCGGCAAACTGTTTCTGCGCCGCGAAGCCGGGCCAGTCGCGCTCGATGACGCGCGCGCCACAGTCGCGCGCGATCTCGCACGTCGCATCCGTCGAGCGCGAATCAACGACGACCGTCTCGTCCGCCCACGCGACGGACTCGCACGCCTCGCGGATGTTCGATGCCTCGTTGAAGGTGATGATGGTCGCGGAAATCTTCAAGACATTTGAGTGCCGATCTCTCAAGCACGCGAGCGAGGATACGAACGTCGCTGCCGGAGCGTCAACCTCGGAACGCCTGACCGGCGGCGAATAAAAAAGCGACCGGGAGAGGTTGCCCTTCCCGGTCGCTCCTGCTTTCGGCTCGCGCCGCCTTTAGTCCTTGAACTTTTCCGGCGGCACGGGCGAGTCAACGATGATGTTGTTGGCGCGCAGCGTCGTCGAGGTGGCGCGCTGGAGGTCGGAGAGGGCTTTGTTGTAGTCGGTCTCCGCCTGTAGCTCCTGGTTGCGCGCGTTGACGAGGGCGTTCTCGCGCTGGAAGAGGAGGAACTGTGTGGAGCGCCCGACCTGGAATAGACGGCGCTCGCCCGCGAGCTGCTCCTCGGCGCTCTTGCTCGCCTCGCGCGCGAAGATCACGCGGCGGCGCGCGGTCTCGACCGCTTGCACGGCGTTGCGAACGTCAACCTCGACGGTCTCCTCCTGCCCGCGCGTCTGTGCGGCGAGCTGGTCGCGCTGGATGCGAGCCGTGGCGAGGTTCGCCTTTGCGACGCGATTCTTGAAAGGCAGTTGAATCGTCACGCCGACGACGATCTGCCGCGTGCTGAAGCTGAAGAGGTTCTGGAGCGTCTGCCCGTAGCCGCCGACGAACTGCGAGGGGATGCCGGTCGCCGTAGGCGTGACGGTGGGCACGTTGGTAATGGCTTGAAGCCCCAGCGCCACACGCGTCTGGTTGAGCTGCTGCAAGAGGAAGGCGGACGCGCTCGTCGAAGCGAAGGAGTCGCCGAGAATCAGAGGGGACGGCGTGGTCGAAGTCAGAGTCGAGTTCGGCGTGCCCGCCAGCCCGTTGGTCTGGAAAGTGCCGGTCAGGTCAACGCGTGGCTTCGTCTGGTTCTTGTAGAACTGGAGGTTGATGTCGTTGACCTCCTCTTCGAGCTTGAGGCGGCGCATCTCCGGGCGATTCTCGCGCGCCTCCTTGAGCGACGATTCCAGGTTGACGGGCGTCTCGTCGAACGAAGGCTCGTCGGTCGGGAGCAGAACCTTCGACCAGTCGGGCGAGAGCGGGTCTTTCAGCATCAGGGTCTTGAGCGTGTTCTCCGCGACCGTCACCTGCTGGTTGGCGATCAGGAGCGCGTCTTCGCGCGTGGCAAGCTCCGTCTCGATTTCGGCGCGCTGGAGCGGTGCGGACGCGCCTGCGGAAACGCTCGCCTCGGTGGTACGGAAGTTCTCGCGCGCGAGGTTCACGTTGGAAATCTGGTTCTGCTCGTTTCGCAGGGCGAAGACCAAGTCCCAGTAGGCGCGCTGCACCTGCGAGATGACGGCGATGGTGCGAAGGCGGAAGTCCGAATCGGACTGTTCGAGCCGCTTGCGCTGGATGCGTATCTGCTGGCGATTGCGGTCAATCGAGCGGTTGCGCCAGAGCGGCTGCGTGAACTGTAGGCCCTGCGCCGAAGAGTAGAAAGGGTTGATGCTCGTGTTGCTGGCCGAAGTCGTCTCGCGCGTGTTGTTGAAGAAGTATGTGAAGTTGCCGCCGCCGCGCCCGAACTGCTTATCAACGGTTGCGTTGTTGTTGTAGTCGGTCGTCGTGACCGTCCCGGCGGTGCCTGCGCCGCCGAAAATGTTTGTGACCGGGCGCACGGAGTTGTTGATCTCCGGCGTGTAGGTGAACACGGGATCGTAGACGCCTTGCAGCACGTACAACTGCTGCTCGGCGAGGCGCACGTCGTTGCGCGCGACCTCGATGTCGTTGTTGTTTTCGAGCGCGCGGCGAATCGCCTCGTTCAGCGAGAGCGAGAGCGAGTCGCCGCTGTTGACGCCGACGCGTTCGAGCGGCGGCAACGGCGGCACGGGACGACGCTGCACGGAGGGGAAGTTCGGTTCCTGTGTCTCCAGGGCGTTCGGCGCGGTCGTCTCCGAAGGCGGAATGGAGCTCGGCGTCGTCGCCGTCGGCGCGGGATTCGGCGCGGTCGTCGCGGGCGGCTGGGTCGCGGGCGGCGTCTGCACGCCGGGGGGCGTCTGCGGCGCGGGCTGCTGCGTGCCCGGCGGCGTCTGCGGGTTCGCGGGCGGGTTGGGCCGCGCCGTCGGCGGGACGGTCTGCTGTTGCTCGGTGCCCGGCGGTCGCGTCGCGTCCGTCTGCGCGGGCGTCCGCGACGAAGGCGGTTGAGTCGCGGGCGTCTGCGTCGAAGTCTGTTTCAAGTCCGCCGTCTCCACAACGAAAGGCTCGCCCACCTTCCTGGAGACGTGCTTGCGCCCGCTCGTCTTCGCGGTCGGTTGCGGCGCGGGCTTGCCCTTTGCTTCGTCCGTCGAAGCGTTGGCGGGAGTGGCTGAAGGCTTCGCGACGCCCTCGTCGGAAGCGGAGGCATTCGTCGCCGTTGCGCGGGAATTGTCGGAGGCAGCCGCATTCCCAAAAGCGGACATCGCGTTCCCGAAAACGAGAAACGCGGAGAGCCAAGTGGCGCACAGGGCCGCAGAGCCTTTGCGCGCGAGATTAAAGAAGCGTATGTGTTTGGGCATTTTCTCTACCTAAAAATTTCCGTTGGGCGAGCCGGCAGCACTTGCGCGCCCGGATAAAAAGTTCAAACCGTCCTCATTGAATCGGGGTTGCAATCCTTGCGCCGCGACGCGTCTGAGAAGTCCTTCAATGCTTCGCGGCAGGTCTGTGCGTACTACGTCCCGCGCGGACTTGGGGTTTCAACAACATACATTTAAGGCGCGGCGCAGGGGCCGAATTGCGGTGCTTCAAAAGCAGTGCGGGCGGGCGGAGCGGCAGTCGCACGCGTTTCGAGAGGGTCGGCTTGACAGCACGCGCGCGTGCGCCTTATCTTCAATTTTTTAGGGCAAGCTCCAACAACCGACAGGACTTCAAGCGTTCGCGTCCCTGAAGCGTCGTGGTCGCTCGCCGCAGGAGGCGAACTGTCTGCGCTCCTGATCGCTCGTCTCAAGAATCTTAACCTAAGGCGAGGAGGCTTTAACGCAATGGCAATCAAAGTTGGCATCAACGGCTTCGGTCGCATAGGTCGCAACGTCCTGCGCGCTTCCCTCGGCGACCCCGACATCGAATTCGTGGCCGTCAACGACATCACGGACACCGAGACGCTGGCGCACCTGTTGAAGTACGACTCCGTCCTCGGCAACCTCGAACACGAGATTCGCGCGACGGAGAATGGGATTCGGATTGAGAAGGACGAGTTCCGTGTCTTTTCCGTGCGCGACCCGGCGGCGATTCCGTGGGAGTCGGTCGGCGCGGAGGTTATCATCGAGTCCACGGGCCTCTTCACCAAAGCCGAGGACGCGCGCAAGCACCTGCGCGGCCCGGTCAAGAAGGTCATCATCAGCGCGCCCGCCAGGGGCGAAGACATCACCATCGTGCTCGGCGTCAACGCGACATCTTACGACCCGGCGGCGCACCGGATCATCTCGAACGCTTCGTGCACGACCAACTGCCTCGCGCCCGTCGCCAAAGTCATCCACGAGAATTTCGGCATCCGCGCGGCGCAGATGACGACCATTCACTCGTACACGAACGACCAGCAACTGCTCGATCTGCCGCACAAAGACCTGCGCCGCGCGCGCGCCGCCGCGCTCTCGATGATCCCGACCTCGACGGGGGCGGCGAAGGCGGTCGCGCTCGTGCTGCCGGAACTCAAGGGCAAGTTCGACGGCATTTCGGTGCGCGTGCCGACCCCGAACGTC
The DNA here is from genome assembly GCA_036263975.1 of Pyrinomonadaceae bacterium. Lineage (GTDB taxonomy): Bacteria > Acidobacteriota > Blastocatellia > Pyrinomonadales > Pyrinomonadaceae > QHXN01. The sequence continues at coordinate 4,876 of DATARW010000079.1, forward strand.
TCGCTCGTTGACGTGGTGATGGAAGTCGAGCGCGAGACGACGACCGAGGAGGTCAACGCGGCCTTGAAGAACGCGGCCAACGAGGAGCTGCGCGGCATCCTCGCCTTCTCCGAAGAGCCGCTCGTCTCCGTTGACTTCCGCAAGAACGACAACTCCTCAATCGTTGACGCCGACTACACGAAGGTCGTCGGCGGGCGACTGGTCAAGGTGCTCTCCTGGTACGATAACGAGTGGGGCTACTCCTGCCGCGTCCGCGACCTCGTCAAGTTCATCGCGGGGAAAGGACTGTGAGGAGGTAAATGGTGAATGGTAATTAGAGCCTGACGGCGGCGCGGCTTCCATTCCACAACTCAAGTCCGCCTGTGCTCAGCTACCATTCACCATTCACCATTCGCCATTTACCAATGAGCAAGCTTTCCATCAAAGACCTCGACCTCAAGGGCAAGCGCCTCTTCGTGCGCGTGGACTTCAACGTTCCCTTGAAGGACGGCAAGGTCGAGGACGACACGCGCATCCGCGCGGCGCTGCCGACGATTCGGTACGCGATTGAACACGGCGCGCGCGTCATCCTCGCGTCGCACCTCGGCAGGCCGAAGGGCGCGCGCGTCGAGAAGTACAGCCTGCGCCCCGTGGCCGAGCACCTGTCGAAGCTGCTCGGCCAGCCGGTCGCGTTCGCGGAGGATTGCGTGGGCGAGGCAGCGCTGGGGAAGGTCGAAGCGTTGAAGGACGGCGACGTGCTGCTGCTTGAAAACCTGCGCTTTCACAAGGGGGAGGAGAAGAACGACGACGCCTTCGCGAAGGAACTGGCGAGCCTGTGCGACCTCTACGTCAACGACGCCTTCGGCACGGCGCACCGCGCGCACGCCTCGACCGCAGGCATTACGAAGTACGTCGAGAAGGCGGCGGCGGGCCTTTTGATGGAGAAGGAGCTTGAGTACCTGGGCCGCGCGCTCGAACGACCGGAGCGCCCGTTCGTCGCCATCCTCGGCGGCGCGAAGGTCTCGGACAAGATTCCGGTCATCAACTCGCTCATCACCCGCCGCGTTGACAAGATTCTTATCGGCGGCGCGATGGCTTACACGTTCTTCAAGGCCGAGGGCTTTACCACGGGGAAGTCGCTCGTCGAAGACAACATGCTGGAGACGGCTCGCGAGTTAAAGCAGCGCGCCGAGGCCGAAGGCGTCAAGCTCGTTCTGCCGACAGACCATCAGGTCGTTGACAGCTTCGACCCGCTGCACAGCCGTAAGACCATCCCCGTCGAGTTCACGAACATCGGCCAGGTCGGCCTCGACATTGGCAAGGAGACAGTGGTGCTCTTCGCGCACGAAATCGAAGACGCGAAGACGATCATCTGGAACGGCCCGATGGGCGTCTTCGAGGAGAAGGGATTCGACGAGGGGACGGTCGGCGTCGCCCGCGCCGTGGCGGAGGCCGCCGACCGCGGCGCGACCGTCATCGTCGGCGGCGGCGATTCGGTCGCGGCCATTCAACAGGCCGGAGTCGCGGACAAGATAACCCACATCTCCACGGGCGGCGGCGCGACGCTCGAATTCCTCGCCGGCGACGAACTGCCCGGCGTCGCCGCGCTGAGTGACAAATAGCTGTTGGCTATTAGCCGTTAGCTTTTAGCTCACGGCAGACGCCGTGGACGGCCTTGACGCTATTATTTAACTGGCGCTCTTGCTTGGGCAAAGGCGCTCTCGCTTGGGCGAATTGTCCGCAATCACTCTGCCGATAGCTGAAAGCCGAAAGCTAACGGCTAACAGCTTCTTTATGCGAAAACCCGTCATCGCCGGAAACTGGAAGATGTACAAGCTGATCGCCGATTCGGTGGCGACGGCGTTGGAGTTGAAGCCTCTGGTGGCGAACGCGAGCCACTGCGAGGTGGTAATCGCGCCGGTCTTCACAGCGATTAAGACCGTGGCCGACAGGCTGGAAGGCTCGAACATACAGGTCGCGGGACAGGATTGCTCGACCGAGTCGAAGCAGGGTGCGCACACGGGCGAGGTCGCGGCGGACATGCTGAAGGATGCCGGTGCGTCGCACGTCATCGTCGGCCACTCGGAGCGTCGGCATCTCTATCACGAGAGCGATTCGTTCGTGAACCGGAAGGCGCAGGCCGGACTTGAGGCGGGGCTGACCGTCATCATGTGCGTCGGCGAGACGTTGGAGCAGCGCGAGACGGGCGTGGACGAAAGAGTCGTGCGCGGTCAGGTCGAAGGCGGGCTGCGTGATTTGACAGCCTCCGACCTCGACCGTATCATTATCGCCTACGAACCCGTCTGGGCCATCGGAACGGGGAGAACCGCGACGCCGGAGCAAGCGCAGGAAATGCACGCGTTTGTCCGGCGCGTTTTCGCGGGCAGGTTTTCGCAGGACGCTGCCCGCCGCCTGAGAGTCCTCTACGGCGGCTCGGTCAAACCCGACAACATCGCGGGCCTGATGAAGCAGCCGGACGTAGACGGCGCGCTCGTCGGGGGCGCAAGCCTCGACGCCGGAACCTTCGCGCAGATAGTTCATTACGACAGGTAGTTTTTCAGTCTGAGGTCATAACGTTTTGCTGACTTACTTCTTATTCGGAATCTTCATCCTTGCCTGTCTCGTCCTGATCGTCTCGGTGCTCTTGCAGCCGGGCAAGGCCGACGCGGGCGCGCTCTTCACCAGCTCGATTTCAAGCACGGCCTTCGGCCCCCGCGGCACGCAGACCATTCTCGCCAAGATCACCATCGGCGCGGCGGCCACCTTTATGATCGTCGCGTTGCTGCTCGGCATGGGCGTGGGCGGCCAGCGCTCCCTGATGGAGGGCGGCGCGAAGGCGAAGCCGTCTCCGACGGCGACGCCCGCCGCGCCGCCGGCCCAGCAGCCGCAGTCTTCGCCCGCGTCGCCGCAACCGAACGATGGCAGCGCGGCTGCTCCGGCTGCGAACACGGGCGCTCCGGCATCTACGACGGCCAGCCCGGAAGCTAACGCAAGTCCGGCTCAGAAGTAGTTCCGCCAGACCGACCAGGCCGACGACTTGAACCGCGTCGGCGATGCTGTTAATTTTATTTTGCCAACCCAAGCGGAAGTGGCGGAACTGGTAGACGCGCACGTTTGAGGGGCGTGTGAGGCAACTCGTGGGGGTTCGAGTCCCCCCTTCCGCATTCGATACGAAAGACGCCCCGGCGACCAGCCGGGGTTTGTTTTATCCAGACCCCCGGCCTGCTGTTGTTGAGCGGACGTAGTGGCTGCTAAACTCACCCGTGCTTTCCCGCGAGAGCTTGTTCCGATGCGTCCAAACATCAGCCGACAACTCCGAGCGGTCTTCATTGCGGCGGCCTTCATCTTTCTTTCAGCCGCCGCCGTGAGAGTTGCGCCGGCTCAGTCTAACGATCCGAGCTACCCCGCGGCGGTCTTCACCAACGACATCAGCGGGCGCATCGCGCCGCGCGACGTGGGCGACGCGCGGCCCACGCGCCACTTCTACACCTTTCGAGGAACCGAGGGCGATCTCACCATCACTTTCGACAGCACGGAGCTGACCGGCGACGTTGACGTGTTCACGGCGACGACTCTGCGCCCGCTGCTCAAGTTCACGCTGCTCGGCGACACGGCCCACCTGACCAAGAGCTTCTACGTCCGCAGCGAAGAGACGCTCGTGCTTCGAGTCGAGGCGCGCGCCGTCGGCGATGTCGAAGGCAGCTACCGCATACAGTTCGGCGGCTCGTTTGAGCCTGCGCCGGCAGGTCTCTCGAACGCTCAACAGCCTGTCGAGCCGACGGTGTCGAGCACAGCGTCGCGCGGCAGGAACGTCCGCCGCGTGACTTCGACCGGCGCGCGCATCGAAGAGCCGAAACCCGCACCCACGCCCGCGGACGTGTCGAAGGAAAGCGAAGTCAAACCCTCGCCCACGCCCGCCGACAACGCAGCCGAAAGTAAAGCGTCCGCCACGCCGCGCAGCACGGGCAGGGCGCGTGCGTCTGCGAGCAGGGCGCGCGCCGGAACTCCGAGGCCGCGACCGGCTACCAAAGCGCCCGCCACCTCAACGGCGGACACTAAACCCGCGACGGAAGCAGGCCAGCCGGTCGAAGCGAAATCTGAAACGAAAACCGAATCGGAAACGTCGCCTGCGCCGCCTGCGAAGACGACGGCAGCGCCGCGTCGTCGCGCCGCGCGCGCGCCGAGGAGCACGGCGGGGAGCGCGAGTGCGGGTGAGTCTGGCTCTACCACACAGCCCGCGCCCGGCGCGACTCCCGCACCAACTCAGCCCGCGCCGACTCAGCGCCTCGTCATCGTGACCAGAGACGGCGAAATGATTGAGCGCGACATGAGCACCGTGCGTCGCGTGACGGTCGAAGGCAACCAGATCGTCGTCGTCACCAAAGACGGGAAGATTATCCGCCAGCCGTTGACGAACGTTCAGCGTATGTCTATCGAGCCTTGAACGCTCAGTGTTCAGAACCGCGAGCGTCAGCGAACGGGCGTAGCTTTTCGACAAAGGGCATCTGCTTTCTGTCGCGCGCGATTCTGTTTTGTTTGCACACCAGTTGTTTATAATCCCTAGCGCTCCCGAAGTTTCTTTCACGAAACGGATTACATGACAGGGCGTTCCAAGAACAACGCAAGCAGGAAGACTCCGGCCTCTCGCCCGGTCTTCCCCTTCACGGCCATCGTCGGGCAAGAGGAGATGAAGCTCGCGCTGCTGCTGAACGTGGTTGCGCCTTCAATCGGCGGCGTCCTCGTCACGGGCCACCGGGGGACGGGCAAGTCCACGGCGGTGCGCGCGCTCGCAGACCTCCTCCCGCCGCTCGCGGCGGTGCGCGACTGCGCGTACAACTGCGACCCGTCGGACGCGGCGGCGCTGTGCGACGACTGCCGCGCGCGCCTCGCCGACGGCGCGAAGCTCGCGCGCGCGCGCAGGAGTGTGCCTGTCGTCGAGCTTCCGCTCGGCGCGACCGAAGATCGCGTGTGCGGAACCATTGACCTCGGTCGCGCGCTCAGCGAGGGCGTCAAGCGGTTCGAGCCGGGACTGCTCGCGCGCGCCAACCGTGGCTTCCTCTACATAGACGAAGTCAACCTCCTCGAAGACCACCTCGTTGACCTCCTGCTCGACGTGGCGGCGACGGGGCGCAATCTCGTCGAGCGCGAGGGCGTCTCCGCCGAGCACCCCGCGCGCTTCGTGCTCGTCGGCTCCGGCAACCCCGAAGAGGGCGAGCTGCGACCCCAACTGCTCGACCGCTTCGGCCTCTGCGCCGAGGTCGAGACCACGCGCGACCTCGACGAACGCGTCCTGATCGTCGAGCACCGCGAAGCCTTCGACCAGGACCCCGACGGCTTTCTCGATGCACGGCAGGCCGAGCAGACGAGCCTGCGTCGTCGCGTGTTGCGCGCCGCGCGCGCGCACGCGCGCGTCGAAGTCACGCGCGCCCTGCTGCGCTCCATCGCGGAGCTGTGTCAGCGGCTCGGCGTTGACGGACATCGCGGTGAGATCACGGTCACGCGCGCCGCGCGTGCGCTCGCGGCATTCGAGGGGCGTCGGGCCGTGACGTTTGAAGACGTTCGGCGCGTGGCTCCGATGTCGCTGCGCCATCGCCTGCGCCGCGACCCGCTCGAATCGGGCGGCGGCGAAGCGCGCGTGCGGAGATGTATCTCAGAGATTTTCGGAGACACTTCGACGCGGCAAGGCGGCGAGAAAAAAAAGAGCAGGCTCCAAGACGATAAAGGCTTTGAAGTTGACGGCCCACGCGGCGACGGCAGTTCGAGCGAGTTTGATTTCAGCGAAGTAAACTCCGGCGGAAGCCACGCGCGTTCGCAGGAGGACGGAGACCCGCAACGCAGAAGTCCGCAGGGTAGAAGTCCGGAAGGCGAGAGACAGGGCGGCAACTCTCTCGACGGCGGCGAATTGATAATTCCAGCCGCCGAAGTCGGGTTGAGCCGCGACGTTCCGACGAAGACGCACGAGGCGAAACGTCAGGCGCGAAGTTCAAAGTCCGCGTCGCGGCGTCGCGCGGGCGCGCGTCGCTCTCCGACTGCCGGGCGCGGTCGTTACGCGGGCGCGTCGGCGGACAGCAACGGTGCGCGCGGCGTCGCCTTCGACGCGACTTTGCGCGCCGCAGCGCCCGCCCGCGCCTTAAAAAAAAGGGACGCGGCGGGCGGCACGCACGGCGTCGCGCCCGAAGACTTGCGCTTCAAACGCTACAGCGCGAAGGCCGGCGCTCTCTACGTCTTCGTCGTTGACGCGTCGGGCAGCATGGCTGCGAACCGCATCGGGCAGGCGAAGGGCGTGCTCGCACAACTCCTGCGGCGCTCTTACGTCAACCGCGACCGCGTCTCGCTCATAAGCTTTCGGGAGCGCGGCGCTGAACTTCTGCTTGCGCCGAGCGGCTCGGCTTCACGCGCCCGCCGCCTGCTCGAAGAGCTTCCGGTCGGCGGCGCGACGCCGCTGGCCGCAGGACTGCTGCGCGCGCTCGACGTTTCTCGCCGCGCCGCGTCTGACGGCGCGTGCCGCGTGAAACTCATAGTCTTCACGGACGGACGCGCCAACGTGCCGCTCTCGGAAGGTGTGACGGCGAAGACCACGGCCCTGGACGGTCGGGACAACGCTGTATTGAAGAAGTCGCGCGATGTTGCTTTCAAGGAGCAGATCAAGGACGAAATCCGAAGGCTCGGCGCGTCGCTCAGCGGCGCGGGCGTCGCGTCGCTCGTCATTGACACGCGGAGCCGCTTCACTGCAAACGGCGAGGGGCGCTTTCTGTCCGAGTCGCTCGACGGTCGCTACCTGCAGTTGCCGCAGTTGATCTCCGGCGGCGAGCTGGCCGAAGCGTTGCGGGACGCCGACGTTTGAAACGCAATACCGCGAAGCGCCGACCGTGCTCTCGGCCCGCCGCGCTTCAGGCTCTCGATCAATGAACGATAAACCCACAGCCCTGACGTGCGAAGAGAGAGACCGGCGCGTGCTCGAACTCTGGGAGCGTGTCGTCGAGATCGAGCGGCGGCTCATCCCCACGGGGCTGCACATCTTCGGTCGCGCGCCCGTCGAGCAGGAGTGCGCCGACCTCTTACGCATGGTGGCTTCCTTCGACCGGCCCGAATGCGGCGCGCGCGCGCTGACCAACCTCGTCGCGGAAGGTCTGGGCCTGAGCGCATACGACGCGTTGATTGCAGACAAGTCGGAGGACGGTTGGCGCAGGCGCGAGCGCGTTGACGCGCTGGTTCGTGAGTCGGTCGAAATTTTCCTAAGCGAGGGGAGCGAGCGCGCCGCGCGTCGGCTCGAAGCGGAGGCGCGCGTCAGCGCGGAAGAGTCAGGCAAGGTCTTCGCGCTGCTGGCGAAGATCAGAGTGCAGCTTCAAACAAGCGGAGAGCTGGACGGACTCGCGCGTTCGCTGCGCGGCGAATACGTCGAGCCGGGGCCGGGCGCGGACATCGTGCAGAACCCTTCGATTCTCCCGACGGGGCGGAACACGCACGCGGTCAATCCTTACGCCGTGCCTTCGCCAATGGCTTGCGCGAGGGCCGAGCGCGTCGTCGGCACGCTCCTCGAACGACACCGCGCCGAGCGCGGTCGCTACCCGCGCTCGATGGCGCTCGTCCTCTGGGGACTCGACAACATCAAGACGCAGGGCGAAGGCGTGGCGCAGGCGCTGTGGCTGCTGGGCGTGCGCCCTTTGCGCGACGGGATGAACCGCGTCGGCGGAGTCGAGGCGATACCGCTCGAACGTCTGGGCCGCCCGCGCGTTGACGTGTTGATGACCGTCTCCGGAATCTTCCGCGACCTGTTCGGCGCAACGATGCTTTTGCTCGACAAGGCTGTGCGCTGCGTGGCCGAGCTGGACGAGCCTGTGGAGTTGAATCCCGTGCGCGCCAACGTCGAGGAGCAGGTCGCGGCGGACGGTTGCACGTTCGATGAGGCGGCGCTGCGCGTCTTCTCGAACGCGCCGGGGAGCTACGGCACGAACGTCAACTTCATGGTCATGGACTCGCAGTGGGAGAGCGCCGACGCTTTAGGCGACCTCTTCGTCACGCGCAAGTGCTTCGCCTACGGACGCGACCGCGCCGGGGTCGCGCTCGAAGGGCGAGAGGCGCGCGGGGCGCTCTCACGCGCGCTCGCACGCGTCGAGGCGACCTACCAGAACATAGACTCGTTCGAGATCGGCATCACGGACGTTGACCACTATTTTGAATACCTCGGCGGAGTGTCGAAGGCCGTCGAGCGGCACGCGCAGGAGAGGCCCGCCATCTATCTCTCGGATGCGCTCGCAAGGGACGCGCGCGTGCGCTCGCTCGAAGAGGTCGTGCGCCTTGAGACGCGCGCCAAGACGCTCAATCCGAAGTGGTACGAGGGCATGCTCCGCCACGGCTTCCGCGGCGTGGCCGAAATCGAGAGCCACGTTACGAACACCTTCGGCTGGAGCGCGACCGCCGACGCCGTTGACAACTGGATTTACGACGAAGTGGCGCGCACATACGTCCTCGACTCCGAGATGCTCGAACGTTTGAGCAGTCTGAATCCGCACTCGGCTCGCTCGCTCGTCGCGCGCCTGCTCGAAGCGGAGGGACGCGGATTCTGGGAGGCAGAAGCGGAGATGTTGGAAAGGCTCCGCGAAATCTTCTCCGGCCTCGAAGACCGAATCGAGGGCGTCGCCTGAAGCGAAGATGAAGACCACGATTCTCTACGTCGGTTCGAGCCTGCTCGCCCCTCTGCGCCACGCGGAGGGGGAGATTAATCGCCGTCACCAGGTAGGCTTACGCGTCGCCGCGCACAACTTCGGCGTGCCGCTCTCGGAGCGCGAGTGGACGGAGGTCGAGCAAGACCTCGGCGAGTCCGAAGTGATCTTCGTCATCCACGTCACCGAAGGCGAGAACGCTGCGCGCCTCGTGCCGCTGTTGCGCCGCTGCGCGTCGAAGCAACGCGCCGTCGTCGTCATCAACTGCATGCCGGAATTGATGCGCCGGACGCGCATGGGAAAGCTGCGGTTCGGCGGCGCGGCGGAAGAGAACGGCAACGAGGAGGCGGACGACGCAGGCGAGAAGGGGAGAGACGAGGGCCGTGCGCGCCGCCTGTTCAAGAGCGTCGGGTCTTGGATGGGCGAGCAGGCACGCGCGCGTCGGCGCGGGGCGTCGCCGGGGCACACACAGTATCTGAAGCTCGTCGAGCGCATGCCGACGCTCCTGCGCTTCGTGCCGGGCGCGGGCCGTCTGCGCGACTTGAAAAATTATCTTCTCCTCTTCTGCTACTTCCTCCAGCCGACGCCCGCCAACATCAGCTCGATGCTCCTCTACGCGCTGAAGCATTACGCGGGCGACGTACGGCTTGCGAAAATCGCCGTGCCGCCGCCCGAAACCGCTCCCGCGGTCGGCATCTATCACCCGGACGCGCCCGCAATCTTCGAGACGTTCGACGCCTACCGCCGCTGGTACGAACGCCGGGCCGCGCGCGCGAAGCAGACGCCGCCGCTCGTGCCGTCGAACACGGTCGGCTTCCTGCTCATGCGGACGAACGTCGTGAGCGGCACGCGCAAGCACTACGACGGGTTAATCCGCGCTGTCGAGCGCGAAGGGCTGGCCCCGCTCCCGGTCATCTCGACTTTCATGGACAACCGCGACGCGTGCTCGCGCTTCTTCGTCGAAGAGGAGATGGGTGGACGGCGGGATGGAGAGAAGGGAACTCAGGCGGGCATGCATCCCGACGCCTTATCTTCACACCTTCAAGTATCTAATTCGCGCGTGAGTCAGATCGTCTCGCTGACGGGCTTCAGCTTCGTGGGCGGGCCGGCGATGAATGACAGCGAGGCGGCGGTCGAGTTTCTGCGCGGGCTGAACAGACCGCTGCGCTCGTCTGTGAGCCTCGACGTGCAGACGGTCGAGGCGTGGCGCGATTCGTGGACGGGGCTGAACCCCGTGCAGGCCGGAATGCAGGTCGCCATCCCGGAGATTGACGGCGCGACCGAGCCGTTCGTCTTCGGCGGCATCACCGCGGAGGGCGTCGAGCCGGTCGCGCTCGAAGAGCGTTGCGGTCGCGTGGCGCGTCGCCTGCGCCGCTGGAATCATCTACAGAAGGCGGCGCGGAGTGAGATGAAAATCGCGCTCGTCCTTTTCTGTTTCCCGCCGAACAAGGGGAACATCGGCACGGCGGCTGACCTCGACGTGTTCCCAAGCGTCCGAGAGATTCTGTGCCGCCTCCGCGCGGAAGGCTACGCGGTCGAAGTCCCTTCGGACGCCGACCGGCTGCGCGAGATGCTGCTCGGCGGAAACTCCGAACGCTTCGGCGCGGTGGCGAACGTGGCTTACCGGATGGGTGTTGAAGAGTATCTGCGCCTGTGTTCTTACGCCGCCGACATCGAAAAGGAGTGGGGCGCTGCGCCCGGTCGTATCAACACGTTCGGGCGCGAGCTTCTGATTCAGGGCGTGCGGCTCGGCAACGTCTTCGTCGCCGTGCAGCCGACGTTCGGCTACGAGGGCGACCCCATGCGTCTGCTGATGTCGCGCGGCGGAGCGCCGCACCACGGCTTCGCGGCGCTCTACACCTACCTCGAAAAAATCTTTTGCGCCGACGCCGTCGTCCACACGGGGACGCACGGCGCGCTGGAGTTCATGCCGGGCAAGCAGGTCGGACTGTCGGGCGAGTGCTGGCCCGACCGTTTGATAGGCGAGCTGCCGCACGTGTATATTTACAGCGTCAACAACCCTTCGGAGGGTTCCATCGCCCGCCGTCGTTCATACGCCGGGCTGGTCTCTTATCTCACGCCCCCAATCGAGGACGCGGGCCTCTATCGTGAGCTTGCGTCAATGAAAGAAGCCCTGCTCGCCTACCGGCAGTCGTCGGACGAGCGCGAGCGCGAACAGCTCTACGCCGCCATCGAAGAGAAGGCCGCTGCCCTTCACTTCGCTGCTGGTTAGGGCGTCGTCGAAATTCAGGGTTCAACGAAAAAGGGGAGGGGAGTAATGAGCCGCAGGAGTTTTCGCGCTGCGCTGTCGTTCGTCGCAGTGGTTCTTTGTCTTTTCGTCTTCGCGTCCTTCGTCGCGCGGCGCGCGGGCGCGCAGGAGACGAGCGGCGCGACGGATTTACCCGCCCTTGCTTTATCCTCGCCGATCTCCGGCCTCGCCTCGCCGGTCAGCATCACAAACGCGGGCGACGGCAGTGGCCGACTCTTCGTCGTCGAGCAGAACGGCAGAATCCGCATCGTCAAAAGCGGCGCGCTTCTCACAACACCCTTCCTGGACATCTCCACGCGCATCAGCAGCGGCGGCGAGCGGGGCTTGCTCGGCCTCGCATTCCCGCCGAACTATTCGACGAAGGGCCACTTCTACGTTGATTACACGGACGCCAACGGCGACACGGTTATCGCGCGCTATCAGCGCAGCGCCTCCAACGCGGACTTGGCCGACGCCGCGAGCGAGCAGAAGCTCATCACCATCGCGCAGCCCTTCCCCAATCACAACGGCGGACAACTCGCCTTCGGCCCCGACGGCTTTCTCTACGTCGGCATGGGCGACGGCGGCTCGGGCGGCGACCCCGGCAACCGCGCGCAGAACCCCGCCGAACTGCTCGGAAAAATTCTCCGCCTCGATGTCGAGACCGGCAGCCCGCAGACCTACACCATCCCTTCGAGCAATCCGTTCGTCGGTCGCGCAGGCTTCCGAGAGGAAATCTGGGCGCTCGGCATGCGTAATCCGTGGCGCTTCTCCTTCGACCGTCAGACCGGCGATCTGTTCATCGGCGATGTCGGGCAGAACCTTTACGAGGAGATTGACTTTCAGAACGCGGGCAGCGCGGGCGGTCAGAATTACGGCTGGAGAATCATGGAGGGCTTGCATTGCTACAACGCCTCGCAGTGTGACATGACCGGCCTCACACTGCCCGTCATCGAGTACGACCACAGCTTCGGCTGTGCCGTGGTCGGCGGCTACATCTATCGCGGCAGCGCGTTCCCACGCATGCAGGGCCTCTACTTCTACGGCGACTATTGCAGCGGGCGCATCTGGGCGCTCCGGCAGCAGGGCGCAAGCTGGCAAAGCATGGAGCTGCTTGATACGAACCTCAACATCTCTGCCTTCGGCGAGGACGAGGCAGGCAATCTCTACGTCGCCAGCTACGGCACGGGCGAAATTTATTCCCTCGTTGACAATGTGCCGACACCGACACCCACACCGACATCAACGCCGACGCCGACTCCAACACCAACTCCAACGCTGACCCCAACCCCAACCCCGACCCCGACGCCGACCCCGACGCCATCACCTACGCCGACACCTACGCCCGCGCCAACCCCCACACCAGCGCCTTCTCCCGTGCCCACGCCTTCGCCAACTCCGACACCTGCGCCCACGCCGACGCCGCCCGTTGTATCCGCTTCGATTCAATTCGTCGCGGGTGACTTCAACGTGGCCGAACATGACGGGGCCGCGCAAATCAGCGTCATGCGTTCAGGTGATAATTCGGTCGAGCTATCCGTTGACTACGCAACCAGCGACGGGACGGCCAGCTCGCGAAGCGACTACACGCCTGCGAGCGGCACACTTCACTTCGCTCCCGGCGATGTGCTCAAGTCTTTCAACGTGCTCATCACGAACGACGACGCACATGAAGGGAATGAGACGGTCAATCTCAAACTGAGCAACCTGGTCGGTCAAGGCTCACTTCCCGATCCCGCGTTCGCCGTGCTGACGATTGTTGACGACGACTCTGTGACGAGCGCGGCGAACCCGCTCGACCGCTCCGACTTTTACGTGCGCCAGCACTACCTCGACTTCCTCTCGCGCGAGCCTGACGCGGGCGGCCTGGGCTTCTGGACGAACAACATCGAGTCGTGCGGCGCGAACGCACAGTGCCGCGAGGTCAAGCGCATTGATACCAGTGCCGCCTTCTTCCTC
>DATARW010000041.1:0-7969 GCA_036263975.1 Pyrinomonadaceae bacterium
CCAGTGCGAAGGGCGGCGTGTGCCAGGTGCCGCGGAAGTATGCGTAAGGCAGACGGCCCTCGACGCGGAAGGCGGCGACCCTTTCAACGTCCGGCGCTTCCAGCCCGTTCGGCGGCGCGACGCAGATGACGGCCTGCGAGCCTGCGAGCGGCGAGATGACCTGCATCGTGTGGCGGTGCCGCGCCATGAACTCGAACTGGAAGGGGCGCGGGTCTGCGGTCGCGCCCGTGATGCTCGGCACGCCCATGCCGATGTCCACGTCAATCGAGCCGCGCCGGTCAAGCACGATGCCGTAGGGCGCGAACGCCTCGCGCGTCATCTCTCGGACTGGAAGGCGGATGACGTTCATGTTTGGTAAATGGTGAATAGTAAATGATAACTGGCTTATCTGTGTGCGGAGCGAACATTTTGCCGCTCAAGTTCCGAAACTCACAAACACCATTCACCATTTACCATCTACTATTCACTAGCGATCTATTTCGCCGAGCACGATGTCGAGCGTGCCGATGATGGCGACCACGTCGGCGACGAGGTGGCCGATGCACATCTGCCGCAGCGCCTGAAGATTAATGAGGCACGGGGGCCGCACGCGGACGCGATACGGTCGGCTCGTGCCGTCGCTGACGAGGTAGCAGCCGATCTCGCCCTTCGGCCCTTCAATCGAGTGGTAGTAGTCGCCCACGGGCGGCTTGATGACCTTCGGGATTTTGGCGTTGACGGGGCCGTCGGGCAACTGCTTCAAAGCCTGCTGGACGATGCGGCGCGACTGCCGCATCTCTTCGAGGCGGACGAGGTAGCGGTCGTATGTGTCGCCGTTCTCGCCCACCGGCACGTCGAAGTCGAGTTCGGCGTAGGCCGCGTAGGGGCGGCTTTTGCGTATGTCCCACGCGACGCCGGAGCCGCGCAGGGCGGGGCCGGAAAGTCCGATGGCGATGGCGTCCTCCGCCGAGATGACGCCGATGCCGACCGTGCGACCGAGCCAGATGCGGTTCTCCGACAGAAGCGTCTCGTACTCTTCGAGGCGGTGCGGGAAGTTGTCCACGAAGCGCTGCACGTCTTCGGTGAAGCCCTCGTAGGCGTCGTTCGGCATGCCGCCGATGCGCCACGCGTGGCAGGTGAGGCGCGCGCCGAACTGCTGCTCGAAAATCTTCAGAATCTCTTCGCGCTCGCGCAAAGCCCACAGCAGAACCGTGAACGCGCCGATGTCGAGTCCGTGCGTGGCGAGCCACAGGAGGTGCGAGGCGATGCGGTTCAACTCCGTCAGGATGGTGCGGATGTAGTGTGCACGCGGAGGGATTTCGAGACCGAGCATCTGCTCGACCGCTTCGACCCAGACCAGCCCGTTCGAGACCGCCGCAATGTAGTCGAGCCTGTCCCAGTACGGCGCGATCATCGGGTAGAGGCGATTCTCCGCGATCTTCTCCATGCCGCGGTGCAGGAACCCGATGTCGCAGTCGAGGTCAATGACGGTCTCGCCGTCCAGGCGCAGGATGACGCGCAGCACGCCGTGCGTGGACGGGTGCTGCGGCCCCATGTTCAAGACCATTTCGGGGTTGTCGAGCAGCGTCTCCTGCGTGGTGGCGACTTCTACTTGGTGCATATGAACTGCAAGGGTGAAGGCGGAAGGCGGAGGGATGAAAGCGCGGCTCTCAGGCTTCAGCTTTCACTTCATCCTTCATCCTTCCGCCTTCATCCTTTCCTTTGAATGCTCCCGTCACGCTGTCAATCTCAAGCACGAGCGCGATGTCTGCGACTTCGCCGCGCTTGCGCTTGCTGATTAGGTCGAAGAGGATGGCGGAGGCGGCGCTGTCGCGGTTCCAGACGTTGCGCGGCGACATGCGCTGGCCGAGCGTGTAGCCCGCCGCTTCCGCCGCGGCTGTGGCGTCGAAGACCTTAACCTCATATTTGGCGGCGAGGTCTTTCGGGTGCATCCCGGTTTACTTGTGCTCCTTCGGCAGAGGGTCGCGCCCGTCGCGGAACAACTCGCGTATGCGCCGCTCGTCGGGCGTCTGCAAGAGTTCGAGGCCGTAGGCGCGGCGCTGCATCAACTGCTCGCGCTGGACTTCGTTGAAGGACGGCAGGTGCTTCGTCGTCCAAGCGTTCTCCATGAACTCCAGAGGGTAGTCCTTGCGAAGCGGGTGGCCGTCCCAGTCCGAAGGAAGCAGGAGGCGACGCATGTCCGGATGATTCTTGAAGCGGACGCCGAACAGGTCGAAGACCTCGCGCTCCATCCAGTTGGCCGTGGGCCACACGCCCGTCACGCTCTCGATGCCCTCGCCCTCGCCCGCCGCGGCCTTCACTCTCACGCGCTCATTCTTCGAGATGGAGTAGAGGTTATAGACCAGCTCGAAGGGCGCGTCGTCGCGCTCCGGCCAGTGGACGCAGGTCAGGTCGCTCAGGTAGTTGAAAGGCGTTTCCGCGTCGTCTCTGAGCGCGCGGCAGGCTTCGACGACCGACTCGCCGCGGACGTGTATCGAGAGCTGGCCGAGGAAGCTGAAAGCGCCGGTGACGGCGTCGCCCAGTTTCTCGCGCAGGCGTTTGACGAGCGGGTGGGTGGACGCATCCGTCGGCTTCGGCCCTTCATCCTTTTTCTTGACGGGCGGCTTCACCGCGCCCGCGCCGGCGGCTGCCGTCGCAGGCGTCTTCGCAGCGCCGGGCGTCGCGCTCGGCACGCCTGCGCCCGGCGTTGCCGCGGGGGTTTTCGCGGCTGCGGCTTCCTTCAAAGCTGCGGCGCGAGCCTTCGCCTCGGCGATCTTCGCGGCACGTTCGAGGTCTGCCAGCGAAGGACTCTTCGAGGGGTCGCCGACCTCCGGCGACTTGCCGCCCGGCGGTCGCGCCGGAGCACTCGCCTCCGTCGTTTCCCCGCTCACAGTTGTCGAGGCTTCCCCGCCCCCGGCTGGTTTCTGTTCGCCGCCTTCGGTCTGCGCGGCGGCGGCCTCCTTCTTCGCTTTGGCCTCGGCGATGATACGTGCGAGGCGCGCTTTCTTCTCTTCGGGGGTCTCGTTCGAGGGCGGCACGCTCGCGGGTTTCGGCTTCAAGGGCGGCGCGTTGGTCGCTGCTTCGGTCTCTCCGCTCGCGGCGGGGACGGTCGTGCCGGAGGTGGAACTGCCGGAGGGCGCTTTGCCGGTCAGCGCGGCCTGGTTTTCGGGAGTCGGGCGCGGAAGGTCTGCGTCGGGCGGGGGCGGGAGCGTGCCTGCGTTCGCGGCGGCCTCCGCCGAGCCGGGCGCTTTGTCGTCCGGGGTCGAAGCGGGCTGCGCCGCGCGGCTTGTATCGTCGCTTTCAGACGCCTTTGTGTCGGTGGAGCGGGGAGGCGTTTTGGGTTCGTCCGTCATCGCGTCCTAAAGGTTCGACTCTTCGGGCAGAGACGTGTCGAATTACCGTCCCCGCTCGCGTATGATTGCGTCTGGTGTAACTTTCAAGGTGCTAAAACAGAATGCTTTACGAAGGCGTGTCAGCGCGTTTGTAACACGCTGTTTGCGCGCCTGTCAATAAACCGGCACGCGTGCCTGATTCTGCCCCCGCGGGCGGGCAATCCGGGCGCAGGTCTCGCGCATCCAAGTGCTTGCACGGCTTGACCCTGCGCGGCGCGCGAAAGTATCATGTGACTTTGTTTGAGGGCGAGCCGGACGCCACCTACGGAAGAGGAAACGAAATGAAGCAAGGAATTCATCCCGACTATCACACGACCACAGTCCACTGCGCCTGCGGCAGCACGTTCCAGACCCGCTCGACTAAAAAGGGCGACATCAACGTCGAAATCTGCTCGGAGTGCCACCCGTTCTTCACGGGCAAGCAGAAGCTCGTTGACACGGCGGGCCGCGTTGACCGCTTCAACAAACGCTACGGCAAGAAGACGGAAGCGCCCGCGGGTGTCGAGGGCGCGAACGCCTGATTTTTTTTTCGGCAGCGCAATGACGCCGATTCAACGCCGCCAGTATTAGCCGACAAACACGGACGCCGACGCTCGCGTCACGGCCTTCGTCTTTCTCCGTTCCCGTTCGGGGTGCGCGAAAGACAGCCGCACCGAACGCCGGCGTCTTTTTCTGGTAAATGGTCAATGGTAAATAGTGAATGATGATTGAGTGCCGCTCAAGCTGAGCGATAACTGTGCAAGTCAGACAGCGCTCGACGACTATTTACCATTTACCATTCACCATTTATTCACGGAGTGACAATGAGCGCCAACGAAAAAGACCTGATTGTCGGCGGGCAGGCCGTCATCGAGGGCGTACTGATGCGGACGCCCGCGGCCTACGCCATCGCGGTGCGACGGCCCGACGGCACGATCACGCACACGGGCGCGCGTCTGCCGAAGTGGAGCGACAACTATCCCGTGCTGAAGCTGCCCGTCCTGCGGGGCGCGGCGGTGCTCGTGCAGTCAATGGCGCTCGGCATCAAGGCTCTGAATTACTCTGCGGGCGAGGCGTTCAACGAGGCGGAGGCTGCGCGCGAGGTCGAGGTCGCGCTCACCCCCGCGGTCGTCGAGGGCGAGGGCGACTTCGCAGGCATTACGGGCGGCGTGCCCGGACTCTTCCCCGTGCCGACGAAGAAAAGCCCGGAGGAGGAGTTGAAGCGCGGCTCGGCGGCGGCCTTCGGTTCCATTGCCTTCGCGCTCCTCTTCAACGTCCTGCTCTTCGTCGTCGCGCCGCTGGTGCTGACGAACGCGCTCTTCGTCGGCATGGGCTGGGCCGACCGCAACTCTCAGGCGGCGGAGACGGCAAACACACAACCGGCGCAAGCCTCCGCCAACGACGCCGCGCAAACAGCCGCGGCCAGCAACACTCAGACGACGAGCGCGTCGGCGAGCGATGCGGGGCGAGAGGCTTGGTACGCGCGCGCTTACCACAGCGCGCGCGGCTACCTGAAGCCCGTCAAGCCGAACGTCGGCTTCAACCTCGTTGACGGCCTCATACGCATGGCGATCTTCCTCACGATGATCTTCAGCTTCTCTCTGGCGAAGGACATCCGCCGCGTCTTCGAGTATCACGGCGCGGAGCACAAGACCGTCTTCACCTGGGAAGCGGGCTTGCCTCTGACGGTCGAGAACGCGCGCCCGCAACCGCGGCAGCACCCGCGCTGCGGGACGAGCTTTCTGATGGTCGTGATGCTCGTCTCCATCGTGCTCTTCTCGGTCGTCGCGTTCAGCTCGTTCGCCTACAACATCGCCGTCCGCGTCGCGCTCATCCCCGTGGTCGCCGGACTCTCCTACGAGATCATCCGTCTCTCGGCGAAGAAGGAGAGCAGCCTCGTCTTCAAGCTCATCACGCGCCCCGGCGTCTGGCTGCAAAACATCACGACCAAAGAGCCGGACGACCAACAGCTCGAAGTCGCCCTCGTCGCGCTCAAAGAATCTTTGAAGCTCGAACCGCAGCCCGGCGAGGCGGCAGTCGCGCCTCTGTCGTGAAAATTTAGAAGCAAAGAGTCATGCTGGAAAAACTCGAACAGATCGAAGCACGCTACGAGGCTCTCGCCGCAGAACTCTCTTCGCCCGACGTTTACTCCGACCCGGCGAACTACGCGAAGCTGAGCAAGCAGCACCGCGCGCTCGGAGAGATCGTCTCGAAGTACCGCGAGTTGAAGCAGCTCCGCACGGAGCTTTCGGGCGCGAAGGAGATGCTCGACTCTTCGGACGACGACGAGATGCGCGAGCTTGCGCGCCTGGAGATGACGGAGTTGCAGGAACGCCTCGACAAGTCGGAAGAGGATTTGCGAATCCTCCTTCTGCCGCGCGACCCGAACGACGAGAAGAACGTCATCCTCGAAATCCGCGCCGGCACGGGCGGCGACGAGGCGACCCTTTTCGCCGCCGAGATGCTTCGGATGTACGGGCGCTACGCCGAGCGCCACGGCTGGCGCATGGAGATACTCGACGCCTCGGAGTCCGGCATCGGCGGCTTCAAAGAGGCCATCGCCATGATCGAGGGCGACAAGGTCTACTCGAAGCTCAAGCACGAATCGGGCGTCCACCGCGTCCAGCGCGTGCCGCAGACCGAGACGAGCGGGCGCATCCACACCTCCGCCGTCACCGTCGCCGTGCTGCCCGAAGCCGAAGAGGTTGACGTGAAGATCAACCCCAACGACCTGCGCGTTGACACCTTCTGCTCCTCCGGCCCCGGCGGCCAATCCGTGAACACGACCTACTCGGCAGTCCGCATCACGCACCAGCCGACCGGCCTCGTCGTTTCGATGCAGGACGAGAAGTCGCAGATCAAGAACCGCGAGAAGGCGATGAGAGTTTTGCGTGCGCGCCTACAGGAACTCGAAGAGCAGAAGCAGCACGAGGCTCTGGCAAGCGAGCGCCGCTCGATGGTCGGCTCAGGCGACCGCTCCGAAAAGATTCGCACCTACAACTTCAAAGAGAATCGCGTCACAGACCACCGCATCGGTCTCACCATCCACCAGCTCGACCTCATCATGGAGGGCGCGCTCGACGAGTTCATCAACGCTCTCGTCGCGCACTACCAGGCCGAGAAGCTGAAGGCCGAAACGGTCGCGGCCTAGACCGAAGACGACATGAACTTCGCAACACTTCGCCTGCTCTCGCTCTGCGCGGCGCTCGCGTGCGTCGCCATGCCCGCGCTCGCGCGGACTCCTCAGACTCCGAAGCCGGATCAGAAGACATCCGCCGCGCCGCCGCCAAAGAACGAGGCGCTGCGGCAGGAGCTTTTGAAGATGCTGGACGCCGATCAGGCTGTGCGCGCGCCGATGGCGACGGGCAAGTGGGTGAACAAGGATGAGATGAAAAAGGTGAGCGAGGTGGACGCAACCAACACGAAGAGGCTCGCCGAAATCTTCAAGCGGTACGGCTTCCCCACGGTCGCGCTCGTCGGCAAGGACGGCGCGCAGGCGGCCTTAGTCATGGTCATCCACAGCCCCTCGCTCGACCTCAAAAAGCGTTCGCTCCCCTACATCACGAGGGCCTCGCGGCGCGGCGAAATACCGCCGGACGCGTTCGCGTCTCTGACCGACACTATCCTCGTCGCCGAAGGCAAGCCGCAAATCTACGGCACCCGGTTCAACCTCGTCGGCGGCAAGTTCGTCCTCGCGCCGACCAGAGACCCCGCTCACCTCGACGCGCGCCGCCGGGAGCTTGGCCTCTCGCCCATCAAAGAGTACGCGAAGGGCATGGCCGAGATGTACAAGATGCCCGTGGACACGGGTCTCCCGCGCTAACGCTTAACCACATGAACACGACGGCGACTCGCGTCCTGCTCGTCCGCCACGGCCAGTCGCAAGGCAACGCCGAGCGTCGCTTCGGCGGCCACACGCCGACGCCTCTCAGCGAATTGGGAATCAGGCAGGCCGAGGCGACCAGACGTGCGCTCGCACGCGAGAACGTGACGGCGATCTATTCGAGCGACCTTCTGCGCGCCTTGCAGACCGCGGAGCCGCTCGCGCGTGAGGTCGGAATCGAAATCCAACGCACGAGCGCGCTGCGCGAGCGGAGCGTCGGGCGGATGGAGGGCTTGACGTTCGAGGACGCGGCGGAAGCCTTCCCCGAAGAGTACGCCGCGCTGCTCCGGCGCGACTTCGAGCACGTCCTCACGGGCGGCGAAAGCTACCGGCAACTGCTCGACCGCGCCGCGGCGGAACTCGACCGCGCCATCGAGCGCAACGTCGGCGGCACACTCGCCGTCTTCTCGCACACCGGAACGATCTGCATCCTCGCCCTGCATCTCATGGGCGCGCTCGACGCGCCGAACCTCCGGCCCGTCTGGATTTCATCGTCCAACTGCGGAGTGACGCGCTTCGAGATTCAGCACGGCGGACTGATTCGCGTTCTCAACGTTAACGACACGCGCCACCTCGCCGGCCTTTGCTAAGGCAAAACCAAACCACTATGCACTGAAAGTGCATAGGTTGCCGTGGGACTGAAAGTCCCACATCATTCGAGGATGAACCGGTCGCTTTCACGGTTCGACGGGTGACGATGATGCTCAAGGTACTCCTGCACCGCCTCCTCCGTGAT
>DATARW010000048.1:0-43049 GCA_036263975.1 Pyrinomonadaceae bacterium
CACTGTTCGGCAAAACTAAAACCGAGGGAACAAGGAGCGAGGTAAGTGGCGGAAGAGAAACCGAGGGTGTCGAACGAGATTGCGGACGGGACGGGGCAGTTCGACGCGCGCTTCGTCCTCTGGCGCAGGTTCTGCGCCGACAACAGCATCCCCGTCGAAACCCTCCCCAGCGACCTGACCGGCGAAATCAAAGACGTGTGGGAGAAGCTGAAGAACGAGCAGCTTCGCAAACCGACGGAAAAGCCGTGAATGGTAAATCGTGAATCGTAAATCGAAAATTGTCGTCGCCCGGCGTGAGCGTGTACCACTCACGCCGGGCGACACTCAAGGACTATTCACGATTTACCATTTACGATTTACGGATTTCAGAAGTATCGGCCCTTGAGGAAGGGATTGGTCAGGCGTTCGCGCCCGATGGTGGTTTCGGGGCCGTGGCCGGAGAAGACCGTCACGTCGTCGCCGAGCGGAAGGATTTTGTCGCGGAGCGAGTCCAACAACTGCTCGTTCGAGCCGCCCGGCAGGTCAGTCCTTCCGATTGACCCGGCGAACAGGCAGTCGCCGACGAACACCTTGCGCTCATTCGGCTCGAACAGGACGACGTGCCCCGGCGTGTGACCCGGACAGTGCAGCACGCGGAATTCGAGCCGGCCCACACGGTACGTCTCGCCGTCCTCCCAATGACGCTCGACCGGCGGCGGCTCTTCGTACTCGAAGCCGAGACTCGGCCACGCCGCGCGCGGGATGCCGAGCCAAAGGGGCTGCTCCTTCAGACCCCGGTACAAAGGCTCGTCCGCCGCGTGCAGAATGATTTCGGCCTGCGGCCTCTCGCGCTTCAGAGCCGCCACGCCCCCGACATGATCCATGTGCGCGTGCGTCAGCGCGATGGCTTGCAACTCCAGCCCCAGCCGCTCCAGAGCTTCAACTATCTCGCCCGTCTCCTCGCCCGGATCAACGCAGAGAGCGCGCCGCGTCTGCTCGCACGCGAGCACGCGCGCATGCTGCTGGAACGCTGTGACCGTGATTTGCTCGATAATCATCCCGCGACCAACTCCCGTCGAATGTTGTAGAATGTGACCCATACGCATCTTAGAAGGACGACCCGAAGAGTGTAAACCGCTCACAACCGGCAGAGGAGGTTTTCGAGAGATGCCGTTGAGCGAGCGCTCGGCCAGCCTGGCCGAGGTTCTGGACGAGATGACGCGCGAGGGCGCAGGGGAGTTGACCGAGCGGCTCGCGGACGGCAGTTTGCGCTGCTACGCGTGCGGCCACCGCTGCCTCATCCATGAGGGCAAGCGCGGCATCTGCAAGGTGCGCTTCAACGAGGCGGGCCGCCTGCTGGTGCCCGCCAACTACGTCGCCGCGCTGGCCTGCGACCCGACCGAAAAGAAACCCTTCTTCCACGTCCTGCCCGGCTCCGACACGCTCACCTTCGGCATGCTCGGCTGCGACCTCCACTGCGCCTACTGCTTCACGGGCGACACGATGGTCGTCACTGACCGCGGCCCGGTTCGCCTCGACGAGTTATTTAATTCGTCCACGCGTGTCGAGCGACAGCCCGACGCCGAAATCGCGTACCCCGAAGGTCTGCGCGCCGTGGCTGCTTCGGGTAAGCTGCGAAGAGTCCGCGGCGTCTTCAAGCACCATTACCGCGGGAGACTCGCCGTCGTCCGCCCGTACTACTTGCCCGCGCTGCGTTGCACCCCAGACCATCGAGTCTATGCGACCGATGATGTGAGCAAGCAGCCTGAACTTCTTCAGGCCGGACGACTGACGAACAGACACTTTCTGGCAATCCCGCGTCACGCTTTTTCTTCACCGCAGATGGTTGATGTGGCAGGCGTCTTATCGGCCCGACGATTCACGTATCGCGTCGCGTGGGGCTTGTCGCCGGAAGAGCGCGCGGGCATTGCGGAGGCCAGTGCGCGCGGCGAGTCGTCGCGCGTGATCGGTTCGGCGCTCGGAAAGAGCGCGTCCTACATCCGGCACGTCAGAAGCGAACTCGCGCGCGGGCTGGCGACGGATGCCCGCACCGCCGGACTGCTCATCGAGGGCGACACATTGAGGTTTCCGAACGAGCACCGACCGGGCGTGCCCGCAACGCTTCCCCTCGACGAAGACTTCACGCGGCTGCTCGGCTTCTACTGCGCCGAAGGTTGTGTCGTCAGCGACAAGAACCGCCCGAACAGCCACGTCCTGAACTTCAGCTTCGAGCCTTCCGAAACGGCTTCGGTCGAAGAGGTCTCGCGGCTGCTCGCCCGTTGTTTGGGCGTGAAGGCGGCGCGCGTTCGACGCTCGACGACGCTCGCCGTGGCCGTGAATAAGTCCTCAGCCGCCCTCCTGTTCAAATCTCTGGCGGGCGCGCACGCCGCGCGGAAGCGCGTCCCGCGGATGCTCTTCGACGCACACCGGCCAATCGTCGAAGCGTTCCTCGGCGCTTACGTCGAAGGCGACGGCCATCGCTACTCTAACGGCAAGATCAGCGTCACGACTGTCTCACGCGAACTCGCCTACGGCGTCGCGTGGCTTGCGCTAAAGCTCGGCCACCTGCCTTCACTTTACGAAACGGCGATGCCGGAGCGGGCGACGATTCAAAGGCGAACGGTCAGGTGTGCGCCGCATCAGTACACGGTAGTCTGGTACGAAAACTCCGCCGCCAAACGGAAGGCTGTCGAGACCGAAGACTTCTATCTGATCCCGCTGCGCGAGGTCGGCTTTATCGAATACGACGGCGACGTGTACAACATGGAAGTCGAAGAAGAGCACGATTACCTTGCGAGTTTCTTCGCGGTCTCGAATTGCCAGAACTGGCTGACCTCGCAAGCCCTGCGCGACGACGCGGCGGGCACGGCCCCGCGCGCGGTGTCGGCGGAGCGTCTCGTCTCGATGGCGCGTGAGTGCGGAGCGCGCATGGTGGGGTCGAGTTACAACGAGCCTCTGATTACGGCGGAGTGGGCGGTCGAGGTTTTCCGACGGGCGAGGGCCGAGGGACTGAAGACGGCCTTCATCTCGAACGGGAACGCGACGCCGCAGGTCTTGGATTACCTGCGCCCCTGGACGGACTGCTACAAGATTGATCTGAAGACGATGAGCGACCGCGGCTACAGGCAGTTGGGCGGAGTGGTCGGAAACATTCTCGAAACCGTGGAGATGGTTCACGCGCGCGGCTTCTGGGAGGAGATCGTGACGCTCGTCATTCCGGGCTTCAACGACTCGGAAGAAGAACTGCGCCGCGCCGCCGAGTTCATCGCCTCAGTCTCGCCCGACATCCCGTGGCACGTCACGGCGTTTCATCAGGACTACCGCATGACGGAGAACGCCAACACGTCTGCGGAGCAGTTGGTACGCGCCTGCGAGATCGGGCGCGGGGCGGGCTTGAAGTTCGTCTACGCGGGGAACCTGCCCGGTCGCGTCGGGCGCTGGGAGAACACATACTGCCCCGCGTGCGGAGAGCTTCTGGTCGAGCGTTACGGCTACCAGATACGTGAGATGAAGGTCGGCGCTGACGGACTCTGCCCCGCCTGCTCGACGAAGATTCCGGGCGTGTGGGCATGAAGAAAGGATGAGGGCGGAAGGCGGAAGGATGAAAGCGCGCCTCTCACGGCTTTGCTTTCCTTCCGCCTTCATCCTTCATCCTTCATCCTTACTTCGTCGCCACCGTGCCCTGATGGAAGTATGCTTTCCACTGGCCGCCGCGGTTGTTCCAGACGGTGCTGTGGCGCATCGTCTCCATCTGGCCCTTCGGGTTCGGCCCCTTGACCACGTAGGTCACTAGCGTGGAGTCGCTGTCGAGCTTCGTTTCCTTCCAGTCGCTCAGCGTGAATTTGGAAAAGTCCATCTGCGTGATGCCCTTGGTCGAGCCGGCTTTGTCGTAGACTCCGTTCGGCTCGACCTCAAGCGCGTCGCTCGCAAGGAAGGCGGCGAAGGCGTCCGAGTTCTTCGCCTTGATGGCATCCCAGACCGCCTTCTCCGCGTCGGTGGCCGTGGCGGGCGCGGCTGGACTCGCCGCGGGCGAGGGCGAAGTGTTGGCATTCGCGCTCGGCTTGTTCGCGTTCGCGCCTGACTTGTTCGCGCTGGTGTTCGCCGCGCTCGCAGAGCCGTTGGCGTTGGTGTTCGCGCCCTGACCTGCGGGCGACGGCATTTGCTCCGTCTCCTGATGGTAGGCGGCGACCCACTTGCCGCCGCGGTTGACCCAGGCGCTGGAGTTGTACATGGGCTTCTCGAAAGCCGGCTTCCCGTCATACGTGCTCTTCTCGCTGGAAGTGTAGACGATGACGGCGAGGTCGTCGTCCACCTTCACGAACTTGATGTCCGAGAATGTGTAGTCGGTCAGGTCGTACTTCTTGAGGGCATCCAACACCTTCGCCTTGTCGTAAAGGCCGTCGTCCGCCACCTGGATGAAGTCTTCAGACAGCATGCCGCCGAAGGCGTCCCAGTTCTTCGCCTTCAAGGCGTCCCACGCCTGCCTTTCCTTTGCCTCGATGTCGGCCCGCGAGACGCCCGCGGGCGTGGGCGAAGCGGCGGCGTTGGCGTTGGCCGTCGTGTTCGCGTTCGTATTCCCCGCCCCCGTGTCCGTCGTGGTGGTGCTGCAAGCCGACGCTGCCAACAGGAGCGCGGCCAGCGCGATGAATCTCTTCATAGGAGGAACTCCGCCGAAAGGGTGTTAGAACGTCAGGCTTCTTACGCTAAACGCGGCGGAGAGTCAAGGGAAAGGGCGCGGGCCGAGAGAACAGGGCCGGAGCCGGGAAGCGCGAAAGGCTCGAAGAGCGAGAGGCTTGATGTCAGGAATCCGCTTTCGCTTCGTCCTTCACCCTTGCGCCTTCAGCCTTCGTCGCGGCGAGGCGCAGACGCCAGGGCATGAGCACCGACTCGAAGATGACCTGTCGAGACATCTTCGACTGTCCCTCGCGCCGGTCTGTGAAAGTGATGGGCACCTCGGCTATCGTCAGACCTTCGCGGTGCGCGTGGAACGCGGCCTCGACGAGGAAGGCGTAACCTTCCGCCGCGACGCGCCCTTCGAGCAGGTGACGCAGCGCGCGCCGCGTGTAGCAACGAAAGCCGCTCGTCGTGTCGCGAACCTTGAGGCCGGTGATCCGGCAGACGTAGCGATTGGCGAAGCGGCTGAGCAAACGCCGGCTCAGAGGCCAGTTCGTCACGCGACCGCCCGCGCAGTAGCGCGAGCCGATGACCACGTCGGCCCCGTGGCTTGCGCCGACGAGCGCGGGAATTCTGGCGGGGTCGTGCGAGAAGTCAGCGTCGAGTTGCACGAGACGCGCGTATCCGCCTTCCACGGCGCGGCGGTAGCCGTCAACGAGACTGCGCCCGTAGCCGCGCGCGCCCTCGCGCCTGAGCACCGAGAAGCGCGGGTTCGCGCCGAAGAGTCCGTCGGCGAGGTCGGCGGTTCCGTCCGGCGAGTTGTCGTCGAGCAGGCACACGTCGGCCTCCGGCGCGACCTCCAGCAACTCGGCGACGAGCGAGGCGACGTTCTCGCGCTCGTTGTAAGTCGGCACGACGATGAGCGTGCGGTCTGTGTTCATCTTCAAAGGTAAGGAGGCCGCCGCCGGCCTCACTCTTTCATCCGGTACAGGTAAATCGAGCCGCCGAAAATCTTTTCGGGCGCGCGGTGGCGGAACTCGTCGAAGTAGTTGACGCGCTCTCCTTCGGTGAGTACGACGCCGTTGTCGAAGCCGCCGGGCACGGTCGAGCCGTTCAGCAGGCTCGCGCCGACGGCGACGTAGCGCACGTCGTCCGGCTTCACGCCCGGCGGCACGAAGACCGAAGCCCCTTCGAGGCCGTAGATGTCGAGCAGAGGCCAATCCATAATCGCGGCCCCGACCCTTCGCTCGCCGCGCGCGCGCAAGTATAGCGCGAGGTCGCGCACGTCGTCGCCCCACTCGACGTTGGAATCCGACAGGTACCACCAGTGCGGCGCGCGCGCGGCGAGCTGGTTCATGTAAGTCATGTGGTCGGGGTAGGCGCGCACGGCCTCGACCGCGACCCAGCAGAACACCGCGACGGCGAGCGCCGACGCGAGCGCGAGTCGCCTCGTGTGGCGGCGCAGCAGGTCGTCAATCATCGCCCCCGAAAGGATGAAGAAGAACGGGTAAGCCGGAAGATAATAGCGCACGCCGATGTTGATCGTGCTCAGCATCAGCAGGCCGGTGAAGAACGCGAGCGGCAGGAGAAGGACGAGCACGCGCCCCTCCGCCCCGCGGCGCAGGCGCAGCAGCGCCCACGCGACGGCGGCGAGCGCGAGCAGAACTATCGGCAGCGGCGTCTTCAAGGCGAAGGCGACGGGGAAGTAGTACCACCAGCCGTGCGTGCTGTACATGCCGAGCAGCCCCGCCTGGTGCCCGTTGTGCGCGTGGCCGAGCTGCCAGCCGATGCCGGAGACGAAGTCTGCGGGGAAGACGACCTGAAGCGCGTAGTACCCGGCTTCGAGCGGCGCGTGCAGCATGTCGCCGACGCGCGCCGGGGCGACCGTGCGCGCCAGCGCGTCGTCCAGAGGCTCCGGCTGCCGGTGCTGGAAGAAGTATGCGGCGTTGACGGCGAGCACGGCGGCGAGCGCAAGCGCGCACGCGTGCCCTGCGAGCGGCGCGCGCCTGAGATTGAGGCGCGGCGCGAGGATGAAGAGCGCGGCCAGCGCAAGGCAGAGCACGGGCGCGAGCGCGATCATCGAGAACTTCGTCACCGCCGCCAGCCCCAACGTCAGGCCGACGAAGACGGCGCGGCGCGCGTCCGGCGACTTCAGGTATTCGTAGAGCGTGAAAGAGAAGAGGAGGAAGCCGAGCGCCGAAGGAATGTCGGTCTGCACGACGCGCCCGTGCGCGAGCACCGTCGGCTCGAAAGCGAAGAGCGCGACCGCGAAGAGCGCCGCGCGTGCCCCCCAGTGGCGTCGCGCGAAGACGAAGACGAGCGCGCCCAGAAGCACGGTGACGAGTATGGCAGGCACGCGCGCCCGGAACGAGAGGCGGTCGAAGTCTCCGGCGTTCCGGTGCCAGAAGTCGTCGAACTTGCCGAGGAAGTATTCGTAGTCGTGCGGCCCCGCGTCGAGGGGCGGCGCTTGCGTGTGCGTCAAAAGCAGCGGCGCGGCGGCAATGACCTTCGCGAACGGCGGGTGCTCGTTGACGGGCCGGTAATCGCCCGCACTCAGATGATAGAAGCCGGCGGGAATCATCACCCACTCGTCCACCGTGATGCTCTTGCGCGCGATGACCGAGAGCATCTGCGCGGCCATCAGCGCGAGCAGCAGAGCGCAGAGCAGCCCTGCGCGCCAGCTCAGGAAATCCGGCGCAGTCGTCCCCGCCTCTCTCTTCTCTCCGTCGAGCTTCATACTGTAAGGCTTGCGAGTCCGAAGGCTCTCAAAGGGGCGCTATTATGGACGATTACGCCCTCGCGCGCCACCCGCGGGGAAAGGCAAAAGTAAAAAGGCAAAAGGCAAAAGCAAGGCAAAAGTAGAAAGGCAAAAGGCAAAAGTGTGGACGCGCTCTGGCGCGGAGAATCACTCTCTTCTCATTTGCTCTACGGCGCTTCCTCTTTCGCCTTTCGCCTTTCTACTTTTGCCTTCTTCAGTTGATGCCGAGTTCGCTGATGAGGCGGTGGAGGTAGGAGCGGCTGATGCCGAGGCGTCGGGCGGCGGCGACGCGGTTGCCGCCCTCGGCCTGCAAAGCGCCCGTGACCATGCGGCGGCGCATGGCGATGGTCGCGCCTTCGAGCGTTCTCTCGTCTGCGCCTTCGCCCGCGGCGGAGGCCGCGCACGACGCGTGCGGCGCGCGCAGCATCTTGTCGGGCAGGAACTCGACGCCGAGCCGCGCGCCCTTCGTCAGCACGACCAGCCGCTCGACGAGGTTCTCCAACTCGCGGACGTTGCCGGGCCAGTCGTACTCCTGGAGGGCTTCGAGGAGCGCGGGGTCGAGTTCGGGCGTGGAGCGCGCGTGCTTCTCCGCGGCCTTCGCGGCGAAGTGAACGGCGAGGACGGAGATGTCTTCGTGCCGCTCGCGCAGGGCGGGCAGATGCAGCGGCACGACGTTGAGGCGGTAGAAGAGGTCTTCGCGGAAGCGTCCCTCGCTCACCTCGCGTTCGAGGTCGCGGTTGGAGGCCGCGATGAGGCGGATGTCAACTTCGACCAGCCGGTTGCTGCCGACGCGCTCGAACTCTCTCCGCTCGATGACGCGCAGCAGCTTCACCTGCACCGCGGGCGTCAGCTCGCCGATCTCGTCCAAAAAGAGCGTGCCGCCGTCGGCCAGCTCGAAGCGCCCGACGCGGTCACTCCTC
Source organism: Pyrinomonadaceae bacterium (assembly GCA_036263975.1). Lineage (GTDB taxonomy): Bacteria > Acidobacteriota > Blastocatellia > Pyrinomonadales > Pyrinomonadaceae > QHXN01. The sequence goes on from DATARW010000048.1 coordinate 8,272, forward strand.
GCGTCGGTGAACGCGCCTTTGACGTGGCCGAACAACTCCGACTCGATGAGCTGTTCGGGGAGCGCCGCGCAACTGACGGCGACGAACGGGCGTTCGCGCCGCGCGCTCTCCTCGTGGACGGCGTGGGCGAGCACTTCCTTGCCCGTGCCGTTCTCGCCCGTGATGAGCAGCGTGGCGTTCGTGTCGGCGACGGCGCGCGCCTGCTTCAAGATGTGTTCGAGTGCCGCGCTCGCACCGACGAAGCGACCGAAGCCCCGGAACATCTTCAGCTCCGAACGGAGCCTGAGCACCTCGCTTTCGAGACAGCGCACGCGCGCCGCCTGCGCGACGATGTGCGAGACCTCCTCCTCGTCGAAAGGCTTCTCGAAGAAGCCGTAAGCGCCGCGGCGGATGGCTTCGAGCGCGGCCTGCTTGCTGTCGCTGCCCGTGATGACGACGACGGGGACGGCGGGGCGCTCGTTGCGCGCGGCATCCACGACGGCGAGGCCCTCCTCGATGCCTTCGAGGTCTGGCGGCAGATGCAGGTCGCAGATCACCACGTCAACGCGCTCGCGCCGCAGCAGCTCGACGGCTCCGGCGCGCGTCTCGGCTTCGAGGACATGGTGGCGCTCGACGAGCGCCCAGTGAAGCTGACGCCGCAGCAGGCGGTCGTCGTCAACCACCAGCACCGTCGTCTTCTGTTCCGCCTCTTCGGTCATGCGTCGAGAACCCTGCAACCCTTCGCGTCCCTTGCGCCTTCTTCGCGTCCCTTGCGGTTGAAAATCTTTAGCCGCGAAGAGCGCAAGAGGGGACGCGAAAGGGCGCACCGCCGTCCAACGATACTCACGCTTGAGCGTCTTGTCGCGATCACCGGACTGTCGAAACTTTCTGTCTGGAAAAGTCGAAAGGAATCAATCGGTCTTGCTCGCCTCGGACGTAGCCGACGCCTTCTCCGGCTGCGCGCGACGTTCGCCCGATTTGAACAGGCGGGATGGTAGCACGGCGCGGAAGCGCGTGCCAACGCCGATCTGCGACTTGACTTCGAGCCGCCCGCCGTGCGCCTCGACGACCTCGTGGCAGGTGAAGAGTCCGAGGCCGATGCCCTTCGTCTTCGTCGTCGAGAAGGGGCGGTACAGGCGCTCTCTGATGAACTCCTCGCTCATGCCCGTTCCCGTGTCGGCGACGGCGAAGAAGACCAGCCCGCCTTCGAGCGTGCCGGCCTCGACCGTCAGCCGCCCGCCGCCCGCGCCCATCGCTTCGAGCGCGTTGATAACCAGATTCTCGAAGACGTTCTCGATGCGTTCCGGCTCGACCGTGGCGACCAGGGCGTCGGGCAGGTGCGCCTCGATCTCGTAGAGCGGGCGCAAAGGCTCGGCGACGGTGGCGAGCACGCGGCGGATGATGGGGACGAGGTCTGTCTCGCGCGCGGCCATGCGATACTCGCCGCTCAGAGACTTGGCCGGCTCGCTCAGGCGCGCGACCGTGCGCCTCAGCTTCTCGGTCGCCTCGCGCAAAGATTCGATGGCGTCGGCGCGGAACTCCTCGCGGTGAAACTGCCGCTCCATGTTGGCGACGAGCATCGAGAGTCCGGCGATGGCGTTCTTCAGGTCGTGCGAGATCATGGCCGAGATGCGCAGGAACGACTCGAACTGCCGCGACTCGGCCTCCTTCGCGACCAGCCCGCGCAGGCGGTCGCTCATCGCGTTGAAGCTCTCGGCCAGCACGCGCGTCTCGGCGGTCGCGCCCGGCGCAATGCGCTGTTCGAGGTTGCCGGCGGCGATGGCCGATGCGGCGTGCGCGACGCGCTCGATGTCTCCGGTCGCGCGGCGCGCGATCAGGAGCAGCAGCGCGAGGCCCGCCAGCCCGGCGACGAGCGCGAGCAGGACGCCGAAGAGGCCGGAGCGGCGCACGGAGCCGGACGCCGCCGTGTAGTCCTCGGCGACGGCGAGCGAGAGGTTCAAAGAGTCCACCTGCCGGAAGGCCGTGAGCCGCCGGTCGCCGCCCGGCTCGTCGTAGAAGTCCACGCCCGAAGCGCCCGACTTCATGCGCTCGGCCACGCCCGCGAAGTATGGAAGCGCCGCCCGTGCTGACTGATGCGTGAACGCGCCGTTCGTGTGATAGACGACCGTGCCGTTCGCGTTGTCGAGCGCGACGACGATGGGAGCGCGCGCGTCGTCTCCTGCGCGTGCATCGTCTCCGGCGGGCGCGGCGGGCGTGCCCGCCGGAGACGATGCGCCGACGCCCGGTGCGCCCGCCTCCGACGCCGCGGGCGCATCCGTCTCGGCGGCGTCCTCGATGATGCCCTTCAGCCTGAAGGTGGCGACCACTGCGCCGACCACGGGGCCATCGGGCGACGCGTAGACGGGGACGGTCACGCGCCGCGCCGCGCCGTAAGTCTCCTCGGTGACGGGCGAGCGCAGCGCCTCGGTCTGCGTGAGATTCCACACGTGTTCGTCGTAGTGCAGGTTGCTCAAAACGAAGTCCGTGGTCTGGAAGCCCACCTCGTCGCCGGGTGCCGCGCGTGTGTCCGGCATGCGGAAGAGTGGGCCGCCCGAAGAGTCGAGGCAGAAGACGGACTCAAGATACTCGCGGTTGCTCTTGAAGTAAGTGAGGAAGCGCGTCTGCACCGCGACGGGAATCTCCCGCGCCGCGGGCTTCGACGCGCCGCCCGCCGGTTGCGTGCCGCCCGCGCCGGTTGCGCCTGCCGCGGCCCGCGCCGGTTGCGAGTCGCGCATGTACTCGCGCACCAGGTCGGCGCGGGCGAGATCGAGCAGGCGGGCCTCGCGCGTTCTCATCGTGCTCTCGACGCGGTGCTTTATGCGCGCCGCGCCCTCTTCGGCGCGTGCGCGCAGCGCCTCCTCGACGGCGCTCACGCCGCTCCGGTAGTTGATGACGCTCACCAGGACGAGCGGCACGAAGGTGAGGGCGAGGAAGACGAGCAGCAACTTGTTTCTGAGGTTCACGGCCGTCAACACCTTCGGCTGCGCTTGCACCGGCTGTGGCTCGGCGACATGCTTCTTTCCGCGTCAACGGAGGCGGCTTCAGCCTTCGAGCCGCGCCTCCAACGTGATGTCGGCCTTGAGCAGGCGCGAGACGGGGCAGCCGGCTTTGGCGTTGCTCGCCGCGGTCTCAAACGCAGCGCGGTCGCCGCCGGGGATGCGGGCCGTCACGTCGAGATGGACTTTGGTGATGGTGAAGCCTGCGTCGGTCTTCTCCAACGTCACCTCGGCGGTCGTGTTGATGCCTTCGGCGCGCATCCCTGCGTCTTCGAGCTGCTTCGACAGAGCCATCGTGAAGCAACCGGCGTGCGCGGCGGCGATGAGTTCTTCCGGGTTCGTGCCCACGCCCGACTCGAAGCGCGTGCTGAAAGAATACTGCGCGCCGTTCAGGACGCCGCTCTCGGTCGAGACCGTGCCCTTGCCGTCCTTCAAACCGCCCTGCCAGATGGCCGATCCTTTTCTCTTCATGTCGCTCTCTCCTTATTTTTATTCCAGACTGAATTTCTCCCGAACCGAAGGCGACGTAACACTCGCGGGGCCGAATTTCATCCGCCGCGACGCCGCCGGCAAGCTAGACACGCTCGCGTCCGAACTCCGCGAGCAGCGGGCCGATGCGCTCGACGACTGTATCGTGCGCCGCGCCGTTCGAGGCGACCAGCCCGTTGCGGTTCAGAACGTCGGGCGAGTTGTACGCCATCGGCTCGCCCCAGAGGTCTGTCATGCGCCCGCCCGCCTCGGCCAACACCGCTTCGGGCGCGCAAGTGTCCCACTGCTTCGTCTTCGGCGAGAGGTGGATGTAGAGGTCTGCCTGCCGCTCGACGAGCAAGCCCACCTTGATGCCGACCGAGTGGCTCTTGACCTCGGCGCGGACGCCGAGCGCGCGCACCAGAGCGTCCATGCGCGGCCCGCGGTGCGAGCGGCTCTCGGCCAGACGCATGCGCGCGAGGCTCGTCTCGTCCGTGACTCTCAGGCGCTCGGCCCGCGTCCGCTTCCCCGCCTCCGAGGTCGGACGCAAGACCCAAGCGCCGTGGCCGCGCGCGGCCCAGTAGAGCACGTCGGTCGCGGGCGCGTAGAGGACGCCGAGCCGCGCGCGGCCCTCGACCGCGAGGCCGATCTGCACGGCGAAGTCGCCCGTGCCCGCGATGAAGCCCTTCGTGCCGTCGAGCGGATCAATCATCCAGACGCGCCCGCAACTCAATCGCGCTTCGGTGTCAACCGACTCCTCCGCCAGAATACCGTCCGCGGGGAACGCCTCGCGCAAATGGCGCACGATCATCTCGTTGAGCGTGCGGTCGGCCTGCGTCACAGGCTCGTCGAACTCCTCCTTGTGCTCGACGCGCAGAGGCTTCCCGTAGAACTGAAGCGCCGCCTCGCCCGCCCGCCGCGCCAGCTCCACGGCCACCCGCAGCTCGCGCTCGTATTCACCCTCTGTCACCAAAACCGTTGGTTCGTTCATAAGATAATGAGTGATAAAAGGCTGTTAGCTATTAGCTGTTGGCTGTTAGCTTTTTAGCCTTGAGCTAACAGCTAACAGCTAACGGCCATCAGCTTTTTTTTCATCACTGTCTTTCTAATTCCTTCTCCGCCTCTCGCGCCGCGCGGCGAACCGTGTCGAGCGCGACGCGCAGGTCGCGGCGCGTCGTGCGGAAGTTCGTGACGGAGGCGCGCAGCGCGAAGCGACCGCGCAGGATGGCGTTCGACACGTAGGCCACGCCGCCGCGCTGGACGCGCTGCATGACGCGCGCGTTCAGTTCGTCGAGCCGCGCGCCCGCGCGCCCGCGCTCGTCGTCGTCCTTCGCTTCTTCGAGCGCGCGGCGGAAGCCTTCGGGAACGTAGCGGAAGCAGCAGATGCCGAGCGTGACGGGCGCGAGCAGCTCGAAGTCTTCCGCCGCGCCGACGCGCTCCGCCAGATATTCGGCGAGCGCGCAGTCCTCGGCAATCGAGTCAGCGATGCGGCGCGCGCCGTAGTAGCGCAGTATCGTCCACACCTTCAGCGCGCGGAACGGACGCGAAAGCTCGATGCCGTAGTCCCAGAAGGCGAACGCCTCATCTTCCTGCCGCTCGAAGACTTTGATGTAGCCCGCCTCCGTTTCGGCGAAGGCGGCGCGCGCGCGCTCAGGCTCGCGGAAGAGGAGGCAGCCGCAGTCGAGCGGCGCGTAGAGCCACTTGTGCGGGTCGAGCGAGACCGAGTCGGCCTCTTCGATTCCCTCGAAGAGCGCGCGCTTACCCGCGACCGACGCGGCGAGCGCGCCGTAAGCCCCGTCAACGTGGAACCAGAGCTTGTGCTCGCGCGCGATGCGCGCGACTTCGCGGAGCGGGTCAACCGCGCCCGTCGAGACCGTGCCCGCGCTCGCCGCGACGCAGAAGGGGCGCAGGCCGCCACGCAAGTCAGCCTCGATGCGCTCGCGGAGCGCGCGCACGTCCATGCGAAACCGCTCGTCCGAAGGGACCAGGCGCACGTGGTCGCGCCCCAGGCCGAGGATGTCGGCGGCCTTCGGTATCGAGAGGTGAATCTGGTCGGACGCGTAGAGGGTCGCGGGCGTGCCCGTGTTCCACAGCCCTTCGCGCGAAGGGTCGTGCGCGATGCCGTGTGAAGTATCGTTCGAGCCGCGGCTTGAAGCGCCTTGAGCGATGCCGCTTGAAGCGTCTTGCGAGACATGATGTGCGGCGTCGCGCGAGTGCGCGCGGTGCGCGACGAACAGCGCGTCGAGGTTCGCCATCGAGCCGCCGCTCGTCAGAAGGCCGCCGCAAGTCTCGTTCAAGCCCGCGCCCGTGAAACCGATCATCTCGGCGAGCCAGCGCACCGTCGTGTGCTCGACGGCGGTCGCCGCAGGCGCGGAGCGCCAGGAGGTGACGTTCACGTTGAGCGCGGAGGCGAGCAGGGAGGCCAGCGCGCCCACGGGCGCTGAAGGCGAGGCCACGTAGCCGAACATGCGCGGGTGCCCGTTCTGCCGGCTGTGCCGGATGACCTCGCGGCAGTCTCGTTCCAGTCTTTCGAGTCCGCACCCTTCGGCGGGCAGGGGCAGGCAGAAGATTTCGTCGAGCCGCGCGGCGGAGGTTTCGGGGAAGACGGGCAGGGCGGACGGCGAGCCGATGTAATCCAGAGTCAGTTCGGAGAACGCGCGCGCAAGCTCCGCCAGTTCCTCCGGCGGCAGGTCGAGCGACGCGGCGCGCGTCTCGTCCGACGACTCGACGGCTTCGGTCGTCGCTTCGACGCCCTCGCCGCCGAGCTTGTCTCGACTGCCCTGTTCGTGCGTGCTCATTTTTCTTCAACCCTATCACAACGCCTCCGCTTAGTTGAAGCTGACGGATGACAAGGGGCGCGCTCGTGCTAAACTGCGCGCGCGAATTTCAGACGACAAAACGGAGGGACGAGGGGATGACTTTGCAGGGCCACGCCACGACCGAAGGCACCGCGCGCTACCGCGAGCGCTTCAGCGGCGCAGCCGCCGAAGGCCACTTCCGCTTTGAGCAGAACCTCTGGCTCTCCTCAATCGGCACGGGGACATATCTAGGCCAATGGGACGAGGAGACCGACCGCGCCTACGCCGACGCCATCACACGCGCCGTCGAACTCGGCGCGAACGTCATAGACACCGCGGCCAACTATCGCTTCCAGCGCAGCGAGCGCTCCATCGCGGAGGCGCTGCTTGCCTTGCGCGCCGGAGGCTTCGCGCGCGACGAGTTGGTCGTCTGCACGAAGGGCGGTTATCTTCCCTTCGACTCCCGACCGCCCGCGGGGCAGGAGGGCGTGCGCGCTTACGTCGAAGAGATGTTCGTGCGCCCCGGCGTCATCCGTTTCGAGGACATCGTCGCCGGAAGCCACTGCATGACCCCGCGCTACCTCTCGCACCAGCTCGCGCAGTCCCTACGCAACCTCGGACTTGAGGCGGTTGACGTGTACTACGTCCACAACCCTGAGACGCAGCTTCAGGCCGTTCCGCGCGAGGAATTCGAGCGACGCCTGCGCGCGGCCTTCGAGCAGTTGGAGCGCGAGCGCGCAGAGGGGCGCATCAGGTTCTACGGCGTGGCGACGTGGAACGGCTTCCGCGTCGCGGCGAACGCGCGCGGCCATCACGCGTTAGAGCGCATGTGTGAGCTTGCGCGCGAAGCGGGCGGCGACGCGCACGGCTTCCGCTTCGTGCAGTTGCCCTTCAACCTCGCGATGCCGGAAGCACTCTCCGCGGACAACCAGTCTTACGAGGGCGCGCACGTCTCGCTGCTCGAAGCGGCGAAGGCGCTCGGCGTGACGGTCGTCGCCAGTGCCTCGATTCTTCAGGGCAAGGTCGCCGCAGACCTCCCCGAACACATACGCGAGCCGCTCGGCTCGCTTTCGACCGACGCGCAGACTGCCATCCAGTTCGTCCGCTCCACGCCCGGCGTCACCACGGCGCTGGTCGGCATGAGCCGCCGCGCGCACGTCGAAGAGAACCTACGGCTGGCACGCGTCGCGCCCGCCTCGGCGGACGACTACAGCCGTTTGTTCACGCAAAACGATGAGTGATGAGAAAAGCTGTTAGCTCTTAGCTCTTAGCTGAGGACTAAAAAGCTAAGAGCTAACAGCCATCAGTTTTTCTCATCACCTGGCATTTCAGGAGGCCGCATGACAGAGAGTGAGATGAAGACCTTCGAGGAGTTCTGGCCCTTTTACGTGCGCGAGCACAGCCAGCCTGCGACGCGCGCGCTGCACGCGGCGGGGACGATTACGAGCACGGCGCTTCTGGTCGGCCTGCTCGCGACGGGGCGCTGGCGCTGGTTGCCGCTCGCCTTCGTCCCCGGCTATGCAGCCGCGTGGGCCGGGCACTTCCTCGTCGAGCACAACCGGCCCGCCACCTTCAAACACCCGCTCTGGTCTTTCATGGGCGACTACAAGATGGTTGCCCTCATGCTCGCGGGCCGGATGGACGAAGAGATCGCACGCGCGCAGTAGCGCGGCGCAGAGGTTGTCGCCGGCTGATGCTTTAGTGTCTCGACTCTGCTCACCTCGCGGCCTCCGTTGTGTCGGTCGTGTGTGGCGGCGTCGGCGGCGGCTCGGCCTCCGCCGCGGCTCGCTGCTGGCTGCGCTGGTAGAGGTAGGAGACGGCGAGGAGGATCGCGCCGAGGACGATGAAGGAGATGATGCGATAGACGCGGTCGAGCGAGGACAAGTCCCGGAAGAAGACTTTGAGCGTCGTCAAGGAAAGCAGCGCGAGCGACATCAGACGCAGCAGGCGCAGACGCCACACGCGCCCCGCCACCAGTAGCCCCGCACCGTACAAGGCCCACACGACCGAGAGCGAGAGCTGCTTGGCAAGCTCAAGGTCGCGCAGCCGCATGGCATCTGCGAGCGGGCCTCTCCCCGCGTCGAAGTACCCGGCGGCCTCCGCGCTCAGCGCGACGACCGCCAGCACGTTGGCGACGACGACTAAGGCGGGCACGAACGCGCGTTCCTCTTCGACGGCCCCCGCGCCCCGCGCGTAGAGCCGCGCGGCCAGCGCGTAAGCGATGACGAGCAGCGCAAACGCCATGAAGGTCTGGTTGATGACGGGCACGTGCCACGGCGCGGCGTAGAACGTGAGGTCAACCGTCAGCACCTTGATCGTCGCCGCGACGAGCAGCGTCAGGCCCGCGTAGCGCAGCGCCTTGAAGCCGCGGCGCACGCCGTAGGCCAGAAGCGTTATGCCGTAGATCGTCCAGAGCGCCGACAGAGAGAACTGCCGCGCGTTCCTGATTCTGCCCAGCGTGAAGTCCGACGCCTGATTGCCCGCCAGCGTCCTCTGCCGGTCGAAGAAGTCGCCGAGGTCGAGCGTCAGCAGCACCAGCGCGAGGCCGTTGGCCGCGAGCGCGCAGAGCGTCGCCGCCGCCGAACGTTCGCGCTCGCCCGGCCCGCGCTCACCCGGCCCCGCGCCGCCGCGACTGTAAAGATGCCCGCCTCCGGCGAGCGCACCGACGAGCACGGCGCAGGAGAGCGCACGCGGGTTGAGGAGCGGCACGAAGCTGCCGCCCGCGTAGGCGAACTCCGGCGCGTCCCACAAGAGCCAGTGCAGCACGGCCACGCCGTAGACGGCGAGCGCGGCGTGGCGCGGCGCACTCTCGCCCGAACGCAGACCGACCCACGTCAGCATCAAGCCCTCGATGGCCCACGCCATCGTCACCCACTGCAAGTCGAGTTGAATCGCCGCGGCGATGGTGAAGAAGGTGACGCCCGCGCCGATGTAGCTGTACTTGAGCAGGCGATCTTCGCGACTCAAGCGCCAGACCGTGTGGAACAGCAACGCGAAGAAGGCGGAGACCAGAAGCGAGAGCGAGGCGGGCGTCGCGTGCTCGTAACCGGCGTCTGTGAGCAGGAGATAGCTGAGCGAGAAGTAGAAGGCCGCGTTCGCCGAGGCCAGCGCCACGTCGAACCAGCGCGAGCGTCGTCGCGGCAGGACGTTGTGAAAGACTGCGAGCAGCGAGTAGAGCACGAAGAAGAGCGTGAGGAAGGCGAGCGTCGTCCAGAGCTTCTGCCGGTCGTAGAAGCTGACCGCCCACGCGAGCGTCATCAGCAGCGTGCCTGCGAAGGAGAGAAAGTCGAGGCTGCGCCAGCGCTTGAAGTAGGCGACGGCGAGCACGCCCGCGTCCAGCAGCGAGACGTATGCGAAGAGCGCGACCTCGTTGTCCGCGCCCGTCGAGAGCAGCGCGGGCGTCAGGAAGCCGCCGACGAGTCCGAGGACGGCCACGGGCAGCGCATTGAGGCGCACCGACAGGAGCACCGCCGTCGCCGTCACCAAGACCATCAGGAGGAAGGCGAAGGGCTGCGCGACGAGCCGGTAGAAGTTGTATGCGGCGTAGATCGAGAGGTAGAGGATGAGTATGCCGCCACCCGAAAGGACGTAGGCGTACTGCCTCAAACCGCGCCGTCGTAGGCGCTCGCCCACGAAGAGCAGCGCGAGTCCCGCCGCCGCGCCCAACGCGACGCGCGCGCCCGCGCCGACCCACTGGTTGTCGAACGCGAGCTTGAGGAAGAAGGCGACGCCGAACGTGACCGCGATGATGCCGATCCAGTTGAACCAGCTTCCGCCGATGAGCGATTCGAGGTCGCGCCGCTTCACCGCGCGCGCCCCGCCCGCCCCGGCCTGAGCGGTTTTCCGCGCTGCCTCGCCTTCGGACGCTGCGCCCGGCGACGGCCCGGATGCCGCTCCGGCGTAAGCCGCCGACGATGCGGCGCGGCGCGTTGCGTCCTGCTGTTGCGACCGTTCTTCCCCCGCTGTGACGTTCGCCGTCTCGGTCGTGTGCAGCGCCAAGTCCGTCTCGCTTATCTCGTCCTGGTAACGCTCGCGGATTGCCGGGCGTGGGCGCGCGGGCTGCGGCGGCTCGACGCTGAGACGCTGCTCGATGGCGTGCAGCCGCGCCGTATTGGCTTGCAGCACACGCTCAAGGTGGTCGAGCCGCTCGGCGAGCTGTTCGAGGATTTCCCGCGAAGATAAGTCTTCGGCCATGAGCTTCTCCAGCGGCGGCACGCGAAACCGGCTCGGAGCGTCGCGCGCACGCACGCCCCGGCAAACGGGTTACATGATAGAGCAGGACGCGCCCGCCAGAAACCTTTCGACGAAGCTCCGAAGCTCTTCGAGCGAGGAGTCGGCGACGACGCGGTAGACGCGCGCTCTCACGTCCGGCGGCAAGTCCGGCGCGGTGAGCGCATCGGTGATGACGTAGGCGCTCGCGCCGAGGCCGCGCTCCCAGCCCGGCGCGCTCGCGTCGCGCAGGTCGAGCGAGTCGGCCTCTACGCCCGCGGCCACGAGGAAGACGCGCGCCCATTCGATGAACTCCGGCCAGCGCGAGACGACCGAGACGAGCGCCTCCGTCGGCGGCGGCTTCTCCCCCGCGAGCGACTCCGGTATCGAGCGCGCGCGCAGGAAGATCGGCACCACGCCCGCGGGCAGCGCGTCGCGCACCTCTCCGGCCTTGCTGTAGAGCGCGACGACCGCCGCGCCCGCGAGCCGCGCCTCGTCGCCGCACTCTTCGTAGCCGCAGCCGCGGACGACGAAGCCGGTCGCCTCCGCGACCTCGGCCACGATGATTTCGCGCAAACGCTCGTCCGGCTCGACGACGAGGAAGTGGTCTGGCAACTGCCGCGCGAGCCAGAGCTTGAGCCGCGCATGCACCTCGGCCAGCGAGAAGCCTTGAGCGCGCGCGAGCGTGAAGAAGGCGGAGATGAGCCGGTCGAGTTCGAGGCGCGGGTCGAGCGGCGTGCACGCCCGGTCGCCGCCGAGCCGCCGGACGTAAACGCCGCTGCCCTTCCGAACTTCGAGCCAGCCCGCGCGCTCCAGATCGCGGTAGGCCGCGCGTACGGTGTTGGAGTGGATGCGGAAGCGGCGCGCAAGCTCGCGCGTCGAGGGCAGGCGCTGTCCCGGCTTGAGGTCGTCGCTCAAGACGCCGAGCATAAGCTGCCGCACGAGCTGCTCGCGCAGGGGCACTTCGCCGTTCTTCGAGAGCCAGAGGCGCATAAAGGAAGAGTCCAGAGTCTAAAGTCCGGCGCACAAAGTTCAAAGCACTTTCCTTCTGCACGGAACGCGTCGGGCGTTGGACTTGCTCGCGGGGCGCGTGGCCGAGTCCGGGGCGGCCGTGTGAACAAAGAAAGGGTCGGCCCTCGTCGCGTGCTAAGGCGACGAGGGCCAACCCTTTTGTTCGAGTGCTGACGGCCCGGCGTTCAGCGCGTGCGCTTGCGCCCCGCGCCCGTCAGGTTCCCGATGGCCTTGACGAATTTCGCGGCGGCGCGTCCGGCGGTCTTGGCGACCGACGTGAGTGTGTCGCCCTGCTCAACGCCTAGCCAACTCCTTTACGCCCGCCGGCTTTGGAGCCGCCGCGCGCGGTGCCGCCACCCGCGCTCGCACCGCGCCCTCCGCCCTTGCCGGCCACGCCCTTCGCGCCACCTTTGGAACCGCCCTTCGCGCCGCCTCCGGCAACGGCCTTGCCCGCGCCTCTCGCACCGCCTCCGGCTCCGCCTTTCATGCCGCCTCTTGCTCCGCCTTTAGCAGCACCGCCAACTTTCTTCGCGCCACCTTTGGCGGCCCCGCCGCGCGCGGCAGCGCCCTTAGCGCCTCCGCCTTTGGCCGAGCCTCCGGCACCGCCGCCCTTACCGGCAGCGCCCTTGCCGACGCCCTTCGCAGCAGAACCTTTCCCGCCGCCCTTCGCGCCGGACTTGGCTCCGGCCTTAACGCCGCCTTTAGCACTGCCCTTCGCACCACCCTTCGCTGCGGCAGAACCCTTCGCAGCGCCGCCCTTCGAGCCTCCGCCTTTGACAGCGCCTCCCGCGGCCCCACCTTTCGCCCCGGCCTGAGAGCCGCCTTTGGAAGCAGCGCCGCCGCCTTTGGAAGCACCGCCGCCGCCCTTAGACGCGCCGCCTTTCGCGCTGCCTCCCGACGCGCCGCCCTTCGCACTTCCTCCTGACGCGCCGCCTCCGGCTTGAGCGCCGGACTTCGACGCGCCGCCCGCGCCCGCACGCGAAGAGCTACCGCCGCCCGACGCGCCGCTGCTCGATGCACCGCTGCCCGATGCGCCGCCTCCGGCACTGCCTTCGCCCGCCCCTTCACCCGCGCCTTCGTCCGTGCCCGGCGTGCCGCCTTCGTTCAAGCCTGCACCCATGCCCGTGGTGCGCCCGATGGCCGCGCCGCCGCGCGTGCCGGCCCCGCCGGACACGCTCGTATCACCGCCAACGTCGGCGGTCTCTACGCCGCCGCCTCCAGTTACGTCGTCTCTGTCGTCTCTGTCACTGGACATTTGATCTGCTCCTTTGTGAGAGATGTGACCCCGCTCAGGCGAGGTCGTCCCCAGCGTTTTACTTACTGCTAAAAAAATCCTTATCGCGTTTGAGGCGGAGCATAGCACAACTTTCGCGGACGCGAACCACAACTTTCACGCGCGCCGAAAAAAATCTTCGCCCGGCGAAAATTCGTGCGCGTCGTAGTCCGACACGTCCGGCCCGGCCCGGCTCCGCGCGCCGCAAGGTTGCCCGGCGCGCGCCGCCGACGCCATAATGAACGCGCCCGAAGCACAGGCGCGGCACGCACCGAAGAGCAGATGGAACCACTCGACTCAGCTTTGGCAGTCCTGACGGCGATGATTACGCCCGCCGTGCTCATCTCCGCCTGCGGCGCTCTGATTCTCTCGACCTCGACGCGGCTCGGTCGCGTCACCGACCGCGTCCGGCTGCTCATTGATCGCTTCGAGGAGATGGTGAAGGGAAGCGAGGAGGTCGAGCTTTTCGAGGAGCGCCGCGCCCACACGTTCGACCAGCTCGACCGCCTGACGACGCGCTCGCGCCTGCTCCAAAGGAGCATGACGGTGTTCTACCTCGCGCTCGGCGTCTTCGTCGCCACGAGCGTCGCCATTGGCCTCGTCGCGGCGGGCGGGCAGGTCGGCTACGGTTGGGTGCCCGTCGTGCTCGGCCTCGTCGGCTCGTGCGGCCTCTTCTACGGGAGCGTCCTCCTCGTCTTCGAGGCGCGGCTGGCTCAGGCGGCCCTGAACGCCGAGATGGACTTCATCTGGAAACTCGGACGCGCCCTCGCCCCACCCGACCTGCGCCAGACGCACAGCCCGCACTTCAACCCGCTGACGCTCAGGAGGAAACCCTAGAACTCGCACGCCTCTAACAATTCATACTCTATGCATGAAATTCTCTCACTTTATGCTCCGTCGCTTCGTGGTTTACGCCCGAACTGACACAGGCTGTAGGTTCGCGCATAAAGTGAGAATTACATCTACCTAGAATCAACGGCTTAGGAGCGAGTTTCGCTCATAAAGTGAAAAAGTATTCGTGCATAAAGCGCGAAAATCCTTCACCCTTCGCTCATACTAATGAGAATTCCCGGACAGCAGATGCCGGACTTGTAGGGTGGGAGGCTTACACAACTACTGCCTCCCACCATGTACCTACTCGCCACGTTCGCCGTCTATCGTGCTCCCTGCTGCACGCTCTGGGCCGCGTGCTCGCCCTTGTCCTTATCCCCCTCGCAATTTGGGATGGGCGGATAGCAGCGGATATCCGAGGGGTCTTTGAGGCACTTCCTGCGCTCCTCGTAGGACTGGATGCGCACCTCTTCCTTACTCGGCGCAGGCTGCTTCTCGTTCGCCGGAGTGTGTGCGGGCGGCTTAGTCGGTTTAGGCACCCCGTCAGACTCTAGTTGTGAGATGACCATCCGCGCGACGCAGCGGCCCAACCTCTGCCCGGCCTCGTGGTCGGAGCGCCAGTGGATGCCGGCCCACAGGCGGGCCAGCCCCGTGTTATCCGCCAGCTTGTCAAGTTCCGCCTTCTCGCCGGGGAAGAAGTAGGTCAGGAGTTCGCTGGCCGCGCCGCTGTAAGTACTGTGCCCCGAAGGGTAGGCTGGATGGCGCGGCGTGCCCGGCGTTGGGTTCGGGAACAGGCGCTTGCCGTCGTCGGCGCAGCCCGTCGCGTTGACGCACCTGTCGAACTCCACGTTGAGCGTGTGATCCACCTCCCACGGGCGCGGGCGGTAAGACACGCAGGGGCGGTCGCTGCCCCACTTGTAGTACCACGCCGCCAGTAGCGCGCTGTAGATCGTCACGTCGAGCGCCATCCAGATTCGCGCCTGGCGCGGCGGCGACAGATCGCAGGTGCGTATCAGACAGTTGAGGGCCTGCCGGGCGGCTATCCCCGGCGTCTCGGCCTCGAAATAGCGTGCCAGTTCGCGCCCGGTCTTAATCACGGGCGGAGCGTCCTGCTCGGACAGCGAGCATTGCTGGTCGAGGGTCTTGAGCGGCTTCTGCTCGCGCTCAAGGCAGTAGACCGCGCCGAGCGGTGGCGGGCGCAGTTGCAGGAACTTGCTGATGTAACCCGCCGGCAAATCCTTGTCCCGATCCGCCGCCAGTTGTTTCAGCTCGTCAAGCTCTTTCTTTATAACCTTCGGGTCGGAAGGGTAAGGCGGGAAGTAACAATCCTTATTCTCAGGGTTGTCGGTGAAGGGCAGAAGCTCGGAGATTCGTACGACGCAAGGGATGGTGCACGGGCCGAAAGTCCAATACGCAGCGCCGGGCTCGACCTGCGGGCCGTTTAAGGCATATCTCTGCCCCGAGATTCCGTCCACCACGGGAGGGAAAGGTGTACAGGCTGGATTGCTTGGCATACCGGTTCTCCTTTGAGGTTGGGAAGTTGAAGGTAGAGGGGGCTTGTGTGAAAAAGATGACTGCCGGCGGGATTTCGGCTCTTCCTCCTTTCGGTGAAAGAATGACGACCGGGGATATGAGGCTAGCGAGAGGCCGGCTCGCGTTAGCGCAAAGGTGACGGGAACACGAGCAAAATATTCCCGTCACAGGGAAATGTCAATGTTGGGCCGCTAACAATCGTCCCGATAGGCGAACAGAAATGGAAGAAGCGAATCGTCAGAAAACGCTGAAGGCAGTCCTGCATTATTTCTACCAGGACAACACGCGCTCCGGCTCGCACTGCCGCTACAATCTGCAATACCACCTCGTCTGGATTCCAAAGTACCGCAGAAGCTTCTTGGTTGGCGAAATAGCGGAGAGGTTGAAGCAAATACTAAAACAGATTGCCCGCGACTACCAGATTCGTATTATCGCTATGGAGGTGATGCCCGATCACGTTCACATGCTGGTGGAAGCGCCACCCAAGTACGCACCTGCGAAGATCGCTCAGCTTTTCAAGGGTATCTCTTCGAGAAGGCTGAGGCAGGAATTTCTCGACGTGATAAAGAAGTACATCTGGAAAGAAGGTACGCTGTGGGCAATATGCTCAAAATAGCATCATTTTATTCCCGAAGGTTTTCACTTTATGCCCGAGGAATTTCACTTTATGCCCGAACCCACAGGCCGAACGTGGGGTGTGAAAGGCTCTGGGTGGGTTTGCCCTTGCTGAATGAATGCTCATTCAGTATCATACTTGCCGGCATCGTCTGGAATTTGTGAAAGGCATTCTTCCCCTATGATTCGGTTCGAGAAGGCCGCCGTGCTGGGCGCGGGCACGATGGGCGCGCAGATCGCCGCGCACCTCGCCAACGCCGGAATCCCTGTGCTCCTGCTCGACATCGCGCCGCAGGAGTTGACGGCGCAGGAGCAGGCGCGAGGGCTGACGCTCGAATCCCGCGAGGTGCGCGAACGCGTCGCGCGCGCGGGGCTGGAGTCGGCGAAGAGGGCGAAGCCCGCTGCGTTCTTCGACGCGGGCACGGCGGCGCTCGTCTCCGTGGGAAACTTCGACGACGACCTGCCGCGCCTCAAAGAGTGCGACCTCATCGTCGAGGCCGTCGTCGAGAACCTTGAGATCAAGCGCCGTCTCTTCGAGCGCGTCGAGAAGTTCCGAAGGCCCGGCTCGGTCGTCGCCACAAACACGAGCGGCATCCCCGTCCGCCAGATCGCCGAAGGCTTTTCGGAAGACTTCCGCGCACACTTCCTCGGCACGCACTTCTTCAACCCGCCACGCTACCTGCACCTCGTCGAGCTCATCCGCACGGAATGGACGAAGCCCGAAGTCTCCTGCACGGTTTACGGCTTCCTCGACCAGCGGCTCGGCAAGGGCGTCGTGGTGGCGAAGGACAGGCCCAATTTCATCGCCAACCGCATCGGCACCTTCGGCGCGATGGTGACTTTGCGCGTGATGGAAGAGGACGGCTACACCATCGAGGAGGTTGACAGGATGACGGGGCCGGCGCTCGGACGGCCAAAGTCGGCGACCTTCCGCACGTTCGACATCGTGGGCCTCGACGTGCTCGCGCACGTTGCCAGAAACATTCAAGAGGCCGTGCCCGAAGACGAGGAGCGCGAGGCTTACCGTCTGCCGGACTTCGTCGCGCGCATGGTCGAGCGGCGTCTGCTCGGCGACAAAACGCAGGGCGGCTTTTATCAAAAGCGAAAGGGCGAGGGCGAGAAGAAAGAAATCTGGACGCTCGACGTGGCCTCGCTCGAATACCGTTCTCAGCAAAAGGCGAAGCTACCTGCGCTCGACGCCGCGAAGAACATCGAGGACACGCGCGCGCGCACAAAAGCTCTCGTGTGGGGCAAGGAGCGCGCGGGCGGGTTCCTGTGGAAGACGATGTCGCGCGTCCTCGCCTACGCCGCGAACCGCATCCCGGAAATCGCGGACACCGTCGTCGAGGTTGACCGCGCGATGAAGTGGGGCTTCGGCTGGGAGCTGGGAGTCTTCGAGACGTGGGATGCCATCGGCGTCGAGAAGTCGGTGGCGCGGATGAAGGAGGAAGGCCGCGCCGTGCCGTCGAACGTCCAGCGGATGCTCGACGCGGGCGCGACCTCTTTTTACAAGACCGAAGGCGGGCAGGAGTTTTACTTCGACTTCGCTTCGGAAAGTTATGCGCCCGTCTCGCCGCCGCCGGGCGTCATCGTCTTGAAGTCTGTGAAAGAGCGCGCGGGCGTCATCAGGAAAAACGCGAGCGCGTCTCTCCTGGACATCGGCGACGGCGTAGCGTGTCTTGAGTTCCACTCGAAGATGAACTCAATCGGCGGCGACACGCTTCAGATGTTGAAGTTCGCGCTCTCCGAAGTCGAGCGAAATTTCGTCGGCCTCGTCGTCGGCAACCAGGGGCAGAATTTTTCGGTCGGCGCGAACCTGATGCTCGTCCTCCTCGGCGCGCAGGAAGAGGAGTGGGACGAGATAGACCTCGGCGTGCGCGCCTTCCAGCAGGCGACGATGAGCTTGCGCTACTCTGCGAAGCCCGTCGTCGTCGCGCCGTTCCAGTTGACCTTCGGCGGCGGGTGCGAGATGACTCTGCACGCCGACCGCGCGCACGCGTCGGCTGAGACTTACATCGGGCTGGTCGAGGTCGGCGTCGGACTCATCCCGGCGGGCGGCGGGACGAAGGAGATGCTCGTGCGCGCGCTGGACGCGATACCTTCGGGCGTCGCGGAGGCCGACCCGTTCCCCTTCATCAAGCGCGCGTTCGAGACCATCGCGCTCGCGAAGGTGGCGACCTCGGCAGCGGAGGCCCGGCAGTTCGGCTTCCTGCGCGAAGAAGACTCTTTCTCGATGAACGCCGACCGTCTCATCGCCGACGCCAAGCAGGAAGTGCTCGCGCTCGCCTCCACGGGCTACGAGCAGCCGCGGCAGCGCGCGGACGTGCTCGCGCTGGGAAACTCCGCGCTCGCAACCTTCAAGCTCGGCATACACCAGTTGAAGCGCGGCGGCTTCATCTCAGACTACGATGCCGTCATCGGCGAGAAGCTCGCGCGGATTCTGACGGGCGGCGATTTGAATCACGAGACGCGCGTCTCGGAGCAGTATCTTTTAGACCTTGAGCGCGAGGCGTTTCTTTCCCTGTGCGGACACCGCCAGACGCAGGAGCGCATCGCGCACATGCTGAAGACGGGCAAGCCGCTCAGGAATTAGTTCAAAGTTTGAAAGTTCAAAGTTCAAAATTGAATGCCGGTTCTTAAACTTTGAACCCTGAACTTTGAACTTTCAAACTTTGAACTTGAAACTTGTGTTATGGATTATCCAGTCACACCGGCAGTCAGGCTCTTGCGAGAGAAAAGGGTCGCGTTCGAGCCGCACCTCTACGATTACGAGGAGCACGGCGGCACGCGCCACTCGGCTGAGTCTCTGGGCGTTGACGAGCATGCGGTCGTCAAGACGCTCGTGATGGAGACGGACGCGCACAAGCCTCTCATCGTGCTGATGCACGGCGACCGGGAGGTCTCGACGAAGCAACTGGCCCGACACCTGGGCGTCAAGAGCGTGCAGCCTTGCGACTTCGCGTCGGCGCAGAAGCACACAGGCTATCTGGTCGGCGGCACGAGTCCGTTCGGCACGCGCGTGCGGCTCCACGTTTACGTCGAGCGCACGATTTTTGACTCGCCGAAGATTTACATCAACGGCGGCAAGCGCGGCTTCCTCGTCGAGATTGACCCGAAGGTCTTGCGCGATGTGCTGCCGACCGAAGAGGTCGAGGTGGCGATATGAAAGCTGTTGGCTATTAGCTGTTAGCTCCAAACTGAAGTCGAGCTAAAGACGGAGAGGTTGATTGCCGAGGGTTAACAGCCAACAGCCAACAGCTAACAGCTTCACGGAGTGATTATGAAAGACGCAGTCATCGTTTCAGCCGTCCGCACGGCGGTCGGCAAAGCGCCGAAGGGCACGCTTCGCAACACGCGGCCCGACGAGATGGGCGCAGCCGTGATCGAAGAGGCTCTGCGTCGCGCCGAAGGGTTGGAGAAGAGCGAGATTGAAGATGTCATCATGGGCTGCGCGATGCCGGAGGCCGAGCAGGGCATGAACGTGGCTCGTGCGGCGGCGATTCGCGCGGGGCTGCCCGTCGAGACCTCCGCGATGACGATCAACCGCTTCTGCTCGTCGGGCCTGCAATCAATCGCCATCGCCTCCGACCGCATCCGCGCGGGCGGCGCGGAAGTGATCGTCGCGGGCGGGCTGGAGACGATGTCCATGATTCCGATGGGCGGGCACATCATCCGACCGAACCCTTACTTGGTCGAGCACTATCCGGACTTTTACCTCAACATGGGACTCGCCACAGAGAACGTCGCGCGCAAGTACGAGGTGACGCGCGATGAGCAGGACGCCTTCGCGCTCGGCTCCCACGAGCGCGCGGCGGCGGCGCAGGACGCAGGGAAGTTCGACGACGAGATCGTCCCCGTCAAAGTCGCGTTTGAAGAGTTGAACGAGAAGGGACGGAAGACTTCGCGCGAAGTCACCTTCACGCGTGACGAGGGCGTGCGCCGCGACACGAGCGAAGAGTCGCTCGCGAAGCTGAAGCCCGCGTTTCACGTCAAAGGCACAATCACGGCGGGGAACGCCTCGCAGATGTCGGACGGCGCGGCTGCGGCAATCGTGATGTCGGATGAACGCGCGCGGCAACTTCATCTGAAGCCGCTCGCGCGCTTCGTCGCCTACGCGACTGCCGGATGCCCGCCCGAAGAGATGGGCATTGGCCCCGTCTATGCCATTCCGAAGGTCTTGAAGATCGCGGGCCTCAAACTCGAAGACATTGACGTGATCGAACTCAACGAAGCCTTCGCCGCGCAATCTCTCGCCGTCATCAAGACGCTCGGCCTCGATGCTGAGCGCGTCAACGTCAATGGCGGAGCAATCGCGCTCGGCCACCCATTGGGCTGCACGGGCGCGAAGTTGACCGCTTCAATCCTTCGCGAACTCGAACGCCGCAACGGGCGCTACGGGATGGTGACGATGTGCGTCGGCGGCGGCATGGGCGCGGCGGGCATCTTCGAGCGTATCACTGGATAGTAAGAAGTGAATTTCGCTTATTTATCTCGCTGTAGTCAGTATCACTAGAGGACTAAGATGGAGCAAGAGACACAAAAAAGGTTGAGCAGAACAGAGTTCGAGGCGTTATGCCAAGAGGCATGTGAATGGATGACCCCGGCGGAGCCTGAAGGTGAGCGCAAAGAATTACTATGGCGTCAAACCTATATAAAAGTCGAAGATCGTTTTGACATTCCACATTTCCTTAAGCCGGGTGAAAATAGACCCGACTGGAGTGTGAAGTTAGAGGAGGTGATGAGAAATAGAAAAGTTGGAGAATATGATCCTGTTGAGATTGCCAGCAAATATATAAACGATACTTTGAAAAGATTAAAAGATGCAGAATCGTAAAATGGTCTACAGGGGCACCACCTTCAGACAGAGAAAGGATGAACAGCTTATGTCAGCCGTAGCCGAAGAGAAAAAAATCATCGTGGGCGGGAGCTTCCTGATTGAAGAGAGGACGCCAGAAGAGGTCTTCACGCCCGAAGATTTCACCGACGAGCACCGCATGATCGCCGACACCGCGCGGCAGTTCATGGACGGAGAAGTGCGCCCGCGCATTGAAGACCTTGAGAAGAAGGATTGGAAGCTGGCGCGCGAACTCGTCGAAAAGGGCGCGGAACTCGGCTTCATCGGCGCGACCGTCCCCGAAGAGTACGGCGGCCTCGGCCTCGACCAAATCTCCGGCGGCATCATCGGCGAGGCTCTGGGGCGCGCGGCCTCCTTCGCGACGACGATGGGCGCGCAGGGCGGCATCGGCCTTCTGCCGATTCTCTACTACGGCACCGAGGCGGCGAAGCAGAAGTACATCCCGCGCATCGTTTCGGGCGAGTTGATTACGGCCTACGCGCTCACGGAGGCCGGGTCTGGCTCGGACGCGCTCGCGGCGAAGGCTACGGCGCGCTTGAGTGAAGATGGCACGCATTACATCTTGAAAGGCGAGAAGATGTGGATTACGAACGGCGGCTTCGCCGACGTGTTCGTGGTCTTCGCGAAAGTTGACGGCGACAAGTTCACGGGCTTCGTCGTCGAGCGTCAGGAAGGACTCGCCAACGGCGCGGAAGAGCACAAGATGGGCATCAAAGGTTCCTCCACGACGGCGCTCGCGCTCGACAACGTGAAGACGCCCGCGGAGAACCTTCTGGGCGAGGTCGGCAAGGGGCACAAAATAGCCTTCAACATCCTCAACATCGGTCGCTTCAAGCTCGGCGCGATGTGCTGCGGCGGGATGAAACTGATGACGAGCGAGGCCGTGCGCTACGCCAACGAGCGACACCAGTTCGGAAAATCCATCTCTTCTTTCGGCGCGATCAAGCACAAGCTCGCCGAGATGGCTGTGCGCACGTGGGTCGGCGAGGCTTTGATCTACCGCACGCTCGGTCTCATCGAATCGGCCATCAACGCGACCGCCGACGCGGCAGACCCGGAGTCGAAGCTGCGCTCGATTGAGGAGTACGCCGCCGAGTGCTCGGCCATCAAGGTCACGCTCTCGGAATACTGCGACTACTGTGCCGACGAGATGGTTCAGATTTACGGCGGCTACGGCTACTCCGCCGACTACCCTGCGGAGCGCGCCTACCGCGACTCGCGCATCAACCGCATCTTCGAGGGCACGAACGAGATCAACCGCATGCTCATCCCCGGCATGCTCATGAAGCGCGCGCTGGCCGGCAAGCTCGCCCTCTTGCAGGCCGCGCAAGGGTTGATGGACGAGATTCTATCGCCGTCGCTCCCTGCGCTCGAAGAGGACGAGTCGGTGTTGGCTTCCGAAGCGAAGCTCGTCCGCAATGCGAAGAAGGTCGCGCTGATGGTCTTGGGCACGGCGGCGCAGAAGTACATGACGGCGCTCGCAGAGGAGCAGGAGGTCTTGCTCGGCGCGTCGAACATCATCATGGATGTGTACGCGATGGAGTCGGCGATACTTCGCGCGCAGAAGCTCGCCGCCGCGCAAGGGCCGGAGGCGGTGTCGCTGCAACTCGACATGGCGCGCGTCTTCTGCAACGACGCCGTCGGGCGCGTCGAGTCGGAGGCGCGCAACACGCTCGCGGCCATCAGCGAGGGCGACGAGCTACGCACGCTCCTCGCCGCGCTCAGGCGCTTCACCAAACACACGCCGACCAACACCGTCGGCGCGCGACGTTCGATAGCCGACGCGATGATCCGCGCGAACAGGTACATCTACTGAAGGCAAAAAGCAAAAGTAAAAAGGCAAAAGTGAGGACGGAATTCTTTCGCCTTGCTTTTGCCTTTTCTTTAGACGCCTCGCGCGTGCTCTTCTGCTTTACTTTTGCCTTTTGCCTTTTTACTTTTGCCTTATGAAGATCATCCCCATCCAGCTTCCGACGCCTTTCTACGTGGGGCCTGTGAACGTCTATCTCATCGCCGAAGAGCCTCTGACTTTGATTGACACGGGGCCGAAGACGAAGGAGGCGCTGGAGACTTTGAAGGAGGGCTTGAGGCGCGCGCGCCTGCGCGTCTCCGACATCAAACGCATCGTGCTTACCCACGCGCACGAAGATCACTGTGGGCTTGCGAAAAGTTTGCGGGACGAGGCGAAGGACGCCGAAGTTTTCGTCCACGGCTGGGAGACGGGACACCGCGCGGGC
Organism: Pyrinomonadaceae bacterium; assembly: GCA_036263975.1. Taxonomy (GTDB): domain Bacteria; phylum Acidobacteriota; class Blastocatellia; order Pyrinomonadales; family Pyrinomonadaceae; genus QHXN01. The sequence goes on from DATARW010000048.1 coordinate 31,077, forward strand.
CGCCTCGATTACGAGGAGCACAGGAGTCTGCTCGAACGCGCGGGCGTGCCCGCCGAAGAGGTCGCGCAGATGCGTCGGATGTACGAAGGCGTGAGAAGTTACGCCGACGCGCTCGAAGACCACGAGCACGCGGAGCTTTCCGACGACGAGGAGATAAAATTCGAGCGCGGCGCTCTGCGCGTCATCCACACGCCCGGCCACACGCCCGGCTCATGCTCCTTCCTGCGCGAGGCCGACCGCACCATCATCGCGGGCGACTGCGTCCTGAAGCGCATCACGCCAAACCCCATCCTCTCGCCCGACCCCGTTGACCCCACGCGCCGCTTCCACTCGCTCGCCGAATACCTGGTGAGCCTCGCGCGCCTGCGCTCGCTCGCGCCCACGCTCGTCTACGGCGGCCACGGCGAGCCGGTGGGCGACTACGAAGAACTCTTCAACCGCTATCTCCGCGCAATCGGCGAGAGGCAGTCGGAAGTCATCCGCCTCATCCCCGCGCAGGGCGCGACCGCCTGGGACATCTCCCTCGAACTCTTCCCCGGCGCAGGCGACGTACATCGCTTCCTCGCCGTCAGTGAATCGGTCGCACACCTCGACCTCGCGCACTCCGAAGGCAAGCTCGCTGTCGAACTCTCCGGCGACGGGCGCGAAGTCTACCGCCGGGTCTGACGCGCGCAAAACCTCGTTCGCGGTCAAACCACCATTGAAGTCTAAATTCCGTAAGCGGTGAAGCCGCCGTCAATCGCTATGCACTGGCCGGTGACGTAGGAGGCGGCGGGCATCGAGAGGAAGGCGACGACCGAGGCGACCTCGGAGGGTTCGCCGATGCGGCGCATGGGTGTGCGCGACAGAATCCGGGCCAGCCTGTCGGCGTCGCCGAGCACAGGCTCGACCAGAGGCGTGCGGATGTACCACGGCGCGACGGCGTTGACGCGTATGCGGTCGGCGGCCCACTCGACGGCGAGGCTGCGGGTCATCTGCAAGAGCGCCGCCTTCGTCATCGCGTAGGGCGTGCCGGTGCTCGTGTGCACGAGGCCGGAGACGGAGGAGACGTTGATGACGCTCGCGCCTCCGCGCGCGGACTTCAGGAGCGCGTGTGCGCGTCGCGTCAGCTCGAAGGCGGAGGTGAGGTTGGTCGAGACGATGCGCTCGTACTCTTCGGTCGCGTACTCGGTCGCGGCCTTGCGGACGTTCGTGCCGACGTTGTTGACGAGTACGTCGAGGCCCGCGCCGAACTCTTCGAGGCGGCGGAGCACCGCGCTCCGGCCTTCGGCGCTCGACACGTCTGCCGCCAGCCCTTCGGCGCACGCGCCGTTCTGCCGCCAGCGCCCGACCTGCGCCTCCATTCGTGCGGCGTCGCGCGCCACGGCCAGCACGGTCGCGCCCAAAGAGAGGAACTCTTCCGCGACGGCCAGCCCGATGCCGAGCGTCGCGCCCGTGACGAGCGCCAGCCTGCCCGCCAGACTCCAACGCCCGCCCGCCGTCCCAGCGTCCGCGTTAATCAACTCACACACCTCCGATGCCCCGCGCCTGCCGCCGAGTTAGATCACCCTTCTCAGCTTCAGCCTGACGCTCAACACTTCGTCGCCGCGCCTGATGGTCAGGCGGTATTCTCTCCCCTCACGCTTAAACATCTTCGCCAGTTCATCCAACCCGTATGCGTCGGCGGGGCGACCGTTGACGGCGACGACCTCATCGCCCTCGCGCAGTCCGGCCTGCGCCGCGGGAAAGTTCGCCCTGACGTGCTTGATTTTTATCACCTTGTAATTATTCGCTTCCGTCACCAGTTCGAGGCCGCTTAAGTTGACCTCGAAAGGCTCTCCGAAATCGGCGTTCGGCTTCAGCAGCATTCGTTGAGATTGATAATCCAAAGTGACGGTGAACCTGCGCAGGAGGTCGGTGCCGATGAACCCCGCGTCGGCGCTCTCGCCGTATCCTTCGGCGTCCTGCGAGATGCTGATGACAGGTTTGTTGAGCGTATATCGTCCCAGCGTGATGCCGCCGACGCGCGCGTCAATGGATTTCGTCTCGCCGCCGACGCCCGCGCCGCCCGCGCCCTCCGCCACGTTCGCTTTCGGTATCAACGCCAGAAGCCGATGCTTTTCGGCGAACGGGCGGTTGACGGAGAACGTGCCGTTCGAGCCTGTGTCCACTTCAAACCAGTCGGTGATCGTCTCCTTCCCGTCGGGAGACAGCTCGGCTTTGACGAAAGGGTTGCCGCCGCGATTCTCCAACTTCAGGGCGTCGCCCGTGCCGGCGAGGTTGTAGGCTTTGGGGTCGTGAAAGATGAGAGTCCGTCCGTGGTAATCAATCTCGACGACGAAGTTCCGGATGAAATTGTTGCCGACTAACCCCTGCACGTCGCGCCCGGAATATGCCGATAAGGCGTCGAGCGGGACGGCGGCAATCCTCTGGTTCGACGCCTTGACGCCAGAGATGCTGATCGTCGCTCCCTCGACGAACGACCCCGTGGCCATGCCTCCGAGGGCATCCAGAGTCCCGGTTCCGCCTGTCTTCAGCCCGAGGGTTTTGGCCGCGCGGTCGTTGATGACGTTGACGCTCGCGCCGCTGTCGAAGACAAACCACACGGGCCGCGTGTCGTTGATGCGAACCCGGACGAGGATGTTGTTGCCGTATAAATCGAAGGGCACTTTTACAGGGTCTTCGGTTGACGAAGCGTGGGGGCCGTTCGGCCTTTGCCGGGCCGGAGTCCGGGAAGCTCTTTTGTTCTGCCGTGCGACTGCGGTCGGACAGAGAGAAGAAAGCAGAACCGGGAGACATAAAAAGGCGAATCGAAAAATCGGAAAGATGTTCGGACGAGCCGGTTTCTCTTTTACGGACATTAGAATCAACTCCTCGCGGCACGAATGAAGACGGGTCGCGCCCCGAACCGACGTAAGCCAGGTGAGACTGACCGGCGTTTACGTCGCGGCGCTAGTCTCTGTGGCCGATGACGGCGGGCGAGTGCGAGCCGATGTCGGCGGCCTCGACGCGGGCGAAGCCCGCCTCTCTGAGCCAGGCAGAGTACTCGGCGAGCGTGTAGGTGTCGCCCGTCTCGGTGTTGATGAGCATGTTGATGGCGAAGATGAGCGGGTAGGGCGGCGCGGTGCGCGAGTCGTTGGGAATCATGTCAATGACGACGAGGCGGCCTCCGGGCCGGAGTGCGCGTCGGAGGCGTCGGAAGAGGTCGCGCGAGGAGGCTTCGCCCTCGGAGTGGACGATGTTGCCGAGGAGCGCCACGTCGTACTGCGCCTCGCCGAAGTCAACCTCTTTGAGGTCGCCGGGGAGGAAGTCGAAGCGTTCCGTTAAGCCGTGGCGCTGGACGTACTCGCGGGTCGTCGGCAGGACGCCGGGGAAGTCCTGCGCGGTGATGCGCGCCGACGGGTCTGCCTCGGCGAACGCGATGCCCCAGACGCCGGAGCCGCACGCCACGTCGAGCACGCGCAGTCCCTCCGCGCCCGCGCCGAGCGCCGCGGCGGTGCGTCGAGCAGGCTCGCGGTTAACGACGTGGAGCGTGCGGACGAGCTTGGGGAAGAACTCTTCGGCCAGTTCCTGCACCTCGACGCGGCGCACGGGTCGGCCCGTGCGGACGCACTCGTCCAGATGAGTCCAAGCCTCCAGCATCGCCCACGACTCGGCCAGACCACCCGCATAGTCCTCACTCTCGCGCACGAGATACTGTCGCGCGTGCGGCGTCAGCTCGTAGCGTTCGTCCGACTTCGACAGCAGGCCGAAGCCCGCGAGCGCGTCGAGCAACATGCGCGTGCCGCGCTCGGAAGCCGCGGCGGCCCGCGCGATGTCGGCGACTGTGGAGCGGCCCGCGGCCATGTGCGAGAAGAGGCCGAGCCGGAGCGAGGCCGTCAGGATGCAAGCGGGCGCGAAAGAGAAGTTCATCTGCGTGATCTGTTCGAGCGGCGACTGCGTTTGAGTGTTCGTCTCTGCCATTCCTTTTCTCCTCAATGTGTCTGAAAGAGCCTGGGCATATCCTCAAAAAGTTAGCGGATAATTGTCGAAGGAATAATCCACTCAGGCCAAACGTAGCGTGCGAGGAACTCCGAGGGGCGGCAGAGGGGCAGGCCGGCGGCTGTGCTACTGCTGCCGTTTACCCGCTTGCCATCGGTCGCGTTTCGGATCTGGCCGTGGTCATGGCGCACGCGTCGCAGATGCGGAGCGGCGACTGCCCCACTCCTCTTTCAGCAGACCGTAGTAGTAAGCGTCGAAGAACTGGCCGCCGGTGAAGACCATCCGGCGCAACGTGCCCTCGCGTTGGAAGCCCAGCCTCTCGTGCAGAGCGACCGACGCCGGGTTGTTGCCGTGGACGACGACAAGGCACTTCTGGTAGCGCAGCTCCTCGAAGTAATACTTGAGGACGAGCAGGGCGGCTTCGGTCGCGTAGCCGCGCCGCCGGTGCTCGCGTGCGACGCTCAGCCCGTAGCCGAAGACGCCGCTGCGGTGGTCGCAAGGGTGCGTTCGTATCTGTCCGACCGCAGTCCCCGTCGGGTCTTCGACGACCCAAGTGAACTCGTCCCCCTCCAACTTCCTGAGCGAAGTCTCCTCGACCTCTCTTTTGATCTGCGCGAGCGAGACCGGCGGCCAGACGAAGTCGAGGTCGCGCGCCATCTCGCTGTCGAGGTTCCAGCGAGCGAAGACCTCCGCGTCCGAAGGCTCGACGCCGCGCAGGCGGACGAGTTTGCCCTGCCAGAAGTTCATCCCGTTCGATGTGGCGTCTACGGCAAGGTCTCCGGCTCGCCGCCCGCCGACTCGTCCGCAGTCTCCTCGTAGGGTTCGAGCGCAGCCTCGTTCAGGCGCGACATGAGCCAGTGGAGGAAGACCTCGGCCTCTCGGCCCTTGCCCGTCCAGCGCGCGCGGTCGAACATCACGAGCGCCATCGCGAGCGCGTGGTGCTCACCGGCGCGGTCGCCCGCGAACTCGAACTGCCGGTAGAGCCGATCAATCAACGCCACCGACTCGTGCGCCGTCTCCTCGTCCTTGAAGCCGAGCTTGCCCGCGAAGAACTTCGAGTAGATGTTCTGCTGGTGGGCGGTCGAGGTGTAGAGGTCGAAGTAGCCGGAGTGCAGGCCCGCCTCCTGCAACACCGAGCCGACGTAAGACGGGCGCGCGCCCGTGATGACGGCGATGTCTTCGACCTCGCCCATGCCGGAGAGGAAGAGCGAGATGATCTGCTCCTTCTTCGACGGACGACCCGCCGGACGCTTCCGCGTCTCGGCCCGCCCCTTCTCAACGCCGCTCTCCCGCGTCTTCTTCGGCTTGCTGCTCATCTTTTGTCCCTCCCTTCTGCCCGTCAATGTCGCAAAGTTTGATGGCTACTTTATCACTTCAAATTCAAAATAGATTGTCTTCCCGCGGACGACGAAGCAGAGATACTGCTCCCAGAAGCGCCGCAGGAAGCGCAGGCCGGGGTAGCGGTTGCACGAGTTGACCAGCAGCTCGAAGCCGAGCGCGCGCCAGAGCTTGAGCATCGTCACCCTGACGACGCGCGGGCGCAGGCGGACGTGACTGTAGAAGTCGAAGTCGGGGCGGTCGCCCGTGAAATAGGCGAATGACTCCGTGGTCAGGTGGCGCTTGTGCGTCGGGTCTGTGTAGGAGGCGATGTCGGAGTAGTGCGGCGTGTCGAGGCGTATGACCGCGCCCGGTCGGGCGACGCGGTGCAGCTCGGCGACGACGGCGAGCAAGTCCGAGACGTGCTCGATCACCTGATTGCCGACGATCAGGTCGAACTCATCGTCGGGGAAAGGGTAGGGCACGCGGTCGAGGTCGTGGAAAACGTCTGCGTCCGAGCGCGGGTTGCTGTCCAGGCCGATTGCGCCCGGCGTTTTGTGCTTGCCGCACCCGATGTCGAGAATCTTCATGCGTTGGCCGCTAACCACTAACCACTCTTCGGCTCTGAGCCGTGCGACGTGGAGTGTAGCTTTCGGCGCGACGCGCGGACAAGCCTAGATGCCTCGGCGGCGTCCTTGCCGACTTCGCTGCGTACGAAAATTTGGACGCCGTCGCGCGCGTCTGCGTCGGCGCGCGAAATTTTCGGAACCGGCGTGTGACGTGCGGCGTGCAAGCGTGCGGGAAAAATTCTCAGGAGGTCTTTCGTGTCTATGAAACGCAAAGCACTTCTCGGCCTGTCCGCGCTGGCCCTGCTCGCTTCGACCGTCGTCTTCGCACGCGCGCAAGACGTGCCGCCCGCGCCGCCGGCCCTTTCGACGCCGCCTGCGGCGCAAGCCCCTCCGACTCCGCCCGTCGTGGCGCAAGCGCCTGCGCCGCCCGCCGGCTTCGCCACGACCCTCTTCGACAACGGCAACTACCTCGGCGTCCATGTCGAGGACGTAACGCGCGAGAACGCGGGCCGCTACAACCTGACGGGTGAGCCGCGCGGCGTCGGCGTCCGCGAGGTCGTCAAGGGAAGCCCGGCGGAGCGCGCGGGCCTGCGCGCGGGCGACGTGATCCTGCGCTTCGACGGCGAGGCCGCGACGAGCGTGCGCAAGCTGAACCGCCTGATCGAAGAGGCAGCGCCGGAGCACGCGGCGCGGCTCACAGTCCTGCGCAATGGTTCGGAGCAGGAGGTCTCGGCCACGCTCGGCAGGCGCGAGCCGTTCATGCGCGCCGACGGCGGCCTGACGGTCGTGCCCTTCAACTCGGACGAGGCGCGCAGGTTCGGCGAGGAATGGAAGAATAACTCGGAGGAGTGGCAGCGCAGGGGCGAGGAGATGCGCAAGCATCTCGAAGAGATGCAGCGCGCGCATCCGGGCGTCCTTGCCTTCGGCGGCACGCGGCACATCGGCGTCGCGACCAGCCCGCTCGGCCAACAGCTCGCGCAATACTTCGGCGTGTCGCACGGCGTACTCGTCAACTCGGTCGAGTCGAACAGCCCCGCCGAGCGCGCCGGACTCAAGGCGGGCGACGTGATTACGGAGGCGGACGGCCAACAGGTCAACGACGCGGGCGACCTCGTTCGCGCGCTCGGCGGCAAGGACGGAGGCGAGGTAACGCTCACGGTCACGCGCGAACGCAAGCAGCACAAGATGCGCGTCAAGCCCGAACGCGGCGGGCCGCAGGGACTCTACATCAACCCCGGCGCTCTCCGCGTCGTCACGCCCGTCGCCCCGCTCGCGCCGCTGCGCGGCGTGGTCGCACCGCGTGCGTTGAGTGTGCCGCGCGTCGTCACTGTGCCGCGCGTGCGCGTCGCGCCGGCGCTCATCCGCGTGCTCGGCTCCGACGAACGCATTCTTTAGACCGGGGCGGCAGCCTTCGCCGCGCGTCGGCAGCCTTGAACGCGTCGGCAGCCTTCGGCGGACGAAGGGTTCGCCATAAAACACGAAGCCGTCTTGCGAGTGGCGCTCGCAAGACGGCTTCGTGTTTTACGTGTGGCGACCTGCGCCCTTCGGCCTTGCGGCGTCCGGGGCCGGCGCTTGCAGGCTTACTGTGCTCTGGTCAGCCAGTTGATGTAGCACTTGCTGTCGGTGGCGGCCAGATTGCGCTGGATGAGGAAGTCGCGCGTGCCGAGGTGAACGTTGGCCCACGCGCCGTTCGCCACCTGATACTGTGATTGGCCGAACGTCCACGCGCACTTGTCGCCGTTCTCCGCGCCGTTGGAGTCGTACCAGGCGTTGAGGTCGGGGTCGGTGGTCGTTTCCTCAAGCTCGTGGGCCATGACGGAGATCATGCCGTCAACGCCTGCGTTGCCGTTGGGGCCGATGGTCTGCGCGGCGCAGGCCGACAGGCAGCGGTTGGCGTTGCCGACGAACGAGTAGCGTATCCGCGCGCCGTTGGTATTGTTGCCCGCCGTGTGCCAGCCGCAGTACCGCGTGCAGAAGCCCGAAGTCTCTGAGATGTTCGACGACGTGACCACGAAGTAAATGCCGTTCAAGTCGTAGGGCAGATGGCCGCCGTTGATGGCGTTCTTGACGACCGAGAAGACCCTTGAGTCACTCAGGCTCGTGCCCTGCGAGCCGGTGTCCGTGTACTCGCCGCCCCAGCCGACGGTGCCGGAGGGGCCGGCGTAGGTGGTGTTAATCAGGAAGTAGGGCGAGCCGCCGATGTTGTGCCCGAAGTCTCGGACGATCTGCTGGCCGGCGGGGTTGTCGGAGCCGTTCGACTGGTTCCAGTTGCCGTACCAGATAACGTAGATGTTCGGCGTCACGATGGTCGGCCCGCCGTGCCAGGTGATTACGGGCGTCTGGGTGGCGGTGCTGCCCTTGGTCGGGGAACTGGCGCGCGCGGCGCGCGGGTTGGTCTCAGGGGCGTTGGCGTCCTGCGAGTCCTGATCGTCGGCGTTGTTGTCGGCTCCGACTGCGTTGATGCGGTGCGAGCTTACGCCGTGCCCGTTCCCGTTCTGGGCGTGCGCGGCGTTGAGCAGATGGGAGGCGTGAAACAGGCAGACCGCGGCGAACACCGCGAGGGAAATGCTGATAGTTCTCTTCATTAGTTAGTGTCTCCTCACGAGATTGTGGCTCAGGCAGAGAGGCGCTGAACCGGCTTGCTCCTTTTGAAGGTGAGCGGGTTTGGGCTACAGACCTCCCCTGACGGAGAGACCCCGGCGAATAATAACCTCCGACTATCAAATGAATGAAACCTCGCGCCGCTCGATGAGGAAATCTCGAAGTGAGCGCCGCAGACCTTTGAAAGCGAACTACCAAACAACTGCTTGGGGCAAGAACGGAGTGCAGTGAGCAGACTCTTATCGCACACAGTCCCGCGGGCCGTCAAGCGGAAAACGGCGGGCCGCGTTGATTGCGAGATGCCAACTTCCGACCGATGCTTGAACAAAGGGTGCCCTCGCCTTCTAATCCGCGAAGCCTCCGGCAAGCCGTCTGAAGCAGACGAGAATTGAGCTGACGTTTGCTTACGCAGGATTTTATGACGTAGTAATGCCATCACACCTCGGTGGTAATGCGTTCCGAGGCTGTAGTGGTTCAATCCGTCTTTGCAGTGAGATGTTCCCACACCGTAGTAACTCAATCTCACACCGCAGTGACTCAATCTCACGCCGTAGTAATGCGATTTCACCTTGTAGTAATGCAATTTCAAGTTGTAGTAGTGCAATCGCACACAGTAGTAGTGCGATTGCACCTTGTAGTAGCTCGTTTTCATCACGCAGGAGCTTGATTTTGGGGCGTAGTAACCGAATCTCACTTTGAAGTGAGTATTTTTAACGCAGCGGAAGGCGATTTCAGGCGTGTGGAATGAGGCTGTGTCGAACGCACTCCAGTTCAGATAGAGAGGCCGGATGACACCGGAATCTCATGCTATGATATGCAACCGTCTAATCCACTAAAGGGGGCTTCACAAGGCAATGACCGGCGAAGAGATGGAGAAGGCAATAGCCTTCATTCTCGAACAACAGGCACAGTTCGCCATCAACCAGCAGCGACACGAAGAGGTCATGCACCGGCACGAAGAGGCCATGCTGCGGGTCGAGGCATCGCAGGAGTTGACCGCACAACAGGTCACGCACCTTAGCGCGGCAATGGTCGAACTGGCCGACGCGAACACGCGCACCGCCGACGCACAGACGCGTACCACCGAGGCGCTGGCGCGACTTGCCGAAGCTCAAGGGCGGACGGAGGCGTCGCTCACGGAAACCAACGAGCGCCTGAACGCCCTCATCAACACCGTCGAGCGCATCATCAGCGAGGGTCGCAACGGCAAGTCGTGAGTCGGAGTCGCGCAAGGCGGGTTGTTATCCTGTCCCTCCACGTTTCTAATTTCCTGGCCGGAGACATGTGCACGAATAAGGCGAAAGGCTCTGCGACGGACGCGGAGCAGGAAGAGTTCGACGCCCTCGTCGCGGAGGCGGCGGCGTGCGTGAAGTGTCCGGCGATGCGCGGGCGCAGCGCCGTGCTGAGCGAAAGAAATGGGCGCACGGGCGCGCGCGTGATGTTCGTGGGCGAAGCGCCGGGGCGGCAGGGCGGCGACCGCACGCGGGTGCCGTTTTCGGGCGACCAGTCGGGCCGAAACTTCAGCCGCTACCTCGCGTCAATCGGTCTGACGCGTGAAGAGATATTCATCACCAACGCGGCGCTCTGCAACCCGCGCGCGGAGTCGGGCGCGAACCGCAGGCCGACGCGGCGCGAGGTCTCGAACTGTTCGGAGTTCCTGCGGCGGCAGATCGAGATCGTCGGCCCTTCGGTGGTCGTCACGCTCGGCGCGGTCTCGCTTGATGCGCTCCGGGCGGTCGAGTATCATCAGCACTCCCTGAAGGAGAACGCCGGACAGATTCTGGAGTGGGGCGGGCGTCTGCTCGTGCCGCTCTACCACCCAAGCCCGCAGGTGCTCGCCTCGCATCGCCGCGAGGCGGCGCAACTTGCAGACTACAAATCGGTGGCCCGCGCCCTCGGCCTCGTTGCGAGGTCAAACGGCACGCGCGCCGCCGCGAAGTGAAATAACTCGCCGCCCGTTTTGAACAAGGGGCTGTGTCGGGAATGAGCGAAGCAGTGGAAGCAGTAGAAAACCGTGAGGTTGAAGAGGCGGCGGTTCGTCACTCGCCGCTGGAAAAGACGCACCGCGCGGCGGGCGCGACCTTGCGAGAGCAGGACGGTTGCCTCGTCCCGGCGCATTACGGCGACGCACGCGCCGAGTATGAGACGGTGCGCGGCGACGAAGGCGCGGGACTGTTCGACCTCTACACGCGCGGGCGCGTCGAGGTGTCGGGCGGCGAGGCCGTGCAGTTTCTGAACGGAATGCTGACGAACGACGTGGTGCGGCTCGAAGACGGCGCGTGGATGAGCGCCGCCTTCCCGAACCCGCAGGGCCGTCTCGTCGCCGCCGCGCGCGTCTTCCGCCGCGGCGACGCGTTCCTCTTCGACACGGAATCAGCGACCTACGAGCGCATGCTCCGCAGCCTCGAACGCTTCACGCTCGCGGGCGACTTCCGCGTCCGCGACCTGACGCGGGAGACGACGCTCATCTCCGTGCAGGGCGCACGCGCGAAGGGCGTCGTCGGCGCGGCGCTCGGCGAGTCGGCGGCGGACGTTGCGCGTGGCCGCGTCTCCTCGAATCAATTTCAAAACGGCGAGGTCACGGTCGCCCGCGCGACGCACACGGCGGAGGACGGCTTCGACCTGTTCATGTGCGAGGCCGAAGCCGCATCGCTGTGGGACGCGCTCGTCGCGGCGGGCGCACGGCCTGCGGGCTTCGACGCGCTCGAAGTCCTGAGAGTCGAGGCGGGGGTGGCACGCTACGGCGTGGACGCGAGCGACGCCAACGTCGTGACCGAAGTGTTGGATGAAGCGTCGGCGGTCAGCTACACGAAGGGCTGCTACGCGGGGCAGGAGATCATCGCGCGCATACACTGGCGCGGTCACGTCGCCAAAAAACTGACCGGCCTCGTCTTCGACGGGGACGCGGAAGTGCAGTCAGACGGCGAGGCCGACGTGCCTGCGGACGCGCGCCTGCGCGAAGACGGCGAAGGGCGCGAGGTCGGTCGCATCACCTCGACGGTCTTCTCGCCGCGGCTCAGCCGACGGGTCGCGCTCGCCCTCGTCAAGTACGACTACCTGCAACCCGGCACGGAACTGAAAGTCTTCTCAGGCGATGCGGAGGTCTGCGCCGCGCGCGTCGCGGAGCTGCCGCTCGTGCGCGGGAGCTGGTACGCGGAAGGCATGGGCGAGGAGTCGGGCGGGTGAGCGTCGAGGACGAGAAGAGTTCCGTTGAGGAAGCGAGTGCGTCTCGCCCGCAGAATCTCGCATACGAGCAGGCGCGTCTGGCCTACACGATCATTCAGGCGCTTCTGGAACACACGCGCGTCACGCAAGACCTCGTCGCGCTCATGGCGCAGGCGCTCGGCGAGGAGACGCAGGAAGCCCTGGTCAACACGCCGCACTGGGCCGCCTACATGGACAGCCGCCGCACGTTGGAGCGCACGCGCGAGGACGTGGAGAAGTTCGCCGAAGTCTGGACGCGCCTCGCCGAAGAGCTTGAGCCGCCAGCCAGGAGTTAATCATTCAAGCACGAGAGTTCAGAGTT
>DATARW010000080.1:0-16767 GCA_036263975.1 Pyrinomonadaceae bacterium
CGTCCCAACCTTCGACATCATGCGCCGGGTCCGTCTCGGCGACGCCCAAGTGTTGCGCGCGGCGGACGCCTTCGTCGAACGTGCGACCGGCGGCGATCTCTTCGAGGATGACGGTCGTCGTCGAGTTGAGCACGCCGCTGAAGGCTTCGAGGCGCGCGGCGGGCAGCGTCTCGCGGAAGAGCGAGAAGACGGGCAGGCAGTCGGCCGCCGCGGCCTCGAACATGAAGCGTCGCCCCTTCTCTCTCGCCAGCTCCGACAGCTCCCGGTGGGCGTGAACAATCGTTCCCTTGTTGGCCGTGACGACGTGCGCGCCCGTCGAGAGCGCCGCGCGCGCGTGTGAGATGGCCGGTTCGCCCGTCAAAGGTTCGAGCGAGGTCGTCTCGAACAGAACGTCGCAGCGCGCCGCCGCCAGCCACTCTCCGACGTTCGTCGGCGGCGGAGAGACGCGCGACCTGATTGCGCCCGACAGAAGCTCTTCCCGCGTGAAGCCTTCCGGCGCGACGAGCAGGCCCGCGCGCCGCGTCGCCACGCCCGTGACGCGCCACCCGATGCCGAACTGCTCGCTCACCTCTTCGCTCTTCTCCAGGAGCAGGCGCGCGAGCGCGCGCCCGACGTTGCCGAAGCCGAGCAGGCAGAGGTTGAAAATTTTCATGTTGATTTTCCGCACGCGTTGCGAGATGCTTTGCGCCGCTCGGAGCAAGCACGTCTTTGGTGCCTGCGACGCGCTCCGGGGCGCTCCTCCAACTTCTACCACGCGAAGAGAGACCAAACGCAATGGCGCGAAAACAGCGACGCGAAGGCTCGCGCATGAGCCGTCGGAAATTCCTGCGAGCGGGACTCGTCGGTGGACTCGCCTTCGTCGTCGGCCCGAAACTGACCCGCGCCGGCAGAGGTCTGCGGGACTCGTCGGCGGACTCGCTGTTCCAGTTGGAAGAGCTTTCGGTTGCGGACTTCCAGGCCGGGCTGAAGTCCGGGAAGTTCACGGCGCGGCGCGTGGCCGAGATGTACCTGAAGCGCATCGAAGAGGTTGACCGCCGCGGCCCCGCGCTCAACTCCGTCATCGAAGTCAACCCCGACGCGCTCTCAATCGCCGACGCGCTCGACCGCGAGCGCAAGGGCGGACGCATGCGCGGGCCTCTGCACGGCGTCCCCGTCCTCATCAAGGATAACGTCGGCACGGCGGATCGGATGGAGACGACCGCCGGCTCGCTCGCGCTTGTCGGCGCGCGCCCGCAGCAGGACGCCTTCGTCGCGCAGCAGTTGAGAAACGCGGGCGCTTGTCTCCTCGGCAAGACGAACCTGAGCGAGTGGGCCAACTTCCGCTCGACGCACTCGACGAGCGGATGGAGCGGTCGCGGAGGCCAGACACGCAACCCTTACGCGCTCGACCGAAACCCCTGCGGCTCAAGCTCCGGCTCCGGCGCAGCCGTCTCGGCAAACCTCTGCCTCGTCGCCGTCGGCACGGAGACCGACGGCTCAATCGTCTGCCCTTCGGGCACGTGCGGCATCGTCGGCATCAAGCCTTCCATCGGCCTCGTCAGTCGCGCGGGGATAGTCCCCATCTCCCACACACAGGACACCGCCGGCCCGATGGCCCGCACGGTCGCGGACGCGGCAGCCCTGCTCACGGCGCTCGCCGGCTTTGACCCGCGCGACCCCGTTACGCGCGACGGCAGCGCCTCGCGCACAGACTACACGAAGTTCCTCGACCCCTCTGGGCTGAAGGGCGCGCGCATCGGCGTGGCGCGAAAGTTCTTCGGCTTCAACGACGAGGTTGACAAACTCATGTCCGAGGTCATTGACGTGTTGAAGAGCGGCGGCGCGACCATCGTTGACCCTTCGGACATGCCGACGCACGGCAAGCTCGACGCGCCGGAGTTCGAGGTGTTGCTCTTCGAGTTCAAGGCGGACATCAACAAGTACCTCGCCGCGCTCCCGTCGGGCGAGCACCCGCGCACGCTCAAAGACCTGATTGACTTCAACGACCGGAACAGGGAGAAAGAGATGCCCTTCTTCGGTCAGGAGATTTTCACGAAGGCGCAGGCGAAGGGGCCGCTCACAGACCCGGCCTATCTCAAGGCTCTGCGTTCGTGCAAGACCCTCTCGCGCGCGCAAGGGCTGGACGCCGTGATGTCGAAGAACAATCTCGACGCCGTCATCGCGCCCACGGGCGGCCCCGCCTGGACGACAGACCTTCTCAACGGCGATCACTTCACAGGCGGCAGCTCCACGCCCGCCGCAGTCGCAGGCTATCCGAACATCCAAGTCCCCGCAGGCTACGTCTACGGCCTGCCCGTCGGCATCAGCTTCTACGGACGCGCCTTCACCGAAGGGAAGCTCATCCGCCTCGCCTACGCATACGAGCAGGCGACCCGGCACCGACGAGCGCCCCGACTCTTGCCCGCGGCGGACTTGCGCGGTTGAGACTCGAACTGCAAACAGCTAATCAACAGGGTCGAAGCTCCCGCCGAACTGAGCCTCGGCCTGCTCCAACGCGTCTCCGCCGTTTTGGCCTCGCGCACTCTCACTACGGCGGCGGCGGCGCGTCCAGAGCCTCCCTGGCGTTCTCCACCAGATTGCGGAACTCCGCCAGCCCCGTCGGCCTCAGCACGAAGCGCGCGGCATGCCCGCCCTCCGTCGAGATGGCCGTCGCCGGGCCGTTCGACGTGTTGAAGGTCAACAGTACGAGGCCCCCTCTCGTCCGGTACTGCGCCTCGTACCGGGAGAGCTTGGTCACCTTGTTGTCGAGCCGCAGGATGTAGTCAATGCCCTTCAGGAGCGGCGCGATCTCGTCGTAGTCTACGTAGGCGCGCTCGGCGTCGGCGGCATCGGGCCGCGTCGCGTCGCTGATCTCGACGCTGAAGCCCCGCTCCCTGCGCCCCGCCGACGCCTCCGTCACTTCCAGGGCCGAGACGTAGGCTGTCCCCCTCGAACCGCTGACGGAGCCGATGCGCGTGTAGCCCTTGACGATCACCGCCCCGGTCTCGGACAGCAACGACTCAAGCCTGGTCTGAAACTCCTCGGGCGTGGGCGAGGGCTGCGGCTCCTGAGCCGCGCAAGTGGCCGCGAGCGCGAACAGGAAAGAGAGCGATGCCAATGCACGCGTGATGTTCATAGCCCGATTCACTCCCCTTTCTTCGTTACTCCTTGCGCCAGTGCTACGCTCTTGACAGCGGCCCAGTCCGCCGGGTGCATGGAGGGCGCGTACTGCGACTCGACTTCCCTGACCGACCTCCCTCCCCGCAACAGATCAACGACCGTGGACGTGAAGGATTGGATTTCCTCCGGCGTGAGCCGGACACCCCCCTTTTTATTATTTGTTTTTAAAGATCCTTTATTGTTTTTAATGTGCCCGTGCGACGGTATACCGTGCGAGCGACGTGTACCGTGCGAGCTACTACCTTTTTCCTGTGACGGTATACCGTCCGGCGGTATACCGCGTTGCAGTACGGGGACGCCGGGCAGCACACGGTACTCCGTGCCGTCGTTGCCGCGGTCGCCCAGATTCTCGATCAATCCACGTTCGATGAGGCGCGAAATGGTCTTTTGTACGGTGCTGCGGCTGAGGTTGGTGTGATTGGCGAGCTTCGTGTGTCCGATAACGCAGGACTCCTTCTGCCAGCCTCGGCTCAGCCTGTAGAGTCTGTAGAGGACTACCTGCTCGTATGCGTCCAGCTTCAGCTCAGGGACAAGGCGGTCGGAGATGTCGTTGAAGGTCGGATAGTACCCGCGCTCCTCCCGGACGATCTCGGCCAACTTCAAGGACGAAGGCGAAGCAGGCTTAACTTGGCCGGGCCTGATTTCCGCAGGCATATCGTGCGCCGGTATACCGTACTGCGGTATACCGGGCAGCGGTACATCTTTCGGATCGGCGAATCGGGAGATCAGGTCAGCACTCTGGCGCGCTTTCTCCCCGGTCGGTGCCGTCTGGCGTGCGACGATCTCACTTAGCCCTCTTTGCAGACCGCTTTTCCGTTTCTGGCTCATACTCTGACAGAAGCTCCTTCGTCAGTTTCAGGAAGTCGAATGCGCCGGGTGCCGACGCGTCGAACTCGATGATCGGCTGGGAGGCCGAGGCCGCCTCGGCGAGCCTCACGTTCTTATGAATCGTCGTCTGGATCATCAGGCCGCCGAAGAAGTCGGAGATTTCGTTCTTCACGTCGCGGTCGAGGTTCTGCCCGCGGTTGAAGAGGTTGATGAGTCCGCGGATGACCACGTCGTCTTTTTCGTAGGCGTCCGAGACGCGCGCGATCTGGCGCATCAGGTCAGTGAGGCCGTAGAGGGCGTAGAAGCCGCAGTCTACCACCACGATGATCTCGTCTGCGGCCACGATTGCGTTCATCGTGGCGGTGCGCATCGCGGGCGGCGTGTCAATGACCACGTAGTCGTACTGACCGCGGAGTTGGCGCAGGCGCAGCCGGAGAAGGGAATCGCGGTTGTGGCTCGCTTCGAGCCGGTTCTCCAGATCGGGCGCGATGGCGTTCGGGATGAGGTGGAGGTTCGGCTTAATCTCCAAAACGTAATCGCGCACCTGCGGCGATTCGGAGGTGAGCATGTGGTAGGAGGTGAGCGTGAGCTGGCGCGGGTCTATGCCGTAGGAGATGCCGAAATTCCCCTGCGGGTCGAGGTCTATGCCGAGCACGCGCTTCCCGTAGTGGAGCGCGAGGCAGGCCGAAAGGTTTACCGCAACGGTCGTCTTACCCGTCCCCCCCTTGGCGTTGGCAAGAACGATGGTTTTCACGGCTTTTTCTCCGGAAATACACAGTAAATTCAAAATACTCCGGGCACATCACCGCCCGAACTACTCGACCGCGTTAAGTTGAGAGTCACGTTGCAATGGCGTCGTCTCTGCTCAAAGTGCCGGACGTTGCAGGGTGTGGTTATCGTGACGCCGTCGCGCTTTCGCTGTGCACGGTCAGCACGTCGCTGAGGCTGCGTATCCCGTCGAGCGACCTTTGACTTCTCTGAAGTCGAAGGTCGCTCGACGGAGACATCATCTGACTCCCTGCTCTCTAAAACCTTGAATTTGCCCCGTATTCGCCCTCTGTTGAATTCGCCCATCCCCCGGTGTGGGTTGAAGCCGGAAAAGGGCAGGGAGGCGGCAAAGCGCGCGAAATAGAGCCCATGGAAACAAGCGCGGGGACGGTTTAGGCGGCCTGCGCTTTAGGGCCGGGTTTCTCGGGCGCAAAGTTCTCAACGTCGCTCCGCCTTAAAAAAGGCCGCCCGCCGATTTCAATCGCGTGGAGCCTTTGTCGCTTTATCAGTGAAGTGATGGCCGCGCGCGTCACCCCGCGAATCCTCGCGGCCTGCGTCGGGGTGATTAACTCGTTCAGGTCGGGAGAACCCTTGACGGCTGGTCTATTCTTCACGATGAATACACCTCGATGATAGCTAACTTTTGTATAATTATCTTAACGAAGAAAGCATAACCGGGCAACAACTTATTTTCGACGTGGAGGTGGAACTGCCTGGAGGGCGGCTGGCCGTGAGCCTCAGACCTTGAGGCGCGGAGCGATAGGCGTTAGACGGCAGGTAGGTGTGACAATGGAGATCCCAGCGGAATTAAAAGCTTATCGGGACGCGCTCAGGAGGATGGGCACCGACCCTTCACCTTTAGCCGCGCGTGCGGAATCCCTTGTCATCCTCCCGGACTCGGAGTTCGGGCAGGCGCTGAAGGCTTTCGACGCCGCCGCGAACGAACACTCTTACAATGCTCCCGCCCCTGACTGTGACTACGGGTCTCTGCTGTTGGAGGCGCTCGCCGACGGCTGCGCCGACCCCCGAAGGAGGCGACGGCTCTATCCCAGGGGCGAGTACGCGCGCCGCGATCTTCGCTTCATACGCCTCATCCGGCGGTGAGGGTCTGGCGCGCATGTCGAACGTGGAGCGCATAGACCGCAAGCTGGATGGTCTCGGCCCTGAAGAGAGTAGCTGAGGCGACTGCGGGCGAAGCTTTGACGCTGGTTGAAGAGTATAGCCGAGAGTCTCTGTTCTTGAACGAGAACTGATAACGGAGGCGGCAAACGGCTCACACACAATCTTACTGATCTGCTCCATCGCTGCACTTTATGGCGCGAGGCTGTTCAGGCTTTATACGGCTCTTGTCTGTAATGGCCGGGAAATCACATCTCTGATTCTATCCGCCCGACGGCACACAGCTTGCCATCTCTCTTGTACAGGGGGATGAAGATGAAAATAATTAACTTCAAAGGCAAAATCGGAGGGGCTATCTCAGCTCTCGCTTTGGCACTCGGAATCGGAATCATATCGGGCGTGAGCGTCCAAGCGCAGGGACGCAATGACGGCCAATGGCAGCGCCGTGAGCGCAACAACCAGGAGCGTGTTGAGCGCAACAGCCAGGAGCGCAGTGATCGCAACACGCGCAGCCGTGATGAGCGTTCTGAACGCGATAACGGTCGCGTCGTCAATAACGGTGCCTACGAACGCAACAGGAGTTATGGCAATACCGGCAGCTACGGCAACTACGGCGGCTACAACGGCGTTTATAACGGTGGCTACAACGGCGGCTACAACAACGCCTACCAGGTCGCGCAGAGCCAGGGCTATCAGGCCGGCGTGAGCACGGGCGCGAGTGACGCCCAACGTGGTCAGAGTTACAGCCCGCAGCGCTCACACTATTACCAGAACGCCTCTTCGCAGCCTTTTCGCGACGGCTTCGTGCAGGGCTACGACGCGGGCTTCCGCCAGTACGGCGGCTACAACAATGGCGGCGGCTACGGAAGGAACAACACGGGGAGCGGCATCGGCGTCATTCTGGGGAGCATCTTCGGACGGCCTTGAGTCAGTTCCAAACCGAAGCACATCCGACCTGAAAATGCCGCGACGTTCAAGCGCGGCATTTTCTCTTTTGGAGCGGAGCTGCAAGGTCGTCTTCCGAAAGTTTGAAGCGGGTGGCCGCCCTAAAATTTCAAACGGAAGGAGAGCTGCAATCTCCGCGGCGGCTGGGCCGCGACGGCCCTCCCGAAGAAAGGCGAACTGAGGTTGCCGACGAAGCTCGTGTAGTTCACACGGTGGCCGGCTCGAAGCCCCCGCCCGTCACACGAATCCGGTATCCGTCCGGCTTGACGCGCCGGAAGCTGAAGCCGCCTGCAAGCCGATACTCTTTCTCGAATCTTTCTGTTACATTCTATCGAGCTTCTCCCTTGACTGAACTGCTCCCTTCAATGCCGAAGGCGTATCCAATCAACAGGTCACTGCAAGAATCATTCGATGTCGGAAGATAAGACCCGGAGCGACACGCGACAGAGGAACACGCCGGGGGCGGAAGAGTTGTTCCGCCTGATGTCGGAGAGCGTGCACGACTACGCCATCTTCGCGACGGACAGCGCCGGGAGGGTGGTCAGTTGGAACGCCGGGGCCGAGCGCATCTTCGGCTACACGGAGGCAGAGATGAAGGGGCAGGACGCCTCCGTCATCTTCACTCCGGAGGACATCGCCTGCGGCGCGCACGCGCGCGAGTTGGAGACGGCGGCCACGCAG
Source organism: Pyrinomonadaceae bacterium (assembly GCA_036263975.1). Lineage (GTDB taxonomy): Bacteria > Acidobacteriota > Blastocatellia > Pyrinomonadales > Pyrinomonadaceae > QHXN01. The sequence goes on from DATARW010000080.1 coordinate 7,501, forward strand.
GGCCGGGCCGAAGACGAGCGCTGGCACGTCCGGCGCGACGGCTCGCGCTTCTGGGCGAGCGGCATCATGACGCCGCTCAGGGGCGCAGACGGAGAACTGCGCGGGTTCGTCAAAATCGCGCGCGACGAAACCCGGCGGCGACTCGGCGAAGAGCGTCTGCGTCTCTCCGAGGCGCTCTCCGGCGCGCTCATCGAGCAGTCGCCCTTCAGCATCCAGATTCTTTCGCCGGACGGAAGGACGCTCCGGGTCAACCGGGCCTGGCAGGAGCTGTGGGGCGTGACGCTTGAGCAGATCGCCGACTACAACATGCTGGAGGACGAGCAGCTCTCGGCCCGCGGGGTGATGCCCTACATCAGGAGAGGTTTCGCGGGCGAGGCCGCCGAGATACCTCCGATCATGTATGACCCGAATGAGACGCTTCCCGACCGCTCCAGCCATCGAGACCCGCGACGCTGGGTCAGAGCCTTCATCTATCCGGTGAAGGACGCCGCGGGCCGCGTGCTGGAAGTGGTGCTCATGCACGAGGACATCAGCGAACGCAAGCGGGCCGAGGACGCCTTGCGGGAGAGCGAAGAGCGCTTTCAGAGACTGGTGGAGCTTTCGCCCGATGCCATCGTCGTGCACGCCGAAGGTCGGGTGGCGTTCATCAACACGTCCGGGGTCAGGCTCCTGCGCGCGGCAGACCCCGCACAGATCGTCGGGAAACCGATCTTTGAGTTCCTGCACCCGGATTACCACGAGGCCGCGAGGGAGCGACTGAAGAGGCTTGGAAACGGCGCGGGCGTTTCGCTGGCGGAGATGAAATTCATCCGTCTCGACGGGACGGAACTCTTCGGCGAGGTCGTCTCGGTTCCTTTCCTCCAACAGGACAAGCCCGCCGTGCAGGTCGTCGTCCGAGACATCACGGAGCGCCGGAGGCTTGAAGAGGAACGACGGCAACTGCTGGCGCATGAGCAGGCGGCGCGCGCCGAGGCCGAAGAAGCACTCCGCCTCCAGCGGAGCATCGAAGAGCGCCTGACGCTGCTGGTGGAAGCCTCGCAGGTGCTGCTCGGCTCGCCCGCGCTCGAAGCGGTGCAGCCCGCCATCCTCGACCTCTCCCGCCGGCTCATCTCGGCTGACGCCTACGCCATCTGGAGGGTGGACAGGACGGCAAAGGCTTGGCGCGTCGTCGCACAGGCTGGCATGTCCGAAAGCTATCGAGAGCAGGACATACGGGACGCTGAGGACGCCGATGCTCTGCTGGACCGGCCTCTGGTCGTGGAGGACGTGACGCAGGCAGCCTTCCTGTCCGAGCGCCGGGCGATCTACCGCGCCGAAGGGATCAAGTCGCTCCTCGTCCTCCCTCTGCGCATCCACGGGCTGGTCTCCGGCACGCTGACTTTCTACTACCGACAGACTCACCCGTTCAGCGAGACAGAAGTGCGGGTCGCGACCGCTCTGGCGAACCTCGCCGGTTCCGCCATCAGCAGCTCGGAGTTGTACGAAGAGCAGAGCCGTATGCGCGCCGAAGCGGAGTCGGCGGAGCGGCGCGCACACTTCCTCGCCGAAGCCAGCCGCCTGCTCGCCTCGACCCTCGATTATCAACAGACGCTGGCGCGCGTGGCGCAACTGGCCGTCCCCGATCTGGCCGACTGGTGCGCGGTTGATATGGCCGGAGAAGACGGCTCGCTCGTCAGGCTGGCGGTCGCGCACGCCGACCCCGCGAAGGTGATCTGGGCGAACGAACTACAGGAGCGCTACCCGGTTGACATCGCCGCGCCGCAGGGCGTGCCGAACGTCCTGCGCACGGGCCGGTCGGAGTTGTACGCGGACATCCCCGACGAGCTGCTGGTAGCGTCGGCGGTGGACGACGAGCACCTGCGAATCATGCGTGAGATCGGATTCACGTCCGCGATGGTAGTCCCGCTCTCCGCACACGGGCGCACGCTCGGCGCAATCACCTTCGTCCTGGCCGAGTCCGGTCGGCGCTACGGGCCTTCAGACCTCGCCTTCGCCGAAGTCCTGGCGCGGCGCGCGGCCACCGCCATCGCCAACGCCGGACTCTACGCGGAGGCACAGGAGGCGCGTCGAGTTGCCGAAGATGCCAGCCGCCTCAAGGATGAATTCCTGGCGACGGTCTCGCACGAACTGCGCACGCCCCTCACGGCGGTGCTCGGCTGGGCGCACATGCTCCGCGCCGAACAACTCGACGAGCGGAGCGCGAAGAACGCACTGGAGACCATCGAGCGCAACGCACGCGCGCAGGCGCAGTTGATTGACGACCTTCTGGACGTGTCGCGAATCATCACCGGCAAACTCCGCCTCGACGTGCGCCCCGTTGACCCCGCTTCCTTCATCGAGGTGGCGATAGACGCGGTGCGCCCCGCGGCGGAAGCCAAAGGCGTGCGTATTCAGAGGGTGCTGGACACCGGAGTGAGATCAATCGCCGGCGACCCGAACCGACTTCAGCAGGTGGTCTGGAACCTGCTCTCGAACGCCATCAAGTTCACTCCCAGAGGCGGGCGCGTGCAGGTGCGTCTGGAGCGCGTTGACTCGCACGTCGAGATCGCCGTCAGCGACACCGGCATCGGCATCACACAGAAGTTTCTGCCGTTCGTCTTCGACCGCTTCCGGCAGGCGGACGGGACGACGACGCGGGCGCACGGCGGCCTCGGTCTCGGACTTTCCATCGTGCGTCACCTCGTTGAGCTGCACGGCGGCACCGTCCAAGTGGAGAGTCAGGGTGAAGGGCTGGGAGCGACCTTCACGGTCAAGCTTCCGCTGCTCACGGTATTTCAAAGCGAGGGCGGGCACAAGCGCGTCCATCCGGCGGCCAGAGATACTCGAACTTCGTTCGATTGCCCGGAGAGACTCGACGGCCTGAGAGTGCTCGTCGTGGACGACGAGACCGATACACGTGAGCTGCTGCGCGCGGTGCTTGAGCAATGCGGCGGCAAGGTCAGCACCGCCGCGTCGGCTGAAGAGGCGCTGCGTCTGTTGGAGAGCTTACAGACGGACATGCTCATCAGCGACATCGGAATGCCCGGAGAAGACGGCTACGAGTTGATTAAGAAGATCAGGGCGCGGCCCCCGGAGCGCGGAGGAGAGGTGCCGGCCATCGCTTTGACGGCCTACGCGAGGACGGAGGATCGTCTGCGGGCGCTGCGCTCCGGATACCAGATGCACGTCACCAAACCCGTCGAGTTGTCCGAGCTGGTGGCCGTCGTGGCGAGCCTCGTTCGGCGAAACGGCTGACGGAGCAAGGGCTGTCTTGTGAAGCCCGGCGCGCACTTCTTCGAGCGTTCCGGCACATAACGATTATTATCGGATGCTGTGATTGTCATAAGCAACCCTTATCAGTCATCCGGGGGCCGCTTGCGCCCTTCACCTGACGATTCGTCCGGCGAGGTTGGCGACGACGGCTATCAACTCGGCAGGCTCGACCGGCTTCGGGATGTGTAGCTGAAAGCCGGAGCGAAGCACCTTCAGGCGATCTTCCACTCTGGCGTAAGCAGTCAGCGCCGCCGAGGGCGTCTGCCCGCCGTCTTCCGCCGAAAGCGCCCGAACCTTTTTTATCAAGGCGTAGCCGTCTTCTTCGGGCATCCCCAGATCGCTAATCAGCACGTCGGGTCTCGACTCCTTCAGCGCGGCAAACGCTTCACCAGCCGACGACACGGCGATGACCTGTGCGCCGCACTTTTCCAGCATCGTCTTGAGCAGCGTGCGCGTGTCCGCTTCGTCGTCAACGACGAGCAGACGCAGCCCTTCGAGTTCGGGCGGGCAGTTAAAAGGCACTCCGCTGCTCGCCGTCGGGTGTCTTCTTTCGGCCTCACCCGCGCGCCGGATGTCGAGCGAACGCACCGCGACCAGTGGAAGCCGAACGGTGAAAGTCGCGCCGCGCCCTTCCCCTTCACTCTCCGCCCTGACCGTGCCCCCGTGCATCTCCACCAGATGACGCACGATTGCCAGGCCCAGACCGAGACCGCCGTGCGCCCGCGTCGTCGAAGAGTCGGCCTGCCGGAAGCGCTCGAAGATGTAGGGCAGGATGTCGGCGTTGACTCCCTGCCCGGTGTCGCTGACGGCGATCTCGACGTGCGAGTCAACGCGCTCCAGACGCACCTGCACGCGCCCGCTCCGCGGGGTGAACTTGATGGCGTTCGAGAGCAGGTTCCAGACCACCTGCTGCAAACGCGAAGGGTCGCCTGAGACCATGCTCGCTCCGGAATCGAGCACGCGCTGGAGGCGTATGCCCTTCGCCTCAACCGCCGGGAGCACGGCGTCAATGGCGGACTCGATCACCGACGCGAGATCAACGGGGCGCACTTCAAGCCGGAGCTTGCCGGTGATGACGCGCGACACGTCGAGGATGTCTTCGATGAGCTGCGACTGCGCCTTCGCGTTGCGCTCAATCGTCTCCAGAGCGCGCGCCGTCGTGGCCGCGTCGAGCTGCCCGCCGCTGAGCATGCGCGCCCAGCCGAGGATGGAAGTCAGAGGCGTGCGCAGCTCGTGCGAGAGCGTGGCGAGGAATTCGTCCTTCAGGCGGTTGGCCTCCTCCGCCTGAAGGAGCGCCTGCCGCAACTCCTCCACGTCCGTGTTCGTCCCGAACCAACGCAGGACGCGCCCCTGACCGTCTCTGAGCGGCGTCACGCGCGTCAGGAACGAGCGAAATCGTCCGTCCGAGCCTCGGAGTGGAAACTCCATCTCGAACGGCTCTCCGGTCTCGATGGAGTCGCGCCAGCGTTCGAGCACCGTGGGGAGGATGTCGGGGTCGTGGACTGTCTGCCAGCCCCAGCCTTCCATCTCCGAGGGCGTCGTCCCCGTGTAGTCGTACCAGCGCTGGTTGTACCAGAAGACGCGCCCGTCAGGCTCGGCCATCCACGCGAGCAGCGGGATGGCGTTGGCGAGCGTGCGCAACTGCCGCTCGCTTTCCCGCACAGACTCTTCCGCGCGCTTGCGCTCGGTCACGTCGCGCGCGATGCCCTCGACGACCGCCGCCCGGCCCTCGCGCTGCGAGACCCTGGTGCTGACTTCGAGCGTGAGTCGCCGCCCGTCTTTGGTGTTGATGTCTATCTCGTAGACGGTCGGCGAGGGGTCGCGCAGTTTCATCTCCGTCATCCGCTTGGCGAGTTCGAGCTGTTCCGGCACGACCACCTGCGCGATGTTCAGCCCGCCCAGAATCTCTTCGCGCGTGTAGCCCGTGACCAACTCGCACGCGCGATTGATCGTCAGGTAATTGCCCTGTAGGTCGTGCGAGTAGATGATGTCGTTGGCGTTCTCCAGGAGTCCGCGGTACTTCTCCTCGCTCCGTTCCAGCGCACGCTTGGCGCGCTCCTCCGCCACCAGGCGTTCCCGCACATCGTACTGGTGCCGGCGCGCACGCAGCGCCGACCTGACGGCGCTCAACAGAGTCATCACGCGCACGGGGCGCTCGACGAGCGTGACGTTGCCCGCCTCGCCGAGGGAGGCCAGCGCCGCGACGTTGGCGGGCGTCCCACCGCCGCCGCTCGTCAAGACCACGACGGGGATGTCCGACCATGTCGGCTGCCGCGCGAGGGCTTCGAGCAGGTGTCGCGTGGTTTCGGGGGTCAGGGCTTCGCCCGTGAGGAACAACAGCCCGGCCCCTTCGTCCATTTCCCGGCACAGATGCTCGACGCTCTCGCACGTCTCCGGGCGGAGGCCCGCATCAACGAGAAAGCGCGCGGTCAGCGCGGCGTCCCTGCCGGTCGGCGCGAGGATCAGGATTCTTTCATCCCGTCTGTCTTGAGCTTCAATCCCCATCGCCCGACTCTTCAATCAACGCGCTGCTCGACCCCGCGTACAGGGGCACGCCGGTCAAGACCCCTCGGAATTCCGTCAGCGGCTCGCCGATGTAGATGCCGTCTGACGAGAGTTGAAATTCGCGGATCGTGTTCTCGTGCGCGCCGCTTCGCTTCTTGACGACGGAGAGCGCGCGCCGCACCGCGCCGCCCGCCTCGAAGTAACGCAGCATGAGAACGGTGTCGGCCAGATAGCTCACGTCCACGGGCGTCGCCATCGACGAGCCTAAGAAGCCGTGCTGCGCCATGACGAGCAGCGTCGCCACGCCCTGCTGGTTGAGGCACGTCAAAAGCTCGTGCATCTGGATGGTCAGGAAGCGTTCTTCCGGCATCGCGTTCAGGTAGCCGTTGAGGCTGTCAATGATGACGACGCGCGCGCCGTCCCGGTTGACCGAGTCGATCACACGGCTGGCGAACTCGCCCGGTGCAACTTCGGCGGGGTCTATCTGCTGTATTTTGATGAGGCCCTTGTCCACGTAGCCGCGCATGTCCGTGCCGATGCCTGCGGAGCGCGCGATGTAGGTCTCGCGTATTTCGTCGAAGATGTAGACGGCGGTGTGATCGCCTCTGGCCGCCGCGGAGGCGGCGAACTGTGCTGTCAGCGTAGACTTGCCCGAACCCGCCGGGCCGATGACCAGCGTGCTCGTACCGCGGTCGAGGCCCCCGGCCAGAAGCGAGTCCAGTTCCGGCAGGCCGCTCGAAACCGGCTCCGGCGCAAAGTCCTGCCGGTGCTCCGCCGCGACCAGACGCGGGAAGACCCTGATGCCGCCGGTCTCGATGTTGAAGTCGTGATAGCCGCCGCTGAAGCGCGAGCCGCGCAACTTAACCACGCGCAAGCGCCGCCGCTCCGCCCCGTACTCGACCGCGAGGTGTTCCAGAGAGAGCACGCCGTGCGCGATTGATTGCACCTGCAAGTCCCGCCCGTCGGAAACCTTGTCGTCCAGAAGCAGCACCGTGCTCTGGTGCGCCGCGAAGTATTGCTTGAGGGCGAGTATCTGGCGGCGGAAGCGCAGGGCTTCGCCCGCCAGCAGGCGCATTTCCGAGAGCGAGTCGAAGACGATGCGGCGCGGCTTGAGGCGCTCGACCTCTTGCAACACCGCGCTCGTCGTCTCGCCCAACTCCACCTCCGACGGATGAAAGATGGTGTACTGCGCTTCCGGTTTGAGGCTTTCTTCCAGGGGCACCAGCTCGTAGATGTGAAAGCCTTCGAGCGACCACCCGTGAGACTCGGCGACGGCCTGCAACTCCTCCCTCGTTTCCGAGAGCGTGACGTACAGACCGGCCTCGCCGAGCCGCGCGCCTTCGAGCAGAAATTGCAAGGCGATGGTGGTCTTCCCCGTTCCGGGTTCTCCTTCGACCAGGTAGATGCGGTTCGCCGGGAAGCCGCCTTCCAGAATGTCATTCAACCCCTCGACCCCCGTCCCCATTCTGGGCGCGGCGGGATTTCGGCTCTTCGTCTGTTTAGGCGCTGCGGCCTTTTTGCCCATAAGCGATGTTTCAGTCTCCGTTGATTCACATTAGCCCTGACATTTTAACGGAAGTATTACAAGCAGGTGCTCAGAAAAACAACTATGCCGCCTAGCTCTTTTGTCGTGCCTGCTTCCGCGAAGTTATGATGCAGTGCACTCTGAAACACTTTTGCGCTCCGGCGACAGGGAGAACGTGTGGGGGGAGAAACGATGAGCGACACGGCACGTCCGGACGCGGCCCGCGCCCTCTCGATAGAAGAGATCAGGTCGCACTTCCCGGCGCTCGAACGCACGCACAAAGGGCGGGGGGTCGCGTACTTCGACGGCCCCGGCGGCACGCAGGTTCCGCGCGCGGTCGTCGAGGCAGTCGCAGACTACCTCTGCCGCCACAACGCCAACACGCACTGGGCCTACCCGACGAGCGCCGAGACGGACGAAATCATCGAGCGCGCGCGCCGGTGCCTCGCAGACTTCCTCGGCGCGGCGCACGACGAGATCGTCTTCGGCGCGAACGCGACGACGCTCGCCTACCACGTCTCGCGCACGCTCGGACGCACGCTCGCGGCGGGCGACGAGATCGTCGTCACCGAACTCGACCACCACGCCAACGTCGCGCCGTGGCAGGCGCTCGCGCGCGAACGAGGCATCCGTCTGCGTGTCGTCCGCATGGACACGGAGACGGGCGCGCTCGACTGGGGTGACTTCGAGAGCAAGATGAGCGCACGCACGCGGCTCGTCGCCGTCGGCGCGGCCTCGAACGCGCTCGGCACGATCAACGACACGGCGCGCGCCCGGCGACTGGCGCGCGACGCCGGGGCTTATCTCTTCGTTGACGCAGTCCACTACGCGCCGCACCGTCTGACGGACGTGCGCGAGATTGATTGCGACTTCCTCGTCTGCTCGGCCTACAAGTTTTACGGGCCGCACGTCGGCGCGCTGTTCTGCCGCCGCGACCTTCTCGAATCGCTTCCCTTCCCCAAGCTCGCGCCCGCGCCCGGCTACGCGCCCGAAGTGGCCGAGACGGGCACGCAGAACCACGAAGGCATCGCGGGCGCGGCGGCAGCCGTGGACTTCCTCGCCTCGCTCGCTTCGGGCGCGGCGGCGAGACGCGAGCGCCTGCGCGCAGCCTTCGACGCGCTCGAAGCGCGCGGCGCTGAGTTGACGAAACGGATGTGGCAGGGGCTTTCGGAAATTGAAGGCGTGAAGCTCTACGGCCCGCACCCCAACGAGCCGCGCACGCCGACCGTGGCCTGCACCGTGCGCGGGGTTAAATCCACGGACGTGGCGCGCGCGCTGGCCGGGCGCGGCGTCTTCGTCTCGCACGGCGACTTCTACGCGGCGACGCTCGTTGAGCGTCTGGCGCTCGGCGAGGAAGGACTCGTGCGCGCCGGCTGCGCCTGCTACACGTTCGCGGAGGAGGTCGAGCGTTTGATTGAAGGCGTGCGCGAGATCGCACGTTCGGGCGTCAGCGTTCACGAACGGCGTTGACGAAGAACGTCAGCGTTCACGAACGGCGTTGATGAAGTCGGCGAGCAGTCCGTAGGCAGTGCTCTTCAGGTTCGGCTGGTGCGCCGTGACGGTGAGGCCGGGCAGCACGTCCAGCTCGAAGTGCAGCGCCAGCGTCGTGCCCTCGACCGAGGCGAAAGGCTCTCCGGGCGCGACCTGTTCGGGTCGCACCGTGGCCGAGACCTTTCCGCCTTCATCCAAACGCGCGCGCGCGACCAGCCTGAAGGGGCGGCCCGCACGCGCCGCCGCGCGCACCTCTTCGTCTTTCAAGCCGCGGATGCCTTCGCGCCGCACGTCTTCGAGCCGCAGCCCCGCGCGCATCAGCACGTTCGCCAGCGCGCACACCTTGACTGCCGCGTCCCAACCTTCGACATCATGCGCCGGGTCCGTCTCGGCGACGCCCAAGTGTTGCGCGCGGCGGACGCCTTCGTCGAACGTGCGACCGGCGGCGATCTCTTCGAGGATGACGGTCGTCGTCGAGTTGAGCACGCCGCTGA
>DATARW010000021.1:0-14274 GCA_036263975.1 Pyrinomonadaceae bacterium
AATGCAGATGGCGGATTGATGAGAGCCGCGCGGCTCTCATCAATCCGCCATCTGCATTCCGCCGCTCCGCATTCCTATCGGCGTTCGGGCGCGGGGTGGTCGGCTACGCCTAGCCCCTTCGTGCAGCGCCCGTTTTCGAGGTCAACCGCGCCGATGTGAACCGGCGTGCCTCCTCCTTCGTCGTCACCTTCTTCGATCACATCGGCCTGCGGCGGTTGCTTCCCCTTCTTCACCCTCGCCTCGCGCTCTTCCCTCTCGCGCGCCGCGTCGCCGCCGCGCACGCGCCGCGGGGCGGAAGTGGCTGTGAAGATGAGCGAGGCGCGTTCGGGCACGCCCGCCGCGCGATAGACGACTGCGCCGCCCTCGAAGCGTCCGATGCAGGCGCGCATGATCTGCTCGGCGCGGCGGCGCGAGATGATGCGCGTGATGTCGTGCGCCGAGGGGAGCGCGTCCGCGATTGAGTGCGTGTCAACGCGGAGGCCGCGCGCGTCCGTGTAGTAGCCGACGCCGTCGCTGACGAAAGCCTCGTGGCCGTTCACCTCGAAGCGCCAGACGACGCGGCGGTCGCCGGGCGCGGCGATGACTTTGAAAGCTTTGAAGTGCGCGTCGAAGTAAGGCTCGGACAGCCCCTGCGCGATGATCGCCGCCTTCGAGTCGCGCACGAGTTTCTCCTCAGCCTCGCTCAGACGCGCCCGTCCCGCCCCTTCGACCCTCTTCGACGCCTGCGCCGCGTCCGTCTTCGCGGTGCTCGAACGCACGTGCGTCGCAGGTCTCTGACTCTGAAGGCCGCGGACGTGCGTGCGCATCTGGGCCGCGCTCGCCGCCGCGACGAGGCCGAGCGTCGCGCACGCGGCGACGGCGTAGACGAATGTCAATCCTGTTCCTCTCATCATTGCCTCTCGCGTTCCGGCGATTATAACAAAGGCACCGGCGCACGCCCTTTCAGAATGACGGGCGGCATGCCGCGTTGACCGAGCGACCCTCTTCAAGATGACCTGCGCGCTCGCCGCCTCTCGTTTTTCCTTCAATTTCCCGAAGAATTTCGCAGCTCGGGCGGGCGACGCTGCTGGCACGGCGCTCGCTTCCAGCTTTGACTGCCGGGCATGCGCCCGGCACGATCCAACATCCCTTGTGAGAAATAAAAATAGGTTCAGGAATGAAACCCAGCAATCCCTCGTCCCTAGCTGCATGGTTCATTTCACTTTCGCTGGTGTCCACCGCGCTGACCGGCGGGCTGGCCGCCGGGCGCGCGAGCGCGCAGTCGCACGAAGGCGCGTCGCAGTCCGGCAGCGCAGCCTCCGGGCGACGGGCCGACACACAGTACCCACTGCTCGCGTGCTACGCGACCGACCTGACGCGGCGGGCGCGGCTGGGCCGTTCCAATTCAGCCGCGGGCCTCGACGCCGACGTTCAGAGCGCCGTCGAGATTCTCTCGCGCGACTCGAAGAACAACCCCGTGCTGCTCGCCGAATCTAATGACGGCGCGGCGGCAGTTGCGCGCGGCGTCGCGCGGCGCGTTTCCGAAGGGAGCGTGCCGGCGCGCCTGCGCGACGCGCGCGTCTTCTCCTTGAGCCGCGAACGCCTGAACGTCGGCGCGAAGACGAGTGATGAGTTCGTCTCCCGCCTGCGCGGCGTGCTCGAAGAGGCGGCGGCCTCGCGCGGTCGCGTTGTTCTCTTCCTCGCGGACTTCCACCACTTCCTCGGCACCTACACATCGCGCGAGGCTTCGGACGCCGTGCGCGCGGCGGTCGAGCGCGGCGGGCTGCGAGTCATCGGCTCGACGACGCGCTCGATCTACGACGAGCACATCGCCAAAGACGAGGCGCTTGCCAAACTGCTCCAGCCCGTCGAACTCTCCGGCGGCGACGCCGAAGCGGACAAGGACGAGACCGCGGGCGTGATGGTGGGCGACAAGCTTTCGCCCGAACTGCGCGCGATGGCAGACGGCGCGCAGCAGGGCGGGCGCGTCGGCGTCATCCTCCAGGCCGACGATTTGAAGGACGCGCAGTTAGCCTCCATCTTCCGGCGCTACGGCGTCGAGGCGGACTCGCGCATGGCGCAGCTCGGCGCGCTCCGCGTCGAGGTTCCGGCGGGCGCGCTTCGCGAGCTGGCCGCCAGCGGCGCGACTCACTACCTCTCGCCCGACAGGCCGGTTCAGTCCTTCGGCCACGTCACGGCGACGACCGGCACCGACCTCGTGCGGACGCAGCCGAGCGGCTCGCTCATCGGCGGCCTGCTGACGACCAGTAACACCACGCTCGACGGCACAGGGATCGGCATCGCCGTCCTCGACTCCGGCATAGACGCGGGACACAGGGCCTTCACATACTCATCGGGCCTCACCGGCAACCGCATCAAGTTCAAGAAGGACTTCACGTATGAGGCCACCGCGGGCGACAAAGACCCCTACGGGCACGGTGCGCACGTCGCCTCGTCCGCCGCGGGGATAAGCACTACCAACGGCAACTCCTACGAAGGCATCGCGCGCAACGCCGACATCATCAGCCTGCGCGTGCTCGACTCGAACGGCGTGGGCAAGACCTCCGACCTGCTGGCCGCGCTCAACTGGATTCTCAGCCCCGTTGACCCGACCAAGCCGCTCAGCTCCTCCAACCCGACCAACCAGCAGAAGTACAACATCCGCGTCGTCAACCTGAGCCTCGGCGCACCCGCCGTTGATTCTTACAAGGACGACCCGGTCTGCAAGGCCGTCCGCAAGCTCGTTGATGCCGGTATCGTGGTGGTCGCCGCCGCGGGCAACAACGGCAAAGACTCGGCGGGCAATAAGCTCTACGGCCAGATTCACTCGCCCGGCGACGAGCCTTCGGCCATCACCGTGGGCGCAGCCAATACCTTCGGCACTGACGCGCGCTCGGACGACGGCGTGACGACCTTCAGTTCACGCGGCCCGACCCGCAGTGCCTGGACGGACGCTTCGGGCGTCAAGCACTTCGACAACCTGATTAAGCCCGACCTCGTCGCGCCCGGCAACAAGCTGCTCTTCGCCGAAGCGGACGACAGCAAGGCCGGCCCGAACTATCTCGTCGCGCATAACCCGCAGTTGGACTCAGGCATCACCGACAACGACAACCGGCGGCTGATGTACCTCTCCGGCACTTCGATGGCCTCCCCGTTGGTGGCGGGCGCAGCGGCGCTCGTGCTCCAAGCCAACCCACGGCTCACGCCGAACATGGTGAAGATGATTCTTGAGTACACGGCGCAGCCGCTCGCGGGCTTCAACCAGTTGGAGCAGGGCGCGGGCGAATTAAACGTCGAGGGCGCGGTGCGTCTGGCGAAGCTCGTCCGCACAGACCCCGGTTCAAATCCCACGCAGGGCACGTCGCTGTTGACCACTTCGACGCTGCCGACCCCTTCGACGACCATCGCGGGCTACCAGTTCCCCTGGTCGCATGGCGTCATGCTCAAACAGCACTACGCGACGGGCACGAACCTCATCGCGCAGTACCAGACAGTCTACGGCCTCGGCCTGGTGTTGGGCGACGGCACAGTCTCAAACGGCGGGACGGTGTCCGGCGACGGCATACTCATGAGCGACGGCATACTCATGGGCGACAGCATTATGACGAGCGGCGGCACGGTCATGGGCGACGGCACGCCCTTCATGTCGTGCGGCATCCTCATGGGCGACGGCATCCTGATGTCGGACGGCATACTCATGGGCGACGGCATTTTGATGGGCGATGGAATCTTGATGGGCGACGGGATACTCATGGGCGACGCCGCGCTTCAGGCCATGTCGGCGGCGGTCAACGGCGACGACACCCCCTCGATGAAGTAAGGCGGTCACGCCTGCGGGTCGGCGAACTCGCCGCCTGCGAGCGCAGAGGCCCCAGCCCCTTGTGCGTCTTCAAAGGACGAAGGCGGAATGACGGGCGATGAATGAAGAGAGGCACGCACGCCTCTTCATTCATCACCCGTCATTCCGCCTTCATCGTTTTTACGCGAACACACGGCGGAAGAGTTTGAGCATCTCGGCGAAGGCCGCGTCGGTCGCTTCGGGGTCGTAACGCGGCCCCTCGTCGCGCATGAAGGCGTGCTCCGCCGCGTAGAGTCTCACGTCGTAGCTCACGCCCGCCGCGCGCAATGCGGCGACGATTTTCTCGCGCCCGTCTTCGGGCACGTGCGGGTCTGCCGAGCCGAAGACCAGAAGCATCTCGCCTCGAATCTCACGCGCGCGTCCGAGCGTACCTGCGCCCGCGTCCCCACCCAGCTTTCCATCGTGAACCCCGGTCGGGTAGAAGCAGACGGTCGCGCGCACGTCAGGTTGGAGCGCCGCGCGAAAGGCCAGATGGCCGCCGATGCAGAAGCCCGCCGCGCCGAGTCTGCCCGCGGCGACGCGCGGATGCGCCGAGAGGTGGTCGAGCACGGCGCGACAGTCGGCGTCGAAGTCCGCGACCGGAGTTCGCGTCGCGTCTTCGAGACCGCGCGTGCGTCCCTCGTCGTCGAAAGGGATGACCGTGCCCGGCGGCTCAAGGCGGTGATAAATCTCCGGCGCGGCGACGACAAAGCCGTAACCGGCGAGCCGCGCGCACGCGCGCACCATCGGCCCCGTCAACTGGAAGATGTCGGAGTAGCAGACGACGCCCGGCCAACGGCCCGCGCCCTTCGGCGCTGACACCAGCACGCGCATCGGGCTGCCGCCGACTTCGATGTCCACGTAGTCTGTCGTGATAACCATTCACCCGCTCCGCGAGAAAGGATGAAGGAGGAAGGCGGAAGGATGAAGAGAAATTAGAGTACCTTTACTTCATCCTTCCGCCTTCCTCCTTCATCCTGTCCTTCTATGCCGCCCCGTGCTTCTTGAACCACGTCTGGAGGCGCTGCCAGCCGTCGGTGGCGGCCTCCTTGTTGTAGGACGGGCGGTAGTCGGCGTTGAAGCCGTGCCCGGCGTCCGGGTAGACGACGAGTTCGGACTCGCGCGCGGCCTGCGACGTTGACTTCTTCAGAGCCTCGCGCATCTGCTCGACCGTGGCGACGGGGATGCCCTGATCCTTGCCGCCGTAGAGTCCGAGCACGGGCGCTTTCAGCTCGTTCACCAGCTCAATCGGCTGCCTCGGCGTCAGAGGGTTCGACTTGCTGTCGGGCGCGGCGACGAGACGACCGTACCACGCGACGCCCGCGTCGAGTTCTTTGCTGTGCGCCGCGTAGAGCCAGACGATGCGACCGCCCCAGCAGAAGCCCGTGATGCCGAGGCGCTTGGCGTCGCCCTTCCCCGTGCCGCGGGCGTAAGCGGCGGTCGAGTCGAGGTCTGACATCACCTGCTCGTCGGGCACTCTGGCGACGACCTTCATGATGTCCTCCATCTTCATCTGCGACACGTCGCCCTGCCGCGCGTAGAGCGCCGGAGCAATCGCCATGTAGCCGAGCTTGGCGAAGCGGCGGCAGATGTCTTTGATGTGCTCGTGCACGCCGAAAATCTCCTGCACGACGAGCACGACGGGGAACTTCCCGCCCTTCGCAGGCATCGCACGGTAGCCGGGAATCTCGCCGTCGCGCACGGGAATCTTCACTTCGCCCGCTTCGAGTCCCTGCGCGTCGGTCGTTATCACGCTCTGCGCCACGACGGGCTGCACGGCCAGCGCGAAACCGGCGGCCAAAGAAGTCAGGATGAAGCCGCGTCGCGTCACGTCTCCGGGCAAAAGTCCGATCAGGTCTTCGTGCATCTGTCTTCGTTTCCTTTCAAGAAATGGTGTGGCCCAACTCTAGCGCAACCGCGCGATTGTTGGAAGAGTCCGCCGCCTTATTTTATAAAGGGTGGTTGATGGACGCCGCGCCGGAGCACGGTTATGCTGCTCTGGTCAAAGCGACGGGAATCGCATCCGACCCCTTGTCGAGCGTTCGTCCGGGCTAATCAATGAGCGTGAGTAATGGTCTGATTAAGATCGGCTGTTGCGGGTTCCGTTCGTCGCGCGAGTCTTATTACCCTCTGCTCGGCGCGGTCGAAGTCCAGCACACCTTCTACCAGCCGCCACAGGTCTCGACGCTCAGGAAGTGGCGCGGGGAAGCGCCGGAGGGTTTCGAGTTCACCATCAAAGCCTGGCAGCTCATCACGCACCAATCGTCCAGCCCCACTTACAGGCGCGTCAAGCGACGGCTCACCGAGGAGGAGAAAGAAGAGGCAGGCTCGTTCCGCCCGACCCCGACGGTCGCGGCGGCCTGGGAGTTGACGCGCTCGGCGGCGGCGGCGCTCGAAGCGCGCGCGGTTCTGTTCCAGTGCCCCGCGAGCTTCAAGCCGACGGGTGAGAACATCGCCAACCTGCGGAAGTTTTTCCGGAAGGCCGAGCGTGGCCGCCTCTCCTTCTGCTGGGAGCCGCGCGGGGGCTGGCCGCGCGAGACGACCGAGGGGCTGTGCGAAGAGCTTGACCTGTGGCACGTCGTTGACCCGTTCGCGGAGCGGACGACGACGCCCGGCAAATGCTACTTCCGCCTGCACGGGCGGCGCGGCTGGCGCTACAAGTACGAGGACGGCGAGCTTGAAGAGTTGTACTCGATGCTGCCGAAAGGCGTCGTGTCTTACGTCTTCTTCAACAACGTCGAGATGAGGGGCGACGCCGTGCGGTTCAAAGAGATCGTCGAGTCGGGAGGTTGACGCATCCGTTTGGACGCCGGCTCTCGTAAGTGAGATTGCCTTGTATCAAACCCCGATAAGGAGCAGAGCATGAGCGAGCAAGAGAATTTGAGAGTCGTGCAACAGGCTTACGAGAACTTCAAGACCGGGAGCGTCGAGGCGCTTCTCGGCCAGTTGTCGGACGATGTTGACTGGCGTCTGCCGGAAACGGAGGGCGTCCCGTTCGCGGGCGCGCGGCGCGGTCAGGCTCAGGTGGCGGAGTTCTTCTCGACGCTGGCCGACGCGCAGGCCACGCTCCGTTTCGAGCCGCGCGAGTTCGTCGCGCAGGGCGACAAGGTGGTCGCGCTCGGCGACTACAGTTGGCGCGTGAAGAAGAACGGGCGCGAGTACGGCGGCGACTGGGCGCACGTCTTCACCATCCGTGAAGGCAAGATCACGGGCTTCCACGAATACATGGACACGGCAGCCGCCAGCGACGCGTTCAAATAAGTGAAGGGCGCGCGCTGCCGCGCCGGATGAGTTTATCCGCGGGGTTTACTGGATGACGCGGAGGTCGCGCTCGCCGACGATCTTCCAGCCGCCGGGCATGCGCCGCCAGCGCAGTTCTTGCAGGACTTCGCCGCTACGCTGGCCCGCGCCGCCCTGTATCCGGTAGCGCTTGCGGAAGCGCATGACCGCCGTCTGGCCGTCGCCGCTCACGCTTATGTCGGGCGGGCCGGCCTGCACGTCAACCGCATCGGCGCGCGAGAAGACGCGCGTCTTCTCGGCGCGCACGGCCTCGCGCGAGGCGTTGCGGGAGAGGTAGTAGGCGTTGACGGTCGGCGCGTAGAAATCCATCTGCCGACCGATGTCGCGCGCGTTCGTCGCCGCGACCCACTCGACGAGGGCCGAGCGCAACTCGTCGCCCGCTCCCGCGCCCGACTTCGACTCTCCGGCGTCGGCGACCGCGCTCTCGTCGCCGCCCGCCTTAACAGAAGCTTGCGCCGCGCCCGCCGCCGCCGCGGTGTGTGCGGCTTCGGGGACGCCGCCCGCGTTCGTCGGAGCGCGCGCGGCGGCGTCCCTGTTCGTTTGTTCCTGCGTGGGCTGCGTCGCCTGCTCGTGTTCGTCGCCCTGCGTCGCCTGCGCGGCGTTCCCTTCCCGCGCGTTCGGCGCTGTCGCGGCGGGGGCGCTCTGTGCGGCGCTGTCATTTCCCGCCGCGCCGTCGCCCGCCTGCTGTCGCGTGTTCGGCGTCTCGGCGCGCGGGTCATTCCTTTGAAAGAGTCTGAGCGCGACGCCGCCGACCAGACCGCCGACGAGTCCGGCGGCGACGCACGCGACGATGATCGTCAGAGATGACGAGCGGGCCTTGCCCCGCCACGTGAGCGGCACTGCCGGGCGCGCGCCCTGTATTGATTTCTCGTCGAAGCGCGGCGCGACCAGAGTCTTTTCCGGGTCGTTCGGAACCGTCCTCTCCGTTGGACTTACGTCGGTGTCGTCAACTCTGCGCCCCATCTCACACGCGTCCCCTTGCACTCAAGCGTTACACTCTTCACCGGCCCGAATCCTTCAAAGCAAGTACCAGTCCAGAGCCGCCGCCCGCGCCCGTCCCTGTTTGACTCTCCGGCTGATTTGGCGTAGATACTTTTCAGTCCGTCAAAGCCTTCCGCGGAAATCAAAACATGAGAGTCGCCCGCGCCATACTTTCAGCCCTCCTCGTCTCCGTGCTGCTGCAAACGGGCTGCACGAAGAAGCAGGCCAACAAGAACGCGGGCGCGTCGCCCTCGAACAACGCCGCGCAGCAGCAGGGCGCGACGCCCGCGCCCGACGACGCCCGCGCGCTCTTTGAACGGGGCGTGGACGCCTACCACCACGACCGCGACCAGGAGGCGGTCGAGGATTTCCAAAGGGCCGTCGAACTCGACCCGGACTTCGCCGAAGCCTTCTACCGCCTCGGCCTCGCGCTCCACGTCACGGGGCAGAAGGAGGAGTCCGACAAGGCTTTCGGCGACGCCATCAAGGCTTACGAGAAGTTGACGCGGCAAGACCCGAAAAACGCGGACGCCTACTACTTCCTCGGCCTCTGCTACGAGAAGCTCGACAAGTTCGAGGACGCGGCCCGCGCGCTCAGGGAGTCGGTGCGCAACTCGCCGGAGGGCGACGAAAACAGGGATGACAAGTATTACGAGCTGGCCGTCGTCCAGTACAAGCTCGCGCAGTACGACGACGCGGTAGCCGCGCTGAACAAGGCGCTGGAGATCAACCCCGACAACTACCCGGCAGCAGACCTCCTTGAGAAAGCCAAAGCGGGCGCGCAGCGCGTTGAAGAGATACGCAGGCATCAGGAGCAGATGCTCAAGCAGAAGAACGGCAACGCCAACATGAACGGCAACGCGAACGCCAACGCGAACGGCAACGCGGGCGTGAACGCCAACAGGAACGCCGGCGCGGGCGCGAACAGGAACAGCCCCGCCTCTCCCCTCTGATTCCTTCAGCGCCGGCCCACCTTCCCTCAGTGCCGGCCCGGATGCGTGCGCTCTCCCTGACGAGTCGAGCCGCGCTCCGCTCCCGCCCCGCGCGATTACAACTTTTTACATCGGCGTGGTTGACCCGCGCGCCGCGGGTTGGAAAGAATGGACGCGCTCTGACCCTGAAGAAAGCCTGTCCGCGTACCGCTTCGCACATGAACAAACCCTTAGCCCGGCCCACGACTGTCGCCCTGCTCCTGCTGCTCCTGTTTCTCGCCGCTGCGCCGCCGCCCTACGCGCAGCAGCCCGCTTCGTCCGACGCGGCGCAGACGGAACTCGCGCTGCGCCAGCTCAGCGTGATGGGGAGCGTGCTCTACGTCGGCGCGCACCCCGACGACGAGAACACCGCTCTGCTCGCTTACCTCGCGCGCGGGCGCGGCGTGCGCACGGCTTACCTGTCCATGACGCGCGGCGACGGCGGCCAGAACCTGCTCGGCCCGGAGAAGGGCGAGATGCTCGGACTCGTCCGCACGCAGGAGCTACTCGCCGCGCGGCGCGTTGACGGCGCGGAGCAGTTCTTCACGCGCGCCATTGACTTCGGCTTCTCCAAATCGCCCGAAGAGGCCCTGCGCATCTGGGGCCACGACGAAGCGCTCGCGGACGTGGTCTGGGTCATACGCCGCTTCCGCCCAGACATCATCATCACGCGCTTCCCCACCACGGGCGAGGGCGGCCACGGCCACCACACGGCCTCGGCCATACTCGCGGGCGAAGCCTTCGACGCCGCGGGCGACCCCACGCGCTTCCCCGAACAACTCAAGTACGTCGAAGTATGGAAGCCGAAGCGACTCCTCTGGAACTCCTTCAACTTCCGACCGGGCGAGCGACCGAAGGACGCTGACAAACTTTTGAGCGTTGACGTGGGCGACTACAACGCGCTGCTCGGCAAGTCCTACACGGAGATCGCCGCCGAGAGCCGCACCATGCACAAGAGCCAGGGCCAGGGCACGCCCTCGCGCCGCGGCACGGCGCTCAACTATTTCACACACATCAAGGGCGAGCAGGCTGTGAAAGACATCTTCGACGGCGTTGACCTCACCTGGCGTCGCGTCCGCGGCGGCGAAGCGGTCGGACAAATGCTCGAAGAGGCCGCGCGGAAGTATGACGCCGCGAACCCGCAGGCGAGCTTGCCGCTGCTCATGCGCGCCTACGCCGAGCTGAGCCGGATGTCCGCCACCAAACTTCCGCCCGACCCTTTGGTGTTTCAGAAGCGGAGGGAGCTGGGCGAAGTGATTCGCGCGTGCGCGGGACTCTTTATCGAAGCCACCGCCTCCGAGCCTTACGCGACGCCCGGCGCGGAGGTCAAAATCACCACGACCCTCGTCAACCGCTCCTACTTCCCTCTCCGCCTCGTTGGCCTCGGCCTGATCGGCTCCGGGCCGACGAGCGCGAGCGTCGAACTCAAGAACAACCAGCCGGTCACACAGGAACTCAACGTGACCGCGCCGAGCGACTACAGCCAGCCCTACTGGCTGCGCGAAGAGCCGGGCAAGGGACTCTTCACGGTCAAAGATCAAATGCTCATCGGCACGCCGGAAAACTCCCCGCCGCTCGACCTGTACGTGTCCATCGCGGCGGGCGAAGGCGGCGGCGCGTTCTCCTTCGACGTGCCCGTCCTCTTCCGCTGGACTGACCGCGTGCGCGGCGACCTGTACCGGCCCGTCGCAATCGTCCCCGAAGTCGCCGTGGGCGTCGAAGAGAAGACGCTCGTCTTCCCAGACCGCCAGCCCAGGCAGGTGGGCGTGAGTTTGAAAAGCAACGTGGCCGTCGAGACCACGGGCACGCTGCGTTTGAAGTTGCCCGCGGGTTGGTCTGCTTCGCCAGCCGAAGCGCCCGTCAACCTGAAAGGCAAGGGCGAAGAGTTCAAAACAAGCTTCAACGTCACGCCTCCGGCGGGCGTAGGTACGGCCACGCTCGCGGCGGAGTTCGAGTCGGGCGGCAAAGTGTTCACGCGCGGGATGGCGGAGATTGACTACCCGCACATCCCCCGGCAGACGCTCTTCCCCTTAGCCGCGGCGCGTCTCGTCCGCGTTGAATTGCAGCGGCGCGGTAGCCGCATCGGATACGTCATGGGTTCGGGCGACGAGATACCCGAAGCTCTCCGGCAGGTCGGCTACGACGTGATTCTCCTCTCCGACGATGACCTCGCGGGCGCAGACCTCTCGAAGTTCGACGCCGTGATTACGGGAGTGCGTTCGTACAACACGCGCGCGGCTCTGCGACAGAATCAGCGACGCCTGCTCGAATACGTCGAGCGCGGCGGCACGCTCGTCGTGCAGTACAACACGCCCGACCGCACGCTCGAAGGCGCGCAGCCCGGCCCATATCCTTTCAAGCCCACGACCGACGACCGCGTGACGGACGAGGAGGCGGCGGTCACGGTGCTTGCGCCCGACGACCCAATCCTGAACGCGCCGAACAAGATCACCCCGGCGGATTTCGACGGCTGGGTGCAGGAGCGCGGCCTCTACTTCGCGCACGAATGGGACGCGCGCTACACGCCTCTGTTCGCCAGCCACGACCCCGGCGGGCCTGACCTGAAAGGCTCGACGCTCGTCGCGCGCTACGGAAAGGGAACTTATGTCTTCACGGCGCTCTCCTTCTTCCGCCAACTGCCCGCGGGCGTGCCCGGCGCGTACCGGCTCTTCGTCAACATGATTTCGGCGGGGAGGAAGTGACCGCGGGCGACGACGGCATGAGCGAGCACGCGCCGCGCATAAAGATCAGGGAGGCGACGCCGGACGACGCCGCGGGCGTGGCGCGCGTTCACGTCATAAGCTCGCGCGCGACTTATCTCGGCCTCTTGCCGGAAGTGACGCTGTCGGAGATGACCTACAGGAAGCGCACGGTCAACTGGTCGAAGACGCTCGAAGACAGGAGCGGGGGCGAGTTCGTCTTCGTCGCGGAGAGAGGTGGTGAGGTCGTCGGCTTCGCGTCGGGGGGGCCGGAGCGCGGGGGCGACGCGGATTTCGACGGCGAGCTTTACGCCGTCTATCTCCTCCCCGAACACCAGCGGCGGGGCGCGGGGCGCAGGCTCGTGCTGGCCGTCGCGGAGAGGCTCGCGCGGCTCGGCTTTCGTTCGCTGATGCTGTGGGTGCTGGCCGACAACCCCGCGTGCCGCTTCTACGAGGCGCTCGGCGGCGCGCGCATCCGCGCGACGGAGATCGAGGGCGACGGGCGCGCGCTCACGAAAGTCGCCTACGGCTGGGCGGACATCGAGGCGCTAATCGAAAGGCTTCGCGCTTCACGATGACGAACAGAAGCGAGCGAAACGAACCGGCGCGCGAAGAGCCGCCCGTCGGCGGCAGTTGGGCGACGCTTTACGCCGTCGTGCTCGCAAGCCTCGCCTTGCTCGTCGTGCTCTTCTACCTCTTCACGCGGGCGTTCGGATGAGAACTCTCGACTGGATAGTGCTGCTGGCCGCGATGGCTGGGATAGTCGCCTACGGACTCTGGAAGGGGCGGCGCACGCGCGACCTCGACGATTTCCTCGTCGCCAGTCGCCGGCAGCGTTGGCATCACGTCGCGCTCTCGATCATGGCGACGCAGGCCAGCGCCATCACCTTCCTCTCGACTCCGGGCCAAGCCTTCACAGACGGCATGCGCTTCGTGCAGTTCTACCTCGGCCTGCCCGCGGCGATGGTCATCCTTTCAATCACGGCAGTTCCCATCTACCAACGCCTGAAGGTTTACACGGCCTACGAATACCTCGAAGGGCGCTTCGACTTGAAGACGCGCACGCTGGCCGCCGCGCTCTTCCTCGCCCTGCGCGGGCTTTCGACCGGCGTCTCGATCTACGCGCCGTCGCTCATCCTCTCCGTCATCATGGGCTGGGACATAAGGCTCGTCATCCTCATCATCGGCGCGTCCGTCATGCTCTACGCCTCTTTGGGCGGCGCGCGGGCCGTGGACAACGCGAACTTCCTACAGTTCCTCATCATCATGGGCGGGATGATCGTCGCTTTCGTCACGCTCGTCCGGCTCCTGCCCGCCGATGTTTCGTTCCTCGAAGCGACGCACGTTGCGGGCAAGCTCGGTCGCCTGAACGCGATTGATTTCTCCTTCGACATCAAGAATCAGTACAACTTCTGGTCGGGCCTCGTCGGCGGCTGCTTCCTCGCGCTCTCCTACTTCGGCACAGACCAGTCGCAGGTGCAGCGCTACCTGGCGGGCGAATCGGTCGCGCAGAGCCGCCTCGGCCTTCTCTTCAACGGGCTGGTCAAACTTCCGATGCAGTTCTTCATCCTCTTCATCGGCGCGACCGTCTTCGCCTTCTACCAGTTCACGCAGCCGCCCGTCTTCTTCAACCCCGTCGAGGCGGAGCGCGCGCGCGCGGGTCAGCACGGCGCGCAGTTCCGCGCGATTGAGACGGAGTACGCCGCCGCGTTCGAGTCGAAGCGCGCGGCGGCGCTTGGTTACGTCGGCGCTCTGCGCGCGGGCGACGCGGCGGGGACGGACGCGGCGGCGCAAGGGTTGAAGGCGGCGCAGGAGCGCGCGGACGCGGTGCGCGCGGGCGCAATCGAAATCGTCAAGGAGTTCGACGCGAAGCCTTCGGACGCCAACTACGTCTTTCTCACCTTCGTCACGCGCTACCTGCCCGCGGGTGTGGTCGGACTCGTCTTGGCCGCGGTCTTCCTCGCCTCGATGTCCTCGACCGCCTCGGAGTGGAGCGCGCTCGCCTCGACGACCGTGGTAGACATCCAGCGACGATTGCTCAAACGCGGCGCGGGCGACCGATACTATTTCGTCTCGTCGAAGCTGGCGACCGCGTTCTGGGGTCTGTTCGCCGTCGCGTTCGCGCAGTATGCGGGACATCTCGGCTCACTCATCGAGGCCGTCAACCGCCTCGGCTCGCTCTTCTACGGCACGATCCTCGGCATCTTCCTGCTCGCGTTCTATTTCAAACGCGTGGGCGGGACGGCGGCCTTCGTCGGCGCGGTCGCGGGCGAGTCGGTCGTGCTCTACTGCTTCTTCTTCACGCAGGTCGCCTACCTCTGGTTCAACGTCATCGGCGCGCTCTCGGTCATCGCCGCCGCGCTCGCCGTCAACCCGCTCACAAGAAGGCAGAACCAAACCACTATGCACTGAAAGTGCATAGGTTGCCGTGGGACTGAAAGTCCCACATCATTCGAGGATGAACCGGTCGCTTTCACGGTTCGACGGGTGACGATGATGCTCAAGG
>DATARW010000029.1:0-164553 GCA_036263975.1 Pyrinomonadaceae bacterium
GCCGTCAGCCGCGTGGTGGTGTGCCCGCTGTGCCGATTCTCTTTCACGGGCGCGACTTCTACCACGCGGCGAAAGTGTGTAGCAACTGAAAGTCTTGCGCTGAAAGCGCATAGTTTCGACTAGCGTGCTGGAACAATGAACGAGAACTCGCCGGTCGAACGTCCGTCTTCGGAAGATGCGCCAATCATAACTCGAAACGCCCGCGGTTCCGCAACGAAGTGCACGGCCTGTCGCAGGGCCGGGTCGGCGGGCGGGGGCGTGCGGGGGCGTGGCCCTCGAAGCCGTCAACTATTCGGCGGCGTCGAACTACCCCTCGCGCCCTCGCGGCCCGACGAACTCGTTACGCAGCGTGCCGAGCCGCTCGATTGTCACCTCGAACACGTCGCCCGCCTTCAAGAGCACCGGCGGCTTGCGGAAGAAGCCGACGCCTTCGGGCGTGCCGGTGGCGATCACGTCGCCGGGTTCGAGCGTGATGCCCTGCGAGATGTAGGAGACGAGGTAGGGCACTTTGAAGATCATCTTATCGGTCGTCGAAGACTGCATCACCTCGCCGTTCAAGCGACCCTCGATCTTGAGCGCGTGCACGTCGCCGACTTCATCCCGCGTGGTGATGAAGGGGCCGAGCGGCGCGAAGCCGTCGAGACCCTTGCCGCGCACCCACTGGCCGTCGCCGAATTGCAGGTCGCGCGCGCTCACGTCGTTGATGGGCGTGTAGCCGAAGACGTAAGCGTGCGCGTCGGCCTCGCTCACGCGACTCGCGCGGCGACCGATGACGACGGCCAGTTCCGCCTCGTAGTCAACCTTTGTGCTGATCGAGGGCAGCACCACCGACGCTTCGTGCGCGTTCAGAGAGTTCGGCAGCTTTGTGAAGACGAGCGGGGCCGCGGGCGGCTCCGCGCCGCCTTCGATGGCGTGGTCAACGTAGTTGCGACCGATGGCGAGAATCTTCTCCGGATAGACCGGCGGCAAAAATTCCACCGCGTCCGGCGCGAAGGCCACCCGCTCGTCGCTCAACAGCCCGCCGCGGCGCGCGCCTTCGACCAAGATGTTTATCTCGCCGAACGCCTCGTCGCCGCGCCTGATGATGTCGAGCGCGTCCGCCGCTTCGAGCAGACGGCTGGTCGCCTGTCCGGCGGACTGTCCGACTGCGCGCGCCAGCGCCGCGACATCTATCAGCCTCTCGTCAACGAGGACGCCGACGCGACGCGCCTCCGATGTTCCCGCCCTGAACTGCGCCAGCTTCATTCCCGTATTCCCTCCCGTCGGAATCCGTCTTCAAGGCGCAGATGTGTCGCGTTCAACGCGCCGCGAAACGTGCGCGCGTCGAGGACGCGTCCGCGTTGAAGCCGCTTAACCGTCAACGGATGTTATGTGATTTTATTCCGACCGCCGGGGCGTGTCGAAGGCGGGAGGCGTTGCCGTGGACAACTCTTCCGGCGACGCGAGAGATGATGCGGGCGGCAAGTGTGGAGAGGTCAGCCTCGACGGGCGCGAACCGGCTCACTTCTCCGGCTCGTCTTCCGGCAACTCTTCGCGCGAGTCGAACACGGTGTGACCGTCCCGCGCGAATTCCACGCCGCCGGGCGTGTGCAGGTACTCGTCTTCACACCCCGCGCCCTCGTGAACTTTGACGGCGCGAGACTCAGACCGCGGCGGCGTCTCGCCAAAGACAGTGTTTTTACGCACGACATATCCCACTGACATCACCTCCGGGCTTGCGCCGTGTCGGCGTGGCTCGCCCCTGCGCCCATCACCTTCAACCATCCCTCTGCCGTTCGCCTTCTCCGCGCCGCTCTTTCCGCGCCCGCCGGCATTCCTTGCAACGCTTGGGCGGCTCGGTGAAGCCCTTCTCGTGGAAATACTCCTGCTCGCCCGCGCTCCACAGGAATTCGTTGTGGCAGTCCGCGCAGACGCGCGTCTGATCCTTGTATTCAGCGCTCACTTCCTGCCGCCTTTCTTCTTGCCGCTCAGTCGGCGTGCTCGGTCACCTGCGTCCGACTGTCGGCGTACATGTCCAGATACTCCGTGCCGTCGTCAGTTACGATGCCCCTGAACAGCATGGACTCGTCCGCGTCGGTGCCCCGCGCCAACAGCTCGGCCTGCACCTGATTCCAACTCAGCCTGCTGCTCAGGATTTTGCCCGGTCGTTTGACGAGGTAGTGTTTCGCGTCCCGGCTGACGCGCTTCTCTCGGTTCATCGCCTGTCGCCTTTCTCAATCGCTTTCGACTCTTAATCGCTTTCGACTTCGGGAGTCGCGCGCGCCTCCTGCGAGTCGGCCTTCTTCTTTCGCGGCCCCCAGCTTGCCGAGCCTTCGGGGTCGCGCTGTTCCGCCTCGTCCAAAAGCTCCGTGCGCTCCTGCCGCGTAAGTTTCTGGAGGTAGTCTATAAAATCTTCGCGCCCGTCCTCGTGTACGAGCGCGGCCTCAAGACGTTCTATGAAATCGTCGTACCCGTTCAAGCCCTACCGCCTTTCCACTCGATCCATGATAGACAGAGCGGCGGGAAAATGACTCACCGCGTTCTTCCGAAGGGACTCTGACGCCCCGTCCGCCTCCGGCTCAACGACCCGTTCAATAATATCAGCTATCAACACGAAAGCCGCAACCGCCTTCGCGTCTTCCGAAGTTCACACGGACGCGCACGGACGCGCGGAAGCGTGGGCGTCTGCGAGCGTCGGGTCGGCGGAGATGTGAGTCGCTCGTCGGGCGAGCCTTGCGGCTGTGCGTGCATCAGGGGACTCCTTGAAGTGGTCGCGTTTGGAAGACAGCAGACGGCACAAGCAGGGAGGCCGGGGCCTCTCGTCCGATGTCGAACAGGTAGTGTCTCAAAAGAGCGGAGCCGGTCGGGAACTTGACGAAGGAGACCATAACATACGCCGGGCCGAAACACTACGCGGAGCGGCGCGGGCGGCGGCGACGATAAATCGTTGATGAACGCAGGCCGCGACGCTCTTACAGAACTATTACAAAGCGCCCGCGCGTCTCCTGCTAGGATAGCTCAGGTCTAAGGCATCTAAATCGAGGCGGGATGAAGTACGAAAAGTGAAAGTATGAAAACTCAACTGATTGACCGGCGGCGGGCGGAGCGAATCAACTGGGAGACCGTCATCACGATGATCGTCTTCCACGTCGGCGCGTTGGCCGCGCTCTTCATGTTCACCTGGACGGCGCTGATCGTTTCGCTCGTAATCCTCTGGGTGGCGGGCAGCCTCGGCATCGGCATGGGCTATCACCGGCTGCTGACGCACCGCGGCTTCAAGACGCCGAAGTGGGTTGAGTATGTTCTCACCGTCTGCGCCACGCTGACGCTGGAGAGCGGCCCTCTCCAGTGGGTCACGACCCACCGGATTCATCACGCGCACACGGACGTTCCCGACGACCCGCACAGCCCGCTCGACGGGACGTGGTGGGCGCACATGGGTTGGATTCTGAAGGGGACGGCGCAGAAGCA
Organism: Pyrinomonadaceae bacterium; assembly: GCA_036263975.1. Classification (GTDB taxonomy): domain Bacteria; phylum Acidobacteriota; class Blastocatellia; order Pyrinomonadales; family Pyrinomonadaceae; genus QHXN01. Next base: position 3,451 of record DATARW010000029.1, read on the forward strand.
CGACCGCGCGACCATGGAACGCTACTCGCCCGACCTGCTTCGGGACGGCTTTCAGGTCTGGATTTCGCGCTGGTACTTCCTCCCGCTCGTACTGCTCGGAATCGGGCTGCTCGCCTTCGGCGGCTGGTCGGTCTTTTTCTGGGGCATCTTCCTGCGCACCGTGTTCGGACTGCACGCGACATGGCTCGTCAACTCGGCGACGCACATGTGGGGGACGCGCCGGTTCGAGACCACGGACGACTCGACGAACAACCTGCTCATCGCGCTGTTGACGTTCGGCGAAGGCTGGCACAACAACCATCACGCGCACCCGGCGTCAGCGCGCCACGGCCTCGCGTGGTACGAGATTGACGTTAACTGGTGGGGCATCCGCACCCTGCAACTGCTGGGGCTGGCGAAGTCAGTCAAGCTCGTCGGCATCAACGGCCTGCGGGCGGGCGGGCGGGACGAAAAGCCCGCGGGGGTGCTCAGGAAGGCCGCTTAGAGTAACATGCCCGGTGAGCCGCATGAGACTGAGAGGCCACCGCAAATCCATCACGTTCTTCATCACGCTGGGGGCGTGCCTGGTCGGGCTGGCCGTGACTCTGAACGTCAGTTGGGTTCTGCTCAACTGGCGCAAGGTGGCGCTCCTGGTGCTGGGGGTCAGCTTCTTCTGTGTCATCATCGCGGGCCTCATCCTCAACACCATCTTCCTCGTCCGCGAAATCCGCCGCAACGAGCAGCACGACGCCTTCATCAACGCCGTCTCCCATGAGCTGAAGACGCCGATAGCCTCCATCCGGCTCTACCTCGAAACGCTGAAGCGGCATGACCTGGAGCCGCAGAAGCGCGCTGAGTTCTACGACATCTGTCTCGCAGACACCGACCGCCTCCTCTACACGGTCGAGCAAGTCCTGCGCGCGGGCACGGTCACGCACCGGCGCTCCCGCAACGACGAGGAGCTGGTTGACCTGCGCGAGACGGCGCGCGACTGCCTCGATCTGGCCCGCACACGCTACCCGCACCTGCCCCCCAACTCATTCCACTTCGCGGACGCATCAGACGGCGGCGAGCGTGCGCTCGTCAAAGGCAGCGCCGACGACTTGCGAATCGCCGTCACCAACCTGATTGATAACGCCGTCAAATATTCCGGCGAGAGGGCGCAGGTGTCGTTGAGCGTCGAGGTCGTCGGCGAGCGGCAACTGGAAGTGCGCGTCAGCGACAGCGGCGTCGGCATCCCGCGCGCCGAGTTGAAGCGCATCTTCCGGCGTTTTTACCGCGCGCCGGGGCGTCTGGTCGCACAGATCAAGGGCACGGGCCTCGGCCTCTTCATCGTGCAGTCCATCGTCAGGAAGCACGGCGGGAGCATCGTCGCCGAGAGCGAGGGCGAGGGCCGTGGCAGCACTTTCACCATCCGTCTGCCGAGGGCCGCAGGGTGAACGGCGCGCGCGTCCTCATCGTCGAAGACGAGGAGCACCTCGCGTCGGGGCTGCGCTTCAACCTCGAAGCCGAGGGCTACCTCGTGGAGATAGCCGGCGACGGCGAGTTGGCGCTTGAGTTGTTGCTCGGCGGCGGCGCGGCGGGCTTCGACGTGGTGTTGCTCGACGTGATGTTGCCGGGCAAGAGCGGCTTCGAGGTGGCGAAGGAGATGCGCGCCGCCGGGTGTTACGTCCCCGTGCTGATGCTGACGGCGCGCGGGCGTCCCGAAGACGTTCTGCGCGGCTTCGAGGCCGGGGCCGACGATTACTTGCCGAAGCCCTTCGAGCTTGCGATACTGCTCGCCCGCCTGCACGGCCTTCTGCGTCGGAGCGAGTGGCTCAGCCGCGGCCAGCGCCGGCAGACGAACACGGAAACGGAGTCGTACTCTTTCGGCGGGCAGACGATAGACTTCGGCGCGCTGGAGCTGCGCGCGGGCGGGCGCGTCGTGCGGCTGACCCTGATGGAGGCCGAGCTTCTGCGTTACCTGGTCGCCAACGCGGGCCGCCCCGTCTCGCGCCGGGAGATACTCGAAGACGTTTGGAACCTGCGCGAGGACACAGACACGCGCGCCATAGACAACTTCGTCGTCCGCCTCCGCAGGCACGTGGAGGATGACCCTTCCAACCCCCGGCACTTGCTGACCGTGCGCGGCGTCGGCTATCGCTTCGTCCCTGAGCCGTCGGCGGAGCAGTAGCAGCAGCGGCGCGGTCTTCTTTAGTCCGCCTTCAAACTCGAAAGGAGTTCGCATGCGCTCTGCACTCGCCCGCCTGTTCGTGGTCGTGCTCGTCTTCGCGTCGGCGGCCTCGGCACAGAAACGGAACATCACGGAGAAAGACCTCTTCAACTTCACATGGGTCGCCGACCCGCAGGTCGCGCCCGACGGCTCGCGCGTGGCCTTCGTCCGCGTGACGGTCAACGAGAAGAGGGACGGCTACGACACTTCCGTCTGGGTCGTCGCAACGACGGCGGCGGGCGACGCCCCGCACCGCCTGACGAGCGGCAACCGCGACTCCTCGCCGCGCTGGTCGCCCGACGGCAAATACCTCGCCTTCGTCCGCGTCAACGAGAAGGACGGGCGGCCCGACCAGCCGCAGCTCTTCATGCTCAACCTCGCGGGCGGCGACTCGTTTCAGGTGACGAGCCTCCCGAAAGGCGCGGCCCAGCCCGTCTGGTCTCCCGACGGGACGCAGTTGGCTTTCCTGAGCAACACCAGCCCGGAAGATTTAGCCAGACAGAACGGGCCGCGGCGCGGCGCGCAAGCCGCGAACGCGAATGCGAACACGAGCACAAACACGAACGCGAACACAGAGCACGAGAGCGACGTGCGCGTCATCACGCGCGCCGTCTATCGCTCGAACGGCGGCGGCTACCTCGACGCGAAGCACCCCGCGCATCTCTGGGCGGTGCGCGCGCCGCGCTCAGCCGACGAGCGCGTCACGCCAAGACAGTTGACACGGGGACGATTCGAGGAGAGCGACGCGGTCTGGTCGCGCGACGGCGCGCGTCTCTACTTCGCCACCACGCACATTGATGAGCCTTACTACGAACTGCCGAAGACGGACATCTACGACGTGCCCGCCGCGGGCGGCGAGCCACAGCTTCTCACCTCTTTCGACATGAACGCGGGCGGCTTCTCTCTGAGTCCCGACGGCCAACGTCTCGCCTTCGTCGCCTCGGCCTCCAAGCCCGTCAACTCCTACACCGAGCCAGACCTCTGGGTGCTCGAACTCGCGAAGGATGCTCAGCCGCGCAACCTGACCGCCGCTTTCGACTACGACGTGGGCGCGGGCGTCGGCGGCGACAACACGGCCCCGCGCGCGCTCGGCGGCAACGCGCCCGTCTGGACGCCGGACGGTCGCACCGTCGTCGAACTCTTCGCCAGAGAAGGCAAGGCGAACTTGGGGATGTTCGACGCGGCGACGGGCCGAGAGACAGACCTGACGAGCGGCAATCAGGCCGTCGTCAGTTTCCGCGCCGCGCCCGGCACGACGAAGCTTGTCTACACGCGCTCGACGCCGACGCAGATCGGCGACCTCTTCCAGCTCGACGCGGCGGGCGCTGCGCCGCGGCAGTTGACGCACCTCAACGAAGAGTTGTTCTCGCGCCTGAACGTGACCGAGCCGGAGGAGTTCTGGTACACGAGCTTCGACGGCAAGCGCGTCGAAGCGTGGTTGCAGAAGCCGCCCGACTTCGACCCGCACAAGAAGTACCCGCTCATCCTCAACATCCACGGCGGCCCGCACACGGCCTACGGCTACGTCTTCGACCACGAGTTCCAATGGATGGCCGCCAAAGGCTACGTCGTGCTTTACCCGAACCCGCGCGGCTCGACCAGCTACGGGCAGGAGTTCGGCAACGTCATCCAGTACCGATACCCCGGCGACGACTACAAAGACCTGATGGCGGGCGTGGATGAAGTTCTCAAGCGCGGCTACGTTGACGCGAGCAAGCTAGGCGTAACGGGCGGGAGCGGCGGCGGACTTCTGACCAACTGGACGGTCGGGCACACGACGCGTTTTGCCGCCGCCGTCTCGCAGCGCGACATCGCGAGCTGGGCCGACTGGTGGTACTCCGCGGACTTCACGCTCTTCCAGCCGACGTGGTTCAAGGCCCCGCCGTTTGAAGACCCGGAGGACTACCGCGCGCGCTCGCCCATCACCTACGTCAAGGACGTGAAGACGCCGCTCATGCTCATCCTCGGCGAGGCCGACTACCGCACGCCGCCGGGCGCGGGCGGCGAGGAGATGTTCCGCGCCCTGAAGTTCCGCAAAGTTCCGACCGTGATGGTGCGCTTCCCAGGCGAGTCGCACGAGCTTTCGCGTTCGGGCCAGCCCTGGCATCGCGTCGAGCGTCTGGAGCACATCGTCGGATGGTTCGACCACTGGCTGCTCGGCGTGCCGAAGCCCGAATACGAGGTCGCGCCCGAACGCGAAGTGCCCGTCAAACCGGAGGACGCGCCGGGCGGCCCGCCGCAGCGCCCTTGAGTGTCGTTGACCCGACGCGCCGGCCTGGCATAAAAGCTTAGGCTCCGTTTACGGCGGGCGCGTTTCAAAGCTGTAGGGGCAGTGCCTGTCCGCTTCTCTCTCAAGATTGCGTATTGTGCGACGCGGGCAGGGACAAGCCGCTGCCCCTACGGACTTCTTTAAGGTCGCGGTTTCGGAACGGCCTAAGTATGACTTCGATTCGTGGAGGGTCAGATGAGCGAGAGCAAAGTGAGTTGGCATCGCTGGGAGGACATGCCGAAGGAGAGCGTCACCGAGGCGCTTGACCGACGGCTCATCACGGGCGAGCGCATCATGCTGGCGCACGTCTATCTCAAGAAGGGGGCGGTCGTGCCGCGCCACTCGCACGATAACGAGCAGATCACCTACATCCTCACGGGCGCGCTCCGCTTCTGGGTCGGAGAGGACGAACGAGAGGTCTTCGACGTGCGCGCAGGCGAAGTGCTGCACATACCTTCTCACGTGCAACACAAGGCCGAGGCTCTCGAAGACACGCTCGACGTGGACATCTTCAGCCCGCCGCGCCAGGACTGGCTCGACAAGACGGACGACTACCTGAGACGTTAGCGCGTGAGGTCAGGCGTATTTCTTCCGCCGTCCGAACAGGCGTGCTTAGTTCCGAACTTTGTCAGTGGCCGATGAGGACCGCGCCGCCCCCGCCGTAGGCGTACGCCTCGCCGTACCCCCCGCCGCCCGCGTCGAGGTGGTCTGACAGGATGCTCTGCGCGATGACGAGGCGGGCCATCAGACGCACCTCCTCGTGTCGGAAACGTTCGGCGTCCGAACGCGTGCGGTCGAAGTCAACGCGCGCGAGTTCCGCAAGCGCCTTCACGTAACGCGAGTACATCCCGTTCACGCTGGCGAGGCCGGGCGAGAGAATCATCTCGCCCTTCCGGAACATCCCCTGCCCCGCCCCGAACTTCTCCAGCAGCGCCGCCGCCGCAATCATGTCGTTGGCCTGGTCTATCAGAGGGTCAACCATCTCGAAGGTCTTCGACGGCTCGACCAGCGCGTAGCAGCGCGCCAGTTCGAGCAGCGCCGCCGTCTCCTTCTCGTTATCCGGCTGGCGACTTACTAAGCCCCGCGCCTCGTCCAGAAGCTGCGCTGCGCCTTTGCGGTCGCCCTTCGACGCAAACGCCGTCGCCAGTTGAGCCAAAGCGCCCGCGCGCCGCTCCTTCGACTGGATGCGCGAGACGACGGCTCGCGCCTCGTCCAGGTTTCCCTTCTCCACGGCGCGCGAGACTGCCGCGCCGTCAACTTGCGCGAGCATCTGTTCGCGCTGCTGCCCGCGCAGGTTGTCGTTGACGACCTGGCGCGCGCGCTCCGCATCGCCCGACTGGATGAGCTTCATGGCCGCGTAGGTGTAGTAATTCTGGCGCATCTCCGCCGGGGCCTTCGCCGCCGCTTCGAGGATGGCATCGGGCGAGCCTTCGCGCATCAGAGAGTCGAACTGCATCCCGGCCCTCGCGTTCGGGTCGAGCGTCTTCTCCATCTCGGCGATCTTCAGGCGCAACTGCGCGGCCCGCGCGGGCACGCGCTTCTCCAACTCCGGCAGGAGCGGACTGATTTGCATCAGCAGCCCGCCGTACATGCCGTTCGAGTCCTTCAGGGCGGCGCTCGAAACGAGTTCGGCCAGATCGCGCACGTCGTCGTCTTCCATGACGAGCGGCTTCGGCTTCTCGGCGGAGCGGTTGCCGGAGGTCGCGCCGTAAAAGTATTCCTGCGATGCCTGCGGGAGCAGGGCGGTGTGGAGCAGGGAGACGGCGACCTGAGTCGCCTCGCGGTCGGGCGCGAGGCTCTCGCCCTGAAGTTTTTCGACGATCTCGCCCGCAAGGCGCGTCGCCGCCTCCGCGTCCTTCTGCCGCAGGCGTTCGAGCACGCTCATCAAGCCGTAAGTAACGCCCTTGTCCAGACTCTCCTCGGCCATCTTGAGCGCGGCCTTCGGGTCGTTCTCCGCGGCCTGCGCCGCGATTGACTGCTCCAGCCTCAGTTCCTCATAGGCCATCCCCGAACCCGCGCCCGCGTCGTCGCCGGAGGCGGGGTGCGACTCGCGCAGGAGGTCGAGCGCGAACTGCGCGTCGCGCGCGGCGATCATTTGCAGCAACAGCGGACGCAACTGCACGAGCATCCAGTAGGAGCGGTCGCGCTTGGCAGCGTTCTCGCCGCCAAGCGCGGCGGCGAGGTCGAGGACTGCGTCGCGGAAGAGAGAGCGTGCGCGCTTCTCGTCGCGCTTCCAGAGGAGGTCGGCGGCCTGCGCGCGTATGACCGCGCGGTTCTCTGCGAGCTTGAGCGCCTGCGCCGACTGGAGCGTGTCGTCGAGCAGGGAGAGGGCCTTGCGTTCCAGCTCCTTCTGCGCCTTCTCCTTCTCTTCCTTCGACTCCTGGCTGAGCTGCGGCAACTGCGCCGCGACGTTCGCGCACATCAGCAGCGCGAGGAGGACTGGCAACGCGAGGGATGGTCGGAGCGTCATGGCTTACTCCTTCGGAATCAGTTTCCCTGACGATTAACTGGCGGGGACGCGTGCCGCCGTTGCCGCGCGCGCCGGATTACCGGCACGGATTCTACACGGGTTCGCGCCGCACAAGAATGCCGCGCGTTGACGTTGCGCGCGACAGCCCGGCCCGCTTCCTTGTGTCTGCTCCGTTTTTTACGGACACATGAGCGGAGGCGTTGGCAATGGAAAAGGCTATCAATCGTTGCCGCGTTTTTAAGTGATGGCCTAACTTGACACCTCACAAAACCGCCCCTAATATCTATCTTCCTCGTGGGGCAGTAGCTCAGTTTGGCAGAGCGCCGCGTTCGCAATGCGGAGGTCAGGGGTTCGATCCCCCTCTGCTCCACCAAAATGTTTCGGGCGCGAGGCGGCAGGCCGCAGGGCTTGCCGTTTTTCTTTCGCCGGTCGGTCGGCGTCATCGCCTGATTTAACTCCCCGCTTTCATTTGCTCGGCGGCGTTTCCGCTAACGGGCAACCCGCCGCGAAAGTTTCGACATCCATCCCTGCTGGCACGTCGCTCTCCCGCTTGCCAAAGCACGTCCCTCTCTGCTTTCATTGTGCCCTTGAAGTTCGGTCGCCGCCCTCGGAGGAGTTATGAAGATACGCAATCTCGCACGCCCGCTCGTCGCCCTCGCGCTCACGCTCTCGCTGGGTTGCGCCGCGCTCGCCGACACCATCCACATGAAGGACGGCCAGGTCATACGCGGCCAGATCGTCTCCTTCCGCGACCAGCAGTTCACCGTGCTCATCGGCGCGGGCGCGCGCGGACGCCGCAGCCAGGTCACGGTCTACATGGAGGACGTTGACTCCATCGAGTTCGACTCGGCGGGCGGCGCTGACAACTCCTCGGCGAGAAGCGACAACGGCTACACGCCCGCGCCCGTCGAGACCAGCCGCACGCAACCCGCGCCGCGACAGGCCGAGCCGCGGCAGACCGAGCCGCGACAGTCTTCAAACCCGCCGACGCTCGGAGGCATCGGCAACACTTCTCCGCCCTCGCCCGGCGGTCGGACGAACAACGGCGCGAACAACAGCGTCGGCGGCACGACGCAGACTGCGCCCGCCTCCGGCGGCGACTCGCCTTTCTTCCCCGTGCGCGTGCGCGTGCACGCCGACAACACGGCCAACGGCTGGACGGATTCGGGGTTGATGGTTCGCAAGGGTCAGCGCCTGCGCGTCACGGCCACGGGCCGCGTCTCGCTCGGACAGGGCCGCTTCTCGACGCCGACGGGCCTGCCGCGCGTCGTGGACACGGAGAAGCTCATGCGTAACGAGCCGACGGGCGAGTTGATTGCCGTCGTCGGCGACGACAACGACGACTTCATCGCCGTCGGCGCGAGCCGCGAGTTCTACGCCCCGCGCGACGGACGCCTCTTCCTCGGCGTCAACGAAGGCAACCTCGACGACAACACGGGCAGCTACGACGTGGTTATCGAGGTCGAGCCGGTGACGAGCGGTGGGCACTAGGGCGCGGGTTCGGAGGCCGAGGATCAAGGGTCAAAGATTATAGGTCAGAAGTCGAGGTCAGAAGTTTTAGTCGTCGGTGCCGCGCGGGTTCGTTAAACCATTTTCCGGCTTCCGACATCTAAAACGTCTGGCCTCTTTTCAGTTTGACCGTGTCCGCGTGCGCGCCCTATATTCGGATTCTAATCGGTTCGACTTGAGTTCGAGTTGACGCGCCCGCCTTTGCAGCCTTCGAGGTTTTATCGCCATGAAAGTCTCTTCCGTCAGTCGCGCGACCGCCACGGCCCTCGCGCTCGCGTTTCTCCTCATGCCTGCTCCGGGCCTCCTCGCTCAGTCGCGCCGCACGCCCCCGCAACAGCCGCAGAAGAAGAACACGCGGCCCGACGAGCAGCAGCCGACCGACCAGACGCAGCCGTCCCAGCAGCAGAGCGTTCCGCCCGACGCCATCAAGGACACGGAGGTCGTCAAGGTCTCGTCCAACATCGTCCAGATCGAGGCCGTCGTCTACAGCAAGAAGACGGGCAAGATCGTCACGGGGCTGAAGAAGGAGAACTTCGCCGTCTTCGAGGACGGCGTGCAGAAGGAGGTCTCGAACTTCTCGACGCCGGACGCGCCCATCACCGTCTCGCTCGTTCTGGAGTACAGCCAGTTGGGACAGTTGCAGGCATACTACGGCAGCAGCGGCATGGATCGCTACGGCATGGAGGAGATGCTCGGCCCGACGGTGGCCTTCCTCCAGCAGTTCATCAAGCCGCCGGACGACTACGTCTCCGTCATCGCCTACGACATGCGCCCGACGCCTTTGACCGACTTCACGAACGACCCGGCACGCATCACACGCGTCATCAACCTGCTGCTCACCAACCGCCCCGTCTCGCGCGAGGCGAACCTCTACGACGCGCTCAAGCTCACGCTCGTCGGCGGTCGGGCCGACTCCGTCGTCCTCGAAGACTCGAAGGAGAGCATGGCGGAGTACGCCGGCATGACCGCCATCAAGGACGGACGCCGCAAGGCCATCTTCCTCATCACCACCGGCATAGACACCTTCAGCAAGATCAACTACGACCAGGCCCGCAAGATCGCGCAGAACTCCGGCGTGCCCATCTACATCATCGGCACGGGCGAGCTGTTCTTCAAAAAGTACGGCGACCAGATGGACGCGATGGACGGCCTCGGCGGCGCGACTGACCCCGGTCGCATGACTATGCTCCAGGCCCGCAACGCGCTGCGCACCTTCGCCGACGAGTCGGGCGGGGCCTACTTCCCCATCACCTTCCCCGGCGAGCTGCCCTCGGCGCTCCAGTCAATCAACGCCCTCATGCGTAACCAGTACAGCCTCGCCTACAAGACCGGCGAGCGCCACGACGGCAAGCGCCACAAGATCGAGGTCAAGGTGGACGTGGACGGCGACGGCAAGTATGACGACAAGGAGTATGTCGTCAAGGCACGCCAGTTCTACAACGCGCCAAAGAGCTAAAACAATCGTAAACCGTAAACCGTGAGCCGTGACAAGAAGAACAGTTCTTGTCACGGCTCACGGTTTACGGTTTACGATTTTAAACGCCGTACAGGCGCAGGCGGAACTCGTCGTTGAAGGCGTGTATCTCGGTCTTGCGGCCTGAGAAGAGGCGCGACTCTCGGAGCAGCGCGGGCAGGCCGCCCGAGGGGAGACGGAGGCCGTAGGCCGGGCTGGCGAAGATGGCGGCGATCTGCGGGTTGAGTCGCTGCGGCACGCCGTAGCGTATGGCGCGCTGCATGGCGGGCGCGAAGCCTGCGGTGCGTCGCGGGTTCGTGATCTCGACGGAGCGGTCGAAGACGAAGAGGCGCGTCGTCACTCCGGGCAGGACGAGGTCGCGGTGGACGAGCGCGTTGGCGACGGCCTCGGCGAGCGCGCCGCGCTGGTAGTTGGCGCGTGCCGCGACGGGCGACGCGGCGGCTTCATCTTTGCCGGGCAGCGAGCGTGGCCGCTTGTCCCAGAGGTCGCAGTAACGCTCGACGAAACGCATGCAAGCCTCGAAGAGCGTGTGCAGGTTGCCCGTAAGCTGCACGGTCTCGACCTTCGGCGCTTTCGTGTCCTCGCCCGCAAACCTCGTGGCCGTGACGGCGGCGCGCGGCATCAGTTCCGCGACGCGCTCGTCGCAACCGAAGAGCAGCAGGCCCGCGACCGTCGGCGCAACGCGCTCATTGCGAGCGCCCGTGGCGGCGGGCGTGGCGAGCAGGAGGTCGCGTTCGAGCACCTCGGCGGTCGGGTAGGTCGCGCCCGCACGCGAAGGCGTGAAGGCGTCCGGCTCGAACTCGCGGACGAAGCTCCACAGGTGCGCTTCGTCTATGTCCTCGACCTCCGCGCCGATTGCCGCGATGTTCTCCTGATTGAGCGGTCGCGCCTCGTCAACGAGCGCCGAGAGTTCCTCGCGCGACGCCTCGCGCTTCTCGGCCCCGACGCGTATGAAGTAGCGCCCGTCCGTCGTGCGGTAGGGGCGGCGTTTGCCTTCCACTTCGAGCGCGACGACTCGGAGCCTCGAATCGAAGGCGATGATGTCCACGAAGGGAAAGAGCGGGGGCAGAACGTCCTCGCGGCAGATGCGGACGAGTTCGTCGCGCACCGATTCGGGGTCGTCCAGACCCTCGACGCGGAGGTTGTCGTTGACGCCGAAGACGATGACGCCGCCGCCCGTGTTGGCGAGCGCGGCGATGCCTTGCGCGATGCGTTCGGGGTTCGAGAGTTTGACCTTGAGTTCGAGGAAGGTGTCTTCGCCGCCGCGCACCAGAGTCATCAGCTCCGAGCGCGATGTCTGCGGCGCGGGCGTGGTCAGGTACTCTTGAAAAGAGCGTTCCGAGGGGGGTTCGTGACGCTGGTGTCGGAATTTTCTGCGAGCCATTTTTGTAGGGGCGGTGCTCTTCGACCAACCGCCCGGATGCATCGCGCTCGACTTCCGACGGCCTTCACGTCGAAGGGCGCGCGGCGCATCGCTGGGATAAATTCGTCAACCTATGATTTGACTGTCCTCGTCGCCGCCGCGTCCCGTGACGGCTTCGAGTATTTCCAGCTCGCGCCTTTCGAGCGAGCGCGCCTGCGTGGGCAAGAGCAGCAGGTAGAGCGCAACGGAAAGGACGGCGAACACGGCGAGTATAACATACTTGGCGGCGAGGCTCTCGGCGAAGTGCGCCGCGGCGACCGACGCGGCTGGCGGCACCAGCAGAATCAAGAAGAACGGCACGAGCAGAAGGCCCGCCACGCCGGAGCGGTTCATGCGTTTGCCGATGCGGACGCGCGCCGGAAAATTGAGCGACAGCCAGTTGCCGAAGAGCGCGTAGAGCGCGGCGGTGGTGACGAAGGCGAGCGCGGCGAAGAGGAGCGTCAGCGGCGTGAGGTCGCCGAAGACCAGCCCGCCGATGAAGACGCCCGCCGTGACGAGCACGAGCGAGATGAAGGCCACGGAGGCGTTCTTCGCCGCGAGTATCAGGCGTCGGCTGACGGGCGCGAGCACGAGCGCGCGCATCCCTGCGCCGTCGTAGCCGAAGAGGTTCGTCGAGAGCGGCGACAGGAGCGTGAAGATGTAGAGCACGCTGAAGACCGCGCCCGCCCCGTCCGCGTACTGAGAAACCTGCGACCACACGTGGCGCGTGCCGCCGCCCATCGGGGCCATCCTCAAAATTATCGTCAGCCCCACCGCCATCAACGCGACGACGCGGAGCTGCGCGTTCCTCAAAGCGTAGCGCAGCTCCTTCTCCACGACCGCCGAGAACTGCGGCGACACCAGCGGCAGATGCCATCCCGCGTAAGGCTCCGCCCCCTTCGGCCTGTGCGACATGCGCGCCGGTGCCGCCGTCGCGCGCTTTCGTCCGCCGCCCACGCCCAGCGCCGTGCGCCGCGCGATGCGGTACGCGAGCAGGGCGCAGGCGAGCGCGTAAGCCGCAAGCATCAGCAGCGACATGGCGAACGCACGCGCGCCTCCGGGCCGCAGGCCGTAGGCGAGCGCGTAAGCCGCCGCGCCCGAAGGCGACCACCGCGCGCCTTCGAGGTAAGCGGAGTAGCGTTCGAGCAGCGGCATCAACTGGCCCATCAGCGCGCCCGACATGCCGAGCGCCGCGCCCAAAAGAGCCAGCAGCATCTCGCCGCGCGTCCGCTTCGTCCTCATCAACGCGCCGACGCCCACCGACAGGAGCTTCGCGAACGACATCCCGAACGCGACGGCGCACGCCGAGATCAAAAGTCCGCCCGCCACGTTGCCGTTCGCCAGCCCCGCGCCCGCGCCCAACGCCAGCGTCGCGGGCACGGCGAAGACCGCGGCGACGCTCGTCAGGTCGCTCAGGAAGTCGAACACGAACAGCTTGCCGAGCGAGACCGGGTAGAGCAGCATCCGGCCCGGCTCGAACCTCCCGCCGCCGCCCAGCGCCAGAGGCATCAACGCCCACATTAGAAACGCGGTCGTGAAGATGAAGAACAGGAACATGAAGCTGTCGCGCGCCGCCTGCACCTGATGTTCACCCCCTCCGGGCGAGGTCAGAAAGTAACTCGCCGCGCCCAGCCCCGTCGCCACCAGAAGCGCCAGCGCCAGCCCCGCCAACATCCCCAGCGTCGCCGCCGCGCGCCCCACCACGGCCTTGCGCGAACGCATCGAGTTCCGAAACAGCGTCCACTTCAACCACACGAGCGCGGAGAGTTGAGACATTGCGTCACCTGTTACCAAGACACTGCGCCCGCCGTCTTTCCACGCATCAAGGCGCGGCGCAAGCGATATTATACTCTCCCGCCGGGGTTCTGCCGCGAACGTGCGTGTTCTAAGTCCTGATTCAAAGACGGGGCGCGGACGAACGCTGCGGCCCGGCTCGCTCCGAAGCCATGACGGCGCGGCGCGGAAGGATTAGAATCGAAGGCGCAGAGATTCAAAAGAGGGACACAGCAAACTTCTTCGACGGAGAAGACCGAACATGACAGACTCGCTCGCAGAGCACTATCTCGAAAACGTCCTGGGGGAGTTCCGCGGCCTCAAGCGGCTCGCGGACAAGGCCGTCGCGCAGGTCAGCGACGAGGAGTTCTTCCGCGCGATTGACCCGGAATCGAATAGCATCGCCGTCATCATGAAGCACATGGCCGGCAACATGCGTTCGCGCTGGACGGATTTTCTGACGACCGACGGCGAGAAGTCCGACCGCCGACGCGACTCCGAATTCTTAATCGAGGGCGAAGACCGGCGCGCGATTCAGGAGAAGTGGGAGGCGGGCTGGCGCTCGGTCTTCGACGCGCTCGCGCCGCTCAAGGCCGAGGACTTGACGCGCACCGTCCGCATCCGCCGCGAGCCGCACACCGTCGTCGAGGCCGTCAACCGGCAGCTCACGCACTACGGAGAGCACGTCGGCCAGATCATCTTCCTCGCCAAGCACCTCAAGTCTTCGGGATGGAAGACCCTGAGCATCCCGCGCGGCCAATCCGAAGCCTTCAACCGGAAACAGGATGAAGGACGGCCATCCCAGTCGTACCACCAACGCACCGGCGAGGGCGAGGCGAAGTGAGATTCGACCATGTCTGAGGGCGGCGCGCGCGCATACGTCGGGATGGGGTCGAACCTCGGCGACCGCGCGGGCTACCTCCTGCTCGGCGTGCGCGGGATGATGTCGGCGGGCCTGTCGGTGCTCCGCCTGTCGTCGGTTTACGAGACCGAGCCGGTCGGCGTCGAAGACGTGCAGCCCGACTACCTCAACATGGTCGCCGAACTCAGCCCGCCGTTTCCCGCGCCTGAAGAACTCCTCGCGCGCCTGCTCAAGATCGAGTACGCCGCGGGACGAAGGCGCGTGCGCCCGGCGTCGGCGCGCACGCTCGACCTCGACCTCCTGCTCTACGGCGACACGCGGCGAGAGACGGAGTCGCTGACGCTCCCGCACCCGCGCCTGCACCTGCGCCGCTTCGTCCTCGCCCCGCTCGCCGAACTCGCGCCGGACGCGCGCCACCCTTCGCTCCGGCAGACCTACACGGAACTCCTCGCGGCGACCGCCGACGATTCAACGGTCAGGCTTTGGAAACCGGCGGCAAGACAAACAGACCCGGTGACGGGGTGAAGCTGAGTGACGGAGTGAAGCTGAAACGGCGTGCGGCACGCGCGTGGCGTCTTCGCTCTCTCGAACCGCCCCGTCTATTTGTCTTGCCGTCGCGGGCCGTGTTGCCTATAATTCGGCGCTCTCAAATTTGCCGTCTTCCGTAGCGCGAGCGTAGAATATCGCCAACATGCGCCGCCACACACTTCTCCTGGCCGCCGGGTTGTCAGCTTACTTCGTCGGAGCGACGTTCAAAGCCTATCTCGACTTCCCCTACTGCGACGACCGGGAAGCGGTGTGTCGCATCGTCAACGTCGCCGGGCATCCGAGCGCCGTGCTACTCCATCCCCTCGTCGCAACCAAGTACCTCCTCGCGGCTACCCACGTCTGAGCCTTCGCGTGACAGCCGAAAAGGAACAACCGACAAATGGCCTATCTCAAACAGCAGCGACCCGAAAAAGTTACCGTGCCCGCCGTGCGCGCCAGCAAGGAGCGCGGCGAGCGTCTGGTCTGCCTGACCGCTTACGACTACCCGACCGCGCGCATCGTTGACGAGGCCGGAACCGACATCATCCTCGTCGGCGACTCTCTGGGTAACGTCGTCCTCGGCTACGACTCGACCGTGCCCGTCACGCTCGAAGACATGCTCCACCACACGCGGGCCGTGCGCCGCGGCGTCGAGCGCGCCCTGCTCGTCGCCGACATGCCCTACGGCTCCTACCACACGGGCGAGACGGAAGCGGTGCGCGCGGCGCTGCGTCTCGTCAAGGAGGGCGGCGCGGAGGCCGTCAAGCTGGAAGGCGGTCGCAACCGCGTCGAGGTCATCCGCCGGCTCGTCAGCGAAGAGATTCCCGTGATGGGCCACATCGGCCTGACGCCGCAGTCTCTGAACAGGCTCGGCAGCTACCGCCTTCAGGCGAAGACGGCGGACGCGGCGCTCTCGCTCGTCGAGGACGCAAAAGTTTTGGAGGAGGCCGGGGTGTTCGCCGTCGTCCTCGAAGTCGTGCCGCGCGAGATCGCGCGCCTGGTCACGGAAGCCTTGCGCGTCCCCGTCATCGGCATCGGCGCGGGCGCGGACTGCGACGCGCAGATACTCGTCACGCACGACCTGCTCGGCCTCTCCTTCAGCCGCACCAGCCCGCGCTTCGTGCGCCGGTACGCCAACCTGCGCGAGGCGATCACGGACGCCGTCACGCGCTACGCCGACGACGTGCGCGTCGGCGCGTTCCCCTCGGACGCAGAGTCCTATCCACTTCCCGCCGACGCCGCCGCCGAACTCGGCATCGCGCGCGCCGCCGACGAGGAGACGAGAAAGCCTTGAAGAGCATTCAGCACTCAGCATTCAGCGGTCAGCTTTTTTTGTGCGCTGCCGCGTTGCAACTGTTAAGTTGACGGCATAGAGTTTCGCGGAACGGTTTGGCTGAGTGCTGACGGCTCAACGCTGACAGCTTATGGAGATAATCAACCGCCGCCAGCGTATGGCATCGGTCGCGCGCAAGGTCAGGCGCGAGGAAGATAAGACCATCGGGCTGGTGCCGACGATGGGCGCGCTGCACGACGGCCACCTCTCGCTGGTGCGCGAGGCGCGCAGGATGTGCGACGTGGTCGTCGTCTCGGTCTTCGTCAACCCGACGCAGTTCGGCCCCGGCGAGGACTTCAAACGCTACCCGCGCGACCTGACGGGCGACACCACGAAACTCGCCGACTACAACGTGGACTACATCTTCGCCCCGCCTCCGGAGGAAGTTTACCCGAAGGGCTTCGCCACCTACATCAACGTCGAGGGACTCTCCGACCAGATGGAGGGCGCGGCGCGACCGGGCCACTTCCGCGGCGTCGCCACGGTGCTCACCGTCCTCTTCAACACCGTGCGCCCCGACTTCGCCTTCTTCGGGCAGAAGGACGCGCAGCAGACCCTTGTCGTCCGCCGCCTCGTGCGCGACCTCGCCTTCGACATCGAGGTGGTCGTGCTCCCCACCGTGCGCGAGCAGTCCGGCCTCGCGCTCTCCTCTCGCAACGCCTACCTCGGCGGCGAGGAGCACAAGGCCGCGACCGTGCTCTACCGCGCGCTGGCGCAGGCGCGCGAGGTTTACATGGAGGGCGAGCGCGCCGCGAAGCGTCTGGCCGAGGCCGTGCGCGCGCAGTTCGACTCGGAGCCTCTGGCGCGGCTCGAATACGTCGGGGTCGTGGACGCCGAGACGATGGAGAAGTTCGACCGCATCCCGGAAGACCGCCCCGTCCTCATCGCGCTCGCCGCGCAGGTCGGCCCGACGCGCCTGATAGACAACATCGTCATCCAGCCCGCGCGCCAGAAGGCCCGCACCACCGCGGAATCGTGACGCCCCGACTTGCGCCCACGCGCGCAGCTTTTCGGAGCGGGCGGGCGATTCAGAGTTTATGAAGGTTTCGGCTGGCTTCGGAGCTTGCGGTCGCAACGCTTTGATGTATAATTCCCCGCCGTAAGCCCGAGGCAGGACGTGACGACCCCCGACGCCGTTTCTAACCCTCGCTGTTTGAGAGCGCTTAGAATCACAACTGCTATCTCAAGCGTGCGAGTTACCCGCCAGCGGTAAAATCTTGAAACAGTACGAAGTCGTCGCTCGGCACTGCCGCCCACGGGTGCTGCACGTGTGCAGAAAGTTCCAAGGCTCGCCGGAGCCTTTGTGGATCGCACCCGTTTCGCCTGTTCTCAACCTAACGGAAGACCCAGACCGCCGACGCCGCAAGTCCCGCATGAACGCCCCTTCATTCCGGGGCCGAGCGCCGGTTAGGATGCCGGCACGCGCCGCGCGAGAGCCGAAGTAGCAAGACTGCAAGAGGAGACATCCAATGGAACGCATCGTTCTCAAGCACCTGAGCGGCTCGAAGGCCAATCAGGTGGAAGAGTTCCCGCTCAACCACGTCAAAGAACTCATCCTCGGGCGCGACCCCTCGTCCACGGTCAAGTACGACCCCGACCGCGACGACCTGGTGGGCCGCCAGCACGCGCGCATCAGCCAAGACCCGAACGACCCCACGCAGTTCATCGTCAGCGACCTGAACAGCCGCAACGGCACGTTTGTGAACCGCCAGAGGATCGTCGGAACCACCCGCGTCAACCCCGGCGACGTGGTGCAGCTCGGCCCCGGAGGCCCGGAGTTCGTCTTCGACGTTGAGCCGCGCCCGCAGGGTGCGACCAAGCCGACGCGCGTCGCCACCCCCGGCCCGATGGCCCCGACCATGCAAGGCCCGTCCACGCGCGTCGCCCCGACGGGCGGCGGCGCACCGCCCCCGACCTTCCCCCCGACGGCGGGCGCGCACACCGCGCCTTCGGGCGGCGGCGTCGGCAAGGCCACGGTCGAGCGCATCGTCTCCGCCAACGTCCAGCAGGCCAAGAAGAGTCAGGGCCGAACGTTCCTCGCCGTCGGCGCGGCGGTCATCATCCTGGTCGTCGTCGTCCTGGGCGGCGTCGGCGGCTACATGATTTGGCGCACCAAGAGCCAGTCGTCGGCGGAGGTCGCCACCCTCAAGAAGAACCTCGACGAGGCGAAGACCACCGAGGCCGCTTCGGCGACGATGAAGGCTCCCGACATCGTCAAGAACTACGGCGGCGCGGTCGTCAAGATTCTGGTCTCCTGGAAGCTCGTCTCGTCGCAGGGCAACGGGCTGGTCTATCACCAGTACCTCCCCTACAAGGGCCGCGCGCACGCCTGCTACATCAAGGTGGGCGACAAGCTTGAGCCTTACCTGACCTACGACAAGAACCAGTACAACGTCGGCATCGGCGGCTCGAATCTCAGCGGCTCCGGCTTCGCCGTCTCGTCGGACGGCTTCATCTTGACGAACAACCACGTCGCGGCGGCGTGGGAGTCGAATTACGAGTTCCCCCCCAGCGCCGATGACGGCATCCTCATCGGCGTCGGCCCCGACGGCAAGGAGGCGATAGTCGCCGAGGGCGTCCCGGCCCCGCACGACTGGGTTCCGTCACACAGCCACCAGGACGACCGCCTGAGAATCACCTACGACGGGCGCGACGATCACCTCGACGTGCTTTTCCCGAACTCCGAGCGCCGGCTGGCGGCGAAGCTCGCGGCCTCCTCGCCGCGCCACGACGTGGCGCTCATCAAGGTTGACAGCCCCGGCTCGCTGCCGAAGGTCGAGATCAACGACAACTACGACACCATCCAGGCCGGCGACCCGGCCATAGTCCTCGGCTATCCCTCCATCTCGAAGGCGGTCTACGGCATCGTCCGCTCGCAGGACGCGATGAAGCCGTTCGACACCTCCGCAATCGAAATCCCCGACCCGACCGTGACGGTCGGCAACATCGGGCGCGTCTACCGCAACCAGGATAGCGCGACCGGGATCGAGAAGACTATCATCAGCACGGTCGGCGACGTGTACCAGCTTCAGATCAACACGACCGGCCCCGGCAACTCCGGCGGCCCGGTCTTTGACGACCACGGGCGCGTCGTCGGCATCTTCTACGCGGCCCTCAGCGAGGGCGCGACCACGGTCACCTTCGCAGTCCCTATCCGTTACGGGCGCGAACTGATGGGCGTCAAGTAAACGCGGAAGTATGAACGCTGAACGATGAATTGAAAGATAAAGCTTTGCAGTTCATCGTTCAGCGTTCCGCATTAAACGTTTCTCCTGCTTCCCGATGAGCAGAGTCTTCTACGAAAACCAGTCCGTAGGCGAGTACCGCATCGTTGATTTCCTCGGCGCGGGCGGGATGGGAGAGGTCTATCGCGCCATCCACTCGAAGATCGGGCGCGTGGCCGCCGTCAAGGTCTTGACGCAGACCACGCAGACGAGCGACTTCGTCGAGCGTTTCTTCAACGAGGCGCGCATCCAGGCCAGCCTCCAGCACCCGAACATCGCCACCCTCTACGACTTCATGGAGGTCGGCGGCCAGCCGTGCATCATCATGGAGTACGTTGACGGGCAGACCATCTCGGAGCGCGTCGCCGCCTACTGCGCCTCCTACGGCTCGGCGCTCCCGCTCTCCGAAACCGTCTACATCTTCGAGCGCGTCGTCGAGGCCATCGAGTACATACACCGCCACGGCATCATCCACCGCGACATCAAGTCGAACAACGTCAAGGTCAGCTCCGCCGGTCAGGTGAAGCTCCTCGACTTCGGCATCGCGAAGGGGCAGGCGAGTCCGGGACTGACACAGGTCGGCTCGGTCATCGGCACGCTTCAGTACCTCGCGCCCGAACTCATCCGCGGCGGCACAGCCGACGAGCGCGGCGACATCTGGGCGCTCGGCGTGATGCTCTACGAGATGGTCACGGGCCGCATGCCGTTCGAGGCGCAGACCATCGGCGACCTGAGCGACAAGATCGGGCGGGCCGATTACGTGCCGCCCGCGCAATACGTGTCGGGGCTGCCGCGCCCCGTGGCCGACGTGATCGCGCGATGCCTGCGGCGCAGCCCCGCCGAGCGCTACGGCGCGAGCGAACTGCTGCGCGCCGTCAAGCAACTCGAATCCGCCGTCTCCAAGCCGGGCCTGAGCAGCACCGTCAGCGACGCCGCGACCGAGTACGTCGAGGCGAAGGCGGGCGGCTCGTCCAAGAGCCTGCCGCTTTTGATCGGCGCGGCGGCTGCCGCCGTCGTTCTCGTCGTCGCGGTCGTCGCAGCCATCTACGCCTTCGGCCCGTCCTCCGATACGGCGAACGCAAACGGCGAATCGGTTTTGAAGAACGGACTCAAGTCCGGCCCGTCGCCCGGCGCGAGCACCGCCGCGCGGGAGGACGACTGCGAGATCAACGTCTTCGGCCTGCGCGCCGACGTGTATCGCGGCGGCGAGAAGGTCGGGACGACGCCGTATGCCTTCAAGTGCAAGGTCGGCGAGCACGTCCTGTTGACGCTCAAGAGCGAAGGCTACGAGAACGGAACCTCGGACTTCAACGTCAGCGATCTAAAGAAGAGAGACATGGTTGTCATGAAGAAGTCAGACCCGTCACACCGTTGATGGGCGCGTGCATTAGTCCCGACTGAAGCGCCGGGCATCGCGCGGACGAGGCGGGCGGTTGGTCAATCAAGTCAGGCATTCATTCAAAGGCTTCATTCAAGAGGGGACAAGGAATGTTCAAACGAGCGAAGTCGGACGACACGGCGACGCGCCTTCGCGTTGACTACGAGGTCGCCGCCTGCGTCCAGACCGACGTGGGCTGCGTGCGCGAGATCAACGAGGATTCGGGTCGCTTCGTCAGGCCGAGCGACCCGGAGGTCTTGAAGGAGAAGGGAGTCCTGCTCGTCGTCGCCGACGGCATGGGCGGTCATTCGGCGGGCGAGGTCGCGAGCGGGATGGCCGCCGAACTCGTCCCACGCCTCTACTTCGAGTCGAAGGGCGAGGCTCAGGACGCCTTCAGGAAGGCCGTCGAAGAGGCCAACCGCCGGATTCACGCCGCCTCGCTCGAAGACGAGTCGAAGCGCGGCATGGGCACGACCTGCACGGCGCTCGTCCTCCTCGACGGGCAGGCGTTCGCCGCACACGTCGGCGACAGTCGCCTCTACATGCTGCGCGACGGCAAGGTCTATCTGTTAACGGAAGACCACTCGGCGGTGATGGAGATGGTCAAGCTCGGCCTCATCACGATGGAGCAGGCACGCCACCACGAGGACAAGAACGTCATCCTGCGCGCGCTCGGCACGACGCCCGAAGTCGAGGTCTCGATGCTCAAGCCTTTCTCTGTGCGCGTGGGCGACCAGTATCTTTTGTGCTCGGACGGTCTCTACGATCTCGTCCCCGACGACGAGATCGAGCGCGAGCTGTCGGCCAACCACGACATCCACGCCGCAGGAGAGCGGCTCATCACGCTCGCCAAGGCGCGCGGCGGGCACGACAACATCACCGTCGGCATAGCCGCCGTCATGCCCGCGGGCGCGGAGGCCGCCGAGGCAGTTGAGTTGCGCGCGACGCGCGAGTGGAGGGCACAGGGATGACCGGACAGATAGTCGGGAACTACAAGATCGAACAGAAGCTCGGCGAGGGCGGCATGGGCGCGGTCTTCCGCGGCGTGGACATGATGTTGGAGCGCGAGGTCGCGATTAAGTTCCTGCGGCCCGAACTCTCGGCGCAGCCGCAGGTCGTCGAGCGCTTCCGCTCCGAGGCCGTCACGCTTGCGAAACTGAACCACCCGAACATCGCCACGCTCTTCAATTTCATGCGGCAGGGCGAAAGCTTCTTCATGGTTCTGGAGTTCGTGCGCGGCTCAACGCTCGACAACGTCATCCAGCAGCGCGGCGCGCTCCCCTCGGAGCAGGCCATCCCGCTCTTCTGCCAGGTCTTGGACGGCATCCAGCACGCGCACGACTTCGGCATCATCCACCGCGACATCAAGCCCGCCAACATGATGCTCACCGAGAAGGGCAACCTCAAAGTCTTGGACTTCGGCATCGCGCGCATACTCGGCACTGCGCGCATGACCCGCCAGGGCAACATCATCGGCACGATTGAATACATGTCGCCCGAACAGGTGCGCGGCTTCGAGACCGACGCGCGCTCCGACATCTACTCTTTAGGCATGCTCCTCTACGAGATGCTGACTGGTCGCTGCCCGTTCGACATGCAGAACGAGTTCGAGCTGATGAAGGCGCAGATCGAGCAGTACCCCGTGCCGCCGCGCCAGTTGAACCCGGCCATCCCCGAAGTGGTCGAGCAGGCCATCTGGAAGGCGATCCAGAAAGACCCGGCGCAGCGTTTCCAGAGCGCCTCGGAGTTTCGCAGCTTCCTCCTCAACGCGGGCTTCGCCGCCACCGGAAGACTTGAGCCGCTCGCCGTCGGCGACCCCAACCCTTACGCCACGCGCCCGCTCAACACGCAGTCGCCTTTGAGCAACCCGCCCGCGGGCGGCTTCGCGACCATGCCCTCGCAGCCCGGCTACGCGACGCCTTCTCAACCCGGCTACCCGACGCCGCCGTCGCAGCCGGGAGTGCCCACGCCTTCGCAGCCCGGCGTCCCTTCTCAGCCTGGACTCGCGCCGCCGTCTCATCCCGGCGTCTCGACGCCTTCGCATCCTGGCTATCCGACGCCCTCGGCGTCGAATCCCGGCATGGGCAACATGGACGCCACGCTCGTCAACGCGCCGATTCCGGCGTCCGACTCCGCGGCCAAAGAGACGCGTATCGGCGCGCCCGGCGCTTTCGCAGCCGCGGCGGGCGGCCACGACTTGAAGGCGACGCGCATCGGCGCTGCGCCCATGTCCCCCCAGCCGCAGGGCTTCGCGCAGCCCGCAGGCTTCGCCCCTCCGCCGCGGGCGCAGCAGCAACAGTCCTTCTTCAGCAAGCTGACGTGGGTGCACTTCGCTGGCGCGGGGGCCGTCTTGCTGCTCGTCGTCGGCATCGTCGTCGGCATCGCGGCCTTCGCGCTCACGCGCGGCAACAAGGTCGAACCCTTGAAGCCGAAGGCTCTGACCGAAGAGTCGAAGCCCGCGCCGCCGTCCACGAACCCTGAGCAGCCCGCCGCCCCGGCGCAGCCGGGCGACACCGCGAAGGGTAATGCGAACGCGTCTTCGACCGGCGACGCCGCCGGCTCGAACGGCACGCTCACACAGCCCAAGCCGACCGAGATCGTACCCGTCGCGCCCGTCGAGACATCTTCGAGCGGAGAGACCAGCAGGCAGGCCGCAAGCCACCCCGCCGCGCCCCGGCAGACCGCGCCCGCGCCCGCGCCCCCGAAGCCGCGCAACGACGCGTCAGCCGACGCCGCCAAGCGCAGGAAGGCCGCGATCAACGCGCTCGACCAGTGACGGCCCGCGGCTTGAAAACAACGAGCAGAGGTCAGAGGCTTTATGCAGTCGTACTCGATGAAAGGACACACACAAAGGGCTGGGACCCTCGCGGCCCTCGCCGTCGCGCTCCTCGTCTCCCTCGCCTGCGGCGTCGCCGTCTTCGCGGCGCAGGCTAAGAAGCCGATCAGCCGGGAGGGCCTCGTCAAGGCCGTCCGCATCAACGGACTCTCGACCGCCGAACTCGTCCAGCAGATCGAGCAGCGCGGCGTCGCCTTCGAGATGACGGCGGACGCCGAACAGGAGTTGCGGCAAGCGGGCGCGCGCCCCGAAGTCATCGAGGCCGCACGCTCGAACTACCGCGCCGCCGCCGGCGTGCCCGTCTCGCGCCCCTCGAACCCGCCGCCGCGCAACAACACAGGTCAGCCCGTGCCTGCGGGGCCGCCGCTCTCCAGGAACGAGATCGTCACGATGCTCCAGGCCGGCTCGCCCCCTGCGCGCGTCGAGCAGTTCGTTGACGCGCGCGGCGTCAACTTCCAGTCGAACGCAGCCATAGCGCAGGAGATCAAACGCGCGGGCGGCACCAACTCGCTCATCGGCGCGATCACCTCCAACTACATCGCCGCGGGCGGGCCGCGCCGCACGCAGCCGACGACGGGCGGCCCCTCGCCCGCCATCTCGCGTGCGCCCGACTACGACGAGCTGACCGATCAGGCCACCGCCGCCTACGACGCGAAGGACACGGCGCGCGCGACCCAACTGCTGCAACGGGCCATCCAGTTGCAGCCGCAGTCGCCGCGCGCCTACCAGCTCCTCGGCTTCACGCAGCTCTACCTCCAGAACAACATCGCGGAGGCCGAGAAGAACATGCGCAAGGCGATTGACCTCGGAGGCTCCGCCTCCTTCCGCGTCTTCCACGACCACGCCAACGGCTCTTTCCGAGACACCTGCGCGGGCACGCTCTTCGTCACAAAGACGAACGTCACCTACAAGGCCGACGACGGCCAACACACCTTCGAGGCCAACGACCCCGACATCCACGAGATCAAGGTCAACAAGCTCGTCGGCAGCACCTTCGGCATGCTGCTCGGCGGCGCGGGCGATATCGGTGCCTTCCACATCAAGGTGAAGCGCGCCAGCGACAGCAAGAACTACAACTTCGCCCCGCTGACGAAGAAGAAGGCCGAGAGCGAACTCATCGTCTCGCTGGTGCAGTCTTACGGCGGGGTCAAGAGTTAGGGCGAGCTACAGAACCGCGGGCGGCACCCAGGATTGTGGATTGCGGAATGCGGATTTGAAATAGCGCGGCCTTCATCATCCGCCGCAATCCGCAATCGGAAGACGCCGCGCTTCCGTTAAGGAGGCAGTTATGAAAAGACACGGCACGCAGAGAAGCAGCAGCAGGGTTATCTTCGCCGCGCTCGCGTTGGCGCTCGCGGCCACTCTTTTAGCGTCCACCGCCGAGATGCAGGCGGGCAAGAAGCCGATCACGCGCAAGGGTCTGGTGGAGGCCGTCAAGATCAACGGCCTCTCGACCCCGGAGATGATTCAGTTCATCCAGCGTCGCGGCGTTGACTTCGAGATGACGGCGGACGCCGAACAAGAGCTACAGCAGGTCGGCGCGCGCCCCGAAGTCATCGAGGCCGCGCGCTCGAATTACCGCGCGCCGGAGGCCGCGGCGACAGCGCCCGCCGCGCGCCCCGCGTACACGCCGCCGCCGCGCAACAGCACAGGTCAGCCCGTGCCTTCGGGGCCGCCGCTCTCCAGGAACGAGATCGTCACGATGCTGCAAGGCGGCATCCCTTCGGCGCGCGTCGAGCAGTTCGTCGAGGCGCGCGGCGTCACCTTCGCTCTGAACCCGGAGACCACGAGCGAGATCAAGTCGGCGGGCGGCGACCGCTCGCTCATCGGCGCGATCACCGAGAAAGGCCCGGCGCAGACCGCCGACAACTCTACGACCTCTTCGCCCTTCGGCAACGCCGGCGCGCAGCCCGCCGCCGCCAACAACAACAACGCGCCCGACTACGACGATTACATTGACCGCGCCTCTTCGGCCATCTCCTCGCAGGACTGGAACTCGGCCATGAACTACGCGCAGCAGGCCGCCCGCCTCGACCCCACGCAGCCGCGAGCCTTCACGCTCCTCGGCACGATGCTGCTCTACGCACGACAGGACATCAACAGCGCCGAGCAGGCGATGCGCGCCGCCATCGAGCGTGGCGGCACCGCCGCCTTCCACGTCTACCACGACCACGACGGCGCGTTCGGCCATTACTGCGAAGGCTCCTTCTTCATCACCAAGACCGGGGTGAGCTACAAGGCCAACGACGGGCGCGACACCTTCGAGACCGACGACTCGAACATCAAAGAGGCGAAGATCAATTTGTTCACGGGGGCACAGGTCGGCGCGTTTCACATCAAGCCCGTGCAGAAGATCAACGGCAGGGATAATTTCAACTTCGCGCCCCTGACGAAAAGCAAGGCCGAGTCCGAACTGATAATCCGACTGATTAAGGCTTACTGAAACCGCCCGGTGACGGTGCGCGCGCGTGCGTCGCGCCACGCGTTTTCAGTCAACGACCGCGCCGACCTCGCGCGAGCGCGCCGAGTGTCTCCGAAGAGATGAAAAACCCCCGACTGTACGCGGCGGCCATCCTTTTTCTGGCCGCCATCTTTTTTACGCCGCCATGCGCGGCGCTCGCCGTTTCCCTTCCCCAAAAATCGCAGGAGGCCGAACGCCAGGCGCAGAAGGGCGCGGAGTATCTGGCGAAGCGCGACTGGAAGCGCGCCGCCGACGCTTATCAGAAGGCCGCGCGCGCCGACCCGAAAAACTACGAAGCCTTCTACGGCCTCGGCGTCGCCTACATGAACCTGAAGCAGACGTTGGATGCGCTCGCCGGTTTCTCCAACGTCATCGCGCTCAAGCCCAACCCGCGCGTCCACGACGCCTTCGTCGGCACGGCGCTCATACACTACGGCCTCAACCACTACAAGGAGGCCGTTGACTCCTTCGAGCTGGCCCTGCAACTCGGCCCCCTCCCTTCGATAGCCGACTACGAACTCGGCAAGTCGTACATGCAGACCGGGCGCGACGCGCAAGCTCTGGCCCCGCTCCAGCGCGCCTCGTCCGACCCGCAGTTCGCGGGGGACGCGCTCCTCTCGGTCGGCATCATACGCATGAAGCAGAACGAGCCGCGGCAGGCCGTCGCGCCGCTCGAAGGGGCCGTGCGTCTCGACCCGCGAAACGCGCCCGCGCTGATGTTTCTCGGCAACGCATACCTCTCCGCCGACCGCAGCGAAGACGCGCTCACGGCGCTCAACGCGTCGGCCTCGATTGACCCCAACCAGTTCTACACGCAGTTCGGCCTCGGCTACGCGCACCTCGGCCTCAACCAGAACGAGGAGGCGGTCGCCGCTTTCATGGCCGCGCTGCGCCTCCAGCCGCAGTCGCCCGACGCGCTCGTCGGACTCGGCAATGCATACGCGCACCTGAACCGCTACCGCGAGGCGACCGACGCCTTCGGGCAGGCGCTCCGACTCAAGCCCGACATGCCTGAAGCGCTGATCGGCATGGGCTTCGTCTATTACTCGCAGGGCAACTACCCGCTCATGCTCTCGACGACGCAGCAGGTCGCGCGCCTCGCGCCCCGAAGCCTCTACGCGCAGACGTTGCTCGCCGCCGCCTACGCCGTCACGGGCCGGATGCAGGAGAGCACGCAGGCCGTGAGCGAGGCCGCGCGCCTCGACCCCGAAAGCTACTTGCCGCACTACCTCCTCGGCTTCATCCTCGTTCGCGAGGACAAGCCGCAGGAGGCGCTCAGGGAGGCGCGCGCCGCCGCGCGCATCAAGCCCAACAGTTCCGACACGCTCAACCTGCTCGGCTACGTCCTCAACCAGCTCAACCAGAATCAGGAGGCGCTCACGGTCAGCCAGCAGGCGCTCGCCGCACGCCACCAGCCGGAGGACGAGGGCTGGTCTTATTACAACGTCGCCACGGCCTACGTCGGACTCAAGCGACCGGGCGACGCGACGGAAGCCTACCGCCGCTCGCTCGCCGCCTACCAGAAAGTCGGTCGCACGCTCGACCCCGACGAGCTTTACCTGATGGGCACATCTTATCTGCGGCTCAATCAGGACGAGCAGGCCGTCGCCGCCTTCCGCCAGTCAATCAAGATCAGGCCGAACTTCGCGCAGTCGCACTACAATCTCGGCGTCGCCTACGTCGCCGACGGCAACCGTCGCGGCGCGACCGAAGAGTACAACGCGCTCCGCCGCCTCGACCCGGCGCGCGCCGCCAAGCTCCTCTCGGTCATCAACGGTCGCTGACCGCTTTGAGGGCGCAGAGATTGCACAGAGAAAGCTTGAATCTCTGTGCAATCTCTGCGCCCTCTGCGTCTCGCGGCGGTTAACCGCCCGTTGCCCGGTCAACGAGAATGAATCTACCCTGACCCGGCCCGCTTAATTCCCGTCCGCAAAACTGCTATCATTCCGTGTGCTGCACACACGCCCGTCCTGACGATAAATTGCCTGCACTCCCTTTCGCACGAAGGTTCGGTCGAGCAAGCGTTCTCGCGGCGTGCGGCGCGTCTGAGTTTGTAAACTTGAGCCGGGTTTGATTAATGACTGAAGCACAGCGACAGAAAGCTCATCTCCGATTCACACTCAACGGCGAGGCCGTAGAGGTCGCCTTCGCGCCGCACAAGACCCTGCTCGAAGTCCTGCGCGAAGACCTCGACTTGACGGGCACGAAGCACGGCTGCGAACTCGGCGAGTGCGGCACGTGCGCCGTGCTCGTTGACGGACGCAGCGTCCTCTCCTGCCTCTTGCTCGGCCTCGACGCGGAAGGTCGCCGCGTCGAGACGGTCGAAGGTCTGGCGAACGAAACGGGCCTACACCCCTTGCAGGAGACCTTCGCTGACACGGGCGCGGCGCAGTGCGGCTACTGCACGCCCGGCTTCCTCCTCGTCGCCAAAGAACTGCTCGCGCAGAACTCGCATCCTTCGCGCGACGAGATCAAAGAGGCTTTGAGCGGCAACCTCTGCCGCTGCACCGGCTACATCAAAATCTACGAGGCCGTTGAGCTGGCCGCCGCACGGATGCGCGGCGAAGAGGCGGAGCTTCCGCGCGAGAGCGTCTACGGCTACGAGTAAAATTTAACCGCGGATAATATGATGAAGACGAACGGACGAAACGACGGCGACGGCTCGAAGGTGAACGGCGCGGACGTTCAGCGCGAGAAAGATTTGAGAGTCGTAGGCCGGCCCTTCCGCAAGGTGGACGCGCGCTCAAAATGCGTGGGCGCGACGAAGTTCGCCGACGACATCAGCCTGCCGCGCATGCTCTACTGCAAAATCCTGCGCGCGCCTCTGCCGCACGCGCTCATTAAATCAATTGACACGTCGAAGGCCGCCGCGCTCGAAGGCGTCCACGCCATCATCACGGGCCGAGACCTGCCGATTCCTTACGGCATCCTGCCTGTCAGTCAGGACGAGCACGCGCTCTGCACCGACCGGGTTCGCTTCGTCGGCGACCCCGTGGCGGCGGTCGCGGCGGTTGATGAAGATACGGCGTTCGACGCCATGAACCTCATCGAGGTCGTGTACGAACCGCTGCTATCAATCACCAGCATCGAAGAGGCCGTGATGATTGACGAGCCGCGCGTCCACGAATACGGCGACCGCGGCAACATCCACAAGCTGGTCAACCTTGAGTTCGGCGAAACGGAAGAGGGCTTCGCCGAAGCAGACCTCATTCGTGAAGACGTTTTCTTCTACGAGGGCAACACGCACCTGCCGATGGAGCAGCACGCGGCGGTCGCGCACTTCGACGCCGACGCGAAGCTCACGCTCTGGTCTTCGACGCAGACGCCGCACTACGTTCACCGCGCACTCGCCAAGACTCTGGCGATGACGCCCGCGCACATCCGCGTCATCGCCACCCCCAACGGCGGGGGTTTTGGCGGCAAGAGCGACCCCTTCAACCACGAGATCGTCGTCGCGGAGCTGTCGCGCCGGACGCGTCGGCCCGTGAAGGTGACGCTCACGCGCGAAGAGGTCTTCTACTGCCACCGCGGACGCCACCCCGTCCTGATGAAGAGTCGCATCGGAGTCAAAAAGGACGGCTCGATCACCGCTCTCGACTTCCAGACGTTCCTCGACGGCGGCGCATACGGCTCCTACGGCGTGGCCTCGACCTTCTACACCGGCGCGCTGCAAACCGTGACCTACGAAGTCCCGCGCTACCGCTTCCGCGGCCTGCGCGCCTTCACCAACAAGCCGCCCTGCGGCCCGAAGCGCGGGCACGGCACACCGCAGCCGCGCTTCGGACTTGAGATTCAACTCGACAAGGTCGCCGAACAACTCGGCCTCGACCCCGCCGAGATGCGACTCCGGCACCTCGTCAAGCCATACACGGTGACGGCCAACTACCTGCGCGTCGGCTCGATGGGACTCGGCGCGTGCATCGAGAAGGTCGTCGCGGGTTCCGATTGGAAGAACAAGTTTTCCGGCTGGGACAAACAGAGTAGAAAACTTCCCTTCGGTCGCGGCGTCGGCATCGCCGCCAGTTCTTACATCTGCGGCGCGGGACTTCCGATCTACTGGAACAACATGCCGCATTCCGGCGTGCAGCTCCGCCTCGACCGACAGGGCGGCGTCTGCGTGCAGTGCGGCTCGACCGACATCGGACAAGGGTCGGATTCCGTGCTCGCCTACGTCGTCGCCGAAGTCCTCGGCATTGACCCGTTCGACATCCGCGTCGTCACCGCCGACACAGACCTGACTCCGGTTGACTTGGGGAGCTATTCGAGCCGCGTCACGCTGATGACCGGCAACGCCGCGATTCAGGCGGCGGAGCGTGCGCGCGAATTGTTGACCATCGCCGTCGCCGAAAAACTCTCCGTGCCGGTCGAGAATCTCTCGTTTGCCGAGCGCCGCGTCTTCGACGTTGAGAACCCGGAAGTGTGTGTCACCTTCGCCGAGGCGGTCGTGCTCGCCGAATCGAAGTTCGGCACCATCGGCACGGTCGGCTCGTACACGCCGCCGCGCTCGCCCGGTCGCTACAAGGGCGCGGGCGTCGGCCCCTCGCCCGCCTACAGCTACTCGGCGGCGGTCGCCGAAGTTGACGTGGACGCCGAGACGGGCATCGTCACAGTCCCACGCATCTGGGTCGCGCATGACATCGGCAAGTCAATCAACCCCATGCTCGTTATGGGTCAGGTCGAAGGCTCCATCTACATGGGCTTGGGCGAGGCTCTGATGGAGGAGATGACCTACCGCGCCAACCGCAACGTCGTTCACAAGTTTCCCTCGCTCCTCGAATACAAAAGCCCGACGACTTTGGAGATGTGCGATGTCGTCACCTACCTCGTCGAAGACCCCGACCCGAACGGCCCCTTCGGCGCGAAGGAGGTCGGCCAAGGTCCGCTCCTCCCCGTCATGCCGGCAATTGCCAACGCCGTCTACGACGCCGTCGGCGTCCGCATAGACGAAGTACCCATCACGCCCGAAAAAGTTTTGGCCGCGCTCCGCGCCAAGCGTCAAGGCAAGGCCGCGCGCTTCGGCCCCTCTTCCATCCCCGAAGTCGCCTGGCCCGAACCGCTCAAGGTGCTCACGCCCGAAGAGGGCGGCGACGGTCGTGAGATGCCGCGCGTGGCCGTGCATTCGTAAACGGCGCGAAACATTTTCGGAAGGACGGCACGTGAAATTCGAGTGGGACGATCAGAAAGCTGTTGCTAACTTAAAGAAGCATGGTGTCAGCTTCGGGGAGGCGACGGAGATTTTCTACGACCCGAATGCTTTGGAAGGTTATGACGGAAAACATTCGGAAGATGAAGCCCGGTTCTTCATCATCGGCCTGTCGAGCAGACGACTGCTGTACGTTATCTACGCCGAACGAACGGGCGATGTGATTCGTATCATCTCGGCACGCAAGGCCGTTCAAGCGGAGCGACAAATATATGAGCGAACAGGAAACACGTAGGCCGCTAATCTTCTCCGTCGTCGAAGACGATGCGGAGAGCGTCACCATAGAAATATCAGAAGATGATTACCGGCGCGATCTCGAAGCAGGCATTGATCCCGATGCCACGCTCAAGCCCGGTCGCTACAAGATGAAGCGCGGCGGCTTCCTCGCACGCCACCCTGAATTGAAGATTAAGGACAGGAAGAGAGCCTGAACAGGAAACAGCCGCCAACAGCAACAAATGCGCGCGGTGGTGTACTTGTGAGCCAAGAAGGGTTGAATCAAGCTCTATGATGAGACTTCCGAAATTCACTTACCTCGTCCCGCGCACAATCGGCGAGGCGGCGAGGATGATGGGCGAGGCGGGGCCGTCGGGGCAGTTCGTCGCGGGCGGGACTGACCTCTACCCGAACATGAAGCGCAGGCAGCAGACGCCGCGCACGGTCATCTCGGTCGGGCGCATCCCTGCGTTGCACCGCATCGAAGGCGACGGGCGCGAAGGCTTGCGAATCGGCGCGGGCGTGTCGCTCACCGAAGTTATCGAGCACGCGGTCGTCAACCGCGATTACCCGGCGTTGGCACGTGCGGCGCGGCTCATCTCGACGCCGACGCTTCGGAACATGGGGACGGTCGGCGGCAACCTCCTGCTCGACACGCGTTGCAACTACTACAACCAGAATTACGAGTGGCGCAAAGGCGTCAACTTCTGCCTGAAGAAGGACGGCGACGTGTGCTGGGTCGCGCCCGGCAGCGCGAAGTGCTGGGCCGTGCAGTCTTCAGACCTCGTGCCGCTGATGGTCGCGATAGGCGCGCGACTCCGCCTCGTCTCGACGGTCGGCGACCGGCTCGTGGAAGCGCGCGGCTTCTACAACGACGACGGCATTGACTACCTCCGCAAGCGCCCCGACGAACTGCTGGCGGAAATCCTTCTGCCTCCCTCGGCAGGCTGGCGCGCGATCTATAAAAAGCTGCGCCGGCGCGGGGCGTTCGACTTTCCCGTGCTCGGCGTCGCGGCCCGGCTCGACACGGACGAGGGCGGCAACGTCTCGCAGGCGCGCGTCGTGCTCGGCGGCATCGCGCCCGCGCCGTTGGAAGTCGAGCCGGCGTCACGCGCGCTCGTCGGCAGGGCGCTCGACGACGAAAGCATTCGCGCCGCCGCGGAGGCGTGTTATGTGAGGGCGCGACCGCTCGACAACACCGATCACCTGATGAACTACCGCAAGCAGATGGCGCGGCCATTCGTCCTGCGCGCCCTCGAAGAGCTGCGCCGATCATTCGCCTGAGAGAAAAAGCTGAAATCATTACGGCTGTGCTCCTCGCCGCAGGTCGCTCGCGGCGCATGGGCGAGTTCAAGCCGCTGCTTCCGTTCGGGGGAGTGAGCGTCGTCGAGGCTTGCGTCGCGAACCTTCGAGAGGCGGGCGTCGAAGAGGTCGTGGTCGTCGTCGGCCACCGCGCCGAAGAGGTGCGCGGGGCGCTCGCGCGCCTGCCGTTCGTCCGCTTCGCCTTGAACGAAGAGGGCGAGAGCGAGATGGGCGTGTCGGTCGCGCGCGGCGTGGAAGCCGTCGAGGCGGGCGCGGGCGCGCTGCTCTTCGCGCTCGTTGACCAGCCCGCCGTGCCGCCCGCGGCGATCAGAAGTTTGGTCGAGGCGTGGGCGCGCACGGGCGCGCGCCTCGTCGTGCCGGAGTCGAGCGGACGCGGCGGCCATCCCGTTCTGGTTGATCTCGCGCTGCGCGAGGAGCTTTTGAGTCTCGTCCCGGAGAGAGGCTTGCGCGCGCTCTTCGACGCGCACCGCGAGGAGGTCTTGCGCGTGCCCTCGAAGTCGCCTTTCGTCGCGCTCGACATGGACACGTGGGAGGAGTACGTCGCGCTTCACACGGAGGTCTTCGGCTTCCCTCCCCCGGCGCGCGTGCAGGGAAGCTAGATTGGAGTGAGTCCGAGGTAAGGGCGAAAAAGTTTTTGAAGCCGCACGCGGCATCACGAAGAAGGCACATGAACGACTCGTGTGCCTTCTTCGTGTCCTTATCGCGTGAGTTCGCAGATAAACCCTGCCGGACGCAAGGACTCTGGTCGCGCGCCCGCAATCGCTCAGCTTTGCGCCGCGGCCTTCTGCGCGCGGTGCTCGCCTTCGGCGAACTCCTCGATCATCTTCTCGTTGAAGGCGGGGATGTCGTCGGGCTTGCGGCTGGTGACGAGGCCGCTGTCGGTGACGACCTCGCGGTCAACCCACTGCGCGCCCGCGTTGATTAAGTCCGTCTTGATCGAGGGCCAAGAGGTCAGCGTGCGACCTTTGACTGCGCCCGCCTCGATCAGAGTCCAGGGGCCGTGACAGATCGCGGCGACCGGCTTGCCCGCGTCGAAGAACGCCTTGACGAACGCGACGGCCTCCGGCTTGGCGCGCAACTGGTCGGGGTTGGCGACTCCGCCGGGCAGCAGCAGCGCGTCGAAATTCGTCGGGTCGGCCTCGGCCAGCGGCACGTCAACCTTGAACTTGTCCCCCTTGTCGTAGTGTTTCCAGCCCTCGACCTCGCCCTTAACAGGCGAGACGATCTGAGTCTGCGCGCCCGCGTCGTCGAGCGCCTGCCTCGGCCCGGTCAACTCCACCTGCTCGAACCCGTCGGCGACCAGGATGGCTACCTTCTTTCCCTCCAACTTCTTCTCCATGATTCGTCCTCCTTGAAGTCCTTGCCGCTAATGAAGGCTCTCATGTTACCCTCCGATTTTCTCGGTTCGCGTGCGCGTGTGTGACAAAAGCTTCGCGCGGGAGCCGTGCGTCGAAGGGCAGACCATCGGCGCTCACACTCTTCGACGCTTTGAGGGACGCGTCGGGTGTTTTGAATCCAACCATTCGATTTGACCACTCATCTAAAGTCCGTCATGATTGCTCGCGCGCCGGACGCCGTGGCAGCGAAAGAGGTCGAAAGGTTCGACCGGCAGCGAACGGAGCGGCGCGCGGCACGAAGGAGATGAAAATGTTATTCAGGCAACGGCGCACGTCCTTCAGTCTGGCGCTCGGCCTCCTGCTCGCGCTGTCGTGTGGGGCGCAGGCAACAACACCGCGCGCGGCGTCCGCTCCGCTCGACTTCAAACTGCACACGACGGACGGCGGCGAGATAACTTCGGAGATGCTGCACGGCGACGTGGTGGTGCTCGCCTTCGGCTCTTCGTCGCTCGGCTCGCTGTCGAAGGCGCAGGCGCAGAAGACACAGGAGTTGGCCGACCACTTCGGGCCGCAGAACGTGCGCGTCTACTTTGTGTGCACCGACTCCGACTCGCCCAAGTCGAAATCCTACGCGACCGACGAGCAGATTCGCGCCTTCGCACACAAGAACGGACTGAAGGTCGCCGTGCTGCGCGACCCCGACGGCGCGCTCTTCAAACAGACCGGCGCGGATCAGCTCCCGGCCATCGTCATCCTCGACCGCCACGGCGAAATCTCCGGTGCGCCCGTCGGCGGCCTCGACCCGAACCGCAATCTGGTTGACATGCTCTCCGAGCGTCTCAACCAACTGCTCGGCGCGAAGTAAGCTCCAATCTCAAAGTCGAAACGAAAGAAGCCGCCTTGCCAAAGGATGAAGGCGGAAGGATGAGGGATGAAAGCGCGGCTCTCATGCTCCTGCCTTCACTTCATCCTTCCGCCTTCATCCTTCCATCGCCCCGCGCGCCAGACCGTAGACCAACCGCACGGGCAGGCCAACGACGTTCCAGTAGTCGCCTTCTATCCTCTCGATGAAGAGGGCCGCGCGTCCCTGCACGGCATAGGCTCCGGCCTTGTCGAGCACGTCGCCGGTCTCGACGTGCCAGTCTATCTCCGCCCCCGACATCTCCGCGAAATGCACCCTCGTCCGCTCGACGCCGACCACCGCGCGACCCGCCTCCGCCCTCACCAGCGCCACGCCCGTCAAGACCTCGTGCCAACGCCCGCTCAAGAGCCGAAGCATGCGGCGCGCGTCCATTTCGTCGCGCGGCTTCTCCAGAATCTCTCCGCCCACGACGACCGTTGTGTCTGCGCCGAGCACCAGACCGAACAGGCGCGTCGCGGCGACGGCCTCGGCCTTCTCGCGCGCGAGCCGGCGCACAAAGTCTTCGGGCGGTTCGCCCGCGCGCCGCGTCTCGTCCACGTCGGCGGGCAGGGCCTCGAACGGCCAGCCGACCGCGCGCAGAATCTCAGCCCGCCGCGGACTCGACGACGCCAGGACGAGCGGGGTCAGAGCCTCCAGCCCACGGCCCCGCGCGCCCGTCCAAGCTTGTGACGCTCGCTCGTTTTCCATTACACTCCCCATGAAATTTTAGATTTTTGATTTGCGATTTTCGATTAAAGCCGTCAGCTTTCGGCACTCAGCTTTCGGCGAAAGTAAAAAGCCGACGCCGCATGATGACGGTTGAATGCTAACAGCTACAAATCGCAAATCAAAAATTAAAAATCAAAAATGGACGATCTCTTTCAGGCGCTGCCGAAGCTTCTGCGCGCGGCGGGCGAATCCGAAGCGGTGCTGGAGGCCGCGGCGTTCGCGGCGTGGCGGCGCGCGGCGGGCGCGGGCTTGCGCGGCTGTGCCGTTCCCTTCCGCCTCCACGGCAAGACGCTCGTCGTCTCCGTGCCCGACACGACCTGGCGCAAACAGCTCGAAGGCGTCAGCCCGCAGCTCGTCTTCCGCATCAACTCGCTGCTCGGCCAGGCGCTCGTCACCTTC
Source organism: Pyrinomonadaceae bacterium (assembly GCA_036263975.1). Lineage (GTDB taxonomy): Bacteria > Acidobacteriota > Blastocatellia > Pyrinomonadales > Pyrinomonadaceae > QHXN01. Next base: position 39,269 of record DATARW010000029.1, read on the forward strand.
GTCGAGTTCCGCGTTGACCCCAAGACCGTACACGACGAGCGAGCGCGCATGGTGCAGACGCAATACGAACGGCTCGCCGGTGAAGAGGGCGCGCTGCGGCGCGCGTACGAACTCGACGAGGCGGCCTCCGCCATCCACGACGAAGAACTTCGCCGCCGCTTCCTTCTCGCCGCCGGAAGATGTCTGAGCCGTAAACCGTGAATCGTAAATCGTGAATCGTGGCTACAGCGTCGTGTGTCTCAAGTGAGGGCCGCTCGGCTTGAAAGGTAGCAGCCAGTTACGATTTACGATTCACGGTTTACCATTTACGATTTACCATTTACGATTTACGAACTTATGCCCATCACAGAAGCCGACATCCAAAAGATCGCCGCGCTGGCGCATCTCGAAATCACGGACGAAGAGTTGCGGACGCTCGCGCCGCAGGTCGCTTCAATCGTCGCCTACGTCGAGCAGTTGAGCGAGCTGGACACGAGCCGTGTGGAACCTGCCACCGGCGGACTCACCCCCGAAGGCGAGCGCACCGCCGCCACGCGCGAAGACCGCACGCGAGCCTCGCTCGGCCAAACGCTCGCGCTCGACCAAGCGCCCGATTCTTCGCACGGCCACTTCCGCGTGCCGCGCGTTCTCGCCAGCTCAGAAGAGAAAGAGAATTTTTAATCCTGCACATGACAGTCCCCGGAAAGACAATCGAACTCATCACGTCCGAACTCTCAGGCGGCGCGTCGAGCGCGGGGCGGGTCGCGGTGCGCGCTCTCGACGCCGCGGAAAAGTTAAACGACACGCTCAACGCCTTCCTGCAAATAGATCGCGCGGGCGCGACCCGACGCGCCGAGGAGTTGGACGAGGAGACGGGCGCAGTCGAAGCGCAGGCCGGCATGGCGCAAAGTCAGGGCGTCGTTACTCAGCCGTCACTACGCGCAGTCCCGATTGCGCTCAAGGACAACATCTGCGTGCGCGGCCTTCAGGCGACGTGCGGCTCGCGCATACTCGCGGGCTATAAGCCGCCTTACGACGCGACGGTCGTCGAGCGCCTGCGAGCGGCGGGAGCCGTCATCATCGGCAAGACCAACTGCGACGAGTTCGCGATGGGTTCGTCGAACGAGAACTCGGCCTTCGGGCCGGTCAGAAACCCCTGGGACACGGAGCGCGTGCCGGGCGGCTCTTCGGGCGGCTCGGCGGCGGCGGTGGCGGCGCGCATCGTGCCCGCGGCGCTCGGCTCGGAGACGGGAGGCTCTGTGCGCCAGCCCGCGGCACTCTGCGGCGTCGTCGGCATCAAGCCGACCTATGGGCGCGTCTCGCGCTACGGACTGGTCGCCTTCGGCTCCTCGCTCGACCAAGTGAGCGTCTTCGGTTTGACGGTCAGAGACGCCGCCATCGTGCTCCGGACAATCGCCGGGCGCGACGAGCGCGACGCGACGACCGCCGACGTTACCGTGCCCGACTACGCGGCGCAGCTCGCGGGCGACATCCGTGGCGCGCGCATCGGCGTGCCGCGCGCGCTTTTGGGCGAGGGCGTGGACGCAGACGTGCGTGCGCGCGTCGAGGAGGCGATTGAGGCTTACCGCGAACTCGGTGCCGAAGTGGTTGACGTTGAATTGCCGCACGCGAAATACAGCATCGCAGTCTATTACATCATCGCGACCGCAGAGGCTTCGTCGAACCTCGCGCGCTTCGACGGCGTGCGCTACGGCCACCGCACGGAAGACCCGGAAGACCTGCGGCAGATGTACCGGCGCACGCGCGAAGAGGGCTTCGGCGCGGAGGTCAAGCGCCGCATCATGCTCGGCACATACGTCCTCTCCTCCGGCTACTACGACGCCTACTATCTCAAGGCGCAGAAGGTTCGCACGCTCATCCGGCGCGACTTCCTCGAAGCCTTCGAGAAGTGCGACGCCGTTCTGACGCCGACCACGCCGACGCCCGCCTTCCGCCTCGGCGAGAAGACCGACGACCCGCTCTCGATGTACCTCTCGGACATCTACACCTGCATGGCGAACCTCGCGGGCGTGCCCGGCATCAGCGTCCCGTGCGGGCTTTCACAGACGGGACTGCCCGTCGCCTTCCAACTCATGGGCCGCCACTGGGGCGAGCAGACCATACTGCACCTCGCGCACGCATACGAGCAGGCGCACCCGCTCACGGCGCGGCCCGGCGTCATGGCCGAGGAGTGAGAACAGGTGAGAGGTGAAGAGGGCGAGCGGGTGAGTGTGGCATCGCCTCCACACTCACCCGCTCGCCCTCTTTCCGTTCTCTTCGTCTATCTTTCCAGACGCGCGCGGGCGCGCTTGAGGAAGGATTGGAGCATCTCGGCGACGCCCTTCTGCAAGGCGGCGCTGAGGCGTCCTTCGCCGGCGAGGGCGGCGAGCGTGTGCAGCTCGCGCGCCGACTGGCGGCGAATCTCCACGCGCTGCTCGATGCGTATGCGCGTGGTCGCGCCGCACTCCTCGAAGGTGGCCGAGTAGCGCAGGAAGTTCTTGCTCTCTCCGGCGGCGGGCGACCACTCGATGCGCGAAGGCTCGTCCACGGACTGGAAGACGCTGAACGCCTGCCTGATCGAGCCGACGACCGGAACCTCTGCGCGAATCAGCCAGCGCGCAACGCCCAGGGCGTCCGCCGTGACGCGCTCGACGCCCGGCATCAACTCGGCGTAGTTCCTGAAGTCGTTGAAGAACTCGCGCGCCCGCTCGACGCTCGTTCTCCACTCCACCTGTTCTTTGAAAGCAGCCCTGATCGCGAACATAAAAGCCTTGAACCGTGAACCGTGAACCGTGACGAGTTATTGATGCTCTCGACGCGCGCCGCGGTTCGCCCGCCGCCCCTCAAAATTTGTTCCCCGAAAGAGAGCGAGCCTCAATGCCCGCACCCGTTGAGAGCTTTCTCTTTCGCTTCGTGTGTGCTAAAGACTGCGATGATATTAACCCGCCCGCGCCGCGTTTCTCAAATTCGAGCGGCGAGGCCGGAACTTTCTTCCGTCGGGTTGGAGGATTCGAGATGGACGGCAGCGACTATCCGGTCAGCACGCAGGGCGAGGGACGTTGCCCGCGCTGCGGCGAAGGTACTCTGAAGGTCTGGTATGAGCTGAGCGAAGAGGAGCGCGAGGTCGCGCGCCGCCTGCCCGGCTCCGCCGACTTCACAACGGAAGAGCGCGCCGCGCGCCACCGCTTCTGCACGCGCTGCTGGTACGAAGATGGCGGGCGGACTCCTCTCCGCGCCTGACACGGCGACTCCGCACGGCGGCGCGGTCGCCGTGCGATTCGTAAAATCAAAAAGCAATTCCAGCTCGCTTGGGTTGAAAGGATGACGCGTGACGAAAATCAAACCGGCTATTTTCTTCCTGCTGACCGCGCTTGTTTCCCTGTCGGCGGCGTGGACGGCGACGGCGCAAACGGGTGCCGAGAGCAGAGGCGACGCCGCACACACTTTGAGCGAAGCGCAAAGAGAGGCGATCAAGCGCATCCACGTCGAAAGCGAGAAGAGGGCCGCGCCCGCGGCGCTTCGGCTCGCCGGTATCGTGAGCAGGATTTACGAAAACATGCTGGCCGACAAGCCGGACGAAGGACTCCGCACCAAGTTGAGCGAGGAGATGAAGGAGGCTGCGTGGGAACTGCTCGAAATCAAGGGGCAGTCCATACGCGACACCGTCAACCTCCTGACGCCTGAGCAGAAGCAGATCGTGAAGGGCGAGATGCGAAAGCCGGGCGCTCCGGCGGACTTGTCGGAGGTCATCGCACGCACCTTCAAGCTCGACGAAAAGTAATCGAGCCTGTGAACGCAACTCGGCCCTCGCGGTTCGTGGTCTCCCGACTTCGCGGACGGGCTACTTCCCTCCACGCCTTCTATTTCAACATCGTGATTCGGTCGTAAGCCGCGCGGACGGCGGCCATGCGCGCGGCGAGTTCCGTGGTGAGCGCGGCGGCGGAAGAATGGCCCGTGAGGCGCGCGAGGTCGCGCAGGAGCGGGTGGTCTTGCGCCGAGGGCAGACGTGTGGAGCGTCCGGCGAGGAGGCGCAGGCTGTGGTCGAGTTTACGCAGGAGCGCGTAGCCTTCGCAGAGGGCGTCGAAGTCTTTGGCGCTGACCGAGCCGGCCTCGCGCAGGCGCAGGAGCGAGGCGCGGGTCGAGCGTTCGTCTTCGCGGTCGGGGAGGCAGTCGCGCAGTTGCAGGTAGCGGACGGCGAAGTATACGTCGAGCATGCCGCCCGGCCCGTACTTGATGTCGGTCGCGCGCGGCGCGACGTGATCGGTCGGGCGCGGCGTGACATGAACGGCGGCGCGCGCCGCAGCGGAACTACCGGCGGCGCGTGTCGGGCTGTGGCCCGCGCGCTCGCGTTCGAGGCGCTCGCGCACGCGGCACGTCTCGGCGCGCAGGCGCTCGGCGTCCGAGGCGCGCGCGGCCTCGTGGACGGCGGCGCGCGCGCGTCGCTCAACGTCGCGCCCGAATTCGAGGTCGCCCGCCACGGCGCGCAGCTTCACGTAGGCGAGCCACTCCCAAACGTCGGCGCGCTCGCGCAGATAGCTCGTGAAGGCGTGTGACGAGGAGGCGAGAGCGCCGTTCCTGCCGTCGGGCCGCAGGCGCAGGTCAACGCGGTAGAGATGCGCGTCGCGCGTGGTGCTTGAGAGCGCGACGGAGAGGAGTTCGACGAGCCGCGCGTATGCCTGCTCGCGCGTCAAGCCTTCGACGGGCGACGCCGCCGCGGGGTCGTAGACGAGTATGAGGTCGAGGTCTGAGCCGTAGTCCATGCCGCCGCTCCCCAGCCTGCCGAGGCCAAGCACGGCGAGTCGCGGCCCGGCGGCGAGACGACCGAAGCGGCGGGCCATCTCGCGGCGCGCGATGAGCAGCCCGACGTTGATGGCGGCGGCGGCGAGCGAGGTCTGGAGCGCGTTCGACTCGCCGGGCGCGAGGCCGCCCGCCACGTCGCGCGCGCCGATCTCGATGAGCAGGTGCATCCACGCGCGCCTGAGCGCCGAGAGTTCCGCGCCGAACCCTTCGGCGGCGTCAACCGCGGCGCGCAGAAGCGCCCGGTGATCGCGCGCGGCGACCGCCGACGCAGGCGTCGCTATCGAGGGGATGAGCGAGGGCTTGCTCGTCAGCATCTCGCCGAAGAACTCGGACGCGCCGCAGACCCGCACGAGTTCGCGCAAGACTCCGGCGGACAACTCCACGCGCTCGCCCGACTTTTCGAGCGACGCGGCGACGCGCGCGAGCAACGCGAGCGCACGCCGCGGATTGAGCGAACGCGCGACCTCTTCGCGCAGCTCGCGCGCGAGACGTTCGACTTCGATTCCCGCCCAGTTTACTTCACTGCTTCCTCCTCCGACTCCTCCGCTTATCTCTTCCCCGCGCGCTGCCCCGCCGGAGAGGTGGCGCGCGAAGACGCCCGCCGCGGCGTTGACGGACGCGGCCTCCGCTCCGGCCCGCGGCTCCTGCGCGAAGACGCCCTGCGTGTGAGTCGCGGCGGCATCGCCTCGCATCTCCGCCGCGCGCGGCATAATGACTGACTCTCCCGACGCTTCTTGCGTCGCCGTGGTCGGGCCGTTGCCCGCGACGCGCGCAGGCGTGCTCGCGCGTCCGCGCGCGCCATTGGTCTCCGTCTCTTCGAGGGCGTCTTCGGTAGAGTTGCCGAAGACGCGTCGGTATGCGCGCGCGACGTTCGAGGTGTGCAGGCGAAGCGCGGCGTCGAAGTCTTCGAGAGCGCGTGCGCCTTTGAAGTGCATGCGGCACGCGAGCAGACGGCGGCGCTCGGCGTCTTCGGGGACGGCGTGCGTCTGTAGGCCGTGCTCCATCTGTAGGCGATGCTCGACGGTGCGGAGGAACGCGTAAGCGTCGGACAGCTCGCCGCGTTCGCGCTCCGTGATGAGGTGCCGGTCGGCGAGGCGGCCCAAACTGATGAGCGTGTGGGCTTCCTGCAACCAGAGGTCGCGCCCGCCGTGCGCGAGCTGGAGCGCCTGCGCGATGAACTCGATCTCGCGGATACCGCCGCGGCCCAGTTTGACGTTGAAGCCGTGCGTCTCTTCCGAGTGGAAGCGGTCTATCTTCTGCTTGGCGAGGCGCACGTGCGCGAGCGCGCGCTCGACCGTCTCTTCGGAGCGGTAGACGCGCGGGCGCAAGCCTTCGGCGAAACGCGCGAAGAGCGACTGCGACCCGGCGGCGGCGCGCGCGCGTATGAGCGCCTGAAGCTCCCACGGGTGCGCCGCCTCGCGGTAGTAGCGCAGCGCCTCCGCGAGCGAGGCGGCGAGCGCGCCGTCGCGCCCGTGCGGGCGCAGCCGGAGGTCAACGCGATAGGCCGCGCCTTCGCCCTCGCGGCTGCCGACGATGCGGCTCACGCGCTCGGCGAGCTTGCAGAAGAACTCGCGGTTGGTGACGCTGCCGCGCTCGCCCGCGCCCGTCGTCTCGCCGTCGTCGGAGTAGAGGAAGAGTATGTCTACGTCGGAAGAGTAGTTCAGCTCGCGCGAGCCGAGCTTGCCGAGCGCGACGACAGCCGCCGCGGCAGCCGCCTTGCGGCCCCGCTCGCCCGTGCGCTGCGGCACGCCGTAGAGGTTCTCAAGCTCCTGCTGCGCGAGTGTGAGCGCGTGGCGCAGGATGGCGTCGGCGAGGTTCGACAATTCCTCGGTCGTCTCGACGAGGGTCGTCGTGCGACGTATGTCGTGGAGGTAGACGCGCAGCAGCTCGCGTCGGCGGAAGCGCGCGAGAATGGTCTGGGGCGGGAGCTGCGAGTGCGTGAGCGCGAAGCGTGCGAGTGACTCGCCCAGCTCCTCGGTCTCGTGGACGCGAGCCGCCGCGCGCTCGCGCGCGAGCCAGGCGAGGTGTTCGGGATTCTGTTCGAGCGTGTTGGCGAGCAGCGGACTCCAGGCGGCGAGCGCCAGCGCGTCGGCCAGAAGGCCGGCGTCGCGCTCGAAGGCGCGCGCAGTCGCCGGGTGCTCAGCCGCCATGCGCTCGTAGAAGCGTCGCGCGCCTTCGGCGTCGGGCAGGTCGCGCGCAAGCGCCTCGATGTTTTCGCTCAGACTCGCCAAAACGAGTCAAACATAAAACAGAGACGGGCCGGAAGGGAAGAAGGCAAAAGGTAAAAGGCAAAAGAGAAAGACACAGGCTGTAGAGCTTGCGTCTCCTCTTTTGCCTTTGCCTTTTACCTTTTGCCTTCCCTCAGATGTCGTAGTAGAGCGCGAACTCCAGCGGGTGCGGGCGCATCCGCAGCGGTTGTATCTCCTTCTCGCGCTTGTAGGTGATCCAGCGCTCGATCAGGCGCGGCGTGAACACGTCGCCTTTGAGCAGGAATTGGTGGTCTGCTTCGAGCGCGGTCAAAGACTCGTCGAGCGAGCCGGGCAAAGAAGGCACGTTCTTGAGTTCTTCGGGCGCGAGGTCGTAGATGTCTTTGTCCAGAGGCTCGCCCGGATCAATGCGGTTCTGCACGCCGTCGAGTCCGGCCATGAGCATCGCCGAGAAGGCCAGGTACGGGTTGCACGAAGGGTCGGGCGGGCGGAACTCAAGGCGCTTGAGCTTCGGGTTGGTGGAGAACATCGGGATGCGGATGGCCGCCGAGCGGTTGCGCGCTGAGTAGGCGAGGTTGACCGGCGCTTCAAAGCCCGGCACCAGACGCTTGTAGCTGTTCGTCGTCGGCGCGGCAAACGCTACGATTGAGGCCGCGTGCTTGAGCAGCCCGCCGATGTAGAAGCGCGCGAGGTCGGAGAGTCCGGCGTAGCCGTCGCCCGCGAAGAGTGGCTTCTCGCCTTTCCAGAGCGACTGGTGGCAGTGCATCCCTGAGCCGTTGTCGCCGTACATGGGCTTCGGCATGAACGTGGCCGTCTTGCCGTAACGGTAGGCCGTGTTGCGGACGATGTACTTGAAGAGTTGCAGGTTGTCGGCGGTGCCCAGGAGCGTCGAGTAGCGGAAGTCTATCTCGCACTGTCCGGCGGTGGCGACCTCGTGGTGATGGCACTCGACCGTGATGCCGGACTGCTCAAGCGTCAGCGCGATCTCCGAGCGCAGGTCTGCCAGCGAGTCGGCAGGCGGGACGGGCACGTAGCCCTCCTTGTTGCGGATGCGATAGCCGAGGTTCGGCCCGCGCGCATCATCCTCGCCCCGCCCCGAACTCCACGCGCCCTCGTCCGAGTGGATGCGGTAGCCGGACGAGTGCGGCTCGTTCTCGACCTCGATGCCGTCGAAGATGAAGAACTCGGCCTCGGGGCCGAAGTTGACGGTGTCGGCAACGCCCGTGAACTTGAGGTAACTCTCGGCGCGCTGCGCGACCGAGCGCGGGTCGAAGGCGTAGCCCTCTTTGGTGATCGGGTCAACGGCGTTGGCAACCAGACACAGCGTCGGCTCTGCCGAGAACGGATCCATCCAGACTCGGCCTGAGTCCGGGATGAGCAGCATGTCGGACTCGTGAATCGAGGCCCAGCCGCGGATGCTTGAGGCGTCGAAGCCGAAGCCGTCCTCAAAAGAGCCTTCGTCAAGCTCGTGGATGGGAAACGTCAGGTGCTGCCAAGACCCGACGAGGTCTGTGAAACGAACCGAGACGAATTTCGCCTCCTGGTCTTCCGAATACTTCAAGACCGTTTTTGCGTCCATAATCTCTCCTGGATGATTTTTGTAGGGGGTAGAAGGGGTTGGCCGCCTTTCGGCAGCAGCGTAAAGCGCGCGGAAACTAAAACCGGGTCGTGCGTCATACAACGTCGGTGACGCTTAAAAAGCTGGCATTATAGCCGCGCACGGCGGACTGTCAAGGCTTTCCCGTCGCGCGCTCGCGCCGGATACGGACGCCTTTCCGAATGTCTCCGGATAAACCTTTGCCGCACGCGGTTTAGCGCGGGCCGCTCGCGCAGAAAATAGTTTTTGACCGCCCCCCTTCTTTTCTGTTAAATTGCGCGTTTAAGTTGTCCAATCCTGATGTCTTCAAACCGCACAGGCCGACCGGGAGGCCGACCGCGCTAAACTTTGCCCGAACAGAACGAACCGACAGGGAGGCAGGAGAGCTAGAAGTTGACTACGGCCATCGAACAGACGCTTGAAACCTACGGCATAGAGGATTGGGGGGCCGGCTACTTCGGCATCAATCGCAAGGGCAACTTGATCGTCCACCCTTCGGAGACCGACCGCACGAGCGCGGCGGACGTGCGCGAGATCATTGACGACCTCCAGAAGCGAGGCATCTCCACGCCCGTACTCCTGCGCTTCCCGCAGCTCATCGCCGCGCAGGTTCGCAAGCTCCAGCGCGCCTTCCAGCGCTCGATACGCGAGTACGAGTATCAGGGCGCGCACATGTGCGTCTATCCGATGAAGGTCAACCAGAACCGCGCGGTCGTCGAAGAGTACCTGCGCGAGGGCACGCGCTACGACTTCGGGCTGGAAGCCGGCTCGAAGGCCGAACTCTACGGCGCGCTGGCGATGGAGCAATCGCCCGACAGCCTGCTCGTTTTGAACGGCTTCAAGGACGAGGAGTTCATCGAGCTTGCTTTCTTAGGCGCGCGCAGTGGCAAGCGCGTCGTCATCGTCATCGAGAAGCTGAACGAGCTTGACCACGTGCTGAAGGTCGCCGAACGTTACGACGGCGGCGACATGCCGATGGTGGGCCTGAGAGTGAAGCTCTACTCGAAAGGTTCCGGGCGCTGGGAGAAGTCGGGCGGCGAGGCGGCGAAGTTCGGCCTGACGACCACCGAGATTCTCGAAACCATCCGGCGGATGCAGGACGAGGGGCGCATTGACATGCTCAAGCTCCTCCACTTCCACATCGGCTCGCAATTGACCGACATCAAGCGCATCAAGAACGCGATGAAGGAGGCCGCGCGCGTCTACGCCAAGATTTACCAGATGAAGGCTCCCGTCGAGCTTTTGGACGTGGGCGGCGGCATGGCCGTTGACTACGACGGCTCGAAGACCGCTTTCGACTCCTCGGCCAACTACTCGGCGCAGGAGTTCGCCAACGACGTGGTTTACACCATCATGCAGGTCTGCGACGACGAGAACGTCCCGCACCCGACGATCATCCAGGAGTCGGGCCGCTACCTTTCGGCCTACCACGCCATCCTCGTCACCAACGTCCAGAGCGAGATCGAAACGGTGGTCGAGGACATCACGCCGATTGAAGTCGCGGACGACGACCCGCAGGTCGTCATCGAGCTGGCCGACCTGCGCGAGACGATCACGGTCAAGAACTATCGAGAGTTCTACCACGACGCTTTGGAGCACCGCGACGAACTGTTCACGCTCTTCAACCTCGGCCTGATCTCTCTGGAAGACCGCGCGAAGGGCGAAGTCTTGTTCTGGGACGTGTGCGAGCGCGCCGACAAGCACGCGCAGCAGGCCGAGTACGTCTCCGAGGAGTTCACGGAACTGCGCCGCCTGCTCCGCTCGAAGTATCTGGCGAACTTCTCGGTCTTCCGAAGTGTGCCCGACCACTGGGCGCTCGACCAGTTGTTCCCCATCATCCCCATCCATCGCCTGAACAAGCCGCCGACCGAGTACGCGACGCTGTGCGACATCACCTGCGACTCGGACGGCGTGGTGGACAAGTTCGTTGACCTCCACGACGTGAAGCAGGTCTTGGAGCTGCACTCGCTCATCGAGGGCGAGCCGTACTACATCGCCTTCATGCTCGTCGGCGCGTACCAGGAGGTGATGGGCAACAATCACAACCTCTTCGGCGCTCCGAACGAGGCGCACATCCACATAGACGAGGACGGCTATCTGATAAAAAAGGTCGTGCGCGGCACGACCGTCGGCGAGGCGCTCTACCGCGCACGCTACGAGCGGGGCCAACTGCACGAGGGCTTCCGTCGCCTCGTCGCGCATCGCGTCAAGCGCGGCGATCTCTCGGAGGCCGAGGGCGCGGAGATGGTCGAGTTCTACGAGTCGCGCATCAACGCGTACACCTATCTCTCCGTCAACGGCGCGGACGAAGACAAACGCCGGAGGAGGTGAATAGTGAATGGTGAATGGTGAATGGTTGGCTCTTTTTATCAGGCCAGCAGTTTACCGTTCAAGTCGCGCAACGCTCAGCCACCATTCACCGTTTACCATTTACCATTCACCAAAGGATTGAAGATGGTTACTCAACGTAAACCGCGAGCCAGTAAGTACCTGACCGCGCCGATCAGGCCCGTGCAGGTTGACCGCGACCGCTCGGTCGCCGGCCTCCTCGAAAAGATGGAAGGCGCGGGCCTGGGCGGACGCCAATTGGCCGAAGCGCACCGCATCTGGCTCGACATGCTCGGCGACAACACGACCGTCATCGTCGCGGCCAACGGCGCGCTCATCCCGGCGGGGATGCGCCGTCTGCTGGCCTACGTCATCAAGAACCGCTTCGTTGACGTGATAGTCTGCTCCGGCGCGATGCTCTTCCAGGACTTGCACGAGACGCTGGGCCGCCAGCACTTTCAGGCGCACCCCTCGATGACGGAGGCCGAGCTGGAGGCGTCGCAGATCAGCCGCATGTGGGACGTGCTCGCCAGCGAAGAAGAGTACCGAGAGGCCGACGAGTGGATCGGCGGCTTCACCAACCAGCTCGACCAGACGCGTTCCTATTCGACGCGCGAGTTCCTGCACCTCCTGGGCCGCGAGCTGGCCGAGATCGCCACCGACGACGGCATCCTGACTTCTTCTTACAAGGCGCGCGTGCCCATCTTCTGCCCGACCATCTCCGACAGCTCGATCACGGTCGGCATCGCGGGCGGACGCTTCGAGAAGAAGAACAGCTTCTGCTTCGACCTCGCGCAGGACATCCTCGACCTCATGCAGATCGGCTCGCGCTCGCGCGTCACCGGCGTCATCAACCTCGGCGGCGGCTCGTCGCGCAGCTTCGTCCAGCAGATGGAGGCCGCCGCGAGCATCATCAAGACGCCGCCGCGCGGCCACAAGTACGCCATCCAGATTTCCACCGAGCAGCCCACGCACGGCGGGCGCACCAGCCCCAACACCGACGACGAATCCCTCGTCTTCGGCAAGCTCATGCGCGGCGCGGCCACCGCCTACGTCAACTGCGACACGACCATCGCGCTCCCCATCCTCGTCACCGCGCTCTCGCAGACCGCGGCCAAGTACATGAAGGGCCGCAAGCGCCCCAACTTCGTCTTCATGGGCAAGGAGTTCACGGTCGAAGTGCCTTAGCGCATACCTTTTCTACGTGACCGCGCTGCTTGTGTTATGATTCGGGCCGAGCACTGATTAGTGCTCGCATGTAACTGATAAGGCTCATTTCAGCCAAGCACTGAAACAGCCCGCCAATGAAGTGGACGCCCTTTGCGGCTCCACTTTCTTCGGCGGGCTTTTCTTTTTTTTGGCGCATCATTAAGTAGAGTTAGAGAATGGCCGGCAAGCCTCCTGTCTTGAAACCCAAGAAAGTTATCAAGGCATCGGCGCGGACTTCCATCACGTCCTTAGCCAACTGCCCGACCTGACGCTCGAACCGGCGCAAGCTTGAATGCGAACTCAATTTCAAAACTGTCTAGCCGCCGATCAAAGCCGTCAAACCGGCTTTCAAAACTAACCAGCCGATTCTCGACTCCCTCTAACCGTACAAGCACCTGCCTCCCAAATCGGGCGAGTCTTCTGCAAGCGGCGGTCAACTTTATCTTCGAGCGCCGAGAGGCGACCCTCGACGTTCGAGAGGCGGTTCTCTACGTTGCCGAGGCGCGAGTCAATGGAATCCAGCCGCGCGAGGATTTGTCTCAGGCCATCTTGGGATAGGTTCTGTGTGGGTCTTCACTCATGCGTCAGATTATCCTCCACGTCGCGCCGGCTTTCAAGGTGTTCGTGCTTCAAATCGGCCTGCGTTATACTCCCCGGCATGTCAGAATCGGCAAACCTTCCGATGAACTTCGGGGGCATCGAAGACGAGGCGCTGTCGAGTTTCGAGCGGGCGCGCGTCGTCGTCTGGCCCGTCTCTTACGAGGGCACGGTCTCTTACGGGACGGGGACGGGCGCGGGCGCGCGGGCGATCATTGACGCCTCGCGCAACATGGAACTCTACGACGAGGAGACGGATGCCGAAGTCTACCGCCTCGGCATCCACACGACCGAAGTGACGCCGCCCGCCGAGCCGCCCGAAGCGATGATGAAGGGGCTGCTTGCGCGCGCGCGCGAGTTGGTCGGCGCGGACAAGTTCATCTGCATGATCGGCGGCGAGCACTCGGTGAGCGCGCCGGTGATTCAGGCGCACGCCGAAACCTACGACAACCTCTCCGTCCTCCAGATAGACGCGCACGCCGACCTGCGCGACACCTACGACGGCACGCCGCACTCGCACGCCTCGATCATGGCGCGCGTCGTGAAGGACTTGCGTCTGCCCGCCGTGCAGGTCGGCATACGCTCCGTCTCTGCCGAAGAGGCGCGCGCAATTGACACTCTGCCGACGCGCATCTTCTGGGCGAAGGACATCGCGGGGCGAAACGATTGGTGGGAGGACGCCGTCTCGTCACTGACCGAGAACGTTTACCTGACGATTGACATCGACGGCCTCGACCCCTCGCTCGTTGCACAGACGGGGACGCCGGAGCCGGGGGGCCTCGGCTGGTACGAAACGCTCGGCCTCATCCGCACGCTCGCGCGCACGCGCCGCGTCGTCGGCATGGACTTGACCGAATACTCCTACGTCGAGGGCTTCAGCGCGTCGGCCTTCCTCTGCGCGAAGCTGATCTACAAGTCTCTGGCCTACATCTTCGAGAGTGAAACGGAACGCGTGCGCGGCGGTCGTTCATCGCGCGCGGACGCGTGAGCGTCTCACCCGCGAATTCAGGGTCTATTCATTCTCGGGGAGAGGGGCGGCATCCTTCAGTAGAATGAGGTTGCTCAGACTAACTTCTACGAAGGGGGCATGTTCTCCATGCGCCTGCCGTCCCTCAAGGATGCTTTAGCAGATGTCCTCGACTTCCGACAAGCACAGGGCCGCCGCTACGACTTACTCCCTATCCTGCTCCTGTGCTGCGTCGCCCTCATGTGCGGTGCGCGCTCGCAGGCGGCCATCGCCGTGTGGGGAGAGAACTACGGCTCTTTCAGTTGACGGCTTCGGACGTAGCGTCGGGGGCGTGCGTGCCGGAGGCGTCCACGTGTATGAAGGTGAGTTCCTGCTCGTCAGCGAGCGAGGAGTCCACAAGCGTCTGGACGAGGTATGTGCCGGGCGCGGGGAACTCGACGTTGAAGAAGAAGCTGATGTTGTTGGCGACGCCGCCGGGTGCGACCTCGAACGGCGACGGCTCGGCGAGGACGACGGCGTGCCTTCGGTCGGGCGTCAGGATGCGAACTTCCGAGAGGTGACTCCCCTCCCCGCGCCACTGGCTGATGACGGCGAACTTGAGGAGCGTGACGGGAAACTGCTGCACGACGATCTGATGGAACACGCCCATCAGCGACAGCTTGTTGCCCACCTCCAGACGCACGTCGTCGCAGAAGATGGTGTAGACTAGTTGAAGTTGTGCGTCCTGTTCTGCTGACATCATCCCAACATCTCTTTCAGTTCGGCCTCGCCGACGATTGTTAAGCCGAGCGCCTGCGCCTTGTCGAGCTTCGAGCCGGCATCCTCGCCCGCGACGACGTAGTCGGTCTTCTTGCTGACCGTCGAGGTTACGCGACCGCCGCGCGCCTCGATGAGAGCACGCGCCTCGTCGCGCGTCAACGTCTCCAACCTGCCTGTCAGGACGAACTGCTTACCCGCGAACGCTTCATCAATTGCCACGCCCGCGCCGCCCGCGAGTTCAGTCCGCACGCCTTCGTCGCGCAGCCGACGGCACAAGTCGCGGTTGCCCTCGTCGTCGAACCAGTCGCGCACGGACTCGGCAACGGTCAGGCCGATCTCGTGTATGCCGTCAATCTCTTCGACCGACGCCGCGGCGAGGCGTTCGAGCGAGCGGAAATTGCGCGCGAGCAGCGCCGCCGTGCGCTCGCCGACGTGTCGTATGCCGAGGCCGTAGACGAGCTGCGGCAGGTCGCGCGTCTTGCTCGCCTCGATTTGCGCGAGCAGGTTTGAAGCCGACTTCTCCGCCATCCGTTCGAGCGCGGCCACCTCTTCGAGTTTCAGCCGGTAGAGATCGGCCACGTCGCGCACCATCTTCTTCTGCACGAGCTGTTCGGCCAGCGCGTCGCCCAGGCCCTCGATTCTCATCGCGCGGCGCGAGGCGAAGTGCAGCAGACGCCCCTTCAACTGCGCCGTGCAGTCCGCGGCCACGCAGCGCGCGACGACCTCGCCTTCGAGGCGCGAGACGACTCCGCCGCACACAGGGCACTTGCGTGGGAAACGGAAAGACTTCTCCGCGCCCGTGCGCCGCGACGTGACGACGCTCAAGACCTTCGGGATGATCTCGCCGCTCTTCTCGATGTTCACCCAGTCGCCGATCTTCACGCCGAGGCGCTTGATCTCGTCCTCGTTGTGCAGCGTCGCGCGCGCGACGACGGTGCCCGCAAGCTGCACGGGCATGAGGATGGCGACCGGGGTGAGTGCGCCCGTGCGACCGACCTGCACGATGATGTCCTCAACCTTCGTCGTGGCCTGACGCGCGGGATACTTGTAGGCGATGGCCCAGCGCGGCGCTTTCGTCGTCGCGCCGAACTCGTCCTGCAACGCCGTCGAATTGACCTTCACGACCACGCCGTCAATCTCGTACTCAAGACGGTCGCGCTCGGCCTCCATCCGGTTGCAGAACTCGATCACTTCGTCAATCGTGGAGCACTTGGCGCGGTGCGGGTTGACGCTGAAGCCCGCCCGTTCGAGCCAGTCGAGGGCCTCCCAGTGCGTCGCGAAGGGTTTGCGCTCGCCGTGCAGAACGTCGTAGGCGAACAGGTCGAGGCGGCGGCGCGCGACGACCTTCGGGTCGAGCTGGCGGATCGTCCCGGCGGCGGCGTTGCGCGGGTTGGCGAACTTCGGCTCGTCCGCCTCCTCGCGCTCAAGGTTGAGCGACGCGAAACTCTTGCGCGAAAGATAAGCCTCGCCGCGCACCTCCACTTCGCCGCCCGCTTCGGCCTTCAGACGAAGCGGGATGCTGCGGATGGTGCGAACGTTCTGCGTCACGTCCTCGCCGACGCGCCCGTCGCCGCGCGTCACGCCGCGCACGAGCACGCCGCCGTCGTAATGAACCGCAATCGAGAGGCCGTCAATCTTCAACTCCGCCACGTACTCGAACGCGCGCCCGTCGGCGAGGCGGCGGCAGCGTTCGTCGAAGGCGCGCAGGTCTTCGATGTTGTAGCTGTTGTCGAGCGAGAGCATCGGGCGGCGATGGACGTACTCCGCGAACCCTTCGGCTGGTCGCCCGCCGACGCGCAGGGTCGGGCTGTCCGGCGTCTGAAACTCAGGATGCTCCTCTTCGAGTTCGCGCAAACGCCCGACGAGCGCGTCATACTCCGCGTCGGAGATTTCGGGCCGGTCGTGGACGTAGTACAGCTCCTCGTGGCGGAGCACTTCTCCACGAAGTTTTTTGATTTCGCTTTCGATGCTCTTCGCGCTGGTCGGCAAGTCGGCTGGCACACCCGAAATTTTATGTTGAGAGCTTTCGTGTTCATCATAAAGTCAATAGTCCGGGCGCGCAACACGGTCGCTGCGGTGTGAGACATTTGCGGCGCGTCAACTGTTGAGCTGCACGACGCGGTCTTTCGTGCGTGCGAGTTCGGCGTCCTCTTCGAGTTGGGCGAGGCGGTGGATGATGCGTCCGAAGTATTTGACGCCGCGGAGGAAGTCTTCGAGGCGTATGTTCTCGTCGGGGCCGTGGGGGTTCGAGCCGAAGTAGCTGATGCCGAAGGAGACGACTGGCGTGGGTGGGAGCCGGACGCCGCAGACCGCCCCGACGGGGCCGCTCGCCGGGTCAATCGGGTAGATGATCGGCGGCTTGGCGTAAACCTCTTCGGCGCTCTCGATGGCCGCGCGCGCGACCATCGAGGCCGGAGAGGATTTGGCGTAGGGCGCTGCGCCGAGTTCGATGATCTCGACATCCTGAAAGCCGCGCGTGTCGAGGTGCCGGCGCAGGAGTCGGACGACGAGTTCGGGCGTGAGGTCTGGGACGAGGCGGAAGTCGAGGCGGGCCGTGGCCGCGCCCGGAAGGATAGTTTTCGCGCCCGCCTCTGTGTGGCCGGTGCGGATGCCGCAGATGGTACAGGTCGGGCCGAAGATGAGTTCTTTGGTCAACTCCCTGCCCGTCATCCCATGCACCCAGCCGTTGATGCGGAACTCGCGGCGCAAGCCCGCCTCGTCCAGCTCGACCGTCTTCAACATCTGCCGGTCATCGGAGGTGAGCGGCGCGACGTGCGAGGAGAAGCCGTCAATGGTGATGACGCCTTTGGGCGAGACGACCGTGGCGAGCGCCTGCACGAGCCGCCAGGCGGGGTTCGGCACTATGCCCCCCCACTTCGAATGCAGGTCTGTGCGTGCGCCGTAGGCGCGAAGCTCCAGAAAGGCGATGCCCTTGAAACCGAGGTTGATGACGAAGCGGTCTTTCGTGTCGAGATAGCCGTCGTCCCAGACGCAGCCGTCGGCGCGCAAAAGCTCCGCGTTCTCCTCCGCGAAGCGATAGAGGCTCGGACTCGCCAGCCCGTCCTCGCCCTCGACGACGAAGCGCAGGCAGACGGGGAGCTTGCCGAAAGTCTTCTGGTAAGCCTCGACCGCCGCGACGCGCGCGACCAGATCGCCCTTGCTGTTTGAAGCCCCGCGCGCGCAGAGCCGCCCGTCGGAGACGACCGCCGCGAAAGGCCCCGAAGACCACTCGGTCAACTGCCCGACGGGCTGCACGTCGTAGTGCCCGTAGACGACGAAGCAGCGCTCGCCCGCGCCGCACTCGCCGTAGACGATGGGGAAGCCGCTGCCGACGCGGAAGATGCGCGTGCCCGCGCCCACGCGCTGCAACATCTGCTCGACCTTCTCCGCCACCGCGCGCATCCCCGTCCCGCGCGCCGCCACCGAAGGCATGCGACACAGCTCTTGCAGACGCTCCGTGAAAGAGCGCGCGTGCCGGTCAACGTAGCGGTCGAAGCGTGCGAAAGACATAAGCGGCCAAGTGTTGAGTGACGAGTGATTAGTGATAAGATAATAAAGCCGACGGTCTTTCTTATCACTCATCACTAAAGAAAAGGTATCGCGGGCGCGGGTCGCGCTCGAAGCCGGCGCAGACGAGGCCGGCGGCGAAGGCGCTTTGAAATTCTTCGCGGACGCGCGTCAACACATCGCGTGCGGCTTCGGCGTCTTCGCGTATGAGCGCGCCCCAGTTCGCGGGAATCTCGACGACGGCGGCAGGCTCGCCGAGTGGTTCGGGTTTGTCGCCGCGCGCGAGCGATTCGACGCGCGGCGAGTCGAGCGCCCACCCGGCGACGAGGCGGTCGCTGTCGAGGCCGAGCGGCTCGCCGAACCTGCCCGTCGCGGTCGAGTAGTCCGTGCCGTAGTAGTTCGCGGCGTAGCGGCGCACCCTCACGCCGAGGCGGTTGATGTTGAAGTGCGCGTTGCGCGATTGCAACGGATCCCAAGTCCAACGTATGAAGCGCCGCCCTTCTTCGAGCGCGCGCGCGCGCTGCGCCCACTTCAGGCGCGAGCCGACGCCACGATTCTGAAAGTCCTTCGCCACGGCCATCATGTGCGAGTAGCCGATTGTTTCCTCCGCGCCGGTGCCGGGCGCGCGGCGCAAAGCCACTTGATTGAGCACGAAGCCGACCATCCTACGCTCGGCGAACGCGCCGAGCGTCCAGCCGCCCACGCTGCGCGTGACGACGAGGTGGCGGCGCGGCGAAAGCTCCATGTCCGGCAGCCCGAACGCCTCGCGCTGCAAGCGCACGCACGCGTCGAACTCCTCGACCGTCGTGCACTCGCGGATGTCTATTTCGTCCTTCCCGGTAATCAACCTTTGACACCCGCAGCAATTTTGTAGGGACACGGGGACTGGTCGCGGCCAATCCAAAATGTGCGGCGACAAGTGTCGGGCGGCGTGCGTTTAGATAAAGCTGTCGCCACCCCTCCCCGGACGACTGCGAAAATCCACTTTGATTGAAGGGATTCTATCTCGCCCGCACGCCGCTTGTCACTCGCCACACTTCGCGGCGTGAGATTCCGCCGGACGCGGCAGAAGCGCGCGCGCGAGTTCAGTCGGCGAAGGCGACGCTCAGCTCGCGCAGCGTGGCCGAGTCCGAAGCGTCCTGGCGCTCGACCTCTTCGCGGTGGATGGGGCGGTAGAGGATGTCGCGCTGCTGCGGGCGGAAGCCTGCGGCGCGGATGAGGTAGCGGAGCGTCGTCTCGTCGGCGCGGAAGTGCGCGCCCGCCGCCGAGACGACGTTCTCCTCGATCATGATCGAACCCATGTCGTTCG
This sequence comes from Pyrinomonadaceae bacterium, assembly GCA_036263975.1. GTDB lineage: Bacteria > Acidobacteriota > Blastocatellia > Pyrinomonadales > Pyrinomonadaceae > QHXN01. Next base: position 58,528 of record DATARW010000029.1, read on the forward strand.
CGCCGAAGCGGAGCGCGACCTGTCCGAGCCTCAGCCCTTGCGTCAGCCAGGAGGCTTGCAGGTTCTCTATGTTGTCGAGGAAGAGGCGCGAGACGGCCAGCACCTTCAGGTAGTCAACGCCCGTCGGCTCGTCCTTGATGCGGCGGCCCAGGGCCGTGTTCTCGCGCTGGAACGTCCAGGGGATGAAGGCCGTGAAGCCGCCGGTCTCGTCCTGCAAGTCGCGTATGCGCTGGAGGTGCCGGACGCGGTGAATGTTCGAGTCGCCGATGCCGAACATCATCGTCGCCGTCGAGCGCAGGCCGACCCTGTGCGTCGCGCGCATCACCGCGAGCCACTCGTCGGTCGTGCACTTGGTGGAGACGCGCTTGCGAACCTCGTCGTCCAGAATCTCCGCGCCGCCGCCGGGCATGCTGTAGAGTCCGGCCTCCTTCAAACGCGACATGATCTCTTCGTAGGAGAGCTTTGAGATGAGGTGTATGTTGTGAATCTCCGGCGGCGAGAAACAGTGAAGCTGAAAGTCCGGATACCTTGCGTGCAGCGTCCGCAGGAGGTCTTCGTACCACTCGATGCCGAAGTCCGGATGCAGCCCGCCCTGCATCAGCACGCCCGTGCCGCCGAGCGCGATGGTCTCGTCAATCTTCTCGCAAATCTGCTCGAAGGTCTTGACGTATGTGTCGGGCTTGCCGGGCCGCCGATAGAAGGCGCAGAAGGTGCAGACGACGTTGCAGATGTTCGTGTAGTTGACGTTGCGGTCAATGATGTAGGTGACGATGCCTCCGGCGTGCCTGCGCCGTCGCACCTCGTCCGCCGCCACGCCCATGCGCGCAATGTCGTTGGAGTCGAGAAGGGACGTGCACTCCTCCACAGTCATGCGCTCGCCCGCGAGAACCCGTTCGAGAATCGGTTGGATATTTTCCATAGCGACCAGCTTAACTTCGCATTCTGCCAAACCCGCGCCGTCGAATCAGGGAAGACTGTGCGCCCGCCGGGGGAGCGGCCCGCCGCCTCGTTCAATCGCAAGTTACGCGCCGCGGGGCGTGCCCTTCAAAGGCCCTCGTCGCCGAGCCAACGCAGCGGGCGCAAGCTCTGTGTGATGCCGTGCTTGTGCGCGAGGCGGAAGAAGAGTTCGAGGCCGGCGCGCATCGCTTCGTCAAGCTCGAAGCAGATGCTCTCGCGCAGGTAGCGGACGAGTTCCGCGCGCGACTTCCCCAGTTCCCGCTCACATTCCGCCGCAATCTCCTCGACGTGGGCCAGCCCCTCGTCGCGCGCGCCAGCGAAATCAATTTCGAGCACGTGCGCGGCTGCCGTTTCATGCGCCATCCACACCGCGAAGACGAAGCCGAGGCCCGTGAACTCGCGCCACAGCGCGGCCATGTCGTAAACGCGCAGCCCCTCGCGCGCGAAGGTCATCGCCGGGTCGCCGATGACGAGCGCCGCGTCGTGCGCCGCGAGCATCTCAAGGAGGTTCGGCGCGGACGGCACGAGGCCCGGCACGTGACCGACGAACTCGCGGAAGATGACCTCGACGAGCGCGGCGGAAGTGCGCGACGAAGTGTCAAGCGCGACCCGTTGAACCTCTTCAAGCGGCGCTCCGCGCGTGACGAGCACGACACTCTGCACCTCACGCCGCGCGCCGACGCAGACGCCGGGCACGACCGCCGTCTCCGGCAGGCGTTGATACTCGACGACGGGTACGAGCGCGGCCTCGACCTGCCCGCGCGCGAGCATGTCGGCGCAGCGTGCCGGGGCCGTGTCGGTTAAAAGCTCCACCTCTCCGCGGCGCGGCCCACGCGCGAAGCTCCAGATGAGCGGCGCGGTGTTCAAATAACTCGACGCGGCGACGCGGGCCGCGCCGCCACGCTCAGACGTTGTGCCCGACTCTTCCCTCAAACCTCTTCCGCCCGTCACGTCCAGATGCTATCGCACACAAACACGCGTCCGCAAGAAGACACGCCCCCGACTTCGTTGACAGTGTTTTCGCCGCGCCAGTACCATGAAGGCCGTAAATCGTGAACCGTAAACCGTGAAGAGTTTTGTGCCTTGTTACGGTGCGCCGTTCAAACATCACGGCTTTTACTTGTCACGGCTTACGGTTCACGGTTCACAGCCTTATGAAACTCTACGACATCAGCGTGCCCATCGCGCACGGGCTTACGCCGGTCTATCCGGGCGACCCTGCCATCGAGGTCGGTTCGTGGAAAGCCATCGCGCGCGGCGACGCCGCAAACGTCTCGGCGCTCAATCTCGGCGCGCACACGGGCACGCACGTTGACGCGCCCGCGCACTTCATCGAAGGTGCGCCCGGCGTCATCTCGCTCCCGCTCGACGCGCTCGTGGGCGAGGCGCGCGTCGTCGCCATCGCGCCGGACGCGAACGCCGTCGAGGAGAGGCACGTCGAGGAGGCTGCGCTCGAAGGCGCGTCGCGCGTGCTCTTCAAGACGCGCAACTCCGCGTTCTGGGACGACCCGCGCGGTCGCTTCCGCGAAGACTTCACCTACATCGCGCCGAACGCCGCGCGCGCGCTCGTCTCGCGCGGCGTGCGGCTCGTCGGCATTGACTACCTCTCGGTCGAGCGTTTCGGCTCGGACGACTTCGAGACTCACCTCGTGCTGCTCTCAAGCGGCGTCGTCATCCTCGAAGGTCTCGACCTACGCGCGGTCGCGCCCGGCGCGTATGAACTCTTCTGCCTGCCGCTCAAGATCGCGGCGGGGAGCGGCGACGGCGCTCCGGCCCGCGCCGTTCTGCGTTCACTCGACTGAGGGTGAGCGCGCGAACGGCAACATGGATGCGCGCATCGTTTTTCGACGGCGTTTTCGACGGCAACGTTTTGAGGTGAACAATGATTGAGAAGGTTAACCTGTCGGAGAAGTTCGGTCTCTTCCGAGAGCAGTGGAGTCCGAAGATCGCGGGCGAGGTCAACGACTCGCTCGTCAAACTGGTGAAGTTTCAAGGCCCGTTCGTCTGGCACAAGCACGAGACGGAGGACGAGATGTTCCTCGTCGTCAAGGGCCGGTTCAAGCTCTTGCTGCGCGACGGCGAAGTCGAACTGTGCGAGGGCGAGTTTGCCATCGTCCCACGCGGCGTCGAGCATATGCCCGTCGCCGAAGAGGAGGCGCACGTCATCCTCTTCGAGCCGAAGACCGTCCTCAACACAGGCGACGTTGTGAACGAGCGGACGCTCCCCGAACTGCAACGCATCTGAGCCGCAGCTCATTGCAAACCTGAAGCCGGGCCGCGACGTATCTCAAAGAGGAGCCGCGGGGCCGCCCGAAGTGGAAACACCCGCGCGGCTTTTAAAGGAACGCCGACGGGATTCGGAAAACAAAGACGATGGCGAATGACAAAGACAGACGGGAGAGCGACGCGCGTTCGCGTCCCGAAGCTGAGGCGGACGTAAACTCGCCGGGCTACCGCGGGCGCGTCTTCGAGATCGTCCGGCGCATCCCCCAGGGCCGCGTGATGACCTACGGGCAGATCGCCGGACTCCTCGGCGAAGGTTACACGGCGCGCACGGTCGGCTTCGTCATGCACTCGGCAGACGACACGGTGCCCTGGCAGCGCGTCATCAACGCGCAGGGCGCATGCTCGACGGGCCGCGTCATCCTCCCGCCGGACTTGCAGCAGCGCATGCTCGTAGCCGAGGGCGTCCAGTTCGACGCACGCGGGCGCTGCGACCTAGCGCGCTACCGCTGGACGCCCGAAGAGTTCGCGGACGTTGAAGACGGCGACTCGGAGCAGCCGAGCCTCTTCGGCGAATGAATTCCCCTTTCCCGACTTGAGGAACGACCCATGAGCGACCAGCAACTCCAGACCCGCGCCCCCTACTCGATCAGCGACCCGAAATTTTCCGTCTCCGCGCAGATGGTCACGACCGCCTTCGAGCTTCCGGGCTTCCGCGTCCGGCAGAACCTCGGCGTCGTGCGCGGCATCGTCGTCCGCTCGCGCAACCTCTTCGTCAACATCGGCGCGGTCTTCAATCAACTCGTCGGCGGCAACATCACCGCCTGGACGAAGCTCTGCGAGCAGGCCCGCCGCGAAGCCTTCGACATCATGATCCAGCACGCCACGGAACTCGGCGCGAACGCCATCGTCGGCGCGCGCTACGACGCGACCGAGATCGCCACGGGCGTCACCGAAGTCCTCGCCTACGGCACGGCGGTCGTCGTCGAGCCGCTGGAGGGCGCGGGGATTTACGGCTCGTGAGCGACGACGCAAAGCTCTCTGCCGACGAACCGGCGCGGAAGCTCTCGGCTGACGAGACGGCGCGACTGCGTGAAGCCTTCGCGGAGGTTCCTTTCGCGCGCCTGCTGGGGCTAGAGTTCGTCGGGGCCGAGCGCGGCGCGGCCACCTTCGCTCTTGAAGTGCGCGAGGAATTGACGCGCATGGGCGGCATCGCGCACGGCGGCGCGCTCGCCTCGCTCCTCGACACGGCTGCCGCCTTCGCCGTCCACACGCTGCTCGAACCCGGCGTGCGAACCGTCACCGTTGACCTCACCGTACACTTCCTTCGTCCGGTCAGCGCGGGTCGCGTCGAGGCGCACGCGCGCGTGCTCCGCGCGGGACGCCGCATCGTCATCCTCAGCGTCGAGGCGACCGACCAGACCGGCGCTCTCGTCGCTGCTGCGACCACGACTTACTTCCGACAAGGCTGATCCCTCGCACCGGCCATTCCTCCCAGAGATTTCCCCTTTGATGAAAAATCCCCCCGTTTTCGGGAAATTCCCTGGAAAAACGCCATAAAATCGCCGTTGAATTCTATAGACAAACATTGTTGGTTGTGTCAAAATACGTTTGGCACAATTGGCCTTGATGTATCAGGGCCGCCATTTGCGTCCTCGAAACTGCCGACGCCTCGTCCCTTTTTCGGCTGCGACTTCCACAATGCTTTCGCTCTACAGTGCACTTCTCGCACAGCATCCGCGCCAACTGACTCCCGTCCGTTGCGCTGAGCCGACCATTGTGCAACTCCATCGCTACTTCGAGGATGTCGTGCTGGAGAACAATCTCGCATCGTTGGTCGTCGAGAGCATGCTGCCGGAGCCGCAACGCTCGCTGCGCGACATCGCGCGCGTGCGCACGGTCGGGCACGCCGCGCGCCACGCCTTCTTCTTCATCTCGCCCGACGACGCGCTGAACTCGGCGGGCCTCGCCGACGGCTCGACGGGCGACGAGCCGATGCTGATGAAGAGGCCGGCTCAAGGGGACGCATACGAGCGTTTCGTGGTCATCGCCGACGCGCGCTTCTCGGCGTTGCTCGCCTCGGTGCGCCGACTTGACGAGGACGGCGTCGAGTCGGGCGGCGACGAGGTCATCTGGTCGTTCGAGCCGGACATCGTTTACTCTGCGCTCGAATATCTCATGGCCCGCGTCAAGGCGGAGATTCCCACGCACGAGCACCTGTTCGCGCGGGCCGTGCGGACGTGCGTCCCGAAGACGACCTCGCTTCAGTTGACCGTCTCCGTGACGACCAAGCTGGCGCGTCTGCTTCAGGAGCAGGCCGTCCGCGAGATCGCGGTCAACCGCATCGCCACGGCCATCAGAAGCTCGCTGGAAATGCCGAGCGTCCTCCAGACGACCGTCAACGAGGTGGGCCGTGCGCTCGGCGCGCAGTACAGCGCCCTCTCGGTCGAGGGCGAACACGGCCAGCCATCGCTCACCACCTGCTACTACCGCGACGGCGACTGCGACGACGAACTGTACACCGAGTTGCTCAGCGACCTCGAAGCCTACGGCGTGCGCCTGCGCGGGCGTATGAAGACCTACGTGCACGACGGCTCGACCGGCGCGGGCGGTGCGGACGGGCGGCCCGTGGCGGTCGTCCCCGTCATCTATCACGAGCGCACGATGGGCGTGTTGATGATCACGTCGGACGACCCGCAGCGACTGTGGCAGGACAGCGAGATCATGTTGATGCGCACTGTGGCCGATCAGGTGGCCGTGGCCGTCAACCACGCGCGCCTCTTCCAGCAGATGCAGCAGCAGGCTTTGACCGACGGCCTGACCGGCTGCTTCAACCGCCGCTTCTTCGAGATTCAGTTGGAGCGCGACCTGCACCTCGCCACGCGCATGCGCCAGCCCGTCTCGCTTATCCTCTTGGACATTGATTACTTCAAGCGCGTCAACGACGCGCACGGCCACGACGCGGGGGACGCCGCGCTGCGCCTGCTCGCGAACGCTCTGCGCGAGGAGGTGCGCGGCGTGGACACTGCCGCGCGCTACGGCGGCGAGGAGTTCGCCATCATTCTGCCGCAGGCCGGCGAAGAAGGCGCGCTCGTTGTGGCCGAGCGCCTGCGCTCGCGTATCGAGAGCACGGAGGTTCCGGGCGTGGGCTGCATCACCGCCTCCATCGGCGTCGCCACCTTCCCGCAGCATGCAAGCTCGCGAGAGCTTCTGGTGACGACCGCCGACCGCGCTCTGTATCAGGCCAAGCGCACGGGTCGCAACCGCGTCTGCTCGCCCACAGACCTGCCGCCGGACGAGCTGCCCTACCATCCGCCCGCGGCGGACGCGGCAGCGCAAGACCCTGTCGAAATATTCTCCGACCCGCCCGCCACGCTGGAACAGTCGCAGTCAACATAAAAAGGCAAGGCTCTGATCACAGGTAATTTTGATGATCAGGGCCTTGCCTTTTTATGTTGGAGACTATTTGGAAGCTCTAAGGCTGCTGCTAATTCTGCTGTTCTTCAGTTTGCGAGCCGCTGCAATCAGTACCGGCTTTCGCCGCACCGCAGCATCTCGCGCCAGTCTGAATCAGGCCGTTGAGGTCACAGCCGTCGCAACTGAGGTTACAAGTATTCGGGCAGACATAAGTGCAAGAGCAGCCACATTGCGCGCGGGCTATTTGCGTGGTGAGAACTCCGTAGCTGCTCAAGCAACTACAAGTGTCGCCGTTAATCTAAACAGCTTATTTCTCATCTGACCTCCCCTCCTTCTTTAATAGTCCAACTACTTCCATCCTCAAAGTTAATCAGCCCGACAGTCACAAACAGGTCAGGCCGAGCGGCGAATTCAATCCAGCCCCTTTCTGACTTGATACCCGGATTGACCACCGTTCGCTGCGCTTGCTCCTTTGCGTCCGCCGTCATGACCTTATCCGGGGTGATGAAAAGCTCGCGGTTTATCACATAGGTCTCGCCGGGTCGCACCGAGACATCGTGCTGAATTACGCCGCGGGTTTTCCTTGACTTCGGCTCTCTGACTATGAGCATAAATTTCGTGATCGTTTGGCCCGACGTGTTTAGTAACGTAACCTCCGGGGCGCTACTGATGGTCACAAGGTCGGTCGTTTTTCCCGTGAGCTTGGTGAATAAAGCACCGGGAACTTCTTTGACCTTTGCCGTAACGATCCTCAGCGGACAATCGTCATTTCCGACGACCCTTAATAACTGATCGGGCGATTCATTTACCTGTTTGAGCGCCTCTTCACGCGCGTCGCCTTGCGCTCCTTGAGTGTTCGTTCTTAGAGTTAACCCGACCGCTATGGCCGACAGCGAAAGTAATATGCAACACACAGCCACGTTTATTTTGCGGTTTATTGTGAGTAGCCTGGACATGGGAATCCTCCTTCGGCATTGTGTAGGCAACTTGTGACTCTGGCGCGGGATGGTAAGTCGTACCGGCAATGCCCTCAACCTTGAATGTCACATTTGTCACTTTTTTTCGAGGCCGCTTTGTCGGGAAAGACAGTCGCCGCATACACGATATGTTTTCCCGACTACTTTCACAGAGTAAATCAAGCCTTCATCAATGTATCGGTAAATAGTGCGGGTGTGAACGTCAATAAGTCGGGCAGCGTGTGAGACTCGTAATAGCTTCACCTGTTTGCTGCACATCGGGCACCAATTGCTAGAGGATTCGGGTTGAGTCATAAGCTTACTCCAATAAACTTACTCTAATGAGGATGGGCAGGTAGCTATTGACGGGGGGAATATATCATAAAGTTAGAGCGCCTTATAAAAAATAGCATGCCCTGCGCTTTCGCTTCTGCGTTTTCTAGGTTAGGGGCGGCCTGACTGTGGGCTGCGTTTGTCTTTACGGGTCGAAATCGCGCATCATAGGCGACGCCGGATTCGTAAAACACAGACGGAGTCTTATACTTTCAGGCACTCTTTGCCGTTTCTTCGGGTTTCGCTCATGGACGATCTGCGAAAGTTCGCGCGGTACTTCCGCCCTTACAAGACATCCCTCTTCGTCGGCGTCGTCTGCATCCTCGCCTCGGTCGTCATCGGACTCATCGGCCCGACGATTGTCCGGCAGGCGGTGGACGATCTGAGCCAGGGCGAGGTGACTTGGTGGAAGCTCACGCGCTCGGCCCTCGCATACCTCGGCATCAGCGCCGTGAGCGGCATCTTCCTCTTTTTGCAAAGGCGCATCCTGATCGGCATGTCGCGTCACGTCGAGTACGACCTGCGCCAGCACTTCTACGCGCACCTCCAGCGACAGCCGCTCTCCTTCTTCCACTCGAACCGCACGGGCGACCTGATGGCGCGCGCGACGAACGACCTCTCGGCGGTGCGGCAGCTCGCCGGGCCGATGATTATGTACACGCTCCAGACGGTCTTGGTCGTGATCTTCGTCCTGCCGCTGATGCTGAGAGTAAGCGTGCGCCTCACCTTGCTGCTGCTGGTGACGATGCCGCTCGTCTCGCTCATCGTCAAATACTTCGGCCAGCAGGTGCACGTCCGCTTCGAGAAGATTCAGGACTTCTTCGCGCAGATCGCCGCGCGCGCGCAGGAGAACTTCTCCGGCGTGCGGGTCGTGCGCGCCTACGCGCAGGAGGGCGCGGAGATTGACGCCTTCAACGGCCTCAACCGGCAGTACGCCGAGCGCAGCCTGAGCCTCGTCCGCGTCGAGGCCGTGATGCGCCCGCTCCTTCAGTTCGTCATCGGCACGGGCTACGTCATCATCATCTGGTACGGAGGCCGCCTCGCCGAGCGCGGTGAGATTACGACGGGCCAGGTCGTCGAGTTCATCATGTACCTGACGCGGCTCATCTGGCCGCTCATCGCGCTCGGCTACGTCATCAACCTCTACCAGCGCGGCACGGCGAGCCTCAAACGCATCAACTCCGTCCTCGCCGTCGAGCCGGCGATCAGGGACGAGCCGGGCGCGCGCAAGCAAGCCCCGATACGCGGGCGCATCGAGTTCCGTGACCTGACTTTCGCCTACAACGAGCACAGCGAACCCGTCCTCAAAGACATCAACCTCATCATCGAGGCCGGGCAAACGGTCGCCTTCGTCGGGCACACCGGCTCCGGCAAGTCAACGCTGATGAATCTTGTGCCGCGAGTCGTCGAGGCCCCGCCCGGCACCGTGCTCGTTGACGGCATCTCGGTGCGCGACTACCCGCTCGCGCAACTGCGCGCCGCGGTGGGCTACGTGCCGCAGGAGACATTTCTTTTCAGCGAGGCGCTGGCGGAAAACATCGCCTTCGGCGTCGAGCGGGCGGAGCGCGCCGAGGTCGAGTGGGCGGCGGAGATCGCGGGCCTCGGCGACGACGTGCGCGACTTCCCCGAAGGCTTCGAGACGCTCGTCGGCGAGCGCGGCATCACGCTGTCGGGCGGCCAGAAGCAGCGCACGGCGATTGCGCGCGCCGTGCTCCGCCAACCGCGCATACTCATTCTCGACGACGCGCTCTCGTCCGTTGACACCTACACCGAGGAGAAGATACTCGCGCAACTGCGCGGCGTGATGCGCGAGCGCACAAGCCTCATCGTCTCGCACCGCATCTCGACCGTCCGCGACGCAGACCTGATTTGCGTCCTCGACGAAGGCCGCATCGTCGAGCGCGGCACGCACGAGGAGCTGCTCGCCGCGGGCGGCGAGTACGCAGACCTCTACGAGCGGCAGTTGCTGGAGGAGGAGCTGGCGGCCAGTTGACGTTTTGTAGGGGCAGGGCTTGTCCCTGCCCGCGGCGCTGCGTGACGCGCAACTTGAATCTATAGGGCAAGCGGGCAGAGACAAGCCCTGCCCCTACGGCTATATTTCGTTGCTTGTATGTCCACGGCGGTTTCCAAGTATCACGAAGAAGAGGCCATCGGCAAGACGTATGATCTGCGTCTCGCCCGTCGGCTTTTGAAGTATCTGCGCCCTTACGTCGGCTCGCTCATCCCGGCTCTCATATTGACGCTCGTCGCCAACGGCCTCGGCGTGTTGCAGCCGAAGTTCGTCCAGTACGCGATTGACGAAGGCATCATGAAGAAGAGCCTGGACGTGCTCACGTGGATCGCGCTCGCCTTCTTCGTCACGAAGCTTCTGCAATTCGTCGTCGCCTACTTTCAGACCGTGCTTTTGGAAACCGTGGGGCAGCGCGTGATGTACGACCTCCGCAGCGAGCTTTACGAAAAGCTCCAGCGGCAGGAGGTCGCCTACTTCGACCGCAACCCCGTCGGGCGTATCATGACGCGGCTCACCTCGGACGTTGATGCCCTGAACGAGCTGTTCACCTCCGGCGTCATCGAGCTGCTCGGCGACGTGGTTGTCATCTTCGCCGTCGTCGCCATCATGCTCGCTATGGACTGGCGTCTGACGCTCGTCACGCTCATCACGGTGCCGATGCTCTTCGCCGCGACGGGCTGGTTTCGCAAGCACGCGCGCCGCGGCTACGACCTCGTCCGCACGCGACTGGCGCGCATCAACGCCTTCCTGCAAGAGCACCTGTCGGGCGCGCAGACCGTCCAGATTTTCAACCGCGAGGCGAAATCTCTCCGGCAGTTCCACCAGATCAACGACGACCACCGGCAGGCGAACATTGACACCATCTTCTACTACGCGGTCTTCTTCCCGCTCGTTGACATGATAAGCGCCATCGGCGTTGCGCTCATCATCTGGTACGGCGGCTATCGCGTGATGCAGAACACGCCGCAGCACGCCGTCCTCACCATCGGTGCGCTGGTCGCCTTCATACAGTATTCGCAGCAACTCTTCCAGCCCATCCGCGACATCTCCGACAAGTACAACGTCCTCCAGGCCGCAATCGTCGCCTCGCACCGGATATTTAAGACGCTCGACCTGCCCATCACCATCACCTCGCCCGCCGCGCCGAAAAAACGGGGCCGCGCGCGCGGGCGCATAGAGTTCCGCAACGTCTGGTTCGCCTACAACGAGGGCGAGTGGGTCTTGAAGGATGTTTCCTTCGCCGTCGAGCCGGGTCAGACCGTCGCGCTCGTCGGGCACACAGGCTCCGGCAAAACGACGATCACGAACCTCCTCATGCGCTTCTACGACGTGCAGCGCGGCTCGATACTTCTCGACGGCGTTGACGTGCGCGAATGGGACTTGAAACACTTACGCGAGAACTTCGCGGTGGTGTTGCAGGACGTGTTTCTCTTCAGCGGCACGGTCGAGGGCAACATCCGTCTGGGCCGCGAAGGTATCGCGGCGGAGCGCGTCCGTTGGGCCGCGCGCGAGGTGCACGCAGACCATTTCATCGAGCGGCTGCCCGAAGGCTACAAGGCGGAGGTGCGCGAGCGCGGCGCGGGACTCTCGGTCGGACAGAAGCAGCTCATCTCGTTTGCCCGCGCGCTCGCCTTCGACCCGGCGCTCCTCATCCTCGACGAGGCGACCAGCTCGATTGACACCGAGACCGAGCAGCTCATCCAGCAGGCCATCGAGCGCGTCTTGCGCGACCGAACCTCAATCGTCGTCGCGCACCGCCTCTCCACCGTCCAGCGCGCCGACCAGATACTCGTCCTACACCACGGCGAGTTGCGCGAGTCGGGCACGCACCAGCAGCTTCTCACCCGACGCGGCCTCTACTGGCGTCTCTACAAACTCCAGTACGCCGACGACTCCCGCCACGAAGTCCTCGGCGACGCCCCGCTCCGCGACAGCGTGCAATTCGGCGACTAGACCCGACCGAAAATCAAAATGGACGAAGGGCGGGCCGCTTTACTTGCGTCGGCAGTTCCGTACAATTGACGTGAGGAAGAGGATGTGCGGTCTCTTCAAAAGCCGTGTGTGATGAAGGAGGTGGATGGATGTCGGAAGGAAGCAGCATGAGGCGCGCGCTCATCGTGGTTGACGTGCAGAACGACTTCTGCCCCGGCGGCTCGCTCGCCGTCGAGCGCGGCGACGAAGTGGTCGCGCCGCTCAACCATCTCATCAGTGAATTCTTAGAGCGCGGCGAGCCGGTCTTCAAAAGCCGCGACTGGCATCCGGCCCGGACGAAGCACTTCGCAGACTACGGCGGCACCTGGCCCGTCCACTGTGTGCAGGAGACGCGCGGCGCGGAGTTTCACCCGGAACTGCTCGACGACCCACGCATTCAAATCATCTCCAAAGGCACGGGCGACGAGGACAGCTACTCGGCCTTCGATGGGACTAAGCTCGCCGACCTTCTGCGCGCAGAGGGCGTCAGAGAGGTCTGGGTCGGCGGCCTCGCCACGGACTACTGCGTCAAGAACACGGTCCTCGACGCCCTGCGCGAAGGCTTCCAGGTCAAGGCCGTCGGAGAAGCCATGCGCGCCGTCAACCTTCGTCCCGGCGACGACGCGCGCGCCATCGAAGAGATGCGCCGCGCGGGAGCGGAAATAATTTGAGGGTGTTGAGTGCTGGGTGCTGGTTAGTGTTTTGATCTTCCCGCTTCCCTTCACTCAAACAAGCCCAACCCAGCACCCAACGCCCAACGCCCATGCTGAACATTGATCGTTACCATGCCACGATGGGCGACGCGTCATACAAGGACGTGACGCGCCTGCACGACACGCTCTTGAGCGAGGCCGAGGCGACCTTCTACGCGGCGCAGAGGAAGCTCCCCTGCGCGCCGTGCCTCGGACACGAGCGGCTGATTCGCTCGTTCCTCGACCTGCGAATTGACCGCCCGCGCCTGCGCACGCTCGAACAGGATCGCGGCGGCATGCGCCTGTTTGCGAAGGCCGTGGAGGACATCACGTTCGCGGGGACGGTGCGGGCCGTGCGCCCCGGCACGCTCATGTTCGCGGGCCAGCCCTTCGCGGACATCACGGGCGGGTTCGGCCTCGCACAGGCTCAGGAGATAAAGTTCGAGCACGCCTTCGACCTCCCGATGACGACCGCCGCCATCGCCATGCAGATTCGTCTGGCCGCGGGCACGCGCTGGCTCTCCGACTTCTCCCTCCGGCGCAACGGCGACATCGAGCGCGCCGTTGACGTGGCGACCTACGCCTTCATCGGCGGCTTCAACGACACCTCGAACATGGAGGCCGCGCACCGGCTCGAAATCCCTGCGGTCGGCACGGAGGCGCACTACTGGCAGCAGTCCTACGTGGAGTTCATGGACGAGCCGGAGATAGACCGGCGCACCGGGCAACCGAAGCACTTCGAGCAGGTCGCCTTCGAGCGTTGGCTCGACGCCAACCCGCAGGGCACGACCCTGCTTCTGGACACGATTGACGTGCAGATGGGCGCGGTGCACGCGGCGATGGCCGCGACTTCGACCGAGGCGCGGCGGCGTGCCCTGAAAGGTTTCCGTGTGGATTCGGGAGACCTGGCGAAGCTCGGCAAATGGTGTCTGGAGTTCTTCGAGGCGAACGGGCTGCGCGGCCTGATGCCCGTGCTCACCGGCGATCTGGATGCGGATCAAATCCGGCGCATCGTCGCCGAGTTCCCCGAAGCCGCGGGCTTCGGCATCGGCACGAAGCTCTCCGGCGAAGTCCGCAGCATCGCCGGGGTCATCTTCAAGGAGTGCCTGATTGACGGTCGGCCCACGCTCAAGGCTTCCAACACGCCGGAGAAGTCAACGCTGCCCGGACGCCTGCAAGTCTTCCGCGGCTGCGACCCGCAGGGGCGCTACGTCGCCGACGTGACGGGCCTCGACGACGAGCAGATAGAGATTCCCGGCGCGTCGCGCGTCGAGCGCCTGCTCGCGCCCTTCTGGGAAGGAGGCCGCCACGAATCCATCCCTTCAATCGTCAAGCAGAAAGCCTTCGTCGAAGAACAACTCCGGCGCTTCCCGGACATCAACAACTACCCGCACACGCTGAGCGACAAACTCCGAACCCTGCGCGACGAACTGACCGAGCGCATGCGCGCCGACGAGTCCGGCTGGCAGCAAATCCTTCACGTGCCCGAATCGCTCAACGACGAGCTTCCTCAAACGGCGACACCGAGATGAAGAGAATGGTTTTCGTCTTGGCCCTCACCTGCGCGCTCTGTGTTTGAGTCCGGGCGGATGTTCACGTCTGCTCCGCCATGTAAACTACTTCGTCATCTTCGTCGAATATAGAATCCCGTAGAGCGCGTCCTCGTGCTGCGTGAAGTGCTTGCCCTCAGAGGAGAGCATGATGTTGACGAGCTGCGTCTGTCCTTTGTATTTGCGGTAGCCCATCCACTGCAAGCGCTGCGGGCTGTCGCTGGTCTCAGGCGCGGCCTCGCGGAACATGACGCCCTTCAGGCCGTCGAGTTTGAGCCAGCGCACCTCGCTGACCTCGCCCCTCTGCTTGCGCTCCGCGGCCTGATCGTAGAAGGCTTTGATGCTGATGTCCGAGGGGAAGTCGGCGCTCATCGGCGAGATGTTGACGAGGAGAAAGGCCGCATCCCCTGAGCCAGGCGAACTCCAGTTGAAGGAGGTGCTGCTGGCCGAGTCCTGCTTCCAACGCTGCGGCACCGTCCACGAAATCTCCTGCTGCGCCCAAGTGGCCGACTGGCCGCCCGCGATGGCCGCCGACTGTTCGGCGGTCGGCTGCGGCGGCTGCGCGTCGTCGCCCGCGGTCGAACTCGACGACGACGAGTTCGACGTGCCAGACCCCGCCTCCGGGTATGTGCTCGCCACTTCGCTCGCGCGTCTGCTCAGCCAGTAGGCTCCGCCTATCCCGACGGCGACCAGCACCACCACGCCGACGACCAACAGGACGGCGACGACGATCAAGACCTTAACGCCCGTTGACATGCCCTTCTTCGGGGGCGGCGTGCCGTAGCCGCCCTGCGGCTGCGACGGGTTATTGTAGTTCTGCATACACGTCAGATCCTTTCGTTCAGAGATGATTTCGGCGCGGGACTATATCACGAACGCGCGCGCGCCCCCGGAAATTTTTGTTGGGAAAGTTTCGGGAGACAGGCGGGGTTCACTCTCTCAAAAAGAAGAGGTGAGAAATTCCGCCAGCAGGTTTCGGACGACGCGCGTGCGGTAGCCTGCCGTCGAGCGCACGTCGTCAATCGGCGCGATCTCGCGCGCGATCTCTTCGAGCGCCGCGCCCACCAGCTCCGCGTCGAGCATTCGCCCGCGCAAAAGCTCTTCCGTCCGACGGCAGCGCAGCACGACCGGCGCGACACTTCCCAAAGCGATGCGGACTTCACTTATCACGCCGCCGTCCGTTTCGACCAGACCTGCGAAGCAGACTTTCGAGATGGCCTGCGCGCGGCGCGTGCCGACCTTTCGGTAGAAGTGGCGCGCCTCCACGCGCGGGTGCGGCAGGCGTACGCGCGCGATCATCTCGTCGGCGCGCATGACGGTCTGCTTGTAGCCCGTGTGGAAGTCTGCGTAAGCGACCCAGCGAGAGCCGCCCGCGGAGATGAGTTCGATCTCCGCGCCGTAGGCCAGAAGCGCGGGCGGCGAGTCCGCAGCCGGACTGGCGTTGGCGATGTTGCCGCCGAGCGTGCCGCGGTTCTGAATCGCCACGCCGCCCGTCTCTGAAGCCGCGCGGACGAGCAGAGGGAACTCGCGCGCGAGCAACGGAGAGCGACGCACCTCTGTGTAAGTCGTCAGCGTGCCGATGGTGACGTAGCCGCCTGCCTCCTCGATGCCGCGAAGCTCCGCGAGATGTCGCACGCTGAAAAACTTCCTGTGTTCGAGCTTTCCCGCTTCGAGCAGAACCATCAAGTCAGTTCCGCCCGCGAACGGTCGCCACACGCCCGGCTCGTCGCGCAGCATCGCCAGCGCGTCGCCGAGCGTGCGCGGCACGACCAACTCGTAAGCGGGCAGGTAAGCTCTCATCTTTTAAAGGATGAAGGCGGAAGGATGAAGGATGAAAGAAGGACTGTCTTCACTTCATCCTTCCATCTTCATCCTTTCCTCCGTGGCGCGCACCACCGCGCCGAAGATTTTCATGTAGCCGGTGCAGCGGCAGAGATTGCCCGCCAGCCCCTCGCGTATGTCGGCCTCGGTCGGGCGCGGGTTGCGTTCGAGGAGGCTGACGGCGGCGAGCACCATGCCCGGCGTGCAGATGCCGCACTGCGCGCCGCCGCACTCGATCAACGCCTGCTGCACGGCATGAAGCCGCTCGCCGTCGGCGACCCCTTCGACGGTCTTTATCAACGCGCCCTCGACTTGCACGAACGGCACGAGGCAACTGTTGACCAGCTCGCCGTCCAGGATGACCGAGCACGCGCCGCACTCGCCCTCGCCGCACCCTTCCTTCGTGCCGGTAAGTTTCAAATTCTCGCGCAGCACGTCGAGCAGGCGAGCCAGAGGGTATGCCTGAAGCACGACGGCCTCGCCGTTCACTGTGCAGCGCACGCAGACTTGGCCGCGTGCGCCGTCTGCGCCGGGGCGCTCTACGGGATTGTCTCGGCGTGTCCCGTCCGCGCCGCGCCGCGTCTCGTCTGTGCCTGTGCGTGTCTCTTTCACTTCGCCTCTCTCAACAAGCTTTGACCGTCTCGCGCTCAAGCGCCTCCATGATGGTCTCCGGCGTGAGCGGCACGTAGTTGAACGAGACGCCCGTGGCCTGCTCGATGGCGTTGAGAATCGCCGGGGCGGGGCCGTCCATCGGAAGCTCGCCGATGCCCTTTGCGCCCGCAGGGCCGCCCGCGTAGGGGTTCTCGAAGAAGTGCACGCGGATGGGCGGGATGTCCGCCGACGTGGGGATGATGTAGTTGGTCATCTGCCCGTTCGCCATGCGCCCGTCGGCCCACACGACCGATTCGTAGAGCGTCCAGCCTATGCCTTGCGCGACTCCGCCCTCGATCTGCCCCGCGGCGAGAACGGGGTGAATCACGCGGCCCACCTCCTGCACGGCAACGAAGTCCTCGACGCGTGCCTCGTAGGTCAAGGTGTCCACGCTCACCTCGGCCACGTAGACGGCCCAGGCGTAAGCGCCGTAGGCGTCGCCGCGATAATGCTCGTCGTCCCACTCGATGTCTTCGGGCTGTTTGTATTGACTGAAAGATTTGAGCGCGCCGTTTCTTTCGATGTAGACGCGGCAGGCGCGCGCGAAGTCGTCTTGTGTGTAAGCCTCTCGGAGGAGGCCCGCGCCCGCGAGCGTCTGTTTGAGTTGGAGCGCGGCGGACTCGACGAGCTTGCCGACGATCATGCAGGTGCGCGAGGCGACCGTCGGGCCGCTGTTCGGGACTTGACTCGTGTCGGGCCGGACGACTTCGACGCGTTCGTAGTCGAGGCCGAGGGCGTCCGCCGCGATCTGCGCGAAGATGGTGTTCGTGCCCTGCCCGATCTCTGTGCTCGCCGAGAGCACGCGCACGCGACCTTCGCTCGTCGCCTCGCAGCCGACGACTGATTGCAGGTACTTCTCGCCCGAACCCGTGAAGCCCGCGCCGTGCATGAACGAGGCGAAGCCGATGCCGCGCTTGATCTTGCTTCCGACGTTCTCGCGTGTGAAGCGTTCGCGCTTGGCTTGATATTCCGACAGCTCAAAGGCGCGGTCTAAGAGCGCACCGAGGTCAACCTCCTCGCCTATGACCTGGCCCGTCGCCGTCGTCTCGCCGCGGCGCAGAAAGTTGCGGCGGCGCAGCTCCTCCGGCGCAAGGCCGACCGCCGCGGCCACCTTGTCGAGATGGCGTTCGAGGGCGAAGATGCTCTGCGGCGCTCCGAAGCCGCGGAAGGCTCCGTGCGGCGGCGCGTTCGTCGCGACGGCGCGAGAGCTTATGCGGACGTTCGGGCAGTTGTAAGGCCCTGCGGCGTGAATCGTCCCGCGCGAGAGCACGACCGACGACAGAGTAGCGTAGGCCCCGCCGTCAATCGCGAAATCTATCTCCATGCCGACTAGCCGCCCGTCGCGCGTGACCGCCGTGCGGTGGCGCGTGCGCGAAGGGTGTCGCTTGGTCGTCGCCGTCATGTCTTCGGCGCGGTCGTAGATCATCTTCACCGCGCGGCCCGACTTCCAAGCGAGCAGGGCGGCGTGCCCCGCAATCATCGAAGGATACTCTTCCTTGCCGCCGAAGCCGCCGCCCGTCTCGGTCTGGATGACGCGCACTTTGTCTTCCGGCAAGTCGAAGAGTTTCAACAGGGCTTTGTGGACGTAGTATGGACACTGCATCGAGCCTTGCACGACGACGCCATCTTCCGCGCTCGCAGTGGCGATGACGCCGTTCGTCTCGACGTAGAGCTGCTCCTGCGCGCCCGTCGCATACTCGCCCTCAACGACGACGAGGCCGGGCGCGTCCCAAACTCCGTCAACGTCTCCCTTCTCAACGCGATAAGATTTGAAGACGTTATCCTCGCCCCAGATGATTTCCTTCACCGCGAGCGAGTCTTCGAGACGGAAGACGGCGGGCAGCGGCTCGATGTCCACGCGGACAGCGCGACGCGCCTCTTCGAGCAGGTACTTGTCCTCGTGCGCGAGCAGGAGAATCGGCTCTTCTGCGTGGTTGACTACACGGTCGGCGAGGTACGGCTGATCGTTGAGGATGAGCGCGACGGCGTTCGTGCCCGCAATGTCGCGCGCCGTGACGACGGTGAACTCGTCCCACGGAATGCCCTCGCCGAACACGATCTCGCGGATGCGCCCGCGCGCGACGTGGCTGCGCACGGTCACGCCGTAGAGCATGCCGGGCGCGTCGAGGTCGTCAACGTAGCGCGCCGCGCCCGTCACCTTCGCGCGCCCTTCCTTGCGCGGAACCGGCTTGCCGATGTTTTTGTCGGACATGAACAGCAATCCTGATGAATTCTGTAGGGGCAGGGATTGTCCCTGCCCGCGCACGATTCGTTCCAGCACAAGGCGGGCAGGGACAATCCCTGCCCCTACAGCTTAATCTGCTCCGAGTTCGGCGCTCGCCCTTTCGGCTTCGCGTCCGTCATCAACGAAGGTCGTCGCCTCGTCCGCCGCTGCTTCTGCGTCCTCCGCGGCGGTGCCTTTTCGCGCGAAGGCCGCGCGGAGTCCCGCGGCGGCGCGGCGCGGTGTGCGCATGACGCGCGCGGCGAGGCGTCGCCACGTCGCGGTGTGGTCGATGTCGTCGAAGACGGAATAGGCGACGGGCGTGACCAGCAGCGTCAAAAGGAGTGAGAGCGATTGGCCGCCGATGACGACGACGGCGATGGAGCGTCGCTCTTCCGCGCCCGGCCCTGTGCCGAGTGCGAGCGGCGTCATGCCTGCAACGAGCGCGAGCGTCGTCATCAGGATGGGGCGCAGCCGGTCGCGGTTGCCTTGAATGACGGCCTCGAATCGCTCCATGCCTTTGGCGCGGAGGTTGTTCATGTGGTCAATCTGGAGAATGGAATTCTTCTTGACCACGCCGAAGAGGACGAGTATGCCGAGGGCTGAATAGAGGTTCAGGGTGTCGCCCGTCATCCACTGCGAAGCGAGCGCGAAGGGGATGGCGAGCGGCAGGCTGAGCAGAATCGTGACCGGGTGAATCGTGCTCTCGAACTGCGAGGCGAGAATCATGTACATGAAGATGATCGAGAGCAGGAACGCCCAGATGAATTCGTTGAAGGTGCGCTCAAGCTCGCGTCCCTTGCCCGTGATGGCCGTCGTGTATGAGGCGGGCATGTTCATCTCGGCGGCGGCGCGTCTTAAAGCCTCGATGCGGTCGGCCATCGCGTAGCCGGGCGCGACCGACGCGCGCAGGGAGACTTGCCTCTGTCGGTCGAGACGGTCAATGCGCGACGGAGAAGCCTCGCGTTTGATGCGGACGAGGTTGTCGAGCCGGATCAGCCCGCCGCGCGCCGAAGGGACGTAGAGACGACCGAGCGTGCGCGGGTCGTCGCGGTCGCGCTCTGTGAGTCGAAGCGCAACGTCGTAGGCTTCGGCGACCGAGGCGTCGTAGAAGCGCGAGACCTGATCGTCGCCGCCGACCATGACGCGAAGGCTGTCGGCAATGTCCTGCGTGTTGACGCCGAGCGCGGCGGCGCGGTCGCGGTCAATCTCGACTCTCAGCTCCGGCTTGTTGAGCTTGAGCGTAGTGTCTGCGTCAACGATGCCGCCAAGCTGCTGCGAGCGCACGCGCAGTTCTTCGGCGTAGCGGGCGAGCTGCGTCAGTTCGGGGCCGCGGATAACGAAGTCTATGTCGAAGCGCCCGCCCGTGCCGAAGTTGAACGCTTGCGCGTTGCGGACGCCCGCGCGCATCGGCGCGTATTTTTGCAGGCGACGGCGAACCTCCTGCATCACGTCCGCCTGCGTGTAGTTGCCGCGCCACGCGTTCAAAGGCGTGCCGTTCAGAGTCTCGCGCCAGAGGCGACTGATGGAGAAGGTGCGCTCCTCGTGCGGTGCGATGCGGACGTAGCCGTCCGACTGGTTGACCGCGCCGAGGAAGCTTCCGCCCGCGGTCGTGAGCACGAGCCGGACGCCGGGCGTCGCCAACAAGTCTCGCTCGATGGCCTGCATCGTCTCGTTCATCGCCGCGAGGTTCGTCCCCTCAGGCGCGGTGACGCTGAACTCGAACTCGGCCTCGTCCACGTTCGAGGGGATGAACTCCTGCTTCACGGCGCGGTAGAGCGGCACGCTCGACGCGATGACCGCCACGGCTAAGACGGAGACGACGAGACGATGGCGCATCGAGAGCGTGAGCAGCCACGTGTAGCCGCGGTCAATCAGTGAATAAAAACCACGGCGCGAGGTCGCCGCGCCGCCCGCCCCATCGTGCCCCTGCGAGCCGTGCCCGCCCGCGTCCTCCACACGCAGCAGGCGCGAACTCATCATCGGCGTCAGCGTGAACGAGACGAGCAAGCTGACGAGGATGGCGACCGCGGCGGTGATGCCGAACTGGTAGAGGAAGCGTCCGGCAATCGAGGACATGAAGGAGACGGGCAGGAAGATGACGACGAGCGAGAGCGTGGTGGCAAGGACGGCGAGGCCGATGTCGCGCGTTGCCTCGCGCGCGGCTTCCGCCGGGGTCATGCGCTTCTCTTCGACGAAGCGGAAGATGTTTTCAAGGACGACGATGGCGTCGTCAATGACGATGCCGACCATCAAAACGAGCGCGAGCATCGTTACACTGTTTAGGGTAAAGTCGAGCGCGCGCATCATCCCGAAAGTTGAAATCACAGAGGCGGGGATGGCGACGCCCGCGATGATGGTCGAGCGCCACGAGCGCATAAACAGAAGCACGACGAGGCATGCGAGCAGACTTCCCAAAACGAGGTGGACGGTGATCTCGTGCAGCGCCGCCTCGATGTAGCGCGACTGGTCGCGGATGACCTCCATCTTCACGTCCGCGGGAAGCTGCGCGGCGACGCGCGGCAGAGCAGCCTTGATGCCGTTGATGACCTCGACCGTGTTCGCGCCCGACTGCCGGAGTATTTGCAGCGTGACGGTCGGCGTGCCGTTCAGACGCGCGAGCGAGCGCTGCTCCTTCGTCCCGTCCTCGGCGTGCCCGATGTCGCGCAGGCGGACGGGCGAGCCGTTGATGGTGGCGATGGTCAGGTCGTTGAAGCCGCGTGGGTCTGTGTAGCGGCCCATCGTGCGGAGGACGAGTTCTTCGCGGTCGGTGGTGACGTTGCCGCCGGGCACGTCGGCGTTCTGCTGGACGAGCGCCTGCCGCACGGACGTAATCGGGATTTGATATGCCGCGAGGCGGTCGGCATCAACCCAGACGTTGATGGCGCGCTCGACGCCGCCGACGATGTCCACCTCGCCGACGCCGCCGATGCGCTCCAAGCGCGGGCGCACGACCTTGTCGGCCAGTTCCGTCAGCTCGCGCAGAGAGCGGTCGCCCGAAAGAGAGATGACGAGCGAGGGCGTGCTGTCGTTGTCGAACTTCTGGACGACGGGCGGCTTGACCTCCTGCGGCAGTTGGCTGATGACGCCGGAGACGCGGTCGCGCACGTCCTGCGCGGCGGTCTCAAGATTGCGGTTGAGCTTGAAGGTGGCGATGACGATGGAGACGCCCGGCGCGGAGACCGAGCGCAACTCGTCCATTCCGTCCACGGTGTTGACCGCCTCCTCGATTGGCTGCGAGACGAGCGTCTCGATCTCCTCGGACGAAGCGCCCGGCAGGCTGGTGCGAATCGTCACCGTCGGCAAATCAACCGACGGGAAGCGGTCAACGCCCAGACGGAAGTA
The DNA here is from genome assembly GCA_036263975.1 of Pyrinomonadaceae bacterium. Taxonomy (GTDB): domain Bacteria; phylum Acidobacteriota; class Blastocatellia; order Pyrinomonadales; family Pyrinomonadaceae; genus QHXN01. The sequence goes on from DATARW010000029.1 coordinate 80,676, forward strand.
GCTCGCCGCGCCGACGACGACCAAAGATAGAACGATCATCGCCGCGAAGACGGGGCGGCGGATACAAACCTCGGCGAGCTTCTGCATTACTTAAAGTTCAAGGTTCAAACTCTTATTCGACGACGCTGACCGCCTGGCCTGACTGCAAGTTGCCGGGGTCAACGACGACCGGCTCGCCGACGCCGACGCCGGAGAGGACTTCCGTCCAGGTGTCGGCGCGGCGGCCCGTGGTGACGGGCTTCTCTCTGGCCTTGCCGTCCTCGACCGTGATGACCTTCTCGATGCCTGCGAAGGTGACGACGGCGCTTGCGGGGACTGTGACCGCCGTGTCGCCGCTGTTCGTGACGATCTCGGCGTGGGCGAAGCCGCCGGGTCGAAGTGAGCCGGGGTTCGCAATCTCGGCCTCGACGACGAGCACGCGGTTCTGCTGGTTGATGGTGGGACTCAGGCGCACGATGCGGCCCGTGTAGAGCCGTGCGTCGCCCTCGACGGTGACGCGCACGGGCTGGCCCGCGCGGATGCTCGCCGCCTCGCGCTCCGGAACTTCGCCGCGGAAGCGCAGAGGGTTCACGCGCACGACGGTGACGACGGGCGCTCCCGCCGCGAGGTACTCGCCGACGCTCGCGCGCTTCTCCTGCACTACTCCGTCGAAGGGCGCGACGACCGTTGTGTCGGCGAGCGCCTGCCGCGCGATGGCAAGCTCGCTGCGTCGCTGCACGAGTAGCCCCTGCCGGTTGCGTATCTCTTCGAGCGCGTCCTGATACTTGCTCTCGGCGACCTTGAAGTTAGCGTCCGCCGCGTCGAACTCAGCGCGCGGGACGACGCCCTGCTCGACGAGCGCGACGACGCGCTTGCGGTTCTCGCGCTCCTGCTCAAGCACAGCGCGCGCCTGCCTGACAGTGCCCGTCCGTTCGGGATCAACGCGGCTGTCGTCTTCGCCTTCGGGCGCGAGGCCGAGGCGCACGCGCGCCTGTTGCAGCGCGGCGTCGGCCTGCTCGACGCGGAGCTTGTAGTCCTGCTGCTCGACCTGCGCGACCGCTTGCCCGCGCCGCACGACGCTACCCAGATCAACCGTGACCGTGCCGAGGCGTCCCGGAACCTTCACGCTCAGCGTCGCCTGATCCTGCGCGGCGAGCGTGCCCGTGACGGAGACGCTCGCGCCCACAGGCAGCTCGGTGACGCGCGCGACCTTCACCTGCCGCGCCGCGCTCGCATCGCCCGCGAGCCTCTGCTGCCCCGAAGCCGGATAGTCGCTCTTGCACGCGGCGGAGGAGAAGACGAGCGACGCGACGCACACGGCGACCAGTGCGCGCGTGCGCGAAGAGGCGTCCGACTTTTTGAAGGCGTTTGGGGGAAACATCATCGGATAAAGACCACGACGAATGAAGGCGGTGAGTTTATCACGTCGGCTGCGAAATATTGAGCGCCGGAAGATGTGTTGGAAAGCAAAAGCGAACCGTGAACCGTGACGAGAGAAACCCTGTCTTCTTCTCTTCACGATTCACGGCTCACGGCTCACGGCCCTTTCATTTTCCGAAGCTGCGGCGGATGAGGTACGACATTTTGATGAAGAAGAGGCGACCGTTGCGGCGGAAGCCCGGCTCGATCTGGCCGGAGAAGGGATTGACGCCGTTGCGGTTCATGTCGTCGTTGTAGCCGATGTAGAAGGAGGTGCCGGGGTTGGGCGTCCAGCCGAGGAGGAGTTGCGCGCGAACGTTCGCGCCGAGCGTCGTGTAGTCGGCGCGCGCGCGCACGAACCAGAAGCGCGTGAACTGGTATGTGCCGTGCAGGGAGAAGATGTTGTCGTCGAAGTGCACGAGGCCCGTGTCCTGGCGCGTCAGGCGATCCTTGTTGTAGTTGAGCGTGATGTTGAGCGGGTTCGTCGGCTTGTAGGTCAGGTCAACCTCGACCCTCCACTCGTGGCCTGCGCCGGGGTCGAGCGGTGCGCCCTGCCCGAACTGAAGCGCGGCGGGGCTGACGCGCGGGAAGCGCGGGTTGCCGGTGTCGAAGTCGAAATCGAACTGCCCTCTGCCGAAGAAGTTGAAGACGAAGAAATTGTACCTCTTCGAGGGCGTCGAGCCGGCGTAGAGGTAGTAGCCCCAGTTGGGCGCGGAGCGCTCGTGAGCGCCGCCGAAGAAGGTGCAGGGCGATAGTTGCGCCTGCACCGAAGGGTCGAGCGTCGGATCGTTCGAGAGGCCGAGGCACGGCGGGACGGCGAGGCCGCTGAGCGACGGGTTCTGCGAGTTCAGGAAGGCGAAGCCCTCGCGTGAGGTGCCGAACTCCGACTCGTTGATGCGCTCGTAGCCCTTGTCGAGGCCGACGCCGACGAAGCTCTGCTTGTGGAAGTCGAATTCTAGCTGCGTCTCGTTATTCAAGAACTGGCTGCGCCCCTTCCAGTCGAAGTTCCCGCCGAGACTGTTGTAGATGTTCCAACTGACGAGCCCGGCCTTCGGCTTCTCCGTGGACTTGTAGCGAACGAAGAGGTTCTGGTTGTTCGTGTTGAAGCGGCGGTTGAAGCCCACGTCGGCGCGGAAGAAGGGCGAGCGCCCGACCGCCGAGTAATCGTAGCTCCAGTTGCGCCCGCCCATGTTCAGGTCGTAGGCGTAGGCCACGCCGTCTCGCTTGCGGTCGGAGGTCACACCCTCGTCGGCGAAGAAGAAAGGCTCGTGCGTGATGCTGCCGAGCACCTGTGCGGTGAAGGTCGTCGTCTTGTTCAGGCGGTAGCGCGCGTCGAAGCCGGCCACGCTGTTGTAGTGGTCAATGAAGCTGTAGGTCGTGGCGAGGAATCCGATGCTGTTCTCCTTGCCGAAGTCGTGCTTGAAGCGGAGGACGCCCACCGTTGATCGCTTGTCCTCAATCTTCGCCAGCGCCTCGCGGTCGGGCGCGGGGTTGCGCGTGTCGAGGATGAAGTCGCGCTGCTCATCGTTGAGGTTGCCGGGAGCCTTGTCGGAGGCGAACATCACGCCGAAGGTGTTGCGCCCCTCCTTGCCCGTAAACTTGAAGGCATATTTCGGGTTGACGATGGTGCGCGTGTGGACGGCGCTGATGATGGTCTCGAAAATCTCCTTGCCTTCGAGGAAGAACGGTCGCTTCTCCTGGAACAGGATGGGGAAACGCTGGTTGGCGGTGACGACCGTCTGGTCGGCCTCGACCTGCGCGAAGTCCGGGTTGTAGGTGAAGTTGAGCGTCATCGTCGGCGTGAGGTCGAACTTCGCCGTGACGCCGGGGTCGAAGCCCATCGGCTTGTTGAGGAAGCGCCCCCGGTCAACGGGCGGGATGATGCCAGCGGCGTTCAGGCCCGCGAGCTGACCCGCCGTGATCGTCGGCACGCGCCGCCCCTCCTCCGAGACGGTCAGGCTCGGAATGAGTTCGAGCGTGCGCTCGGTCGAGACGCCTTCGAGACCCGTGATGTGCCCCTCCTGCCCGAGCAGGCTCGAATTGTCGCGCGCGATGGGTTGCCAGGAACTCTGCTCGTTGTTGAAGCGCTTGATCGTGCGGATGAAGTGAACGCCCCAGAGCTTGTCTTTGCCCGCGACGTAGCGCATGGACTTGAAGGGGATGGCGATCTCCACCGTGTAGCCGTCGTTCGACACCATGCCCTTCGACTCCATCACGATGTCCACGCTGAAGTCCTCGCTGACGCCCTCCGTGTACATGGCGTCGGCCTGCACGCCGAGAGGGTTGAAGATCAACTCGTAGGAGTGCCGCCCGTCGTTGAAGGTGTCGAGCCAGACGCCGACCCAGTCGTCGTTAAATACATCGTCGCGCTTGGGGACGGTGGCGCGCACCTTGCCCGGCTCGTCGTGCGCGCGGAAGGCGACGTAGATGTACTTCGAGTCGTAGCCCATGAGCGCCTCGGTCGGCTCGGACGGCGGTTGCAGGTCGCCGGGACGCCACTGGATGAAGTTCTTGAAGACGGCGGCGGTCTTCCACACGTCTTCGTCGAGCTTGCCGTCAATCACGGGCGGCTTGTCGAAGCGCGGGATGCGAACCGGGTTCACCTTCTCCGCCGTGCGCAGCGCCGCGAACCTCGCCGCGGAGTCCGCCGGCAGCGCGGCCTGCGGGTTCGCGGGGGGGGCCGGGGTCGTGCCCGCCGGGGCCACACTCGCCGGGGCCGCGTTCGTCGCCATGCCGTCGCTCGGAGCGCCCACGGGTGTCGTCGCGGACGCGGGCGTCGGCGTGGGCTGCGGCCCGCCAGTTTTGTCATTACTCGAAGGCGGGTTGTTGGATGAGCCGCTGCTCGGCGGCTTCTGCGCGACGAAGAGGACTTCCAGACGGTTGAAGCCTGCGCGCACGCGCGCCGAGACGTTCGGCCCCGTGGTGAAAGAGATGAGCGCGTCGTCGCCGCGCTGCTCGGCCTCGACGCGTGCGAGGCCCGTCAACGCGGGCACGACGGTCTCGACGGCGGAGGCGTCCGCTTCCGGAATGAGGACGAAGAACTTCTCGCCCTCGACGAACGTCCGGTAGCCCTCGACGGGGCCGTCGGAAGTGATGCGCGCGCGCGCGCCTTCAGCCATCACGCCGACGCTCAAGACGACGCGCTTGAGCGTCCGACGCGCCGACGCGCCGACGGGCGTGGCGGCGTGCGAGTAGTTCGAGGCGAGTTGCTGCGCCGACGCGCCGCGCGGCAGGAGCATCGTCGTCAGAGCAAGGGCGAAGAGGGCGGCAGCGTGCAGGACTTTCTTCCTCATGGCTGTTCTAAAGGTTGACTCTCGCCGTGGCGTCCAACGAAGTGGATTTTGTCTGTTAGTTCGGACGAATGTTGCTCGCGTCAGTGCGTAGGGGCGCGTACAGACGCTTTTGCGGTGCCCCGTTAGACGAGCATCCGTGGCCGAAGGTTTCAACTGATTCCGCGCCGCAGATTTTTTTTACAGGCGATTTACAAACGAAGTGAATGAGACGCGGACTAACGCTCGTCGGGCGCGGCGCTGGAAATTCATTTGCCGACCTCGCCCGCATCCCAAGCGTTCAGCGGCTGACTTTCGTTTCCCTCTGCCGACCGACTCGCCGTCTCTCCGATAAAGACGCATCGTGCGCGCGCTCTGTTAACGGCGGCGCAGCACGATGCGCCCATCGCTCGCCCCCAACGTGAAGACCTGTCCGCCGCCGCCGATGCGCCAGCGCCGCACGCGCCCTTCGTTCGGAGGCTCGGCCACGGCCACGCCGTCGTTGAAGACCGACTCGGCGTCGGTCTCGACCGTGGCGTTGATTCCATCGGGGAGCGAAAGCGAGATGGTTCCGTCGCCGGTGTGCGCGGCGAGCGTGCGGAAGTTGCCGTCGAGCGTGATGCGACCGTCGCCGGTGCGCGCCTCTGCGTCGCCGTCGAAGCCCTCGACGAGAATGCGACCGTCGCCCGTCTCCGCGTGCAGACGCCCGCGCGCGCCCGTCACATCAATCGCGCCGTCGCCCGTGTGCACGTCCAACTCGCCGCTCACGCCCTCGACGCGCACGCGCCCGTCGCCCGTCGAGACCAACAGCGTGGCGTTGCGCGGAACGTACACGTCGAACTCGACGGAGGCGTTCGAGCTGAAAGAGACGACGCGCCCGTTGCGCTCCTCGTAGGCGTGCGCGTGCGACTTGTCGAAGTCTGCGCGCAGCGTGACCTCGGAGCCACCCGCGCCCTGCGTCAACAGCTTGATGCCCTGCATCTCGCGCTCGTCCGACGCGCGCTTCGTCGCCGTGTACATCACTTCCGGCTTGTCCCAGGCGTGGACGCTGATCGCGCCGTCGAAGGTCTCGACGCGGACGCGCGGCGTGCCCGACACGTTGAAGCTGTTCGACGCGCGCTCAGTCTGGCGGCGCGAGTCGTCGCGCCCGACGCCGACGCGCACGCCATCCCTGATGCTCTCTTTGATCTGCTCCTTGTCTATCTCCGCCGCGGCCTTCGCGACCTCTTTGGCAGCCTTTTCCGTGTCGCGCTGCGCCTCGCGCTGCGCCTCCTCGACCTCGCCCTGACTCTCGCGCGCGGACTCGCGGGCCGCGTCACGCGCCGCGCGCGCTGCGGCTCGCGACTCCTCACGCGCTTCCCTCGCCGCATCGCGCGCGTCCCCCGCTTCGTTGTCGTTGTCTTCGCGGCGAGTAGTCTCGGAGAGGAGGTTCGTGACGGGGCTGAGCGGGCGGTTGTCGTTGGCGCGGCGGATTGAGATCGAGCCGTTGACGTTCGAGAGGCGGACGCGTGCGCCGCCCTGGCCCAAACGGCCTTCGAGGTTGCGCCCGACGTACTCGCCCTCGCGCACGGGCAGGCTGAAGTCGTTGCTGATCGGGCCGTGGACGGTGCTGGCCCGCACGGTCGCGTTCGAGTCCGAGGGGATGGTCACGACGAGCGGGCCGTTGACCGCCGAGAGTGTGACCGCGCCCGACTCGCTCAACCTGGCGAGTGTCGCTTCGAGGCGACCGTTGACGACCTGAAGATTGACCGCGCCCGTCAGCCCGCGCGCCGACACCCGACCGTTCACCGAAGAGGCATGCACCGGGCCGTTGATGTCCTCGATGGTGAGGCCGCCGTTGATGAGGTCGAAGCGGTCGAGCGATGCGCCGCGCGGGACCGTGAGCGTGTACTCGACGCTCGCGGGGTTCTCCCAGCGTTCGCGTTCGCGCCCCGACCAGCTCGACTCAGGGTACTTCGTCTCGACGTGGACATAGGAGGGCGAGGCGTCCACCTCGATGCGCGCCTCTTGCAGACGCTCCTGCATGTAGGCGCGCTTGACGGCATCAATCTTCACCTCGTTGCGATCCCACGCGGCGACGCGCACGTCGCCGTTGATGTTCGAGAGACTCACGCGCCCGCCTGCGTTGAGCGGGTAGGTCTGATGAAACTCCTCGGTCAACTCAGGCCGCGACGACTGCGCGAGCGAGGCGTCCGCAGCCGTCAGCGCAAGCGCCGACAGCGCGAACAGGCACAGGATCAAACGTATCTTCAACATGCCGAACTCCCTTTCAAGAAAGGTTGAAACTATGAATGCCGAATGCCGAACCGAAATACGGCGGGCTTTCAGTTCAGCGTTGCGGCGTTCCAGCTTCATCGCTTAAGATGCGCGCCGAATCTGCACGCTGCCGTTGACGGTCTCAAGACGCAACTCGCGCCCGCCGCCGCCGATTGTCCCCGAAAGGTGTCGCCTGCCGAAGGTGCCCTGGACGGTCAGCGGGAAGTCGGTCGAGATTTGGCCGTTGAGCGTCTTGGCCTCGACCTCGGCGCTGAGGCTCGCAGGGAAGCTCAGTTCAATGCTGCCGTTGACGGTCTTGAACTCAAGCTCGTCCGACCAGTCGGCGCGGCCCATCACGGCGGTGATCGAGCCGTTGACGGTCTTGGCACGCGCGAGGCCGACGGTCGAGACGTTGACGTTGCCGTTGACCGTCGTCGCCTCAACGTCGGCGCTCATGTTGTCGGCCTCGACCTTGCCGTTGACCGTGCGGCCCGTGAAGCGCACCCCCGCGGGCACGCGCACCGTGAACTCGACACTCGTGTCGTTGTCGCGCGTACTCATGTGGCCTTCGTTGCCGGGCGCGCAGGTGTTGGCTCGCTGCCCCTCGACGTTCGGGTAGACGGCGCAGATCGTCACGCCTTCGCCGTGCTGCACGACCTCGATGCGCACGTCGTCGGGGTTGCTGCGGCGCGCGCGCTTGACGGCCACGACCTCGACCTCACCGCCCGACGAAGGCGTGGCTTCGATGCTTCCGTTGACGCCCTTGATTTCGACGACGCGCCCCGCGGCGACGGGGCCATGCCAGCGAAACTCGCCCTGTTCAGGCTCCGCCAACGGGATGCTCAACGTGTTCGCGCGGGCGCGAATGGTTTCCGAAGACGCGCGGGATGCGGGCGCGGCCTGCGCCGACAGCGCGAGCGCCGTCAATGCGGCGAGTGTTGAGAGAGTGTCTAAGCGTTTCATTCTTCCTCCTCGGATATCGTCATCCGGATTTGCGTCTGAACTTTTTTGAAAGGCGAGGGCCGTCGGCTCACTTCCCAGCTCCGGGCCGGTTCGGCGCGCACCCTTACTCGCCTGTTTCCGACATGAAAACACCGTGCGCCCGTGCTTTGTGGCAACTATTTTTCGAGGGGCTTCGCTTTTGTCGCCGCCTGTTCGCCGCAGGCACTCATTGACTGGCGAACGAATTTGGCATAAAACTCTTCGCCCGACCTTCGAGCAGGCGAGCGGTGGCCGCGTCTCCCGTCTCGCTTCGCATTTCTAAACTTGGCTGAAAGGGATTACCGAACCATGAAGAGCTGTCCGACATGCAACCGCACCTACACAGACGAGGCTTTGGCCTTCTGCCCCAGTGACGGGACTCCGCTCGTGGGCGTCGCGCCCGCCTACCAGCAGCCCGCGACAGCTCCGCCGCCTTTCCAGCCCGCAGGCCAGCAGTATTATCCGCAGAACGCGCCGCAGATGAGTTTCGGGCAGCAGGCCGCCGGGCGCAGTAAGGGGTTCGCCATCGCCGCTTTACTGTTCGGCCTCGTCAGCTTCGTCCTCCTTCTGGTGGCGACGATAAGAATGCGGGTTCATGATTGGTACTACTTTCGCTACAGCGCGCACATGCCGTCGGACATTATCTTCTGGGGACTATTAACCGTCGGCATCATCATTCTTTTTCTCGCCATCCTGCTCGGACTGATCGCCCTCATCCAGTCCTTCAGAACCCCTGCGCGCTACGGCGGCAGGGGGCTGGCCTTCACCGGCCCCTTTCTCGGCGTTCTGGCCGCCCTGCTCACCATCGGCATGTTCTCCTACGCGCGCATGAAGGCCCCTTCGCAAACCTATCCGACAGACATCAACACCTACTCGTCGAATAGCAACTCTTATTCGTCGAATAGCAACACCTACTCGTCGAACAGCAATAGCTACTCCTCCAACAGCAACACCTATTCGTCGAGCACGTCCTCAAGCGGCACGCAGTCCGGCTCGATGTCTGAAGACGATAAGCACCGGCTGTTTTACGCGGCGGCCAAGACGGGCGACCAGAAACTAATGATGCAGGTCTCGCAGAAGATCGGCATCATTGATCAGAACGGCACGCCGTCCTCTTCTTACAGAGAATTCGTCAAGGACACGATCACCTGGGCCTTTAAAGACACGGAGTTCATACAGACGATGAACACTCCCGACAAGGCCAGGGCTTACGTCCAGTCACACCTGTAATAAAACAGCAAGGCCGTAAACCGTGAACCGTGACGAGAAGAACTGCTTTCCTCTCGTCACGGTTCACGGTTTACGGCCTTGCTGTCTACGGCTTTTACTTACCAGCGAGGCTCGCGGTTGCCGCCACCGCCGCCACCGCCGTACCCGCCGCGGCCTCCGCCGCCGCCGCCACCGCGATTGCCGCCGCCGCCGAAGCCTCCGCGACCACCGCCACCGCCGCCGCGACCACCGCGGTCTTCGCGCGGCCTGGCCTCGTTGACCGTCAGGCTGCGACCGTTCATCTCCTTGCCGTTGAACTGCGCGATGGCCGCCTGCCCTTCCTCGTTAGAGGACATCTCGACGAAGCCGAAGCCGCGCGAGCGGCCCGTGTCACGATCTTCCACTACGTTCGCCGACTCGACCGTGCCGGCCTGCGCGAACAGCTCTCGCAGGTCTTCGCTCGAAGTCTGGAACGAGAGATTACCGACGTAAAGTTTCATGGACATTTAAATGTTCCTCTCCCTTGTGCAAGGGTGTTCAAGAGAAGCTCCGAACGCTTGGTGTGGGCTTCGGTACAACGGTCGCAGCGAAGGGCATCCGGCGTTCGGGCGCTCAACGGTCGAGCGGCTTCTAAAAGGTTTCGGGTCGGCCAACTCTCGTACTATCCAGAACGCCGCCGCTAACTCATCGAGGCGCGGGGCGCATCACCGTTGATGCGCGAGAGAAGGAGTAATGCGTTTATGATGCCCTACAAATTGTCCCTGTTGCAAGCAGAATATGCGCGCCGAGCGCCGCCGTGAACCGTGGGGAATAGCAAAACATCATGCCCGACATTCGTTACCACGGTTCGAGGAGAATAAGAATGCAAACAAGATTTGTGAAAGAAAAATACTTGACAGCTTATTTATATAGGGAGTGGAAGTTCAGTGCGTCATCAATAGCTTGCTACGCCTCCACCCGGCGTATCGGTAATCGCAACCTTTCACATATTTGAACCCACTTCTTTACCATCGTAATTATCACAAAATTCCGTTAACCTTACATTCCAGTCTTCTCGAAATTAGTGGGGTAATGAAGTGGCGGAAGATTGATATGTTAAGTAGCAAACAGTTAACGGCCTTCCTCTTAGGCTTTCTTGTCATACTGATAATAAGCTCGACCTCGGCCTTTAATAATCAAGGTCAGCCGAATCAACATCCCGGTACCCCAAACCAGTTCCCCGTGAACGGGGATGAGCGGAAGAAAAAGCACGCCGAGTTTCGGAGCCATTTCCCTGTGGTCGATTATGACGCGCCGGAAGACGCGAGAGACCCTGAGAAGATTGCCGGGAGGAAAGAAAGAAACAAGCATTTTGATAATCGAGGATTGGTTAGCAGCGACCCTACCCCCAGGATTACGGAATCGGCGCGCACCATTGAAGGGTATGATGTCCCGGCCTTCCCTGTTACCCAAAGTAGCCTCATAATTTTGGGCGAAGTGCTGGATACACAAGCCCATCTCTCTAACGACAAATACGGCGTATATACGGAACTGACCGTCCGCGTTAACGAAGTGATTAATAATTCTACTCCCACGCGAATAGCTCAAGGCGATACGATTACCGTAGAGCGTGAGGGTGGAATCGTGCAATATTCAAATGGGAATAAGCGGCTTTATCATTTAGCAGGGGAAGGGATGCCTGTCATCGGACGCAAGTATGTCTTGTTTCTAAAGGCAATAGAACGAACCGCTGATTACGAAATACTCACTGGTTATGAGTTATCGCCGACTGGTGTCGTGCCCGTTGATAATTCATGGCAATTTAAGCCTTATGAGGGCTACGATGTGGACGCCTTCCTGAATGCGGTACGCGCGGCCATTACCCAACCTCAGCAAGCGAAGCCTGATAATTAGAGTATTGTCCTGATTTGAGAATCTCAATCCGATAAATACTAGCTTCATATTTTCAAACCAGGACACGACCAGGGGTCAAACAGGTTGCGTGAACTCGACGAAGTATTCTCCGAACTGAGCGAGTCGCCTTTCCGTCGGCGCTTTCGCCTGCGCGGGAAGGAGTTAGAGTATCTTCGTCGCAAAGGTCTGGCGGTCGTTCTCGAACACGCCGCGGATTTTATTGAGAAGCGGCTCGCGCCCGCCGAACCCCCGAACGACGGGCGGCAGACGCCGATGCGTAATCATCCGGTCTTCGTCGCGCAGCACGCCACCGCAACCTGCTGCCGCGGCTGCCTGCAAAAGTGGCATGGGATTCCGAAAGGGCAGGCGCTCAGCGCGGACGAGAAGCGTTACGCTCTCTCGGTTTTGGAAAGGTGGTTGAACCAACAGGAGCGCGCGGCGACTGAGTAGCCTTTGCCCTCTTACAAAGGGATTGGAGAAAGCTTCACTCTTCCCACAGCCCGCGTTTATTTCTCCGTAGTCTTCTTTAGCTGCCCCGTCTGCTCGACATCTTCGGCCTGCTCGGCGGAGGTCTGCGGGTGCTCCTTCTCGCCGTCAGCTTCGGCGCGAGAGATGTTGAGGGCGGAGCGTATGAGCGCGAGGTGGGAGAAGCCCTGCGGGTAGTTGCCCAGAAGTTCGTCGTTCACGGGGTCAATCTCTTCCGAGAGCAGGCCGAGGTCATTGGCGTAGCCGACGATTTTTTCAAAAAGCCCCTTCGCCTCGTCAACACGTCCCTGTGCCGCGAGGTTATCAACGAGCCAGAAGCTGCACAGCGCGAACGTCCCCTCGCCGCCGGGCAGTCCGTCCTCATTCAAGTAACGATAGACGAGTCCGTGCGAAGTGAGCCGCTCGCTTATTCTCTCGACCGTGGATTTGACGCGCACGTCCGTCGGCGGAAGGAAGCCGGTCTGTGGGATGATGAGCGCGCTGGCGTCGAGCGCCTCGCCGCCGAGATATTGCGTGAACGCGCCGACGCGCTCGTTATAACCCTCTCTTAAAATCAACTCGCGTATCGCGTCGCGCTCCTTCTTCCAAGCGGAAACATCCGCCGACGGCTGCGACTTGCCCGCGAGCCGCACCGCGCGGTCGAGCGCGACCCAGCACATTAGTTTCGAGTAGAGAAAGTGGCGCGGGTCGCCGCGCACCTCCCAGATGCCGCTGTCCGGCTCGCGCCAGCCCTCGACGGTGCGCGCGGCCATGAACTGTATGTCGTCCCACCAGGATTCCGGGATGTCGCGCCGCGCACGCTCGTGGTAGAGATGAACGGCGTCGAGGACTTCGCCGTAAACGTCGAGCTGCTTCTGGTTGAAGGCGGCGTTTCCGACGCGCACCGGGCGCGACCCGCGGTAGCCTTCGAGGTGTTCGAGTTTCCGCTCCGGCAGGCAGGGCTTGCCGTCGAGCGTGTACATGATTTGCAGCCGCTTCTGGCGGGGGATGCCGAGCGCGTCGAGCCAGCCGAAGAAGTCCGACGCCTCCTCCTGATAGCCGAGCAGCATCAGCGTGTAGAGGATGAGCGAGGAGTCGCGCAGCCACGTGTAGCGATAGTCCCAGTTACGCACGCCACCGACTTCTTCGGGAAGCGAGGTCGTGGGCGCGGCGACGAGCGCGCCGGTCGGCTCGTAGGTCAAGAGCTTCAGGACGAGCGCGCTGCGGCGCACCTGCTCGCTGTACTGTCCGTCGTAGCGGCACGCGTGCCACCACTCTTCCCAGTAGTCCAGAGTTTTCCTGAGTTCGTCCTCGGACTCTGCGCGCGGCGGTTTCACCTCTTTAGAATCAACGTCAGTGAAATAGTTGAGCGCGAACCAGACGCGCTCGCCCTCTCTGACCTTGAAGCGACCGGCGAGCGCGCCCGGCTCGTCGCGTCGCATCCGGGCCGCGCAGGTCAGCGTCAGGGCCTCGCGTCCGGCGTGCGCGACCGCGCCGCCCTCGCACGCTTCGAGAACTGTGTCGGCGCACGCGTAGTCGAACGTCGGACGGAAAGATACCTCCATCTCGACCGAGCCGGCGAGACCTTCGACGAGACGCAGGATGCGGTAGCTGGGCGCGATGTCCTCGCCACGGTGGCTCTCGGTCAGACGCTCGACGGGCATGAAGTCCGTCAGGCGTGCGCGCCCGCCGCCGGTCTTGAACTCGGCGGCGAGCACGTTCGTCGTGCCGACGTAGGAGCGTGAGACTTCGTACTGTTCAGCCGGGCAAATCTGCGACCAGCCGCCGCGCGCCGCGTCCAGCAGGCGGCAGAAGACCGCCGGGCTGTCGAAGCGCGGCCAGCAGCACCAGTCAATCGAGCCGTCCCTGGCGACGAGCGCGGCGGTGTGCGCGTCGCCGATCAGCGCGTAGTCGCGGATGGGGCGGTAGCCCCTGACTGTTCCTCCCGTCATTATCTCCCCCCGAATCGAATGAGCTGGCCGGTCGCATTTGAAAACGCATGAGAATCAGCCTTGATGATTTACTATCACAACTGCGCCCGCCCGCGCCAAATGTTTTTCCCGCCGCTCAGGAGCGAGGGGCCGAAAGCGCGGCCACGCAGCCGTGTCGTTGGCAAGGCGGCGCTCGACGCAGGGCGGATAACCTGGGCGGCAAGGAGGGGGAAGGAAGCGAGAGACGGGGACGCGCGGCGTGTTCATCTACTCTGGCGCGCGCGCGGGATTTTTGGCGGTGTTATTGGATGACGCGGTACAGCGAGCCGTCGGGCCGCCACTCTTCGCGCGCAAGCGCGTACCAGGTGCAACTGTAGCCGTGGTATCTCCAGTCGCGGATGTGCTTCATGTTCAGCCGCTCCATCACATGGCGCGACCTCGCGTTTTCGGGGCGCGTCAGCCCGGCGATGACGCCGAGTCCGAGCGTTTCAAACCCGTAGCGCAGGGTGGCCGAGGCCGCCTCCGTCGCCAGCCCCTTGCCCCACTCGGACTTCGCCAGCATGTAGGCCAGCTCGACGCCGACCTCTTCGCTCCCCAACGTCAGGCCGCAGTAGCCGACGAGCGCGCCCGTCTTCTTCCTGACGAGCGCCCACCTGCCGAAGCCGCGCCGCCGGAAGGCGCAGATGATTCTCTCCAGATTCTCCTCGGTCTCCTCGCGCGTGAGCGTATGGCCGTCAGCGATGTGGTACATCACTTCAGGGTCACGCGTGATGAGGTGCATGTCGTCGAGGTCGGCGGGCGTAAACATCCTGAAACGCAGGCGCGCGGTCTCCAAACGGTCGGCCACGAAAGGCTCCGGCTGTTCCACGTCTTGTCGAAGTGAGGCCACCATTGCTTTTCCTTTCTCTCAGGCCGCGAGGATGCGCGCATCCTCGTCCCTCGACGAAAGCAGGTTCGAGAAACCGTCTTTGAGCAGGAACTCGACCGCCTGCGCCGCGGCCACGGGTTTCGAGAAGAGATAACCCTGGCCGTAGTCGCATTCGAGGTCGCCCAGCCGCCGCAACTGCTCGCGGGTCTCGACGCCCTCGGCGATGACTTTCATGTCGAGGCTGCGCGCGAGCGTGACGATGGTGCGGACGATCTCCGCGTTCTCCGTGTTGTCGGTCATCTGCGTGACGAACGAGCGATCTATCTTGAGCGTATCAATGGGGAAGCGGTGCAGGTAGGAGAGGGATGAGTAGCCCGTGCCGAAGTCGTCCATCGAGAGTCCGACGCCGAGGTCGCGCAACTGCGTGAGCATGTCAATGGCCGTGTCCATATTCTCGGCGACCATGCTCTCGGTGATCTCCAGCTTCAGGCAGCCGGGGCGCAGGCCCGCGTCGCGCAGCGCCGAGGAGATTTGCTCTATCAGGTCAGCCTGCGAGAACTGGCGACCCGAAAGGTTGACGCTCATCGTCACCGACTCGTCAACGCGGAAGAACTTCTGCCACTCGCGCATCTGCCGGCACGCCTCGGTGAGCACCCACTGGCCGAGCGGGATGATGAGTCCCGTCTCCTCGGCCACGGGCACGAACTCCGAGGGCATCACCAGCCCGCGCTCCGGATGCCGCCACCTGACCAGCGCCTCGAAGCTGCAAACCTTGCCGGTTTCCAAAGAGACGATGGGCTGATAGTTGAGGAAGAACTCCTTGCGTGTGATGGCGCGGCGCAGGTCGGTCTCGATCTGGAGCAGCTCCATCGCGCGGTCGTGCATCCCCTTGTCGAAGACGACGTGGCGCTTCTTGCCGAGCAGCTTGGCGCGGTACATCGCGGTGTCGGCGTCGCGCAGCAAATCTTCGGCGCGCTCGTAGCCCGTGGTCGAGAGCGCGATGCCGATGGAGACCGTGGTGAAGACCTCGTGCCCGCCGATGTTGAAGGGCTGGGAGACGGCCTCCTGCACGCGGCGCGCGACTTCGATGGCGTCCTCGGTTTCGGCCAGGTCTTCGAGCAGAATCGTGAACTCGTCGCCGCCGAGCCGGGCCACGGTGTCGCCCGGTCGCAGGCACGCTTCGAGCCGGTGCGCGATGCCGACCAGCAACTGGTCGCCGACCATGTGGCCCAAAGAGTCGTTGATGATCTTGAAGCGGTCGAGGTCGAGGAAGAGTGCGGCGAAGAGACGCTCGCCGTTGCGGCGCGAGCGTTGAATCGCCATCTTCACGTGATCCATGAAGAGCGCGCGGTTCGGCAATCCCGTCAGCGCGTCGTGGAAGGCGTCGTGGAGGAGCTGCTCCTCGGCGCGCTTGCGGTCGGTGATGTCCTGAATCTGGAAGATGAGGTGGAGCGGCTTCGTCTCGCTGTCGCGGACGAGCGACATGCCGAGGTGCGTCCAGACCTCTTTGCCCTGCTTGTGCGCGTAGCGCACCTCGGTCTGGTGCGAAGAGATCGCGCCCTGCGCGAGCCTCTGAATCTGCTCGTCGAGCGCGACGAGGTCTTCGCGTTGCGTGATGTCCTTGATGTTCGAGGCGAGCAGTTCCGGCCCGCCGTAGCCGACGATCTCGCAGAGCGAGGGGTTGACCTGAAGCCAGCGACCATCCAGAGAGACGACGCCCATGCCGATGGTCGCGTAGTCGAAGGCCGAGCGGAAGCGCTCCTCCGATTCGCGCAGCGCCCCCATGTGCTGCTGGACTTCGAGCGCGTGCTGGCGCGCGAGGTCGGCCTGGCGCGTCGAAGCCTCGACGTTCTTGAGATAGGTGCAGTAGGTGAAGTAGACGACGACGACGATGGGCGCGGAGGCGAGGAAGGCGTAGAGGCCGAAGGCCGCGATCAGCTTCGCGATGATGCCGGCGGCGGACGCGCCCGCGAAGTAAGTCAGGGAAGTCCAGAGGAAGTTCTGCCGCCACATCTGCCAGAGCGGCTGCCCGGCCTTGAGCGCGACGCCGATGGCGACGAGGCCGGAGTTGACGATGTACTGCACGAACGCCACGAGGCAGACGGCGGCGATGTAGCGCGACTGGTCGCCGTTCGTGAGCGGCCTGATGTCGCCGAAGGTCAGCCGCACCGCCCAGACCGAGAGGAAGGTCGAGCAGACGTACACCGCCGAGTTGAAGGCGATGGTCAGTTTCTTTTTCGAGATGCGGCGCGACGAGAAGAAGGCGTCCGCCGCGGCCATCAGGATCGCCGCCTCGCCGCCGAAGAGCAGGAGGACGAGGAAGATGAAGGTGTCGGAGACGGAGATTTGCCCCTTGACGCGCGGTATCTGCACGACCACGCGCGAGCCGAAGCCGAGCGTCAGCACGCTCACCAGCGCGAACCGCCAGCCCAGATCTGAGGGCTGAAGCCTGAACAAAGTGAACGTGCACGCGACGAGACCGAGGCCGATTATCAACCACATGTACGGCTTCGCAAGGCTCTGTTTCGTCGTGACTTTTGACATCCGTTCGTGTCCGTACCCGGTGCCGGGAAGTTGCTCGAACCTGAGCGCCGGTGTCCCGGCGGCTTAAAGAGGGGCAAGCTGTATGCCGGGGGCTGCGAGGCGGGGTTCGGTCGTTTTCCCCATAAAAAGCGCCAGTCTGGTCTTCGACGGGGGGCGGTGGTTGACCGCTTCGTTCAATGTGAAGGCGGGACTTTCAAGTTGACACAAGGCCACTCACGCGCCGACAGGTGAGTCGAGTCTGTGGGGCGGTGAGTGGCCGCGCGCGCGGAGCGCAGAAGGGCCGGGGCTTTGTTTGTTCGCTCTCTTTACTTCTTCGGGTCGAGCACCACAGACGAGCGCGCGTCGGTGCCGAAGGTGTTCGATGCGCCGACCGTGATGACCGACGGCTCGACGCCGGGCGAATGAATCTGCCCGTAAATCTTGTTGCCTTTCGAGTCCTTGCCCTCGTTGCCCGCGGCGGCGACGACCACGACGCCGGAGTTCACCAGGCCACGGACAGCCGGACACAGCGGGTCAACCGTGTAGGAGTCAACGGCTGCCGTGCCGAGGCTCATGTTGACGACGCGGATTTGGTAGGCTGCCTTGTTGGTCTTCACACAGTCGAGCGCGGAGAGGAGCGAGGAGAGCGTGCCCGTGCCCTGCGCGTCGAGCACACGGAGGTTGATGAGGTTGGCGTTCGGCCCGATGCCCACGTAAGCGCCCTGCGCGACCTGACTGTTGCCGGCAGCGATGGAAGCGACGTGCGTGCCGTGCCCGTAAGGATCGCCGGTGCGCCCCTCGCCCGTGAAGTCAACGTTGGCGGCGATGCGCGACGCGACGCTCGCGGCGTTGGATGCAACGTGGTTGGGGTCTATGCCGGAGTCCATGACGGCGATGCCGATCCCGCTGCCGTCGTAGGGGGTCGTATCGCCCAGTGCGCTGGCCGCGTTGGCCCCGGTCGTCAGCGAGACGTGGCCGAGTTTCTTGACCGTCCGGTCGAGCGCGATGTAGTCAACGTCGCTGCGGTCGGCGAGGTTGGCGACCGCCGCGGGCGGCAGGGTTGCCGCGTGCACGTTGAAGTTCTTGTAGGTCTTGACGACTGCGCCCCCGTTGCTGGCGACGGCGTTGGTGAGTGTGCTGCCCCACGCGCCAGCCGAGCTGATGACAACGTTGACTTTGCCCGTGCCGCTCATCTTCTGCTTCAGGTCGGAGGAGATTTTCACCTTGCCGTTGGAAGAAGCACCGGCCCTAACGGTCGGCGGGCCGCCGGGCGTGAGCGCGGTGGCGAGCAGCACCAGCAACGCCGTCAGCGCGACTGCCAGGAGCTTACTTCCGAGGGGCTTCATATTTTCGGGTCGCATGTTTGCTTCGTGTCGTCTCGCAAAGAATGTTTCAATAGACGTTATCAAAACCTCTCGCCGCGGCCCTTTAAGCACGCGCCGTTCCAGTTGCCTCGGACAATAAAATCGTGGTCTTTGTTGAGTCGTGGCGGAAGCGCGAGCCGGGAGCCGGTCAAAGTGAGGTCAGACTGGCTGAACGTCCCCGTTAACATGACTGGTGCGTTTCACGTCCGGCGCGGAGGCGGCGCTGCCGGTCTGTCGGTCGCGCGCGGCGACGAGCGCGACCCCGTCGGCAAGCGCCGCCGGGACGCGAAGACTTGAACTCAGGCGTTGCGGCGAGGTATAAGCCATGCGTCCGGCGCGCTTGCGCGCGACTCTTAAAGGCGGCTGGAGGATGAAGACGATGGCACGCTCTCAAACGTGGACACGCAACGTCTCCAAGAAGGAGAAGAGGCCGAGCGAGCGCGGCGCGACGCGGCCCGTGAAGTCAATCGTGGACGGAGGCGCGCTCGAATCGCTGAAGCGGCGTGCGGAGGACTTGGGCCTGATCGTTCACGCACGCCCTTCGGGGCCGCGCGGCAAAAAAAGAGCGGGCGGAAAGTGAGGTGCGGAAGACGTGCGGCAGATACGGATCGCCTTCTTCGCAGGTTTGATTAGTCTCGCCGTCGGCGCGGGGCTTTTGGCCCTCGCCTTCTTCCTCGGCCAGCCCGGTGGCGACGCGTCGCGCGTGCTTCACAACGTCCTCGCGCTGGCGGCGCTGCTGCTCGCCGCGGGCGGGGGCTTTCTCGCGCTCTCGACCGGCCCCGTCCTGCTGGTCTGTCTCCTGACCTCGCCGCGCGTCGCGCGCCGCAAAAGCTGAAGGCAGTAAGCAGAAGGTAAGCGGCAGCGGGCTTCAGTGAGTCAGGAGAAGCCTGAGCAACACTTGACCGGCTGCCTGTTTGCCTTCTGCTTACTGCTTACTACCTTCTGCCTTCTGCCCTCCGCCTTCCTCTCGAAAGCGCGCGCGAAAGTCTTTCGAGCTTTGCCGCAAGCTGAGCCAGTCCTCGAAGAGTTCGGGCTGGTTGAGCCAGACCGTGAACCACTCGGCGATCTCGGCCTTCTCGGCGCGCTTGCGCTCGCCGACCGAGTTGTTGCGCGCAATCATCTGCGCGCGCTGCTTGCCCTTGAGCGCGGCCTCGCGCACGAGTCGAAGACCCTCGCGGTCGCCCGTGCGCGCGAACTGGCGGCGCAAGTTTTCGAGCCGACGGACGGAGGCGGCAGCCTCCTCGAAAGTCGAGAAGCGCAGGATGTTGCGGAACATCGCCTCGTATGGGTCAGCGGTGCGCCAGCGCGCGTCCAGTTCCAGGACTTCCGCGTGGCGCAGCTCCGCGCCCTCGTCGGCTAAGAGGCGAGCCGCCACCGCGGGGCTTTCGACCGCGCCCTCGCCGAAGCGCTCGCGCACGGCCTCCGCCACGGCCTCAAGCTCCTGCGCGCCGACCGTCTCACAGTCGAGATGCTCCCACACCTCGATCATCAGGTCGCGCTTCGTCCGCGCCTTCCACTCTCGTTTCTTCATCCCGCCGGAAGCTTACGACGCCCCCGCTCCGGCCATCAAGTAGCCGTCGGTCGGCTCGCAGGCCCAACGCCTTCTGGGTTACAATTTCCTTTCGTACACACGCCGATGACTCACGCCGTTTCAAACATGGACGGGGCGCTGGCGGCGCTCAGAAAGTTCTTCGGTTTCGAGGGCTTTCGCGAGGGCCAGCGCGAGGTGATCGAAGCCATCCTCGCCGGCCACGACACAGTGGTCGTGATGCCGACGGGCGGCGGCAAGTCGCTCTGCTTCCAACTGCCGGCGCTCATGCGCGAGGGCGTGACGGTAGTCGTCTCGCCGCTCATCGCGCTGATGAAAGATCAGGTGGACGCCCTTCAAGAGCGCGGGTTGCCGGCGACCTTCATCAACAGCTCGCTCGACTTCGAGGAGCAGAAAGAGCGCATCGCGGGCGTGCGTCAAGGGCTGTACAAGCTCCTCTACGTTGCGCCCGAACGCTTCCGCAGCAATCACTTCGTCGAGACCTTGCGCCGCGCTCGCATCTCCCTCTTCGCCGTGGACGAGGCGCACTGCATCTCGGAATGGGGCCACGACTTCCGACCCGACTACGCCCGCCTGCGCTCCTTCCGCGAGACGATAGGCAGCCCGCAGACCGTCGCCCTGACCGCCACGGCCACCCCTTACGTCCGCGCAGACATCATCGAACAGCTCAACCTCTCAGACCCGCGCGCCTTCGTCAGCGGCTTCGACCGCCCGAACCTCTCCATCGGCGTCGTCCACACCGAGCGCGAGCGCGAGAAGTTCGCGCGCATACGCCAGCTCGCGGGCGAGTACGCCGCACAGTCCAGCATCATCTACACCTCGACGCGAAAGTCCGTCGAGCAGATCACGCAGAAGCTCAAAGACGCGCGCCTGCTCGTAGTCGGCTACCACGCAGGGATGACGGACGACGAGCGCGTGCGCGCGCAGGACGAGTTCATGTCGGGGCGCGCGCAGGTGATCGTCGCCACCAACGCCTTCGGCATGGGCATTGACAAGCCCGACATACGCTTCGTCGTCCACTTCCACCTGCCCGGCTCGATTGAAGCTTACTATCAGGAGATCGGACGCGCGGGCCGCGACGGCCAGCGGTCGGTCTGCCTGCTCCTCTTCAACTACGCCGACAAGCGCACGCAGGACTACTTCATCGAAGGCTCTTACCCGCCGCCCGAACTCATCGTGAAGGTCTATCACGCGCTGACGGGGACGGGCCTCCGGCGCATCGAGCTTTCGACGCGCGAGATCGCCGCCCGCGCCGGAGTTCGCAACGAGATGGCCGTGCAGTCCGCGCTCATCACTTTGGAGAAGGCGGGCCACATCGAGCGCGGCACGGGCGCGGAGAACCGCGCCGAGGTGCGCCTGCTCATGCCCCCGCACCTCGCGCGCGAAACGGTGGGCGCGCGTCGCAGCCTGCAACTCAAGCAGGCGCTCTTCGGCCTGCTCGGCGACTACGGCGTGGGTGAGCGGGCCGACACAGAGATCAACGTGCAGGAGTTCGCCGAGGCTCTCGGCACGGAAACGTCTGCGCTCAAGCGCACACTCTCGTCCCTCGCCGAAGCGGGCGTCGTCAGCTACCGGCCCGCGCGCCGCACGCGCGGCGTCCTGATGCTCGACGAGCAGCCCGCCGCGCGACTCCGCATCAGGCCCGAAGACATCGCGCGCCGCGCCGCGCTCGAACAGCGCAAGCTGCGCGAGATGATCTCCTTCTGCTACACAGACCGCTGCTACCGCGCCTTCATCCTCGACTACTTCGGCGACCGTTCGCACACCGGGCGCTGCGGCACGTGCGGCAACTGTGTGCTTCAAGAGCGGCGCGAGGCCACAGCGGCACGCCCGGCTGAGACTTCCTCTCCGCGCGGCGAGAGTTTTGACGCCCGCGGCGAGGGGTTAACTTCTCGCGGTGAGACCTCGCCGCCGCTCGACCCTGTGCGCGACCTCGACAAGTTTTTGATGAAGCACGTCCCCTTCGCGCTCGACCTCGAAGAAGAACTCGCCGGGCAGACGCGCATGCGTCGAAGGCGCGAGGCGGCGGAGGCGGCGGGCGGCGCGTTCGAGGCCGCCGAAGACGAAGGCTCCGGGAGCATCGCCGTTGCCGAGCCGCGCGAGCTGACCGAGGAAGAGTCTCTGACGGCGCGCAAGATTCTCGCGTGCGCGGCGCGCATGGGCGGTCGCTTCGGCAAGGGGATGCTCGCCGCCGTATTGCGCGGCTCGCGCTCGTCGAAGCTCGCGCAGGCGGGCCTCGACCAGCTCTCGACCTACGGGATTCTTTCCGGCATGACGCAGGACGAGATACTGCTCTACGTTGACGCGCTCGTCGCTGCGGGCTGCCTCCACGTCCTGGGCGGCGCGTACCCGACCATCTCCATCACACAGCCCGGAGGCGAAGTCATGCGCGAGCGCGCGTCCGTCCGGCTGTCGCTCCCCGCCTTCGCCGACGGCTCGACTTCCCGTCAGCCTTCGCCTCGCGCCTCGTCTACGTCAACACACGCTTCGTCGTCCGCCTCCGAGTCAGGCGCGCGCGCCGCCGCGCCGCGAGCGAGCACCGTGGACGAGACCTACGCGCTCTACGAGCAGGGACTCACCATCGAAGAGATTTGCGCCCGGCGCGGCCTGACCGAGTTCACCGTCGAGAAGCACCTCGCCGACTGCATCCAACAGGGTCGCCCCTTCGACCTCTCGCAACACGTCAACGCCGCCGACCGCGCCCTCGTCGAGTCGGCGGTCGCGCACCTCGGCCCCGACCGCCTCAAGCCCCTGCGCGAGACGCTGCCGCGCCACGTCACCTATCGTATGATCCGCTTCGTCGTCGCAGACCTCCTGCGCGCCGCCGGACTCGGCCCGAACGAAGGATGAGACTCAAGACGACTTGCGGCGGGCGCGCTAGCCGCCGACCGTGTCGCTGAAGCCCCTGTACACTTCGGGATTAACGTGTGCGCGCCCGGCGGGCCGGTGCCGCCGGATGCGGCTGAAGACCAGCAGGTTGAAGAAGTGCATCGCGCCGAGTACGAGCAGCACCAAGCCGACCTTCCATGACAGCGCCTCGATGCCTTCGCGCGTGCTCTCAACGCTGTAGCCGATCTTTAGCGCCAGCGCCACGTAGCCGAAGTTGATGAGATAGAAGCCGACGACCAGCAGGTGATTTACCGAGTCGGCCAGCGCCTCGTTACCCTGGAAGACATCAACGAGGAAGATGCGCCCGTTCTTGTGTAGCGTCTGCGCGACCCAGACGGTGAGCGCGACACTCATGCAGATGTAAATCAGGTAAGTGACGACGATGGTGTTCATGGCACGACCCCTTTCAGGTAAAGGTGAAAAGCCGCGGCGCGTCTTTACGCATCCGGCGCGCCCTTCTGCCATTACCCTTTCAACCTACGTGCCGCTTTCATCCTTTCAATCTTCGGGCGATTTTCAGCCGCTCAGAGTCTCGCGTGTGGCGCGATGCGGATTCGTGTTAGAGTCTTCGCATTCTGCCAGTAAAGTAGGTGTATTCTCGTATGAGCCGCAACCCGAACACAGAGCCGCCGCAGCCCGGCCAGCAGCCTGAACTGCCGCCGACGCATCCCGACGACCCGGCCCGGCCCGAACCGCTGCCGTTGCCGCCCGACGCGCCGAGCGCGCCCGCGCCCGTGCGCGAGCCTGAAAGCCCAAGGCCCGCCGGAGACCCGCCGCCCGCCGAGCCGACGCGTCTGGTCTGATATACTTCCTGCCGTCAATTTCGGTAGAGACGCAAACGCCGATGGAAACAGTCTCCGACCGTGGGCGGCTGAGATGAATTCGGGAATCCGATCCCCCGCGCCGCACGTCCCGCCGCAGGCTCTGACGCCGACGCTCGAAGAGATCGCGCGCGTCTTCCGCTCGAAGCCTTTCGTGCCGCACGCGCTCCTGCGCGGCGGCCACGCGCAGACCATCGCCGCCGCGCTTCGTCTGCCGCGCTACCGCGCACTTCACGGCGAGAGTCAAATCTTCGAGCCGCGGCTCGTCGAGGTCGAGCCGGGCGCGAGCGTGCTCCTCAAGTGCCGCTGGCAGGCGGAGAGGCTGAAAGCGCCGACGCTCCTGCTCCTCCACGGACTCGAAGGCTCAAGCGACTCGCTCTATCTCCTCGGCACGGCGCAGAAGGCTTTCCAAACGGGCTTCAACGTCGTCCGCATGAACATGCGCAACTGCGGCGGCACCGAGCACCTCACGCCGACGCTCTACCACAGCGGCATGACGAACGACATCCACCGCGTCATCAACGACGAACTCGCCGGGCGCGAGGGGCTTCGGGAAATCTACGTCGCGGGCTTCTCGATGAGCGGCAACATGGTCTTGCGTCTCGCGGGCAACTACGGGCGCGAAGCGCCGCGCTCGCTCGCGGGGCTGTGCGCCGTCTCGCCCTCGATTGACCTGAGCGGCTGCGCCGATTTCATCGAGCGGCGCGCGAACACCGTCTACCGCTGGAGTTTCCTGCGCAGCCTCCGCCGCCGCGTCCGCGCGAAACGGCGTCTGCACCCCGCGCTCTACGACACGCGCGGCCTGTGGCGCGTGCGCACACTGCGCCAGTTCGACGGGCGCTACACCGCGCCGCACGGCGGCTACCGCGACGCCGCAGACTACTACGTGCGCGCAAGCTCCCTGCCCGTCATCGCGCGGATACAACTGCCGACGCTCATCATCCACGCGGCGGATGACCCCGTGATCCCCGTCGAGCCGTTCCGCGACCCTTCAATCGCCGCCAATCCCGAAGTGCTGCTCGTCGTCACCGAGCACGGCGGCCACGTCGGGTTCCTCGCCGACGCTAACCGCGACGAAGACCGGCACTGGGCCGAGAACCGCGTCGTCGAGTTCTGCCTCATGCTCTCCCAACGAAGGCAATAGAGGGTGCTGGGTGCTGGGTTTTGGGTGCTGGGTTATAGGTGCTGGCGAATTGAATCTCACCGACGCCCAGCACCCAGCACCCAAAACCTAACACCCTCTTTTGCCTTTTTACTTTTGCCTTACTTTTGCTTCCCTCCGGGCTTGCGTCGGCGCGGCGTGAGGTCATAAGCTTGTGTGCAAAGAGACCAGACGCCTGAGTTCAAAAACGGAGGTTCGATTTCGGGCCAGACGCCGCCAGACCACAACCGACGATGGAAACGCTCCTCAGAATTCTCGCCGTCCTGCTCCTCGTTCTCGCCAACGGATTCTTCGTCACCTCGGAGTTCGCCATCGTCAGCGTCAGGCGCATGCGCGTCTCTGCGCGCGCCGAGGCGGGCGACCGCCGGGCCGAGCGCCTGCTCGCTTTCAAGGACAACCTCGTCGCCTACATCTCCGCGACGCAGCTCGGCGTCACGCTTTCGTCGCTCGGACTGGGCTGGATGGGCGAGTCAACGCTGGCCGCGATGCTCGCGCCGCAGTTCGACCGCCTGGCCGGACTCTTTCCCGCGCCCTACGGCCAGTATCTCTCCGTCGGCGCGCGACACCTCGTCGCCTCCGTCATCGCCTTCATCGTCATCACGTTCCTGCACATCGTGCTGGGCGAGCAGGTGCCGAAGATGCTCGGCATCGAGCGTTCGATGCGCGTCGCGCTCTTCACCGTGACGCCGATGTTCTGGTTCTCGCGCGTCTTCCGCGGGCCGATTCGCCTGCTCGATTTGGCGAGCACGGCGGCGACGCGCGCGCTCGGCCTGCACGGCTCGTCGGAGCACGCCTCGATCTACACCGAGGAGGAGATACGCCAGCTTGTCAACCTCTCGCAGAAGAGCGGCCACCTCGAAGAGGAGGAGCGGCGGCTCATCAATCAGGTTTTCGACTTCTCCGAGGCGGAGGTGCGCGAGGCCATGATTCCGCGGACAGAGGTGCAGGCGCTCCCCTTCACGGCGACGCTCGAAGAGTGCGAGCGCGCGTTCTGCGACTACGGCTACTCGCGCCTGCCCGTCTTCCGCGAGCGGCTCGACGACATCGTGGGCGTGCTGTTTATGAAAGACCTCATGCCGTGCCTGCGGACGGTCAACCCCGTCCGCTTCCGCATCGAGGAGATGCTCCACCCGCCCCTCTTCGTGCCCGCGACGGCCCGGCTCGGCTCGGTGCTCGCACAGATGCAGACCCGCAAGACGCACATCGCCTGCGTCGTTGACGAGCACGGCGGACTGGAAGGCATCGTCACGCTGGAGGACTTGCTCGAAGAGATCGTCGGTGACATCAACGACGAGTACGACGAGGAGGTGCGCGAGCAGATCGTCGAGGAGCCGGACGGCACGTTCGTTCTGGACGGCTCGCTCGCCGTGCGCGATGCCAACCGCCGCTTCAACCTGCGCCTGCCCGAAGAGGCCGGCTACACGACGATGGCCGGGTTCCTGCTTGCCAAGGCGGGCCGCATCCTCCGCCCCGGCGAGACGGTCGAGCACGAAGGCGGCCTCTTCCTCGTCGAGCAGGTCGAGACCCGCCGCATACGCCGCATACGCTACACGCCGCCGCCCTCGACGGAAGAGCCGGGCGAGCAGGAGGCCGCGTGAGAGAAAGTTTCCGGACGAGCACGAAAGGGCAAGCATGAACAACGATCAGGTCAACACCGAACTCATCTTCACGCTCTTCATGATGGCCGTGCTCCTCGTCCTCGGCATCGTCGCCGTCGTCATCTTCTTCCGCGTCTGGCGCAAGGAGAAGAAAGAGGGGGGCCGCAAATTCTTCGAGTAGCGTCGGCCCGACCCGCGCCGCGGGTGAGCTTCACATGGCCGGAGCCATCATCGAATGTGTGTTGATAGCTCCGGGATTTTGGGTATTATCCGTGCGACGGTTGCGTTTGAATAATAGTTGGATGGCTTCGGCCATGCGGAAACTGAAGGAGTAGATGATGAAACAATTTCTGGCAATCGCATTATTTATGATTGGAGTATCCGCCGTCTCACCTCAGACGAATGATCCCGGTACTACCCGTAAAGCGATTTGTAGCCTCACCATGACGCAGGCTCCCGTCATAAACGGTCTCAGTCTGGGTATGACCCCGGAGCAAGTGTTGGGGCTATTCCCCGGCAGCAGTGAGGATATGGAAGTCCGCTCCAGCTTATCCAGACCGGCCAACCAATTCGGTGTTTCCAGCTTCATCATCAGGCCCGACAAGTACAAATCAAAGGAGAAATTTGCCGGCATCAATCAAATCAAATTTATGCTTCTGGACGGTCGCGTTTCTAATTTCTTCGTCGGTTACGACGGCCCGGAATGGCCGCACGTTGATAAATTTGTAGCGAAATTTGTTGAGGGAACGAATCTCCCTGCGGCAGATGCGTGGGAAGCATATGTTGGGATGGACACTCAGTTAAAGATTCTCAAGTGTCAGGACTTTGAGGTTCGTGTCTTTGCAGGGGGCCAGGGCGGCAATCTGAATTACGTGTTGCTGGTTGATTCAACGGCGGAGCAAAAGTTAAAGGAGCGTCAAGCTAAGGCCAGAGAGAAGGCGATGCAGGAGTCTAAGCCATAAAACATCGAACGGAGCCTTCCGCACCGGCATTCACGGCGGAGCCGATAGATGAAGACATTTCGGTGGAGAGCCTTCTCGCAATCAAGTAACTCAGGACAGAGACACGGAATCGCGCCGCCCGCAGCCTCGCCAAAATCCTTTACGTCTTTTTGAAGCTGTGATACGTTGCCCGCGTTTTAGCGAACCATCGCGGAAACGTTCGGGCCGACTCCACAAACCCGCCCGGACTCTCATTCACGCACTGACCGCGCGGACAGCCTCAAGCCTTTCGAGCGCCGCGCAAAAGGAGAACCGACATGCCCGACAATCGCATCAGCGCGAGCCTTTCGCAGGCCGACCAACAGGCTGTGCTTGCGGCCATCAACACCATCCGCACGAAACTTCCCTTCCTCGTTGACCTCTCGCCGGAAGAGCGCCACGCGCTGCCGAAGATGGGCGACAAAAGCCGCGGCTTCGTCGCACAGTCGCTCGACTTGGCGACGCAGAACCCGGACATCCTGCCGCGCACCTTCGACGTTGAAGAGATGCGTAAGGACGTTGACCTGCTCTCGGCGCTCTCGCCCGTCCTGACCGCCCTCTCGCAAATCTTCGAGTTGGTCGAAGACACCTACATCGCCGTCGGCAGCGAGGCTTACACGTCGGCGCTTCTGGTCTATCAGTATGCGCGTGCGGGCGGCAAGGGCGCGGCGCTCGACAACGCGCTCGACGGACTCGGCCAGCGCTTCGCGCGCAAGTCGAGAAGCGCCCAACCGCCCGCTCCGGCCTCGAACAAGCCGTAAACGCTTCGGAGTATGGAATTCATACTCCGAAGCGGAAGTTGAGGCTTTTGGCCGGAAAATTGACACTCAAAGAGTGAACGCTGACTCTCCCAGTGTCAGCGTTCACTCTTTGAATGTCAGCGTTCGCTCTTTGAGTGTCAGCGTTCACTCTCGGAGAGTCAGCGTTCACTCTCGGAGAGTGAAAATTGGCTCTTCAGGAATAAACGCCGATTCTCGGAGAGCGAAAGCTGGCGCTCGGAGAGTGAAGATTGACTCTCGGAGAGTGAACATCGAGTCTCTGAGAGCGGAAGCTCACGGCCCCTGTTTCTCTAACTTCTTCAGGATGCGCGCGGCCTGGTTGCGACCGACGAGGGGGACGCGCTCGTCCTCTGCGAGCTGGCGGAGGAGCGGGACGAGCTGCTGGCGGTCGGAGATGAAGTTGCTGTTGATGAGCGTGTCCAGCCGGTCTATGAGCTTGGGCGTCTCAAGCGGCTGGCTCTCAAGGGCGACGCCTATGTCGAAGACGAAGAGCGCCTGCTCGGAGATGCGGCGGTACTCTTCGGCCAGCCCCTGCGCGTCTGTGTTCTGGCTGTAGTTGAACTCGGCTGTGCGCTCGCGCCCGCCCTGTCGAAGCGTCAGCTTGGTCTTCCCCTGGCTGGGATAGGTGCGCTGACCCTGGTAGTTCTCCGTCGAATCCAGAAACTTGAGCGCCGCGAAGCGGGCGCGTATGCGCTCCAGCACTGCGGGCGAAATCTCCAGAGGGTCTGTCAGTTGCTCTGTGTCGGAGCGGCGCTCGAAGCGTATCGAGCCGTGGCCGCGGTCGTCGTGCTCGATGTGCACGAAGTAGACGAAGAAGTCCGGCTGCTCGAACTCGTAGACGTAATGCGCGGCGCTGGGGTCTTCCTTCGTCGCGGCGGCGTTCGCCGTCGTCTTCGACGAAGAACCCTCTCCCGCCCTCCCCTGCTCCTCCGGCCTCGCCGAGACCTTCTTCGGCGCTCCCTGCCCGGCGGCGGGCCGCGGCGTCGCCTTACCCTGCGCCGCAGCGAGAAGAGCCGCGCCCGTCAAGACGAGCGCGGCTGCCGCGAACGACGCTGAAACCCTGCCCCACATGCTCAGTCGAACCTGACGGAGACGAGACGGGAGATGCCCGCCTCTTCCATCGTCACGCCGTAGAGGGCGCGCGCCGACTCCATCGTCCGCTTGTTGTGCGTGATGACGAGGAACTGCGTGTCGGCGCTCATGTCCAAGACCTTCGACGCGAAGCGACCGACGTTCGCCTCGTCGAGCGGCGCGTCAACCTCGTCGAGCAGACAGAACGGCGAAGGACGATACCTGAAGATGGCGAGCACGAGCGCGAGCGCGGCCATCGCCTTTTCGCCGCCTGAGAGCAGCAGCACGTTCTGGAGACGCTTGCCCGGCGGCTGCGCCACGATGTCAATGCCGGATTCCAAAACATCTTCGGCGTCAATCAGGCTCATCTCGCCGCGCCCGCCGCCGAAGAGTTCCACGAAGAACTGCCCGAAGTTTCGGTTGACCTCCTCGAAGGCGTGGCGGAAGCGTTCGCGCGAGCGCCGCTTGATCTCGCGCAGAGCCTCTTCGGTCGAAGCGATGCCGTCGGTGATGTCCTTGCGCTGCTCGGTGAGGAACGTCAGGCGCTCCTCCGATTCGGCCAGCTCTTCGAGCGCCATCATGTTGACCGCGCCGAAGCTCTCGACGCGCGCGCGCAGCTCTTCGAGATGCGCGCGCGACGCTTCAAGGTCGAAGCCTTCTTCCGGCTGGAAGGCTTCGGAGATTTCGTCGAGCGACTGATTCAACTCGTTCACGCACGACTCGCACAGGTAATTGAGCCGCGCGGCTGTCTCGGCCCTTTGCACTTCGAGCGCCGCGCGCATGTCGCGCGCTTCGTCGGCCCGCTGGCGCATCTCGGTCAGTTGGAGCGAGAGCGAGTCGGCATGAGCGCGCGCTTCGGCGAGACGCGCCGAAGCCTGCTCGACGCGACGCTCCAAGGCCGTGCGCTCGTCCTCGACCCCCGCCGCCGACTCGTCCAGCTCGGCGAGCGAGCGTCGCAACTCTTCGACGCGCCCGGCCATCTCGGACGCTTCCCCCTCGTGCCGCTCGTGCCGCGACTGAAGCTCGGCGGCCTCCGCTTCCATGCGTCGAAGCTCGGCGGCGGCGGAGCGGCGGCGCTCGGCGGCGGCGGCGGCCTGCGCGCGCTGCCTGCCGAGATTTTCGTTCTCCGACTCGGCGGCGCGGCGCGCGGAGGCTAACGCCTCGGCGGCTTGCGAGACGGAGGCTTGCGCGGCGGCGCGCGCCTCTTCGGCGGCCTCAAGGTCGGCGCGCTGTTTCGCGCGATGCCCTTCGACTCCGCTCTGTTCGGCGGCGAGCCGCGCGGCGTCGTCGGCCACAACACGCATGTGCCGCTCGGCGCGTTCGATCTCGTGCTGAAGCTGCTGCGCGCTCACCTCGCGCGCGACGTGCTCGCGCTCCTCGCGCCCGATCTCGTCGTTGAGGAGCACGAAGGCGTCTTCCAGCTCGCCCAGACGCTCGCGCGCCCGCCGCGCGGCCTCGTCGGCAAACGTGAGGTCGGCGCTCAGTCCGACCATGCGGACTTCCAGCTCGCGCATCTCGCGCTTGAACGCGAGCAGCCCCGAACCCTCCTCGGCGACCGCCGGGCCGCCCGCCGCGATGAGCTGGCCGCCGACGACGAACTCGCCCTCGGCGGTCACGCACGTCTCGCCCGTCGGCAGAGTCAGGATCATGGCCTGCTCTAAATCAACGGCCACACGCGCGCTGATTTCGCGTGCGAGCGTGCGGCGCAAGACCTCGCCAATCTCGCGCGGCGTGCCGAGCAGGTCGGCCACGCGCACGTCACCGCCCGCGGCGTCCGCGTCGAAGTCTTCGGCGGCGTCGCGCCCGTCGGTCTCGGCGAAAGTCTCGTCCAATTCAGCGCCGCCGCGCAGGCCCGCGACGAGGAAGGTCGCGCGACCCGCGCCCGCCGCGCGGAGCCACGCGGCCCCGCGCATGGCGTCGTCCGGCGTCGGCACGATGACCGATTGGAGGTAAGGCCCCAGCACGCTCTCGACGGCGCGCTCCCAGCGCGGTTCGACGCGCAGAACGTCTGCGAGCGTGGCGACGACGTGAAAGTCGCGCGGCGGGTCGCCCTCGGCGGGCGTGAACAGGCGCTGCACGGCGCGCGAGTAGAGCGAGTGCTGCGCGTCCAACTCGGCGAGCGTGTCGAGGCGATGGCGGACGCGCGCCGACTCGTCGCGCACGCGCGCGTGCTCGGCGCTGGCGGCGGCCACTTCCGCG
This sequence comes from Pyrinomonadaceae bacterium, assembly GCA_036263975.1. Taxonomy (GTDB): domain Bacteria; phylum Acidobacteriota; class Blastocatellia; order Pyrinomonadales; family Pyrinomonadaceae; genus QHXN01. The sequence continues at coordinate 111,881 of DATARW010000029.1, forward strand.
CGCGCCTCGGAAAGCTCGCGCGTGCGCGCCTCGCGCTCGGCGTAGAGCGCGTCGAGATGCGTGCGCGCGCCCTTGATCTCCGCTTGCAGTTTAGCCGACTCAGCCTTCGCCTGCTCGTGCGCGGCGGCGGCGCGCTCGCCCTCGCGCGCCAGCCCCTCGGCCTGCGCCAGGAGCTTCTCGACCGCGGCTTCGAGTTGACGGCCCGTCTCCGAAAGGCGCTCGGCCACCGCCGTGTGCGTCAGCAGCTCGCCCCGCGCGCGCTCGATGGCCGACTCGGCTTCGAGCACTTCGGCGGTGCGGCGCGCGTAAGACTCTTCGGCCTCCGCGAGCTGGCGTGCGCTCTGTTCGCTCGACTCGCGCATCTGCACGTCTTTGAGCACCAGCGACTCGCTCTCCGACGTGACCGCCGAGAGGCGGGCGCGCACTTCTTCGGCCTCGCGGCGGACTTCCTGAAGACGCTTTTCGAGCGCGGCGATCTGCTCGCCCTGATATGCGCGCTCGCGCTCGCGCCGGTCGAGCCGCAGGGCCGACTCGGAGACGGCGGCGCGCGCCTCCGAAAGCTCCTCCTCGCGCTCGCGCGCCTCGGCGGTCGCGCGGCGTGCTCCGTCCTCGCGCTCCTCAAGCTCCCCGGCCAGCGACGCGACCTCTTCGTGCGCCTCTTCGAGCTTCGCCCGCAGGTCTTCAAGGCGCGCGTTCAGGGCGCGCTCGTCGGCGGCATAGACGCGTCGCAGAAGCTCTCGAAGCTCTTCGCGAATCTGCCGGTAGCGTCGCGCTTTGGCGGCCTGCCGCCGGAGGCTTCCGACCTGACGCTCGATCTCCGAGACGATGTCGGCAACGCGGTTGAGGTTTGAGCGCGCGGCTTCGAGCCGTGCCTCCGCCGCACGCTGGCGCACGCGGAACTTCGTAATGCCCGCCGCTTCTTCGATGAGCGTGCGGCGATCCATCGGCTTGGCGGAGAGAATCTGGCCGATGCGCCCCTGCTCGATGATCGCGTAGTGCGCGCCCGAAAGGCCCGTGCCCGAAAACAAGTCCTGAATGTCGCGCAGACGGCAGACGCGACCATTGAGAAGATATTCGCTGTCGCCGTCGCGGTAGAGCCGTCTGGTCACGGAGACGGTCTCGCCCGGCGCGAAGTCCAGCGCCAGACGGCGCGGACGCCAGTGGCGCTTGTGCTGGTGCTGACCGCGAGATTTCGACGCAGCAACCGCCGCGCCGTCCTCGACAGTCGCCCCACCATCCTCGACCGGCGCGGACGCTTCCCCCTCCGTCGTGCTCGTTTGAACATTCGCGCCGTCGGAGAGAGAGGCTTCGGCGGGTGCGGCAACGTCGATTCCGTCGAACGCGGCGTTCACGGAATCGTTCGCGGCGGACGCGTCCGCCATGCCGTTCAGCTCGGACGGCGCGGGCACTTCCGCCCCGGCGTCCGTCTGCGTCGTCGCCGCTTCGACCACCAGCTCCGGAGCGAGACGTTCTTCGACGGCCTCGGCCTGATCGTCCAACTCTTCCAGCGTCGCGTCTATGTCTTCGATGTCCGGCTCTTCCTCCACGGTCTCGTCGCGAACCATGTGGAGTACGACCTCGGCCATCCCCGAAGGCAGACGGTTCTTCGACCCCTGGAAGATGACATCCTTCATCTCGCCGCCGCGCAGGTTCTTGACCTTCTGCTCGCCCAAAACCCAGGCGATGGCGTCGGCCACGTTCGACTTGCCGCAGCCGTTGGGGCCGACGATGCCGGTGATGCCGTTGCCTGTGAAGACGAGTTCGGTGTAGTCGGCGAAGGACTTGAAGCCGGTGATTTCGAGGCGTTGGAGTTTGAACATGCTGCGCTTTCGGCCCGCCGCGGGGCGCTCGTGGGAACACTGTCCCTAGAGTCTTCGCGGGAGAGGCACACTATATGTTGACGCGGACGGGGTTGTCAAACTGAAACTTTAAGCGGCGGGAGGTTAGTGGTTGGCAACGCAACTGTTTAGCCGCGGCGCGAAAAGGCGAGGGGGACGGCAGAGACCGCTCGGGTCTCTGCCGTCCCCCGACGCGTGCGCCACGCGCGCGGCCTAGCCCGGAAGCCAGAGCCTCGCCACCGCCGGGTCGAAGAGGAACGGCGCGGCGCGGGCCAGCGCATCCCTCCAGTTCTTACCCTTGAGTTCGGCCCCCTCGACAGCTCCCTGCTGGTTGCCGCCCGGCGCGCCGCCGAAGCGCTGGCGGTACTCCAGCGACTCGATGAAGGCCCTGACCATCTCAGCCTTCTGAACGCGCGCGAACGCCTGCGAGTCGTTACGCACGTCCTCGCCCGCCTGGCTGAACGAGTTCAGCTTGGCGAGCCAGAAGTCGTAGCCGCTGAAGTTGTTGTCCGGCGCATCGTCCGGGTTGCGGCGCAGGTAGCCATAGTACTGCATGAGCACGAAGGCCGGGTTGTACTCGGTGTTGAAGACCGACCCCGACTCGATGACGCTGCGAAGTGCAGCCGCGCGGCCAGCCGTGTCGCCTGAGCCGTACTTGGTGACGGCGTCGCTGGTCTCACTCTGAGTGGGCGTCGCGCCCGCGTTTGAGAAGAGCTTGCTCACGTAGTCCGAGGCGGCCATCCCCTGTGGGAACTGGGCCACGAACTCCGAGCGCGAGACGAAGTCGGCGAGGTAGTTCTGCTTGTTCGTCTCCAGTTGTTGCTGGAACCCCGACTGCCCGACGACGACGCCATCGGCAATCTCGCGCTGGTCGCGCAGGAAGATCAGATAGCGCGGAGTGCTCTTGGCGTTGCCGAAGGCGGCCTTGTGGGCGCGGATGACGAAGTAGCCGGTCTCCTTGAACTCTATCGAGAGGAAGAAGGCCGTCGAGACGTTGACGCGCAAGACCTGCCGGCAGTTCTGGTCTGAGCCGCAGTTCTCGATATTGTTCGTCCAGAAGTCCTGCCCCGACTGATCCGACTGCCGGTAGAGGAAGTCGTGATAGTGCTGGCAGACGAACGTGCTTGAAGTGTCAATCGGGTTGCCGGATGTCTCCGGCGTGTTGTCCACGATCTGGAGCGTGGCCGAGCTTGTAGCGCCGAGCGTCCCGTTTGAAGGGTTCTGAAGGACGAGCGTCGCCGACTCCGGCCCCTCTGTGTAACTGTCGTCGCTGATGAGCACCTGGAAGGTCTTCTCGGTATCGCCCGCCGCGAATTGGAGGTGGCCGACGACGATTGTGTAATCGCCCTTCTGCTTGGCCGTGCCGTCGTTGCTGGCGATGTCAACGGAGGCCGGCTGGCTGGTCAGCCCCGTCCGAAGGACGCGCACGGTGATGGCCGTGCAAGCCTCCTGGATGGCGTAGGCCGTCGAGTCGAACTGGAACGTCGAGGTCACGGGCGTCGGCGTCGGCGTCGGCGTGGCCGTGGGCGATGGTGTAGCTGTCGGCGACGGTGTAGCTGTCGGCGACGGCGTGGCTGTCGGCGACGGCGTTGGCGTCGGGGTCGGCGTTGGCGTCGGGGTCGGCGTGGACGCCGCCGCACACGTGCTCTGCGTCGCGGCGCAACTGCCGACGACGAACTCCGTGCCGCCGCGAGTGATGTCGCGCTTGCCGTTGGCGTTGCTGGTGAAGGTCGAGCCGCGCAGGCCCGCGAGTACCGAGCCGTTGACTATCGCGCCTTTGGACGCGAACTGGTTGAGCTTGCTCACGGAGACCTTGATGGTGACGGTGTTGTTGGTCGTGTCGAACGAGCCGCAATCGGCGTTGCCCTTCGACGTGTAGGTGATCGAGCCGTCGGAGTTCCGAACGGCTGTGCCGAAGGTGAAAACGGGCGAGGCCGCGTTGTCGGTGTTGGCCTGCACGAAGAACTGGTCGCCGCGGTCGCTCAGGGCGAAGCTGTAATCGCCCGTCGGACTCAGGCCCGCGCCGGGCGCGTTGGCCGTAAAGTTCATGCGCCAGTTCGAGGCGGGCGGAACGACCGAGAGGTTCGACACTTTCATCGTCGCAACGATGACGGGTTCGCCCGCCGTGCCCGTCTCGCACGAGTAGCGCACCGAGAGAATGTCGAGCGGGTCGTCGGTCGTCGTCCTGACGAGGAGCGCGTCTTCCACGTCGTCTTTGAAGTCAGTCACCTGCGCGCCGAGTTGGCCGCCGACATCCGTCGCCAGCGGGAACGGCCCCGTCTGCGCCGCCGGAGCCGGGCCGGGGGCGGGCACTGTGGCCTTGCCGTCGCCCGTGATCTTCGGCCCCGAAATCTGGCGCGCGATGTAGGTGTGGCCGTCGAAGTCGTTGTGGTCGTCTGTGTAGGCGAGCACGGCTGCGCCTACGGGGTCGAAGGAGATTTGGAAGTAGTCAATCAGGTTGCGGTTGGCCGTGCCGGTCAGGCCGCCTTCCGAGATGTTGCTGCCGTGGATGAAGTGGTCGCTGACCTTGACCTGCCGGAAGGTCGGGTTGTCGGCGGTGGCGTCGAACGACTGCGCGAAGAAGACGTTCCAGTTGGCGTTGTCGTCGTTTGCGGCGTCCGCCGTTCCGTACCAGACGATGCCGACCGAGCCGGGCACGGGGCCGGTCTCGATCCAGGGGAAGACGGCGGTCTTGGTCTCCGCGCCGTTCGAGACGCGCACGGGCGAACTCCACGTCACGCCCTTGTCGGTCGAGTGGGCGAGGAAGATGTCGTGGTCGTTCGAGTAGCAGACGTAAACCGTGCCGTTGGGCGTGCCGTCGTCGGCGACCTTGACGACGAAGAAGAGGTGCGCCACCCCGTTCGGGTCTGAGGCCGCTTGCACGCACTGATAGACGGCGGCCTCGCCGGTCGGCAGCGTCACGGTGCTGTGGCAGACCTGCCCGGTTGAGCCGCTGATGTAGACGGTGCCGTCCGACTGGTGCACGTCAATGTAGCCGGCCTGCCCGATTGCGCCCGCGGTCTGCGCGGGGCCGAAGGTCAGGCCGCCGTCGGTCGAGCGCTGAATCTGCGAGACGGCGGGTTCGAGCGTGCGGTAGTAAAGATAGACCGTGTTGTTGCCGAAGAACTCTTCCCACTGCCGGTCGTCGGCGCATGCACCGCCCGTGCAGTTGCCGAGGTTGTTCTTCGTAAACGTCTGCCCGCGGTCGGTAGACTTCTGCGTCGAGATGTTGGCCGCGATGAGGCTCGAAGAGGCGAGCGTCGGCGGGTCGGGCAGCGTGTGGGTCGTCGGGTCGGGCATCGAGACGGCGAGGTCTACGTCGCCGCCGCCGTCGCCGCCGAGGTCTGCCAGCGTCGTCGGGCTGAAGGCGTCGGGCTGCCCTCGGTACACCCAGTTGCGAAGGTATGCGTCGAAGGCCGGGTTCGGGTTGCCGCCGACCGTCGGTCGCAGATCGTTGTACCAGAGGTCAATGCCGGCGGGGAAGCCGCGTATGCCGACCGAGTAGAAGTTGCCCGTCGCGTCCGTGCGGTTCGACGGCTCGCCGTCCCTGCCCGTGACCGGCGCTTTGACGGCCACGCTGGGGCTGAACGTGATGCCGCCCGAAACGTAGTTGGCCGCGCGCGCCGTCGTCGCCGTGCTCTCAAGCGTCGCGCTGCCGTGATACTGGTCTGCCGGGCCTGTGGTCGTAAAGTAGATGGCGTGGACTGTGTAGTCGGTGGCCGCCGCGACGATTCCGCCCGGATCAATCGTCGAATCTTCCTCGGTCGAGGGCGCACCGTTCGCGCTCGTCCCAGTGGGCGCGGTGGCGTTGCACTGGTCGTTGGTCGAGGCTTGGGTCGGGCACTTGTGAATGTAGAGGTCGTAGTCGTCAGCCGGGACTGTCCACTGAAGTTTGACGGCTATGTGCTTGCCGGTGTAGTCGCCGGGCGCGACCGTCAGGCGGAAGGTGTCGCAGTTAGTCCCCTCGACGCACGTTGATTCGCCGTTGGCCGCGCCTGTCGCCGTGGCCGTGCCCGTCCACGTCCCCGTGAACGGCACGACGGGGCCGGTCGCCGCGATGGTGCCCGACGCAGGGTTCGCCGCCTTCGCCACGCGCTCGCCGCGCAGGGCGGGCGGCAGCAGCCACAGCGACGCTGCGGCCAGCGAGAGCAGCGCGGACAGGAAGAAAACTCGCTTGAATTTTTTGTGCGGTGAACGGTTTCGGTTGGCTTTAACTCGCTTATCTTCTATCAGGTTCTTCTCAGCGCCTTGCAGGCGGTGGGGCCTGATCTTCCCTGTCCCGAAAGACTCTTCGGCTCTTCTTCTCATCACAGAAATGCTCCTTTTGCCGGAAGCGTGTCGCGCGCGAAGGCGTGTCGCCGACACGACGAAGGGGCAGCAGGGCAAGACAAGGGCTGCACCCGTTAAGACCTCAAAGGGGGTCTGACCTGTCGGGATATATTCGGGGAATCGCAGAGTTTATACCACAAACGCGGGCGGGCGCGCACTAATAAATTGCGGGATTCGGATTGCGGATTAAGGGCGGCGGGCGGCGCTTGTGAATTCAACCCGCCGCCCAGGACGTTGAAGCGCATCGCCGGGCAGAATCCGCAATCCGAATCCCGCAATCCCGCGTCACTTCCCCGCGAGGTCGCGACGCTCGAACAGGACGAGCATGACGCCGGGGCGCAAAGGGTACGTGCCCGCTTCGACGTAGTCAGCGGTGAGGACGCGTCGGAGTTGTTCGTACTGATCCTCTTTCGGGTTGTCGCTCTTGCGGCCGATCACCATGAGCGTGGACTTCGGGTCGTAGAAGGGGGCGACGCTGCCGAGGTAGCCGACGTGCGAGTTGTCGCGGAAGTACCAGGGCAGCGGCCAGTATTCGGGCGAGGCGACGATGATGCCCGGCTCTTTCGTGTCCGCACGCGCCGAGGCGCGCTCAACCTCCTTCAGCATGTCGAGCGCCTGCCGCTGGGTGTGCGAATAGACGTAGATGTAACGGTCGTTGTCGTACTCGCGGAAGTTGACCACGAAAGCCTGATAGACGCAGACGACGAGCGCGACGGCAACGACGACGAGGGTTACCGCGCGCCTCTGCGCCGCTGCGAGCCGACTGCCCCCGCCCGCCGCCCAGCGGCCCACAGCCTGCACACCGTAGCCGCCGATGACGGCCAGCGGCACGACGAAACTGAGGACGAGCCAGGGCGTCTTGTAACTGATGAGCGAGTAGGCCGCGAGCAGGCCGAAGCCCCACGCGCCCGCGAAGATGGCGAAGCGATTCTTTCTCCGCTCGAAGAGCGCGACCAGCGTGCCCACGACGGCGAGTAAGAGGATCGGCGCTTCCTCCTGCCAGAGCCATCTGACGTATGTGTCGAGGGGCTTACTGTGAAACTCGCTCATCCCCGTCTGCTTCCAAACTCTGAACGCCTCGAACGAGTCCCAGAAGACGCCCTTCCAGTAGGTGAAGAACGACGAATAGAACAGAATCCAGATGAAGGCGAACAGCGCGAACGCGAACGCGAACGCGAACGCGAGCGGCGCTTGCCCGCCCGCGACGAACTGCGCCAGCCCTTTATCACCTCCCGCGTTCTTCTTTCTCCCGCGCGCGCCTCTCGCATCGCTCGTCAACGTCGCCCAGGCGACTGCGACCAGCCACGCCAGCGCGAGCGTGCCCACGGAGATGAAAGCAGTCTCTTTCGTCGCGAACAGCATCGCGGCGGACGCCGAGGCGAGCAAGAGGTAAGTGGCCGCGCCCGTCTCGTAGAAGCGGAGCGCGGCGACCACAATGCCGAGTGCGAAGAAGACGAAGAGCGACTCGTGTATGAAGTAGCGCGAGTAGAAGACGCAGGCGGGCGAGACGGCGACGAGCGCGGCGGCTGTCAGCGCGCCGACCGCGCCGACCCAGCGGCGCAGGGAGAGGACGAGCCACACGGTCGCGATGCCGAAGGCCGCGGTGACGAAGCGTACGGCGAAAGTGTTCAGGCCGAAGAGCGCGACGATGGGCAGCGTCAGGTAATACAGAGTCGGGCCGTGATAGTTGGCGGGGTCGTAGTGATAGACGCCCTGACGCAGGAGGTTGGTCAGGAAGAAGCCGTTGACGCCCTCGTCGTGGTGCATCGGCTTCAGGTCGAGCGCGTAGATTCTGAAGGCCGTCGCGGCCATCAGGATGACGAGGCTCGCCACGAGCCACGCGCGCTCCGGTATCTCCTCGCCGAGAGCGTGCGCGGGCGACGCGTCCACGCGCACGGACGCGCGCGCCTGTGCCTTCGACGCCGAAGACTCTCTGGCCTGCGCCGCCTGTGCCTTCGGCGCGGAAGCTTTCGGCGCAGAAGCCTTCTGCTGCGCCTTCGCGGCCTGCTGCCCCTTCCCCTTACGGGCGCGTTTTGTAGAGCCGGTACTCACCTGCTTCTCCAACCTTCGTGAACCTTCGGAAGAAAGCTTCGTTGACCGCGACGCCGTACTTCTTCAACTCCTCGCGCTCCAGCGGCCCGACGACGACGTACTCGATTCCATCGCGCGCGATCAGTCCCACCGCTTCCGAAGAGCCGGAGTAGATGCTCTTCAGCTCCGACTCGCGCCCCGACTGGTCTATGCCGTGCGACCAGACGTGGCCTGGGTAGCCGAGGAACGTGCGCCGCCCCGTCAGGTAGATGGGGTCATTATAAGTCGGCGCGTGCAGAATCAAAGAGCGCGGCGGCGTCATGCTTTTGACGACCCCGGCGAAGGCGATGCCTTCGGGGTCGAAAGTCCGCCGCTCGACCGTGCCCGAAGCTGCGCGCCAAACGTCGAGGCCGCCCGCCGCCGTCTGCGCCACGAGCAGGCAGACGGCGAGCGCACGGTAGCTTGCGCCGCGTCGCCACAGACGCGCGAGCACGAGCGCGACCAGAGGGGCCGAGGCCACCCACCAGTAGAACAGAACCTTGATGTTGTCCCACCCCCACGGCGAAAGCCTGTAGAGGTTCGGCACGACGAAGCAGAGCACGAACGGCAGGAAGAAGAAGAGCAGTTTCCGGCTGACGACGGGTTCGCGCCCGCGCCACGCGAGCGCCGCGACGAGCAGAGGGATGAAGACGCCCGTGTTCTTCAGCCAGAACCAGACGACGTTCTCCTCGCCGTGCATCCATCCGAACTCCCAGCCGAAGAACTGACCGGCGCGCGTCGAACTCTCGCGCGTCGCCCAGAACATCTGCGGCAACGCGAGCACGGAAGCCGCCGCCGCGAACACGACCCACGGACGCCACACCGTCCACACACTCTTCCACACCGGCATATCAACGCGCGCCGCCGCTTCCTCGCTCGCTCCCCTGCCCGACATCGTCACCGCCACACCCTGCATCAACGCGAGGCACGCACCCATCAACATCATCACGACGAAACTGTGCGCGTGCACCAACGGCAGCAGTCCCGCGATGAGGCCCGCCGCGAGCATCTCGCGGAAGGCGAAAGGCAAAAGGCAAAAGGCAAAAGAGGAATCCGCGGCGGCTTGACCGCCCGCCTCGGCGGCCCGGCTGCCCGCCTCATTCTTCGCCTTCCGCTTCGACTGGCCGCGCGGCGTCTGGCCCACGCCTTTAGCTTTGCCTTTAGCTTTCTTCGTCTCCACGACGCGGCTCTCAACCACAGACGCCGCCTCCTCCTCTTCACTTCTGCCTTTTGCCTTTTGCCTTTCGCCTTTCTCGGAGGCTTGCCACCAGAGCGTCCACACGATGAGGGCGAGCGCGAGGCCGAGCAGGATGCTGCGCTGCGTGACGAAGAGCGCGGTCACGGCATTGCCCCAGTGGTAGCCGATGTGGCCCATGACCGTGTAGTCGTGTTCGAGTCCGCCGAGCAGAGCGAAGACGCCGCGCCCGCCCTTCGCCGCCTCTTCGAGGAAGACCCACCAACTGAAGCCGCCGCTCAAAAGCACCAGCGCCGTCGCGACGAGCGCCGCGCCGCCCCGCCGAGTCAGCTTCAAGGCCCAGCGGTGCAGCAGCCCCACCAGCGACATCATCAACGCGAAGCTCTGCCAGAACATCGCGCCTTCGAGCGTCGCCCCGGCGCGCACGAACAGCGCCGTCACGAAGTCAACGATGAAGGGATAAGTGAGGCGCGCGCCCGCGAACTCCGGGTGCTGCGGCGGGAAGTTGTCGCCGTCGGCGAAGCCCGTGATGACGGCGATGTGGAACGGCAGGTCGCCGATGTTCGTGTCCACGCCCGTGAAGATGCCCGCGTTCGTCTGATACATCGCGTGCGCGAAGACGAACCAGAACAGCAGCGCCGCCGCGCCGTAAAAGACGAGCGCGCCCCACTCGCCCTCGCCCCGAAAGGTGAACGCACGCCGCACCACCCGCACGCTCTCGCCGATCTCTTCGACCGCGCGCGCACGCAGCCCCCGCCGCGCAAGCAACAGCAGCGGCGACGCGACGATTAAGCCTGCGAGCACCAGCGCCCACGCAGTCATCCCCAGCCACGACGCAACGACGAACCCGACGAGTCCGAGCGCGGCTAGCCCCACGCACACGCCCGCGCACAGGCGCGACAGCAAGAGCGCCTCGCGTTCGTAAAGATAAGTCAGCGTCGTCGCGCCCGCGATTGCTGCGAGCGCCAGCATGAGTGCGAAAGGCATAGAGTGCGCGTGAAAGGAACTGCTGGGCGCGGGCTTCATCCGGCTTCGCGCCTCAGTAAGTTAAAAGGAGCGGCGCGATTATACGCGAACGGCGCTCCGCTGCTACAATCTGGCATCATCTTTCTGACATCTTCTTTCGAGGTTTCGTAAATGCTTCGTGCAGGCATCGTCGGGTTGCCGAACGTCGGCAAGTCCACGCTCTTCAACGCGCTCACGGCGCAACAGTCTGCGCTCGCGGCCAACTATCCTTTCGCCACCATCGAGCCGAACGTCGGCGTCGTCGCCGTCCCCGACGAGCGACTTGAGCCGCTCGCCCGCATCGTCAAGACGACGACCATCGTCCCGGCGACCGTGGAGTTCCTGGACATCGCGGGGCTGGTGCGCGGCGCGTCCAAAGGCGAGGGCTTGGGCAACCAGTTCCTCGCCAACATCCGCGAGACCGACGCCGTGATACAGGTCGTTCGCTGCTTCGAGGACGAGAACGTGCACCACGTCGAAGGCTCGGTTGACCCGCGCCGCGACATCGAGACGATTCAGATCGAGCTGGCGCTCGCCGACCTCGCCACGGTCGAGCGCCGCCGCGAGCGAGCGCAGAAGGCCGCGAAGGGCGGCGACAAGGCCGCGCGCGCCGAGGCGGAAGTCGCCGACAAGCTCCTCACAGTGCTCTCCGAAGGCAGACCGGCACGCGCCGCCGAACTCGACGATGCGGAACGCGCCGTCGCCCGCATGCTCTTCCTTCTGACGTTGAAGCCGACCATCTACGCCGCCAACGTTGACGAGGCGACGCTCGCCGACGCGGAAGCGAACCCGCACGTCCGCACGGTGCGCGAGATCGCACAGGCGGAGAGCGCGGAGTGCGTCGTCATTTGCGCCCAGCTCGAAGCCGAGTTGGTCGCGCTCCCGCCCGAAGACCGACGGGGCTACCTGCTTGAGCTGGGCGTCGAGTCGAGCGGCGTGGACGAACTCATCAGGAGCGCCTACCGTCTGCTCGGCCTGATGTCGTTTCTGACGGCGGGCGAGAAGGAGGTGCGCGCCTGGACTGTCCAGCGCGGCACGCGCGCCCCGCAGGCCGCCGGCGTCATCCACACCGACTTCGAGCGCGGCTTCATCGCCGGTGAAATTGTCAATTTCCACGACCTCTCCGAACTCGGCTCCTACGCCAAGTGCCGCGAGAAAGGCAAGCTCCGCATCGAAGGCAAGGAATACTCCTTGCGGGAGGGCGACGTGGTTCACTTCCGCTTCAACGTCTGAAGGGGCGCGGCGGGCGCGTGAAACTTCCCTGCCTACTTCGTCGGCTTCACGGGCGAGGGCACTGCGCCGCCGACGTTGGTGGCGGTGACGTTGACGGTGTTTAGGGGGTCGTGCTGGCTGTAGTGCGTCTTGGAGATTTCGACGTGGTAGGAGATGCTGGCGACGACGCGGTTGTTCAAAGGGTCGAAGGCGTAGACGGAGAAGTCTGCGCTGTAGGTGACGGGGAAGTCGGACTCCTTGAGAGTGCGGCACCAGCCCGGCGCGTCTGCGACCACGAGCCTGTCCGACGTGAACTGATACTCGTGCAGCGGCGGGCCGTCGTTGCCTGCTTTGCCGGGCAACGTCTGCCCGCGCCCCGTTGCGGTGCGGTTGACGACCCGCACGGCCCGCAAATCCGTGGGGCTGCCCTGCGAGAGGTGAAACTGAACCTGATGGACGTTAGCCACCGAGCCGAGGCTGAAGGTGTCGTTGAACGGTTCGGGCCGGTTCAGGCTGGCGTCGCACAAGTCTTCCTTGTCAGGATAGCCGCCGACCGCGCCGCCCGAAGTTGTCACCAGCTCGACCCTGTCAACGACGGGCGTGTTCGAGTCCTGCGGCGTCTTCTCGCCGAGGTTCATCTCCGGCCCCGCCGCTGGCTGTGTGCCCGCCGCGGGCGCATTCCCCTGCATGTACTCGTCCGCCAGCCCGCCCGTTTGCACGGGCGTCTGATCGTTGGCCGCGAAGGCCGCGCCGCCTGAGCTTGCGCCCCCGTTGCGGCGCAGGCGCTGCGCGGTCTGGTTGTCCAGACGCGGCGCGGCGACGGGGCCTCCTTCGACGGGGCGCGGCCTGCGCGTCAGGCCGTCTGTCAGACGCTCGAACGCGCCGTCCCTCGCCGTCATGGAGTGCAAGCTGTGTATCGCCATCATCTTCTCCTCAAGCCTTCGGACGCCTCCGGCCTCCCATGCCGGGACGGTTTTGAAACGCCCTTATTATATCTCAAGGCTCCGGGCAGGAGGCGAGTCTTCGAGAAGCTTCCGCGCCCTCATCTGACGGCCCGACGCGAACCTGACTTCCAACGTGCAATCATTCGACCCGGCTTGCGCGGCAGGGCGCGACGGCGCGCGACGGGCCGGAAAAGACGACGGGCCGACCTAGACGCTCCCGCCCGCCTCTGTTATGCTGCGCGACGTGCCCTCGCGGAAGCCTTAAACGTTCCACCCTCGGAGCCTGAAATGGCCGTCACTTACCACATCAATCCGGACGAACGGATCGTCCATCTCGAAACCACCGCCACCCCATCTTACGAGGAATGGCGAGACTCGATGCTGGCCCTGCTCTCCGACCCCGCGTTCAAGACCGGGTTCGACTTCCTGAGCACCCGCGGCCCCAACGTCGGGCCTCCGAGCACCGAGTTCACACTCATGGCCGCCGCCTTCTACCGCGACAACCAGACACGCTTCGGGCGCTGCCGCTGGGCGTCGGTCATCTCCGGCGACGTGACCACCTACGACACCATCCGCAAGCTCGCCATCATGTCCGACGGAACCGACATTCAGATCATGGTCTTCCGCGACCCCGAAGAGGCCCGGCGCTGGCTGCTGGGGCAAGGCTGAAACGGCACGCCGCCTGAACTTCACCCGGCACGCCGCCCAGGTCTCATCCGAAAGATGTTTCGCGCGCTGCCCGACCGCGGACGGAAGACGTTTCAGTTCGGACGGAAAACGTTTTAGTAAGGCAGCACCATCCTTCTGATCTTGTGCTCCTTTATCATGCCTTCGATCACGCCTTCGGCATTCTTGATGATCGCCTTGAGCTGCTCGTACCCGTTCGCGTCGAGCATCACGAGGATGCCGCCCTTGCCCGCGCTTGAAGGGTCGGTCGCGTAAACCTGCACGTGCGCGTCGCCGTCGCCGTTGACCACGAAGGTGAACTCCAGCTCGCCGATGAGCGTCTCGACCTTGCCGAGATTGATTTGGTGCGGGGCGTCTTGCATCAGGGCGCTTCCCCTTTCGTCTTTTCAGCGCCGCACGCTTCCAAGACGCGCGGGCGGTCTCTAAGATTCTTCGTCTCCCGGCGCGGGGCCGTCCTGGCCCGACCTGCGGAGTGCCTGAAGCTTGGCCGACACCTGAGTGCTCAGCCTCTCCCCCCTGCCCGCGGCAGGCTCTTCGTCGTCGAAGATATTTTCAAACCAAGAGCGGCGACCGGGTTCGTCGTCCGCGCCGCCTTCACCGCCCCGCGCCCTCGGCCCTTCGGCGTGCGGCGGACTCTCTCTGCGGCGCGCGTCGCCCTCGTAGAGGTCTTTCAACTGCTGCAACTCGTCGGCGATATTGAGCGCCGCGAGCACCGCGACCTTCGCCAGGTCGTGGACTGTGAGGTGGGAGGAGACGAGCCGCATGCGCTCGTCCACGAGGCGCGCGATCTGCCTCAAGTATTCTTCCCCGCCGCTGCGCGAGCGCAGGTTGTAGGTCTGGTTGAAAATATTTACCTGGACTGACTCAAACGTCTGGGTGCCCATATCTGGTCTCCGCTCGTTCTCAGACTGGCCGGGAGTCCGCGCCCGCTTGGACTTCTTTCGACGCGCCCTTCTTCGGGAGTTGCGCGGAAAAGTATGCCCGCGATTAAAGAGCTGTCAAGATGGTTTCAGACGGCGTGACAGTTGGCAGATTAATTCACGCGACGCCGCGCGGCAAGGGCGACAACAGGCAGAGGCGTGCGACGCGGACAGAGAGGGCGGCGGCAGGTTTCACGCCGCGCGCACGCGTCATCGCAAGAATCGCTGAATCCACGACCGCGAGTTATCTGCTACAATCCCGGCCCGGCAGAAGCGTGCAGGCCGGGAGGGTTGCGGCAGCGGATAAGGGCGGAGGCGACTGGCGATGAACGAATCTGTGCAGGCGACGGTGGGAGAGATTCTTTTGCGGCTGGTCGTCGCCGCGGTCATCGGCGGCTTCATAGGCTTCGAGCGGCGCACGCATCACAAGGCCGTCGGCGTGGCGGGTATGATGCTCGTCGGCATCGGCAGCGCGACCTACATGCTCCTCGCCAAGCACCTCTCGGAGCTTGACCCGGCGTCGGTGAGCCGCGCGCTTCAGGGCCTGCTCTCCGGCATCGGTTTCCTGGGCGGGGCGGTCATCTTCAAGTCGGGCGGCGACGTGCACGGCATCAAGGCCGCGGCGTCGGTCTGGATTACGGGCGCGATAGGTCTGGCGGTCGGCACCTCCTACTGGTGGCTCGGCGTGACGGTCGGCGTCGTGACCGTCGCCGTGCTCTTCTTCTCCGACAGCTTCCCGGACGCTGTGCGGGAGGAGAGGCGCGAGGCCGGCGTGGAGGCCGCGGCGGGCAAGAAATTGTAGAAGCGACGCCGCCGCGGGCGTCCTTCTTCGTCGCCCGTTGAACAATCCCTGACCCCGCTTCCCGCGGGCCGCCACGTCCGACGACCAGAATCAACACGGGGAATCCCGAACGCCGCGCCGCACCGGCGGCGTCCGGCTACTTGAAAGAGGTCTCTATGAGTTTCCGCCTGACCGCGGTCGTATTCTGTTTCCTGCTTTTCGGGAGCGTCGCCGACGCAGCGCCGTGCGCGCTCGTGAAGTCGAAGCCGGACGCGTGGGTCGAGTCGAAAGTTGATGCGCTCGTCTCAGCCGCGCGCGCGGCTTACGACCGGGACGAGGCGCGCGAGGCTTACCAGAGGGCGGTCGGCCAGATTGCCGACACGCTCCGTCTGTGCAAGCTCTCGGAGGACGAGGGCTTCGCCAGCCGCTACCGCGAGTTCATCGAGTACGTCGAGGCTTTGTCGCTCGACCAGCAGCCCGACCACGAGCTGGGCTTCAACGTCCCCGACAAACAGTATTTCGACGAGACGCGGCAGTACGTGCAAATCCCTGAGTTCCTGACGACGCCGGACTTCCTGCGCTTCGTGAGCCGCTCCGAGACGCTGGAGCGCGCGAAGTCTCTTCTGCGACAGCTCAACTCGAAAAGAGAGCCGTCCGAACAACTCCTCTTCTTCAGCTACAAGTCGCGCCATCTGGGGACGCCGGACAACGACGACAGCTTAGTGAGGTTTCTGGTCGTTGTTCCGGGCGACGCGGGCCGGGGCGTCCCGGAGAAGTGGGTTCAGTTCGGCGTCACCGACCCGCGCGCGCGCATCCGCACGCGCAACGTCTCGGTCGTCTCCGCGCTTCGCCAGCCCGACGGCGGCGCGTCCAACGTCTACTTCAAAGACTTCTACCGAACCTACCGGCGCGACGGCTCGATCAGCAGCATCCGTGGGCGCTGGGAGCTTGGCTACGGCGACGACAACTGCGCGCAGTGTCACAAGAGCGGCGTCCTCCCCGTCTTTCCGGTCGCGGGCAGCGTGAGCGCGGGCGAGCAGGCGACGCTTCGCGCGGTCAACGAGCGTTTCCTGACTTACGGCTCGCCGCGTTTCGGAAACTACCTCGACGCGGAAAGGTTCGGCCCCGGCCTCGGCGTGGCGAGCCGGAGTGACCGCGAGAGACGCTTCGGGGCGGGCTTCGGCGAATCGGTCGTCGCGCGCGCGATGACCTGCGCCACCTGCCACCGGCGCGAGGGCCTCGGCTCGTTCAACTGGCCGATGGATCAGACCATCATCAGCTCCTTCGTCGAAGGCGGCCAGATGCCCTACGGCTCCAAGCTTCGAGACGCCGAGCGCCGCGAGCTGTACGAGAAGCTGATTCAGGAATACTTTGCGACCGACCCGGCGCGTCCCGGCATCTTGAAGTCATGGCTGCTGGGCAGGCTTCGACAGAGCGGATAAGATTTTAATCCCGCGGCCTCGCGTCGAACAGAGGTTAACCACACAAGCTCGAACGGAGTGAGCGATGCGTCCCTCGAAGAGACTTTTCGTAGTTCTGCTATCGGCGCTGCTGGTCGCCGCGTCCGCACCGCTGCGCTCGCAGGGGCAGCGCACGCAGAAGCCCGCGCTGCACGGGCGTCACTGGATGGCGATTACCGGCAAGCCTCTGGCGGCCACCGCCGGGGCGTTCATATTTCAGAAGGGCGGCAACGCCGTGGACGCCGCCTGCGCCATGATCGCCGCGACCTCGACGATGTGGGACACGCTCTCGTGGGGTGGCGAGACGCAGGCGCTCGTCTACAACCCGCACACCGGAAAAGTAATCGGTATCAACGCGCTCGGCGTCGCGCCGACGGGCGCGACCGCCGCCTTCTACCACTCGAAGGGCATGAAGTACCCGCCCGAATACGGCCCGCTCGCCGCGGTCACGCCGGGGACGCCCGGAGGCATCCTCACGATGCTCGCAGAGTACGGCAAGCTCTCCCTGAAGGACGTGCTCGAACCCTCCATCCAGATGGCCGACGGCTACCCGGTCGAGGCCGAGCTGGTCAATACCATCGAGCGCAACAAGAACTGGATCAAGCAGTGGCGCTACTCGCGCGAGGTCATGCTGCCGCACGCGGGGCAAAGACACGAAGCGCCCGAAGCGGGCGAGGTCTTCCGCCAACCCGACCTCGCCGCGACGCTGCGCAAGCTGGTCGAGGCGGAGCAACAGGCGCTCGCCGCGGGCAAGAGCCGCAAAGAGGCCATCCACGCCGCCTACGAACGCTTCTACAAGGGCGACATCGCGCGCGAGCTGGTGCGCGGCGTGCGCGAGGAGGGCGGGCTGTTCACCGAGCAAGACCTCGCCAACTGGAAGGTGCACATCGAGGAGCCGGTCAAGACCAACTACAAGGGCATCGAAGTCTACAAGCTCAACGTCTGGACGCAGGGGCCGGCCATGCTTGAATCGCTCAACATCCTTGAGAACTTCGATCTGAAAGCGATGGGCTACAACAGCGCGCGCTACGTCAACACGATCTACCAGACGATGAGCCTCGCCTTCGCCGACCGGGATTTTTATTACGGCGACACGTACTTCCCTCCCGACGAGCCGGTTCAAGGGATACTCTCGAAAGACTACGCGAAGCAGCGCGCTAAGCTCATCAACTGGGAGCGCAACGACCCATCAATCGGCCCCGGCGACCCTTACCCGTTTCAGGGCCAGACGAATCCCTTCCGCGCGCTGCTTGAGAAGTGGAACGCGCGACCGACCGCGAACCCGACCTCGACGCCTCCTGCCACACAGGACACGACCCCTCCGCCGGGCGCAAGCTCAATGCTTCGTTCGTCGGATGCAGCCGTTCAGCCGTCGAACGCAGGCCCGGCGATTCAGTCGTCGGACGAAGACTTCAAGCGACACTTCTACGCGGGCACGACTTCGGTTGAGGCGGCGGACGAGGAGGGCTGGGTCGTCTCCGTGACGCCGAGCGGCGGCTGGGTTCCGGCGGTCATCGCGGGGCACACGGGCGTGGGCCTCAGCCAGCGCGCGCAGAGCTTCGTGACCGACCCTTCGGAAGGCCCCTTCAACGTCATCGAGCCGGGCAAGCACCCGCGCGTCACGCTCACGCCGACGCTCGCCTTGAAGGACTCCAAGCCCTACCTCTGCTTCTCCGTGCAGGGCGGCGACAGTCAGGATCAGAACCTCTTGCAGTTCTTCCTCGACGTGGTCGAGTTCGGCATGACCGTGCAGCAGGCGACCGAGGCCCCGAACATCAACAGCTTCCAGATGCGCAGCTCCTTCGGCCAGCACGAGATGCGACCGGGCCGCATCCTTCTGGCCGACTCGATGCCGCCGTGGGTGCGTGCCGAGCTGCGGCGCATGGGCTACGAGGAGACTTTCGAGGAGCGTACTTCGGGGCCGATCAACGCCATCCTCCTCGACCAAAAGCACGGCACGATGTGGGGTGGGTCGAGCAATCACGGCGAAGACTACGGCATCGCCTGGTAGCCGCCGCCGGCAACATTATTGCTTTGCCCGCGCTCGTAGTAAGCTTATCGTCGTGCAGTACGAAACAATCCGAACTTTAGGGGAGATGCGACTTTGAAGACTTTAAGATTCTCAACGACCTTTCTGCTCATCACCTCGACGTGTCTCGGCGGCCTGGCCGCGAGCGCCGCACAGAACGCCGCGCCGCGCGGCACGCCCGACGCCGTAGTCAGGGAGTTGTACCGCGTGCACAACAACGTCAACAGTCACATATTTGAGCGGGAGGGCCGGAGACTACAGGTCAAGTTTTTCGACAAGCGGCTGGCCGACCTGATTTGGAAGGATATCACCGAAACCCCCGAAGGCGAGGTCGGCCACCTCGACTTCGACCCGCTCTACAGCGCGCAGGACATGAAGATCACGAACTTCCGCGTCGGCGCTCCCATCATCGAGGGCGACCGTGCGACCGTCCCCGTCAGCTTCAACAACTACGCACAGAGGACGAAGATCACGTTCCGCATGCACAACACGACTGAGGGCTGGAAGGTGGAGAACATCATCTACAGCGGCGACAACAACTCGGACTTGATAAAGATTATGAGCGAGCCGCAATAGGCGCGGCGTGAACAGACGAAGAGGCCGGCGCGACGGGCAGGGAGCCTCCGTCGCGCCGGCCTCTTCAGGTTCGCGTTTACTTCATGAGGGCGCGGACGCCGACCAGTATCAGGTAGATGACGGCGAGCATGACGGCCACCTTGATGAGCAGCACGGCCAGGCTGACGATTGCGCCGATGACGCCCACGGCGGTCACGACGATGATTCCGGCTGCCGCCAGCACCAGCGGAACGCCGACGACGAGCACGAACAGTCCGAGAAGGATAATTCCGACGATACGCATCATTTCTTTCGTGTCTTTCATAATGTCACCTCAAATTCGCGCCGCGCCCGACCGCTGAATTTCATGCGCCCGGCGGCGTCTCGCATTCCTATACGAACGTCGGCGGGGCCGCGTTCCGTCCAAGATTTTACACACGCGGACGAAAAATTCTAATCACAAATTTGTCACCACGGGCGGCCCGACCCGTCAGTTGTGCTAATCTCTTCGATTAGCTTCCCCGCAAAATTCAGCAGCCCGGCACGCCGCAAGACATCCGGCGCGGGCGCGTTCGCCGGCGGGGATTCAGCCGACTTCAGCGGGCTTTTTTTAGTCATGGCGCGCAGCACGAACGAAAGTCTCTTCGACGACGAGCCGGAGACGGACGAGGCATCCGACGCTTCGGCCCCGCTCGCCGAGAGGATGCGCCCGCGCTCGCTCGAAGAGGTCGCCGGGCAGCAGCACCTCGTCGGCGAGGGGCGCGTGTTGCGGCGCGTGATCGAGGGAGGCGGGCTTCTGCCGTCGCTCATCCTGTGGGGTGCGCCGGGCACGGGCAAGACCACGCTCGCGCGCCTGCTCGCGCACCGCAGCGGCTCGCGCTTCGTGCCTTTGTCGGCGGTCTTCTCCGGCGTCAAAGACCTGCGCGCCGCCATCTCCGAGGCGCGCGAAGAGAAGCGTCGGGGCAGGCGCACCACCCTCTTCATAGACGAGATTCACCGCTTCAATAAGGCGCAGCAGGACGCTCTGCTCCCCGCGGTCGAAGACGGCACTGTGACGCTCGTCGGCGCGACGACCGAGAATCCTTCCTTCGAGGTCATCGGCGCGCTGCTCTCGCGCAGCCGCGTGCTCACGCTCGAACCCTTAAGCGAGCAGGACGTGACGGCGCTGCTGCGGCGCGCGCTCGAAGACGAAGAGCGCGGCCTCGCTTCGATGAACCCGAGAGTCTCCGACGAGCTGCTCTCGCGCATCGCACGCGCTTCGGGCGGCGACGCGCGCGTCGCGCTCACCGCGCTCGAAGCGGCGGTCGAGGCGACGACGCCCGACCGTGAGGGCGTCCGGCACGTCGGCGAGGAGATAATCGTCGAGGCGTTGGGCCGCGCCCGCTACGCCTACGACAAGGGAGGCGAGGAGCATTACAACCTCGCCTCGGCGCTCATCAAGTCTCTGCGCAACTCCGACGCCGACGCGGCGCTCTACTGGCTCGCGCGCCTCATCGAGGGCGGCGCAGACCCGGTTTTCATCGCGCGCCGCCTCTGCATCCTCGCCTCCGAGGATGTGGGACTGGCCGACCCGCAGGCGATGGTGCAGGCCGCCGCCGCCGCGCAGATCACACAGCTCATCGGCCTGCCCGAAGCCCTCTACCCGCTCTCGCAGGCGACCCTGTACCTGGCGCGCGCGCCGAAGTCGAACGCCGTCAAGCGCGCCTACATGGCCGCCGTCGCTGACGCTTCGGAGACGGCGCGCGAGCCTGTACCGCTGCACCTTCGCAACGCCGTCACGCCGCTGATGAAGCGCGCCGGCTACGGACGAGACTACCGCTACGTCCACGCCGACCCGCGCGCGCGCCAGGAGATGGAGTGCCTGCCCGAAAGCCTGCGGGGCAGGCGTTATTGGGAGGAAGACGAAGAGAGTGATGAGTGATAAGTGATGAGAAAAAACCGCGCCTTCTCTCATCACTTATCACTCATCACTTATCACGGCTAAGAGCTATGAGCGCGCACAAGTCCGACAAGGAGCTTGCCTTTCTGCACGACCTGTACGTGGCGACCGATTGGGGCGAGAGGTTCGCGGGGCCGGTTGACGAGCACGTGAAGCTGCCGAAAGAAGGGCGGGCGCTCTACGTCGCTTCGGGCACGGGCGGTCACGCGCTGGCGCTCGCCGCCCGCGCGGGCCGTGACGTAACGCTCGTCTGCGTGGACGAGAGCGAGGAGCGTCTGGAGCTTGCGCGCGCGAAGGCGGCGGCGCTCAAGGGCTTGAGCGTCGAGTTCCGACACGCGCAGCTCGAAGCGCTCGCGTTCGAGGACGAGCAGTTCGACCTCGTCATCGCCGACGCCTCGCTGGTCGCGCCCGAACGCCTGCCGGAAATCATCTCCGAGATGGTGAGGGTGGCCGCGCCCGGCGCGACCGTCTCGTTGAGTGCCGTCACCGCTTCGAGCTTCGGCGAGTTCTTCTCCGTCTACTGGGAGGCGCTCGCGGGCGCGGGCTACGAGGACGAGGCCGCCGCGGTCGGCTCGCTCATCGAGGAGTTGCCGACCGTTTCGGACGTGGAGGCGCGCGCGCGCGGCGAGGCGCTCGAAGGCGTCGAGTCTTGGACGAGCAAGGAGGAGTTCGACTTTCCTTCCGGCGGCGAGTTTCTGGCCGCGCCGCTCGTCCAAGACTTCCTGCTCGGACGCTGGCTCGACTCGCTGCCCAATGAAGAGGCGCGCGCCGCGGTGCTCGGCGAGGTCGAACGCATCATTGACGAAGACCGGCACGAGGGCGAGTTCTCGCTCTCCATCAAGGCGACGATTGTCGTCGGGCGGAAGGCCGACTGATTTGTCCTTCCCGTTCTTTCCCGCGCACTCCCTGACGCTCAGTAACGGTTCTGGCCGGCGCGCTCATCAATTGCGATGAGCGCGCCGGCCAGTTTTACGCGCACAGTTTTTTTTCAGCGCTGGTTGGATTCTTCGGCACGCTTCTGCGCGGCGCGGCGACGCGCCTCTTCAAAAAGCGTTTCGTCGTCAACTTCGGAGAGCGACGCGCGCGGCTCGTTCGCCGCCGGACGAAGCTTCTCACGGTGCGCGTCCTCCTCGCCTTCGTCCAGTCCTTCTTTAAAAGCCTTCTTGCTCTGCGCCAGCGATTTGGCGAGCTGCGGCAGGCGGGAGCTGCCGAACAGGAGAAGGATGATGGCGAGAATGACCATCCATTGCCAGGGGCTTTCAAACATCAGCACGAAACTTCCGTTCATGAACACTCGTCTCCTCTTCACCCGAATTCTACTCAACGCGCCCGGCAATTCACAGAGGACTTCACTCGCCCCTGTCCGACTCGTAGAACAGATATTTGCGCCAGGTCTCGTCGGCCCGCCCGATGTAGCGCATGATCTGGCGGTTGACGTGCAGCGAGAAGGCGCGCGGTCTGCGGATCAGGTGCATGCGCGCCTCTTCGGGCGTGCGGCTGCCCTTCTGATGGTTGCAGCGCTTGCAGCACGCGACGAGATTATCCCACGTTGATTCGCCGCCGCGCGAGCGCGGCAGTACGTGGTCGAGCGTTAGCTCCGAGGGCGCGAACTGGCGACCGCAGTACTGGCAGGTCGAGTGGTCGCGCAGCAGGATGTTCTTGCGCGAGAGCGAGCGGCTCTTGTAAGGGATGTGTATGTACTCGACGAGGCGGATGACCGAAGGGGCGTGCATCGTGATCCGCGCCGAGTGGAGCATGTGCCCGTTGTGCTCCTCCATGCGGGCGATGCCCTTGAAGATCATCACGACGGCGCGGCGCTCCGTGCAGACGTTCACCGGCTCGTAAGAGGCATTCAGGACTAAAACGCGTCCGGTCATAGTGCCTCAAGATATTACGTGACCGGATGAAGCGCTGACAAGCGGAAAAGCTCTTGAACCGTGAACCGTCACAAGAAAAAGCCGCGAACGGTGAACCGCGAGCGGCAATGAGGCTCAAGCCCTTCTCGCCACAGTTTACGGCTTGCGGTTCAAGAGCTTTTGAATTTGTCCGTGGCCTCGACGAGCGCGTCAATGATGCCCGGCTCGGAGGCGGAGTGTCCGGCGTCGGGGATAACGCGCAGCTCTGCTTCGGGCCAGGCGCGGTGCAGCTCCCATGCGCTCGTCAAGGGGCAGACCACGTCGTAGCGGCCCTGCACGATTGTCGCAGGGATGTGGCGAATCTTGCCGACCTGCTCGATGAGGTAGTTGTTGGTCGGGAAGAAAGCGTTGTTCATGAAGTAGTGGCACTCGATGCGCGCGAAGGCGAGCGCGAAGGTTGGGTCGGCGAACTTCTCGATCATCTCGTAGTCGAAGTAGAGCTTCGACGTGCTCCCCTCCCACACGCTCCATGCGCGCGCCGCCGCCAGACGCACGGCCTCGTCCTCGCTCGTCAGACGCCGGTAGTAGGCACTCACGAAATCCCCGCGCTCCTCCGCCGGGATGACCTCGACGTACTTCTCCCACACGTCCGGGAAGACGTAGCTTGCGCCCTCCTGATAGAACCAGCGAATCTCCTTCGGGCGACAGAGGAAGATGCCCCGCAAAGTGAGCGAGCGCACGCGCCCCGGATACCTCTCGGCGTAGGCGAGCGCCAGCGTGCTGCCCCACGAGCCGCCGAAGACGTGCCAGTCTTCGATCCGCAGGTGCGCACGCAGCGTCTCGATGTCTTCGACCAGATGCCACGTCGTGTTGTCTTCGAGTCCGGCGTGCGGCGTGCTCTGCCCCGACCCGCGCTGATCGAAGAGAACTATTCGGTAAGCCGAAGGATCGAAGTAGCGCCGGTAGTCTGGGACGAAACCGCCGCCGGGGCCGCCGTGCAGGAAGACGACGGGCCGGCCTTCGGGGTTGCCGCACTGCTCGTAGTAAAGCGTATGGACGGGCGAGACCGGCAGCATGCCCTGATCGTAAGGCTCAATCGCGGGATAGAGTTCTCTCATGCGGGCCATCATACAGAGATTGTCGCCGCAGGCCAACGACACACCGGCGCGGCTCAAGCGACCGCCACGCCGCCGCGCCGCCGACGGAAGTTCTTGACATGCCCGGCGTTTCACGTAGAATAGCCGCCTCCGAACCAGGGTTTTCGCCTCTTGAGAACTCATGCGCTCCTGACCTCGCGGCGAGAGCGCCCATACTTGCCCATCAGACAACCACGACCTCACCACAGGTCAAAGGAGACTGACATGAAACGAAGAAAGATGTGGACTACGGCTTTGACGCTCGTGCTCGCGCTAACCTGTCTCTCTTTTAGGTGCGGGGGCGGCCCCCCCGAAGATCAAAGGCGGAAACTCGTCAAAGCCGCCGACGATATTGCGGGCGGTATCAGCGCGATGATAGACGCCAAGCGCGATCTGGCCGGCAAGGGACGCATCACCCAGGACGAAGATCGCAGGCTGACCCAGTTGTTGACCGTGGCGAACGACGCGGACGGCGCGTTCATCAGTCGGCTGAAGTCAACCACCGTCATAGACGCCAGCAACCGGGCCGACCTGTTGAGTCTCCTGTCGAAAGTCACGGCGGCGGTAAACGACCTCAATAGCAGCGGCATACTGAGAATCGGAAACGCCGACGCCCAGAAGAAGCTGTCGCGGATCATGAGCAGCATCACCGCGGCCATAAATATCCTCGCACAGCTTCAGACGGCAGCCATGACGCCGACGCACTGAGCAGACGGCTCGCGCATGGAGACTCGATGTTCACGTTACTGACCTAACTGCGGAGGTGAAATATGGACTGGATAACCATCATCGAAAGCCTTCTGCCGCTCCTCTCCGAAAACTTCGCCGGTGCGGGCGACGCGGCGGAACTGGCCGACATAGCCTTAAAGCTGATCCAGCGGATCAAGTCGCAGAGCGGCATGACCACCGATGAAATCCTCGCCCGCGCCGATCTCACGGTGGCACAGAATAAGATCAAGCTGGCGGAGGACGCGGCGAAGCTGAACCCCGGCGGGGGAACTGGCGGAGCAACCGGGGGCAACCCTTGACGCGCCGCCGCGATTAGCGCGCATCAGGCGCGCGCGACCGTGAGCACGTACACTTCGCGTGCGCCTGCCGCCTTGAGCGCGGCGGCGCACGCCGAGGCGGTCGCGCCCGTCGTGAACACGTCGTCAACGAGCAGGATGCGCTCGCCGCGGACGAGCCGTGGCCGAGCGACCTCGAAAGCGCCCTCGACCGTCTCGCGACGCCCGCGCGCGTCCATCCCCGCGCGATGACGCACGCTTCCCACGCCCCGAACGAGGCTCCACTCGTCGAGCCTCAGCCCGGTTTGTTTAGACAGCGTGCGACCGAGCACCGCCGCCTGATTGAAGCCGCGCTCCCGCTCGCGCTCCGCGTGCAGCGGCACGGGCACGACGAGCGTGGCACAGCCGAGCGGCCCGCGCCGCTGCGCGTCCGCGAGCAGTCCCGCGAGCCGTGCCGACACGAACGGCTCGCGCTTCAAACTCAAGACGGCGGCCCGCAACGCGCCCTCGTAAAGCCCGCACGCGCGCGCTGCCGCGAAGCTCTCGTCTGCGCAGCGCCGGCAGCGCACCTCGACCCTCTGCTCCTCCGGCACGACGCCCGGCGCGAGCGCCCCGCACTTCCAGCACAGAGTCTCTTCGCCCGTGAAGACGCGCGTCGCCTGCCAGCATCCGGCGCACGCGGGCGCGTCGGCGCGCGCCTCGACGCACGCGACTCCGCACGCCGCGCACGCCAGCGGATAGACGAGCGAGAGCGCCGCGTCGCAGAGCCGGTTGATGTTGCTCGTGAGGCTCAAGTGGAATTCTCCAACGCTTGTGATGTGAAAGCGAGGCGTCGAAGTTCGGCCAGACTTTACCACAAAAGCCGAGGCCCTGCCCGTCTGAAATTTTCAGACGGGCAGGGCCTCGGAAATCCGAAACGCTTGTGGCCGAGTCTTCTCTCCGCCTTCGTCGCGTCTTATTCTTCGTCCTCGTTGAGCAGGCCGCGCTCCTGCATGTCCTGACACTTCAGACAGTAGCGTGCCCACGGCACGGCTTCGAGTCGCTTCTCGCTCAGAGGCTCCCCGCAGTTGACGCACTCGCCGTAGCCGCCGCGCTCGACCCGCTCCAGCGCCTCGTCTATCAGTTGCAGGAGTTTCCGGTCGTTGGCCGACATCGAGATTAAAAGCTCTTTGGTGTAAGCGTTGGCTGCCATGTCCGCCGGGTCTTGCGTGGCTTCGAGGTCGCGCTCGCGGCTCGACATCTCGGCCTCCGTCACCTGGCTGAACAGAGATTCGCGACGAGCCAGAAGCTTGTCGCGGTAAGGTTTCATCTTCCTCTTATCCATTCTTTTATACGCTCCTCTCAAACCCTGCTTGTTCCAGAAACCCTGTCAATACGTTTTCGCCCGCGTGGTCGTTTCAAACCTTCTCACTTCTGATAAGGCAGCCCCCGCGTGATCGCGTATGCGCGATAGAGCTGTTCGACGACGACGACGCGCGCCATCTCGTGCGTCAGCGTCAGCGGCGAGAGCGACCAGCGCACCTGCGCGCGCCGCCTGACCTCTTCGGAGACGCCCAGATGACCGCCGACGACGAAGGCCACCTCCCTGACCGAGCGACCCTGCCACGCCTCCACCTGAGCGGCCAGCTCTTCGGAACTCCAAAGTGTCGCCCCGCCCACGTCGAGCAAAACCGTCAGAGCGTCAGATGCGAGAGCACCCATGATTCGTTTGCCCTCTTCTTCGAGACACGCCCGCTCGTCCGCCGCCGCACACTCGCGCAGCTCCGTCACCTCGCACCGCACGAACCTTGAAAGCCTTTTCAAATACTCTTCGGCGAGCGCCCGCAGATGCTCGTTCCGAGTCTTCCCCGTCCAGATGAGCCGAAGACGCATAAGAGCAAGGCGGAAGGATGAAGGATGAAAGCGCGGCTCTCAGGCTTCCGCTTTTCCTTCCGCCTTCATCCTTCCGCCTTCATCCTTTCCGAGCCTCGCCAGCCTCTCGTACAGATTCTTCCGGCTGATGCCGAGGACGCGCGCGGCCTCGGACTTGTTGCCGCGCACGGCTTCCAGGACTTCGCCGATGTACTCGCTTTCGAGTTCGGCCAGCGTCGGTCGGCGCATGCGCCGCGCGCTTGCGCCCGCCGCCGTCCGCACCGACTCCGGCAAATCCTTTAGGCCGACGACGCCCGGCCCTTCGGCGACGATCACGGCCCGCTCGACGACGTTCGCCAGCTCGCGCACGTTGCCGGGGAAATCGTATGCGGCGAGCGCGGCCAGCGCCTCCGGCGAGAAGCGGCGCGCGGCTCGCCCGTGTTTGGCGGCGTAGTCGGCGAGGAAGCTCTCAGCCAGCGGCTCAACGTCCTCGCGCCGCTCGCGCAACGGCGGGACGTGTATGCGGACGACGTTCAGGCGGTAGAAGAGGTCTTCGCGGAAGGCGCGACGCCTGACCGCATCGTCCAGGTCAACGTTCGTCAGCGCCAGGAGCCGCGCGTCAACCCGCACCGTGCGCCGACCGCCGAGGCGCTCGAACTCTCTCCGCTCGATGACGCGCAAAAGCTTCGCCTGCGCGTCCCACGAAAGGTGCGCGATCTCGTCTAAGACGAGCGTGCCCTTGTGTGCGGCTTCGAGCCTGCCGGGCTTCGCAGCGGTCGCGCCCGTGAACGCGCCGCGCTCGTAGCCGAACAGCTCGGCTTCGAGCAGCTCGCCCGGCAAGGCCGCGCAATCTATCTTGGCGAACGGCCCCATCGCGCGCTTGCTCAGAGCGTGGACGAAGAGGGCCAGGGCATCTTTGCCCGCGCCCGACTCGCCGGTGACGAGCACGTTCGCCTCCGTCGCCGCCACGCGCCCAGCGAGCCTGAGCGCCTCGCGCATCGCCTCCGAATGCGCGACGATCATCACTCGTTTCTCAAAGAGCCTTCGCCGCCCGCGAGTTCCGGCGGGAGATGCACGCGCGCCGCGTCGCGCCAGAGGCGTTCGAGGTCGTAGAAGCGGCGCGACTTCTCCTCGAAGACGTGGAAGATGAAGTCGCCGTAGTCGAGCAGAATCCACTCCGCTGACTTGTAGCCCTCGACGCGCGCCGGCTTGACGCGCAGGCGCTTTCTCAACTCCTCCTCGACGGCGTCGGCGATGGCCTGCACCTGCCGCACATTCGTGCCGCTAGCGATGAGGAAGTAATCGGTGAAGCTCGCGACCTCGCGCAGATCGAGCGCGACGAGGTCTTGGGCCTTCTTCTCGCCCGCGGCGTGGAGCGCCAGGC
Organism: Pyrinomonadaceae bacterium; assembly: GCA_036263975.1. GTDB lineage: Bacteria > Acidobacteriota > Blastocatellia > Pyrinomonadales > Pyrinomonadaceae > QHXN01. The sequence continues at coordinate 140,076 of DATARW010000029.1, forward strand.
GCAGGCGCTCGTCGAGAGCCTCCTGCGCATTCCCCTGCACGGCGGCTTCAGCCGTCGCGGCCTGCGCCGAAGGCGTGCCTGCGCCCGCGCCGTCCGCCGTCGAAGACGTGTCCCTGCCCTGCGCCGTCTGCGCCTCGCGCCCGCGCTTCTTCTCAGTGTGTTCCCTTGATTCCGGCATCGGAGAGTTCCGTTCCATTCGACTCCTGGTAAAGTCCGTACTTGCGTATGTACTCGGCGACGGGCGGGGCGACGAGCGCGCCGAGTTCGTCCCACGCTTCGCGGCCTACGGCCCCGCGAACATCCGTGGCCGCCGCGTCAACGTTCGCCGCGTCGGTCAGATAAATGCGCGTGCCCCGCCCCTCTTCTTCTTCAAGCGCGCGTCCGACCCGCTCGCGCGTGTGTCCGCGCACGTCAACAATCCGTTCGCGTATCGAGGGCGTGACGTGTGCGGTCGAGAGTTCGTAGCCGGGCCGCGTCACGACCAGTTGATCCGTCAGAGTCAGAACGCGCTCCCACTCGCGCCACGTCGTGATCTCCTCCCAGGAGTCCGCGCCCATCACGAAGAAGAGTCGCGCCGCGCCGCCCATCCGTCCGCAAAAGCTCGAAAGCGTGTTGACCGTGTACGGACTTTCGGGCGCTTCCAATTCGACGGTCGAGACGCGGAAGCTTTCCTCGCCCTGCGTTGCGAGCGCGAGCATTGCGTGGCGGTCGAGCGCCGGACTCACGCGCCGCCCGCGCTTGTGCGGAGCGATGTAAGCCGGGATGAAAAGAACTTCGTCGAGCGCGAACAGCAGGAGCAGGCCGCGCGCGACGGCCAGGTGTCCGGCGTGCACGGGGTCGAACGTTCCGCCGTAGAGCGCGATGCGCCTGCGCCTCTCCATCACGAATAAAGAGTTCAGAGTTCAGCCTTCAGGCTGCGACACCGCACGCTAAGGCGTGAACTCTGAACGGAACGGCTGCACGCTAAGGCGTGAACTCCGAAACGACTGCCCCACCCTAGCTTTCGTGCTCCGCCGCGACCATGCCGCTTTCTTCCGCCTCCGTGTGGCCGTCAAGCTCTTCGAGCCGCAGCGCCACAGCCCGCACAAGCTCGCGCACGCCGCGATTCGTCACCGAAGAAATCTCAAGGAACTCGCGCCCGTCCGCGCGCGCCCTCTGCCTTAACTTCTCCAGACGCTCCGGCTCGTCGAGCGCGTCGAGTTTGGTCGCCACGACGATCTGCGGTCGCTCCGCGAGTTGCGGGTCGTAGGCCGCAAGCTCGCGGTTGATGACTTCGTAGTCGCTTACGGGGTCGCGCCCCGACTGCGACGCCACGTCAACGAGGTGGAGCAGCAGGCGCGTGCGCTCGACGTGGCGCAGGAAGCGGTCGCCGAGGCCCGCGCCTGTGTGCGCGCCCTCGATGAGTCCGGGGATGTCCGCGATGACGAACGTCTTGAAGTCGCCGAGGTCAACGACGCCGAGATGCGGCTCAAGGGTCGTGAACGGATAGTCGGCCACCTTCGGCTTCGCCGCCGAGACGGTCGAGATCAGAGTTGACTTCCCCGCGTTCGGGAATCCGACCAGCCCGACATCGGCGAGCAGCTTCAGCTCCAATTGAAACTCGCACTCTTCGCCAGGGCTTCCCTCCTGATGGTAACGCGGTGCGCGATTGGTCGAGGAGGCGAAGTGCGCGTTGCCGAAGCCGCCGCGCCCGCCCTTCGCCGCGAGCCAACGCTGCCCATCTTCAGCGAGGTCAATCAGGAACTCGCCCGTCCCTGCGTCGAGCACCTGTGTGCCGACGGGCACGCGCACGAACGTGTCCTCGCCCTCCCGGCCCGAACGGTTCGAGCCTTCGCCGTGACGGCCCCGTTCGGCTATGTGCTCCGGGTTGTAGCGCAGGTGCAGCAGCGTGTTCAAAGAAGAGTCGGCGACGAGCCACACGTCGCCGCCGCGCCCGCCGTCGCCGCCCGAAGGCCCGCCGCGCGGCACGAACTTCTCGCGGCGAAACGCCGTCACGCCGTTGCCGCCGTGCCCGCCGCGAATCCGAATCTTGACTCGGTCAATAAACAATTTTTGATTTTAGATTTTTGATTTGCGATTTTTTGCCTTCGGCAATCAGCCCCCGGCTAAGGCCGAAAGGACTGCACACCGGGGCCGGCCGCTCCAAATCGAAAATCAAAAATCGCAAATTCAAAATGCGAACGACGCCCGGCGCTTGAGTCTGGTACTCGGCGCGGGCGTCGCATCAGAAGCAACCTGCTCTCCTCTGAAGGCTAACGGGCTGCCGCCGGTGCCTCCTGCTCAGGTGCGGCGCTCGCCGCCGGATAGACGCTGATGAACTTGCCGCCGCGGCCCTTGTCCTCGAACTTCACGACGCCGTCCACGAGCGCGAAGAGCGTGTCGTCCTTGCCGCGCCCGACGTTCTTGCCCGGCTTCCACTTCGTCCCGCGCTGGCGCGCGAGGATGTTACCGCCCAGCACCTGCTCGCCGCCGAACTTCTTCAGGCCGAGCCTCTGCGAATGTGAGTCGCGACCGTTGCGTGATGAGCCGACGCCTTTTTTATGTGCCATTGTCTTAACCTCCGAGGCAAATTTTTGATTTTAGATTTTCGATTTGAAGACGCCCGCCCGCGCCAGCCTCAATCAAATATCAAAAATCGCAAATCAAAATTCTATCCAATCGAATCAATCTTGACGGTCGTGTAGTTCTGCCTGTGCCCCTGCGTGCGCTTGTACTGCTTGCGACGCTTCTTTTTGAAGACGATGATCTTGTCGCCGCGACCGTGGTCAACGACCGTGCCGGTGACGCGCGCGCCCTCGACCGCGGGCGAGCCGACTTTCACGCCGTCCTCGCCGCCGCCGACAACGAGCGCCTCAAGCTCGACCGTCTCGCCCGCCTGCTTGTCGAGCGAAGGGACGCGCACGCTTGCGCCCTCTTCGACGCGAAACTGCTTGCCGCCTGAACGTATGATTGCGTAAGCCATAATCTCCTTGCTCCTCCCACACAGGCGGGATCACCCGCCCCAGAAAAGTCCTTTATTATAAAAACGTTGGCGCGGGCAGTCAAACCGCGCGCCCACCTTTTTCGCGCGTCCTTCGCGCCGCCCGAAGCCGCGTCACGTCGCGCCCGACGCGGCCAAGCCCCCTTGAGCCTTGCGCCGCTCGAAGAACTGCTCCATGAAGCGCGTCGAGTATTCGCCCGCGCGGAAGTTGGGGTCTTCCATGATGGCCTGATGCAGCGGGATGGTCGTCTTGATGCCCTCGACGACCATCACTTCGAGCGCGCGGCGCATGCGCGCGATAGCCACCTCGCGTGTGCGCGCGTGGACGATGAGCTTTGCGATGAGCGAGTCGTAGTAGGGCGGCACGACGTAGCCCGGATAGGCCGCCGTGTCGAGGCGCACGCCCGGCCCCCCCGGCGCGTTGTAGGCCGTAATCAGGCCGGGCGAGGGCGCGAAAGTCTGCGGGTCTTCGGCGTTGATGCGGCACTCGATGGAGTGGCCGACGAAGAGCACGTCTTCCTGTCTGTACGAGAGCGGGTTGCCTTCGGCGATGAGAATCTGGTTGCGCACGATGTCGGCGAGCGTAATCATCTCGGTCACGGGATGCTCGACCTGGATGCGCGTGTTCATCTCCATGAAGTAGAACTTGCCGTCCTCGTCGAGGAGGAATTCCACCGTGCCCGCGCTCGAATAGCCGACCCGGCGGCACGCCTCGACCGCCGCCGCGCCCATCTGCACGCGCAGCTCCGGCGTGAGCATGGGGCTGGGCGCTTCCTCGATGATCTTCTGGTGGCGGCGCTGGATGGAGCAGTCGCGCTCGCCGAGGTGTACGCAGTGGCCGTGCTCGTCGGCCAGGACTTGAATCTCGACGTGGCGCGGGTTCTCGACGAACTTCTCGATGTAGAGGTCGGCGCTGCGGAAGGAGGCCGCCGCCTCGGTCGCGGCGGTCTGCATCGCGTGGCCGAGTTCTTCCTCTGAGCGGACGATACGCATGCCGCGCCCGCCACCGCCCGCCGCGGCTTTGATGATGACGGGGTAGCCGATCTCGCCGGCGAGCGCGCGGGCCTCGTCCTCCGACTTCAGAGGGTCGGGGCTACCGGGAAGGATGGGTACGCCCGCCTTCTTCATCGCGCGTCGGGCCTCGACCTTATCGCCCATCAGGCGGATCACGTCGGGGCTTGGGCCGATGAACTTGATGTTGCACGCCTCGCAGATTTCGGCGAAGTAGGCCGACTCGGCGAGGAAGCCGTAGCCGGGATGGATGGCGTCAACGTTCGTTATCTCTGCCGCTGCGATGACCGAGGGGATGTTGAGGTAGCTCTGTGCGGACGTGGGGCCGCCGATGCAGACGGCCTCGTCGGCGAAGCGCACGTGCAGAGAGTCGCGGTCGGCGGTCGAGTGGACGGCGACCGTGGAGATGCCCATCTCCTTGCACGTCCAGATGATCCGGCACGCGATCTCGCCGCGGTTCGCAATCAGGATTTTGCGGAATCTTCTCATGTAAGTTCAAAGCTCAAAGTTCCGGGTTCAAAATTCAAAGCCTGAAGCCGTGTTCTTAACTTTGAACATTGAACCCGGAACTTTGAACTACTTCTTCACCCCGAACAAAGGCTGTCCGTACTCGACCGGCTGGCCGTTCTCGACGTAAACCTTTGTGACCGTGCCCGTCGTCTCGGCCAGAACCTCGTTCATCAGCTTCATGGCCTCGATGATGCAGACGACCGTATCGTGCTCGACGTGGCTCCCGACCTTGACGAAGGCGTCTGCGGTCGGCGCAGGCGAGCGGTAGAACGTGCCGACGATTGGCGAGGTGATGAGGTGCAGCTCCTCCTCCGTCGGCTCGGCGGTGGTCGCGGCCCCGGCTGCGTTCGGCGCGGCCCCCGTCGCCGTCGCGTTGCTGGCCGCCGACTGCACGGCGGCGGGCGGCGTCAACGACTGCGCCGGGGCGGCCTGTGCGCCCGGAGCTGCGGGCGCGGGATTGCGGCTGAGGCGGATGCGTATGTCCGCGTTCTCCAACTCGAAGTCGGTCAGGCCGTGCGCCGTGAAGAGTTCGGTCAGCTCGCGCAGCTCGTCCAGGTTGAGCGCCGACTCCGCGCGACGTTCCGGCTGCGGCCTCTGCTCGGCGCGTCCGCGACGCCTGCGACCGTGGCGCGGTGCGCGCTCTGGCGCGCTCGACGCTTCGGCCTGCGGCGCTGTCGCCGCGCCCGTCCCGCTCTCGCCGCCGTGCGGCGGCGACTGGTTTTGATCGTTCGTGCTCATCCTCTGCCTCCGAACGTGCGCGCCGACAATGCCGTGCAACGCGTGCCGTTGCTGTCATTGTCAACGCAAGAGAAAAGCCCCGCCGCCGCTTGCCGAGCGCGAGCGTGCGTGTGGGGCTTTCGGTCTCAGGCGAAAAAATCTCTCGGCGAGCGCGCGGCTAAAGCATGTGCGGGGGCGCGCCCCGGCCTCGGGTCTCGCCCGCTCTAACTACTCTGTCTCCTGCTCGGCGGCGGTTGATTCGGTTTTCTTCGAGCGCCGTTCGCCGCGCCCTTCCTTTTTCGTCGAACCGGCGCTCGAAGTCTCAGCCTTGCCGCCCTTCTTCGCAGACTTCTTGCCGGAGGAGGCGGACTTCGGGCGCTTCGAGGAGGCTGCGGCGGCCTCGCGCTCGCGCGGGTTATCAACCAGCTCGATGAACGCGAGTTCGGCGTTGTCGCCGTCGCGGTGGCCGAGCCGGATGATGCGCGTGTAGCCGCCGGGACGATCCTTGTACCGCTCGCCCAGCTCGTCGAATAGGCGCTTGAGCGCAGCCACGCCCGCGGTGCGCGGCGCGCGCGGCTGACCGCGACGCACGGCGACGCCCGCGCCCTGATTGCCCGCGTGGAAGAACGAGGCGGCCTGACGGCGGAGGTGGAGCGTCTGCGCCGAGGCGTCGTCGCCCTGCAAGGCTCCCGCACGCTTGGCGAGCGTGATGGCGCGTTCGACGAAGGGCCGAAGCTCCTTCGCCTTCTGCACGGTCGTCTTGATGCGCTCGTCGCGCGCGTTAATCAGCGACGTTGCGAGGTTGCGGAGCAGCGACATGCGGTGCTCGCTCGTCCGTCCGAGTTTCCTGTGTGCGTTCAAGTGTCGCATGATAAATCCTTAAAGCTGTTAGCTATTGGCCGTTAGCACTGAGCCTTGCTCAGCGCGCGAGTTCTTAAGCTTTGGCTAACGGCCTGACTAAAGAAAGAAAAGCTAAAAGCCGACAGCTAAAAGCTAACAGCCACCTTATTCCTCGTCCTCGTCGTCCGCGAAGTCGCTCAGGTCTTCGCCACCGCCCGTGCCGGGGATGGGGTTGCCCTGCTCGTCGAAGGCCATGCCGAAGTCCAGGCCCATGCCGTGCAGAATCTCCTTGATCTCGTTCAGAGACTTCTTGCCGAAGTTCTTCGTCGCCAGCATCTCGCGCTCGCTCCGCTGCACGAGGTCGCGGATGGCGCGGATGTTCGCATTCTTCAGGCAATTGTAGGAGCGCACTGAAAGCTCAAGCTCATCCACCGAGCGGTCGAGCACGTCGTTTCTAGGCAGCGGCGGGCGCTCGATGTTCTGGTAGGCGAACTCGTCCGTGTCTTCCTCGAAGTTGATGAAGATTTGCATGTGATCTTTAATCAACTTCGCGGCCAGCCCGATGGCGTCGTCGGGTTTGACCGAGCCGTCCGTCCAGACCTCGATGGTCAGCTTGTCGAACTCGGTGTTCTGGCCGAGGCGCGCGGCCTCGACCGCGTAGTTGACCTTCTTGACCGGCGTGTGGACGGAGTCAATCGGGATGTAGCCCAGAGATAGGTCTTCGTCGAAGTTGCGCTCGGCGGGTACGTAGCCGCGACCGCGCTTCAGGCGCATCTCGATGGTGAGCGAGCCGGCGTCGCTGACGGTCGCGATGTACACGTCGGGGTCGAGGATTTCTACGTCGGCGTCCGCCTCGATGTCGGCGGAGGTGACTTCGCCCGCGCCTTCCTTGTGAATCGTCAGCGTCTTCGCCTCCGTGCCGTGAAGCTTGAAGGGAATCTGCTTGAGATTGAGGATCACGTCGGTCGCGTCCTCGACGACGCCGCGGATCGAGGAGAACTCGTGCTCGACGCCCTCGATCTTGACGGCTGTGATGGCCGCGCCCTCAATCGAGGAGAGCAGCGCGCGCCGTAGAGAGTTGCCGATGGTCGTGCCGAAGCCGCGCTCGAACGGCTGGGCCGAAAACTGCCCGTAGCGCTCGGTCAAAGTCTCGCCCTCGACGGCGAGGCGGCGCGGCATCTGAAAACCCGTCCAGAGGTTGTGTTGATCCATTGCCATAGCTTCGATAACCTTCTGTATGAAAAAAGGCACTCAATGGCGCGGCGACCGAAGCGCGCGGCGGCTCGCTTCAAGCCACCCTCGCGCTCGTCGCCGCGCCGTCCCTACTTGCTGTAAAGCTCGACGATGAGCTGCTCGTTGATCGAGCGGTCAATGTCGCCGCGCGCCGGCGTCGTCACCACGCGCGCGCTCATCTCGGCGTCGGCGGGCGCGATCCAGGCGGGCCGACCCCGCCCGCCCGCGGTCTGCCAAGCCCCCTCGACGTGCGCGTTCTTGCGGCTCGCCTCCTTGACGCTGATCGTGTCGCCGGGCTTGACCTGAAATGAGGGGATGTCAACCTTGCGCCCGTTGACCTCGACGTGCCCGTGGTTGACGAGTTGGCGGGCCTGACGGCGCGACGTGGCGAAGCCGGCGCGGTAGACCGTGTTGTCGAGCCGGCGTTCGAGCAGCGAGAGAAGGTTCTCGCCCGTGATGCCCTTCATGCGCGCCGCGCGCTCGAAGTAGTTGCGGAACTGCCCTTCGAGGACGAAGTAAATACGCTTGACCTTCTGCTTCTCGCGCAGTTGCAGGCCGTAGCCTTGCAGCGCCTTGCCGCGACGCATCGAATTGCCGTGCTGCCCGGGCGGCTGCGTGCCGCGCTTCTCAATCGGGCACGAAGGCTTGTAACAGCGGTCGCCCTTCAGAAATAATTTCGCACCCTCGCGGCGGCACAGACGGCACACCGCACCACGATACCTAGCCACTTCTTTTTGCCTCCAGTCTAACGAGTCAGACGGAAAAGTTTACAGACCGCACACGCGGCCCTTCATCCTTTAGGTTAATGGATTTTTGATTTTGGATTTTTGATTTGCGATTTACAGATGACAGCCATACTGCCACAAATCAAAAATCTAAAATCGCAAATCCCTACACTCTTCGCCGCTTCGGCGGGCGACAGCCGTTGTGCGGGATGGGCGTCGCGTCGCGAATGACGGTGACGCGGATACCCGCGCTGTTGATGGCGCGGATGGCCGACTCTCTCCCGCCACCAGGCCCCTTGACCCTCACCTCGCACTGCTGCATCCCGGCGTCCTTGGCCTTGTTCGCGGCCTCGTAGGCGGCCTGCTGCGCGGCGAACGGCGTGCCCTTGCGCGAGCCTCGAAAACCACGCGCGCCCGAAGAGGATTGCGCGATCAGGTTTCCCTCGGTGTCGGTGATCGTAATCATCGTGTTGTTGAACGACGCCGCGATGTGCACGATCCCCACGGGGATGTTCTTCCTTTCCTTCTTGCGGAAAGTCTTCTTCTTGCCGGTTGTCGCTTTTGCCATGATTCAGCTATTAGCTATTAGCGATTAGCTGTTAGCCGAAACCAACAGGGCTAATCACCTTGAATGTGAACCGAGGCCGCGCTATCAGACCAAAGATAATAGCTGACGGCCAACAGCTTCCGTTACTTCTTGCCCGGCGCTTTCTTCTTGGCGACCGTGGCGCGGCGCGGCCCCTTGCGGGTGCGCGCGTTGGTGTGGGTGCGCTGGCCGCGCACGGGAAGTCCGCGGCGATGGCGCAGCCCCCGGTAGCAGCCGATGTCCATCAGCCGCTTGATGTCCATCTGGACGCGCTTCCGGAGGTCGCCCTCGACCTCGCCCTCGCCTTCGATGATCTGGCGGATGCGGTTTAGTTGCGCCTCGTCCAGGTCGCGCACGCGAACGTCGGGGCCGACCTGCGCCTCCCGGAGGATGGAGTTCGCGCGCGAGCGCCCGATGCCGTAGATGTACGTCAGTCCGATCTCGATTCGCTTGTTGACCGGCAGGTCAACGCCGACTACACGAGCCATTTCAGTTCTATCTCCGAGTCAAAATCAATTCGTGATTTTCGATTTCCAATTGAGAGATGAGGCGCGCGCCGTCATCCAATCGCAAATCAAAAATTTATAATTCACCCCTGGCGCTGCTTGTGCTTGGGGTTCGTGCAGATCACGCGCACCACTCCCTTGCGGTGGATGACCTTGCAGTTGTCGCACATCTTCTTGACCGAAGCCCTGACCTTCATTTCGAGTCCTCACCCCTTTCGGGAGACTGCTGCCCTCGCCGCCCCTCACTTATAGCGATACGTGATGCGCCCGCGGTTTAAATCGTAAGGCGAAAGCTCGACCAGCACCCGGTCGCCCGGAAGTATCCGGATGAAGTTCTTGCGCATCTTGCCGGAGACGTGCGCCAGAACCTGATGCCTGCTCTCTTCCAATTCGACGCGGAACATCGCATTCGGCAAGGTCTCGACGACCTTCGCCATCACCTCAATCGCTTCTTCTTTCGCCATACCCTGCGACTGTCTCTAGTGAAAAACCTGAGCCGGCTGGCAAACTACGGATAGTAACATGCTTACCGTACATTTCCAAGTCGCGCGGGCGGGGTCTCAGGCGTTCACGGCCTCGGCCTCCGGCACGCTTTCGGCCAGCAGCGTCAGCACTTCCGGCCCCTCCTCCGTGATGGCGACGGTGTGCTCGACGTGCGCCGAGGGCTGGCCGTCGAGCGTGACGACCGTCCAGCCGTCGGCCAGCGTCTTCGTCCGGTGCGTGCCGATGTTAATCATCGGCTCGATGGCGAAGACGTAGCCGGCGCGGATGCGCACCCCCGTGCCCGGCTTCCCGTAGTTCGGGATTTGCGGGTCTTCGTGCATCTTGCGCCCGATGCCGTGGCCGACATAGTCGCGCACGATGCCGTAGCCGTGCGCCTCGGCGTGCGACTGCACGGCCCAGCCAATGTCGCCGAGGTACTTGCCCGGCCAGCACTGACGAATCGCCCGCTCAAGGCACTCCTCGGCCACGCGGATGAGCTTCAGCCTGTCCTCGCCCACGCGACCGACGGGCACGGTCGTCGCCGTGTCGCCGACGTAGCCCGCGAGCGTCACGCCGCAGTCGAGCGAGAAGATGTCGCCCTCCTTCAGCACGTAGGCGGAGGGGAAGCCGTGCACGACCTGCTCGTTGACGGAAGCGCAGATCGAGAAGGGGAAGCCGTGGTAGCCCTTGAAGGTCGGCAGCGCACCGGCGTCGCGGATCATCTTCTCAGCCGCCGCGTCGAGTTCGAGCGTGGTGACGCCGGGGCGCACCCTGCGGCGCAGTTCCTCGCGCACCTGCGCCACGAGCCGCCCGGCGGCCCGCATCTTCTCGATCTCTTTTTTCGACTTCCCGATTATCATTTGGAAGAAGCGATAAGTGATGAGTGATAAGCGATGAGAAAAACCAGGGTCAGCTTCTCATTACTTTATCATTCATCACTTATCACCTATCACTACTTTCTCAATGTCGGCGTAACTCGCCTCAACGTCGCGCGTGCCGTCAACGCGCCGGAGGCGACCCGTCCGCTCGTAGTATTCGATGAGCGGCTGCGTCTCTTGCCCGTAAGTCATCAGGCGCGTCTTGATCGTCTCGGCGTTGTCGTCGGCGCGGCGGTTGAGCTTTGCCTCCGGATGCAGGTCACAGACCTCGTCGAACTTCGGCGGCTTGAAGTAGAGGTTGTAAATCTCGCCGCAGACGGGGCAGTTGCGCCGCCCCGTCACGCGCTTCTCCAAAATGTCGAAGGGCACGTCCACGAGGACGGCGGCGAGTTCATGCCCCTGCTCGGCGGCGAGCGTTTCGAGCATATCGGCCTGCGCGGGCGTGCGCGGGAAACCGTCGAGGACGTAGCCGTTGCGGCAGTCGGGCTGACTCGTCCGTTCTTCGACCACACGGATGGTCAGCTCGTCCGAGACGAGCACGCCGGAGTCGAGGATCAAGCGCAACTCCTCGGCGAGCGGCGTGTGCGACTCCTTCATCGCGCGGAACATGTCGCCCGTCGAAATGTGCGGCAGCCCCAGGCGCTCGCGCAGCAGGCGGGCCTGCGTCCCCTTGCCCGCGCCCGGCGCGCCCATCAGGACGATGATCTTCGACATGTCGACTTTTTGATTTTAGATTTTTTGATTTGCGATTTGAAGACTGCGTGCGAGCCGCTCGTGCACGCCGATCAACAATCTAAAATCGCAAATCTAAAATCTCTCTAGGTTCTGCGTCCGCGCAGGCGGCTGCCCGGCCCGAAGAAGCCTTCGTAGTTACGCATGACGAGCTGCGCCTCGACCTGCTGCGCGGTGTCCATCGCGACGCCGACCAGAATCAGCAAGCTCGTGCCGCCGAAGTAGAACTGATAACCCATGCCGTGTGGAATCCAGCCGAGGCCCGGCGTGCCGGTGACGAACTCCTCGACTCTGCCGCCGAAGAAGGGCAGGCGGCCCACGTTGAAGCCGGAGAGCATCAACTGCGGCACGAACGCGACGAAGGCGAGGTAGATCGCGCCGACGGTCGTCAGGCGCGTCAAGATCGTGTTCAAAAACTCCGCCGTGTTTCTTCCCGGACGGATGCCGGGGATGAAGCCGCCGTGCTTGCGAAGGTTGTCCGACACCTCTTCGACGTTGAAGATGATGGTGATGTAGAAGAAGGTGAACAGGACGATGAGCGACAGGTAGACCAGCTCGTAGTAGGGGTCGCCGCCGTGGAAGCCCTGAAAGAAGCTGTGCAACTGGAAGCGCCAGTTCTGCACGTTCGGGTCGAAGGGGATGAACTGCAAGACCGTCTGCGGTATCGCCAGCACCGAAGAGGCGAAGATGACCGGGATGACGCCGCCCATGTTGAGCTTGATGGGCATGTGCGTCTGCTGCCCGCCGACCAGTTGACGGCCTACGTGGCGCTTGGCGTAACTGATCGGGACTTTGCGCCGGGCCGACTCGACGAAGACGATGAAGGCGATGAGGCCGAGCAGAATCGCGACCATCGCGATGACGCCGACGACGGCGAAGGTGTCGCCGCTGCGCAAGCGTTCCACGACCTGCGGGATGCCGCGCGAGGGCAGACCGATGATGATGCCCGCGAAGATGAGGAGCGAGACGCCGTTGCCGATGCCGCGCTCGGTGATCTGCTCGCCGAGCCACATGACGAAGATCGTGCCCGTGGTGAGCGTGATGAGGGTGCTCAGGATGTAGTAGTCGAGGAACGTGCCGAGGACGGGCACGTTGATGATGGGGCTGACCGGGAGGACGGCGTTCGACTGGAGCCAGCGCGCGACGATGAAGGTCTGGAACATGCAGAGGATGACCGTCAGGTAGCGGTTGTACTGGTTGAGCTTCTGGCGGCCCGCCTCGCCCTCCTCCTGCAAGCGTTTGAGTTGCGGGAAGACGGTCGTCATCAACTGCGTGATGATGGTGGCCGTGATGTAGGGCGTGACGCCGAGGGCGAAGACCGAGATGGTCTGGAAGTTCCCGCCGGAGAAGAGGTCGAGCACGCCGAGGAGCGTCGTCCCGACATCCTGCCAGACGTGGCGTAGTTGTTCGCGGTCAATGCCCGGCGTGGTGATGTGCGCGCCGAGGCGATAGACGGCCAGCAGCCCCAGCGTAAACAGGATGCGCTTACGCAGGTCGGGCACGGTGAACATGTTGCGGATGGCGGCTAAGAATTTATCCATAGCGGTTAGCTCTCGGCGGTTAGCTCTGTAGCTCTTCTCGGTTCGACGGACGGAGCCGAATCAAGGCGTTCAGCCCGGTCATGATAGCAAAGCCGACGGCGGAAAGCTGTCTCTGCCGACTGCTTCTGCAAAAACCAAACAACGCTGAAGACGGCGGGAGGAGGTGTCTCAGCCCTCCTCCGGCGTCCTCAGCGTATGCCGTCTGCAAATTTTGTCAAAGCCGGGGCGGCGTGTGCGCGCGGCTACTCGCCGACGGGCACGAGCGCGTCGGGCTTGTGAAACGGCGTGATGACGTTGGCGGTTCCGCCTGCACCCTCGATCTTCGTGCGCGCGCCCTTCGTGAAGCGGTGCGCCGAGACGTTGAGCGCCTTCGTCAACTCGCCTGTGCCGAGCACGACCACGTCGCGCTTACCTTTGGCGATGACGCCGCGGCTGTGCATCGTCTCCGGCGTGATCTCATCGCCCGCCTCGAACCGCTCTTCGAGCGTGGCGAGCGTCACCTCGATCCACTGCTTGCGAAAGATGTTCGTGAAGCCGCGCTTCGGCAGACGCCGCTGCAAAGGCATCTGCCCGCCCTCGAAGCCGACCTTGCCCGAATAGCCCGAACGCGACTTCTGACCCTTGTTGCCGCGCCCGGCGGTCTTCCCCAACCCGGAGCCGGGGCCGCGCCCTACGCGCTTCTTCTTGTGCGTCGAACCCTTCGACGGGTGCAGGTTGTTCAATCCGATAGCCATTGCTCACTCCGTGAGAGCTATTAGCTGTTAGCTCTTAGCTCTTAGCCAAGCCCGTCAGCAATCTGTCTTAGCTAAAAGCCGAAAGCTGACAGCCAACAGCTTCTATTCAATTATCCGCAGGAGGTGCGGGACTTTCCCGACGACGCCGCGCATCGAGGGCGTGTCGGGGCGCTCGACCACCTGATTGAGCTTCGTGAACCCGACGCTGCGGACGATCTCTTTCTGCGTCTTCGGGAAGCCGATGGCGCTGCGGTAATACTGGATGCGAATCTTCCCGCCGTTCTGCTGCTCGCTCGCTTCAGCCATTTCTCAAACCTCTGGGGTGTTGGGTTTGGGTTTTAGTTCTTACCAGCACCAGTACCTAACACCCAAAACCTTCTTAGAGTTCCTCGACCTGCTTGCCGCGCAGGCGCGCGACCTCGAACGGGTCTTTCATGTTCACGAGGCCGTCGAAGGTGGCGCGCACAACGTTGTGCGGGTTCGTCGAGCCTAAGACCTTCGTGCGAACGTCGTGGACGCCCGCGGCCTGCATGACGGCGCGCACCGCGCCGCCCGCGATAACGCCCGTGCCCTCGGAGGCCGGCTTCATCAGGACGCGGCCCGCGCCGTGCTCGCCGACGATCTGGTGCGGCAGCGTGTTGTTGATGAGCGGCACGCGGATCAGACTCTTCTTCGCCGCCTCGATGGCCTTCTTGATGGCGACGGGAACTTCGCGCGCCTTGCCCGTGCCGAAGCCGACGTGGCCCGCGCCGTCGCCGACGACGACGAGCGCCGCGAACGAGAGGTTCTTGCCGCCCTTGACGACCTTCGTCACGCGGTTGATCGAGATGACCTGATCGGCCAGGTCGAGTCCCTGAAACGGAATTCTCTGTCTTGGTTGACGCATCGCTTACCTTTCTCGAAACCCCTAGGCCGCGGCCTCGCCCGCCGCCTCTTCCTCGGCCTGCTCGTTCTTGTTGAGGCCCGCCTCGCGCGCCGCGTCGGCCAGAGCCTTGACGCGTCCATGGTAGCGGAAGCCGCCGCGGTCGAAGACGACCGACTCGATTCCAGCGGCCAGCGCCCGCTCGGCAATCGCCCGGCCCACGCGCCGCGCCGCCTCGACGTTGCCGCCCGACGCCCCGCCCAAGTCCTTCTCGACGGTCGAGGCCGAGGCGATGGTCGCCGCCTTGTCGTCGTCAATGATCTGCGCGTAGATGTGATTCAGGCTGCGGAAGATCGCGAGCCGCGGGCGCTCAGACGAGCCGCGCACGCGGCGGCGGATGCGCGTGCGCACGCCCCTTCTGACCGCTGCTTTGTCTTTCTTTGCCATCTCAATCCTCGTAAATCGTGAATCGTAAATCGTAAATGGTGAAAGACAGCTTTTATCTATTCACGATTTACCATTTACCATTTACGGCTTTTACTTGCCTGTCTTACCCGGCCTGAGCTTCAACTGTACGTCGGCGTAGCGCACGCCTTTGCCCTTGTACGGGTCGGGCTTGCGGAGGTTGTACAGCTCCGCGGCGACCTGTCCGAGCTTCTGCTTGTCAATGCCCGTGAGCGTCAGCGTCAACTGGTACTGCGGGATCGAGCCTTTGGCCGCGACGCGCTCGCCCTTCACGTCAATGCCTTCGGGCAGGGGGAACTCCACCGGATGCGAGTAGCCCAGGGAGAAGACGATCTTGCGCCCCTGTATGTCGGCCTTGTAGCCGACGCCAACCAAGTCCATGCGCCTCGTGAAGCCCTCGGTCACGCCGACGACGGCGTTGTTGGCGAGGGCGCGGGCCAGTCCGTGCACCGCGCTCTGCTCGTCCGACGTGCGCTCGGCCTGAAGCCGGTCGCCTTCGAGGCGGAACGTAATGCCTTCGGGGATCGGCGTCCGCAGAGTGCCCTTCGGCCCTTTCACCTCAAGCTCGGCGTCGCCAATCGTCACCGTTACGCCCTTCGGAACCGCGATAACCTTTTTACCAATGCGAGACATAGCTTTAACCTTCGGTTAAGGTTTTGGGTTTTAGGTGCTGGGTGTTGGTGAAAGACAACTGCTTTCAACCAAAACCCAGAACCCAACACCTAATAAATTTCCGCCAACACCTCGCCGCCGACGTTCTCGCGGCGCGCGCGCTTGCCGCTCATCAGTCCGCGCGAGGTCGAGACGATGTTGATGCCGTAGCCGCCCAGCACGCGCGGGATGTCGGTAGCGCCCATGTAGACGCGCCTTCCGGGCGTGGAGACGCGCGACAGGTGCGAGATCGAGCTGGTGCCGCGCGCGTCGTAGCGCAGGAAGATGCGGATCGTCCGCCTCACGCCCTCGCCCTTGACGACGAAATTGTTGATGTAGCCCTCTTCCTTCAGGATGCGGGCAATCTCCAGCTTCAGCTTCGACGCCGGGATGTCAACGCGTGAGTGCTTCGCGGCAATCGCGTTGCGCATCCGCGTCAGCATGTCGGCAATAGGATCAGTCATTACTCAAACTCCAAAGAAAGCTATTAGCTGTTGGTTGTTAGCTGTTAGCTGAACCGCGCCTGTGCGGCTTGAGCCTTCCGGCTGTGGCTTTAGACAAAGCCAACAGCCAACAGCTAATGGCTAACAGCTACTTCTTACCAACTCGACTTGACGACTCCGGGAATCTGCCCCTGGAGCGCCAGCTCGCGGAAGCAGATGCGGCACAGCTTAAACTTGCGCAGGTAGCCGCGGGGACGCCCGCAACGCTCGCAACGCGTGTAGGCGCGCGCCGAGAACTTCGGCTTCCGCTTCGCCTTCGCGATCATTGACTTCTTTGCCATGAATACCTCAGCTATCAGCAGTCAGCTATCAGCAGTCAGCTAACACACTGGGCGTGTCTTTAACCGCTCAACCTCAGCCGGAACTCAAAGCTGAAAGCTGACCGCTGACTGCTGAACGCTTCTATTGTCTGAACGGCATGCCGAGCGCCCGCAGAAGCGCGCGCGCCTGCTCGTCGTCGCGTGCGGTGGTGACGATTGAGATGTTCATCCCGCGCGTCTTGTCCACCTTGTTGAAATCAATTTCGGGGAAGATCAACTGGTCGCGCACCCCCAGAGTGTAGTTGCCGCGCCCGTCGAAGGCTTTGGGGCTGACGCCGCGGAAGTCGCGCACGCGCGGCAGCGCGATGGAGACCAGGCGGTCGAAGAATTCGTACATGCGGTCGCCCCGGAGCGTGACCATCGTGCCGATGGGCATGCCCTGACGCAGCTTGAACGAGGCGATACTCTTTTTGGCGCGCGTCGTCACGGGCTTCTGCCCTGTGACGGCCCGCAGCTCGTCCGCGCCCGTGTCCACGAGCTTGGCGTTGGCGATGGCTTCGCCCAACCCCATGTTGATGACGATCTTCTCCAGCCGCGGAATCGCCATCGGGTTCCCGATGCCGAACTCTTTCGCAATCGCCGGGGCGATCTCCTTCTGGTAACGCTCTCTCAGTCTGGCTGCCATTACTCACTCCGTGAGAGCTTTTAGCTCCCGGCTCTTAGCTGTTAGCTTGAACACATGAACGGCTAACGGCTAAAAGCCAATCGCTAACAGCTTCTCTACTATTCCTTGTCCAAAGCCTGCCCGCTGCCCGACGCGACGCGCGTCTTGGTGCGGTCGCCGGCCACGTCGTAGCGGACGCGCGTCGGCTTCCCCGTTGAGGGGTCAACCAACTGGACGTTCGAGATGTTGATGAGGGCTTCTTTCTCCAGGATGCCGCCGCCGCGGTTCATCGAGGGGTTGGCTTTCTGGTGGCGCTTGATGACCGCCACACCCTCAACCCTGACCCTGCCCTCGCGCGGCCTGACTTCGAGCACGCGCCCGCGTTTTCCCCGGTCGCGGCCCGCCATGACGATGACCTGATCGCCCTTCTTAACTTTGGCTCGCCTGCTTGCTGTCTCTGCCATCTCTCAAATCACCTCCGGCGCGAGCGAAACGATCTTCATGAAGTTGCGGTCGCGAAGCTCACGGGCCACGGGGCCGAAGACGCGCGTGCCGATGGGCGTGTCGTCGGGCTTGATGAGCACGCACGCGTTCTGGTCGAAGCGGATGTAGGTTCCGTCCTTGCGGCGGACTTCTTTGACCGTGCGGACGACGACGGCGTTGTGCACCGTGCCCTTCTTGACGGCCCCGTCCGGCGCGGCCTCTTTGACCGTGACCTTGATCTTGTCACCGAGGCTCGCCCGCGTGGCCTTCGTCGAGCCGCCGATGGTTTGAATCATCTCGACGCGCCGCGCCCCTGAGTTGTCCGCCACGTCCAAAGACGTTTGCATCTGGATAGCCATGTGCTCACTCCGCTCGGCGTGAACCGTAAACCGTGAACCGTAACAAGAAAATCAGTTCTTCACTTGTCACGGTTTACGGTTCCCGGTTTACGGCCTTTACTTCTCCGCCTTCTGAATGATTTCGACGACGCGCCAGCGCTTGTGCGCCGACAGGGGCCGGGTCTCGACGATGCGAACCTTGTCGCCGATGCCTGCGCCCCGCTCGTTGTGCGCCATGAATTTCGACGTGCGGCGGACGTAGCGGCGATACTTCGGGTGCTTGACGAGCCGGTCAACCCTGACCACGCACGTCTTCTCCATCTTGTCCGACGCCACGACGCCGACCTTCTCCGCGCGCCGCCCACGCCGGCCCGCTGCCTCCGCGCCCTTCGCTTCGACGGCCTGCGCGCTGGTGCCCGCGGCCTGCGCCTCGCCCGAAGTCGTCGCCTCATCAGCCGCGCTCTCGCCGGGGGTCGTCGTCACTTCTTCGTTCGTCTCTTCTGCCATCACGGAACCTCAGTAAATGGTGAATGGTGAATGGTGAATGGCACTTTCTATTTACCATTGACCATTTACTATTTACCTTCTTCTCACTTCGCCGCCTGTCCCAGCTCGCGCTCGCGCATCATCGTTCGGATGCGGGCGAGCGACTTCTTCTCGCGGCGGACGGTCTTGACGGCGTCCACCTCGCCCAGCGCCAGCTTGAAGTTGAGCCGGAAGACAGACTCCTTCAGGCGCTGCGACTCCTCGCGCAGCTCCTCGTCAGACATGTTGTGCAGGCGCTCCAACTCGTCGTGTCTCTTCATAACTTAAATCGCGCCCCCTTCCTGCCCGGCCCGCGAAACGAACTTGCATTTGATGGGGAGCTTCTGCGCTGCGAGCGCCATCGCCTCGCGCGCCAGAGCCTCCGAGACGCCCTCGATCTCGTAGAGTATGCGTCCGGGCTTGACGACGGCGACCCAATGGTCGGGAGCGCCCTTGCCCTTGCCCATGCGCGTCTCGGCGGGCTTCTTGGTGATGGGCTTGTCGGGGAACATGCGAATCCAGATTTTGCCGCCGCGCTTGACGTGGCGCGTCATGGCGATACGCGCGGCCTCGATCTGCCGGTCGGTGATCCAGCCCGGCTCCAAAGTCTTCAGCCCGTACTCGCCGAAGCTGATCTGGGAGCCGCGCGTCGCCACGCCCGTCATGCGCCCCTTCATCTGCTTCCGGTGCTTAACCTTCTTCGGCATCAACATAATGAATACCCTTTGGCTGCTGTCTATTAGCTGTTAGCTGTTAGCTGGAATCCTTCGCGCTTGTTGCACAGCCTTTATCTTTAATTTCAGCCGCTCGCTATCAGACAAAGCTAAGAGCTAATAGCTTCCTTATCCCCTGCCGCCTCCGCGCGGGCCGCGCCCGCCTCTGTCGCCGCGCGGGCCGCGCGGGCGGTCGTCGCCGTCGCGGTCGCGGCGGGGGCGGCGTCCGTCGCCGCGCTCGGGCCGAGGCTCGTTGATCGGGTCGGGCTGCGTACCGCGGGCCATCGCCGCCTTCGGGTCGAGAATCTCTCCGCGGTAAATCCAGCACTTGACGCCGATGGCCCCGAAGGTCGTGCGCGCCTCGGCGAAGCCGTAATCAATGTCTGCGCGCAGGGTGTGCAGCGGCAGGCGACCTTGCAGGTGCCACTCGCTGCGGGCGATCTCGGCCCCGTTCAGACGGCCAGAGACTTTGACCTTGATGCCCTGCCCGCCGAAGCGGAGCGTCTCTTCGACGGTCTTCCGCATGGCGCGGCGGAAGGCGATGCGCTTCTCCAACTGCGCGGCGATCTTCTCGGCCTGCAACTGCGCGTTCAGCTCCGGCTTGTGAATCTCCTGGATGGAGACGAGCACTTCCTTGCCGGTGCGCGCGGAGATGTCCGCCTTGAGCTTGTCAATCTCCGCCCCTTTGCGCCCGATGATGATGCCGGGGCGCGAAGTGTAGATGATGAGTTTCAGACGGTTGGCCGCGCGCTCAACGTCAACGTGCGAGACGCCCGCGCCCATGAAGCGGCCCTTCATCTGCGCCTTCAGCTTGAGGTCTTCCAGAAGGAAGTCGCCGTACTGCTTCTTCGCGAACCAGTGCGAGTGCCAGTCTTTGTTGTAGCCGAGGCGGAAGCCGTATGGATGAACTTTCTGACCCACAATTTTCTCCTGAGAGTTTGCTCGCTAACGCTCGCAAAGGGTTTTGGGTTTTAGGTGCTGGGTGTTAGGGGATTTCACCAGAGCCCAACACCTAAAACCTAACGCCCGCTTTTATTCCGTCGTCCCTTCAGCCGGAGCGGCTTCCGCTTTTTTGGAAGCGCGCTTCGCACTCTTCTTCTCCGCCGACTCTTCGGGGGCCGCGGCCTTCTTCGAGTCGCCCTCGCTTCCCGCCTTGCCTTCGGCCTTCGGGGAGGCAGCCTTCGACGCTCGGCCTACGGCACCCTTGCCCTTCGTCTTGGCCGCGCCGCCGTCTTCGCCGGACGACACCAGCACGGTCACGTGGCAGAAGTGGCGCTGCTCGCGGTAGGCGCGGCCCTGCGGCGCGGGGCGGACGCGCCGCCGGTTCTTGGTCGGCCCGATGTCCACGAAGCAGGTCTTGACGACCAGCTCGTCCGGGTCAACCGCGACGTTCTCGCGCTCGGCGGTCTCGGTCGCGTTGGCGATGGCCGAGCGCAGGCACTTCTCGATGCCTTCGGCGGCGCGCTTGTTGGTGAACTGCAAGATCGCCAGCGCCTCGCCCACGCGCTTGCCGCGGATCATGTCAACCACGAGCCGCGCCTTCTGCGCCGACCCGCGTAAGTATTTCGCACTCGCTCTCGCTTCCATGAGTAACCTCAGTTTTTGATTTTGGATTTTTGATTTGAAGCCGACCTTCGCGTCTTCCCAAATCCCAAATCAAAAATTCCCTCACCTCGCCGGCTTCGACGACTTCTCGGCCTTCGTGCCGGAGTGTCCCTTGAAAGTCCGCGTCGGGGCGAACTCGCCGAGCTTGTGGCCGACCATGTTCTCCGTCACGTAGACGGGGATGTGGCGCTTGCCGTTGTGGACGGCGAAGGTCAGGCCGACGAAGTCGGGCGTGATGGTCGAGCGGCGCGACCAGGTCTTGATCGCGGGCGGGCGATTCGCGCCCCCGCGAATCTCCTCGACCTTCTTCTCCAGGTGCCGGTCAATGAACGGGCCTTTTTTTACCGAACGTGCCATAGCTCTCCGATTTTTGATTTGCGATTTTTGATTTTTGATTTGCCTGCTCGGTTCGAAAGCGACTCCGACTTCCAATCGCAAACCAAAAATCCAAAATCAAAATTACTTCACTCTCCGGTCGCGCACGATCATCTTCGTAGTGCGCTTGTTCTTGCGCGTCTTGTAGCCGCGCGTCGGCTGGCCCCAGGGCGTCACGGGATGGCGACCACCCGAAGTCTTTCCCTCACCGCCGCCGTGCGGGTGGTCAACCGGGTTCATGGCGACGCCGCGGACGTGCGGGCGTATGCCGTGCCAGCGCGAGCGCCCGGCCTTGCCGTAAGAGACGTTCTCGTGCTCGACGTTCCCGACCTGACCGACGGTCGCGTAGCAGACGACGGGGACGCGCCGCACCTCGCCCGAAGGCATGCGTACCTGCGCGTGGTCGCCTTCCTTCGCAACCAACTGCGCGAAGCCGCCCGCCGAGCGAACCAACTGACCTCCCTTGCCCGGTCGCAGCTCGATGTTGTGAATCTGCGTCCCCAGAGGGATGTTGCGAATCGGCAAGGCGTTGCCGGGAAGGATGTCGGCCTCCGGCCCGGCCATCACGGTCTTGCCGACTTCGATTCCGGCGGGCGCGATGATGTAGCGCTTCTCGCCGTCGAGGTAGGTGACGAGCGCGATGTGCGCCGAGCGGTTCGGGTCGTACTCGATCTGCGTGACGCGACCGGGCACGCCCGTCTTGTCGCGCTTGAAGTCAACGATGCGATAGAACCGCTTGTGCCCGCCGCCGCGACGGCGCACAGTGATGTGGCCGTTGTTGTTGCGCCCGGAAATCCTCGTCTTCGGCTCAAGCAGAGACTTCTCCGGCTCCGCGCCGGGCGTCAGCTCGTCGCGCGTCAGATAGGTCTGGTAGCGGCGCGACGGCGATGTCGGTGTCAGTTTCTTGATGCCCATAACTCTCTCAAGGATGAAGGCGGAAGGATGAAGGATGAATTTTGTCTTTACTTCATTCTTCCGCCTTCATCCTTCCGCCTTCATATTGATTCGCCGTAGTCGAACGGCGCTTGCCCCGCCTTGAGCGTGACGTAAGCCTTCTTCCACGACGGCTTGCGCCCCTCGTGGCGACCGCGCCGCGCCTTCTTGCCCATGTAGTTGATGGTGCGAACGGCGTCCACCTGCACGTTGAAGATGCGCTCGACCGCCGACTTGATCTCCGGCTTCGTGGCGTCGCGGTCAACGCGGAAGGTCAGAAGCTGGCGACCGTCCTGCGATTCCTCTTTCGCAACCAGTGCCTTCTCCGTGATGACCGGCGCTTTGATGACATCCCAGATCGTCCTCATCCTCTTTTACGCCGCCTCCTCTTCCTGCGTGCCGTCGGCCTCGCCTTCGGCCTCTTCGGTCGCCGCGGTGCCCGCCCTCTTCGGGTCGAGCTGTGCCTGCAACTGCTCGGCGGCGGAGCGCGACATGACCAGCTTCTCGTGGTAGAGCACGTCGTAGATGTTCACGCCGCCCGCGCCGACCACCTTCGCGCCCTTCACGTTGCGCGAGGCCAGCAGGAGGTTGTCGTTGTCAATCGTGTCCACGACGAGCGTCTTGCCTTCGATGCCGAGCGCCGCGAGCGCGCCGATGAACCCTTTGGTCTTCGGCCCGCCGAGCACGAACTCTTCGACGACGACGAGGTTGCCTTCGCGCAGGCGCTCGGAGAGTGCCGAGCGCAGCGCCCCGCGGCGCATCTTCTTCGGGAGCGGCTGTGACCAGTCGCGCGGCTGCGGCCCGTGGACGTTGCCGCCGCCCTTCCACAGAGGCGAGCGGATAGAGGCGATGCGCGCGCGCCCCGTGCCCTTCTGCTTCCAGAGCTTCTTGCCGGAGCCGGACACATCGCCGCGCGTCTTCGTCCCTACGGTTCCCTGTCGCGCGCCGGCCAGATAAGCCTTGATGGCGGCGTGGATCAGCGACTCGTTCAGTTCGACGCCGAACACGGCATCCGAAAGCTCAAGGTCGCCGACCTCTTCGTTCTTCAGATTGCGAACCTTAACGGTAGGCATTTGCTCACTCCGTTCGCAGCTTGTAGCGGTTAGCCCTCAGTCAAACCGAATCGGCTCGGCACATCTCTGCCAACAGCTAAAAGCCAATCGCTAAAAGCTATCTTCCTGCTTTCCTGACGACCACCACGCTGCCGTTCGCGCCGGGCACGGCCCCGCGGATCATCAGCAGGTTGTTCTCGGCGTCCACGCGCGCCACCGTCAGACCTTTGACCGTCACGCGCCGGTCGCCCATGTGGCCCGACGAGCGCGTGCCCTTGATGACGCGCGAAGGATAGGCCGACTGGCCGATGGAGCCGGGCTTGCGCACGTTCATCGAGCCGTGGCTTTCGGGGCCGCGGTTGAAGTGGTGGCGCTTCACCGTCCCTTGAAAGCCCCGCCCCTTCGAGCGGCCCACGACCTCGATGGAGTCCCCTTCGGCGAACTGGTCAACCAGAACCTTGTCGCCGACGCTCACCTCGCCGTCGCCCTCGACGCGAAGCTCCTTGAGCACGCGCGTCGGCGGAGTGCCCGCGCCGGTCTTCTCGAAGTGACCCTGCATCGGCTTCGTCACGTTCTTCAGCTTGACGGGTCGGTCTTCGACCAGCCCCAACTGGACGGCATCGTAGCCGTCTCTTCCGGCGGCAGACTTCTTCTGCACGACGACGCACGGCCCGGCCTTGATGACCGTCACCGGCGTGACCGTCCCATCGGGCGCGAACAACTGCGTCATGCCGACTTTCTTTCCGATGATTCCGTTAATCATCACAAACCTCTGAGCTTTTAGCTGTTGGCTATTAGCCAAACCGCTCCGCACAACGCGGGCAACTTTCACTAAAACCTCGGCAGTCAACTACCAGAGAAAAGCTAATAGATAAAAGCCAACGGCTCTCTTAACTTCTGCCGAACGCCTTGATTTCGACATCAACGCCCGCGGGCAGGTCGAGCTTCATCAGCGCGTCTACGGTCTGCGGCGTCGGGTCGAGGATGTCCATCAGACGCTTGTGCGTGCGAATCTCGAACTGCTCGCGCGACTTCTTGTCCACGTGCGGCGAACGGAGCACCGTCCACTTGTTCTTCGACGTGGGCAGAGGAATCGGCCCGGCCACGCGCGCGCCCGTGCGCTTCGCCGTCTCGACGATCTCCGACGTGGATTGGTCGAGCACGCGATGGTCGTATGCCTTGAGTCTGATTCTGATCTTTTCGTTCAGCATGTCTTTTTAGCCTTCAGCTACCAACCTTCTCTGCGTTCAGCTTTCGTCGCCGTCGAATGCGGGCCGACGGCCTTTGCCGGCTCTGTTGGACGAGCAACTACTCGACGATGTCGGAGACGGTGCCGGCTCCCACCGTCCGCCCGCCCTCCCGAATCGCAAACCTCAACCCCTTCTCCAACGCAATCGGCGTGATCAACTCGATCTCCATCGCCACGTTGTCTCCGGGCATCACCATCTCCACTCCCTCCGGCAAGTGCGCCACTCCCGTCACGTCCGTCGTCCGAAAGTAAAACTGCGGCCTGTACCCCGTGAAGAATGGCGTGTGCCGCCCTCCCTCCTCCTTCGTCAACACATACGCCTCC
>DATARW010000031.1:0-70704 GCA_036263975.1 Pyrinomonadaceae bacterium
GCCGTCAGCCGCGTGGTGGTGTGCCCGCTGTGCCGATTCTCTTTCACGGGCGCGACTTCTACCACGCGGCGAAAGTGTGTAGCAACTGAAAGTCTTGCGCTGAAAGCGCATAGTTTCGACTAGCGTGCTGGAACAATGAAAGGCATCTGCTTTTGGTTCATCCTTCATCGTTCTGACTTCTGCGTTTTTTAAGATGCTGACGAACATCATCGAGCAGATCGAGCATCTGGTCTTACACATGGAGCCGCGGCGCTCCGTGCGTTTTCTGAACGTGTCGCCGCCGTGGGCCGTCGAGAGAATGCAGCGCGCGCGCTTCCGACGGACGCTGCGGCTGGCGTCTGAGGCGTCCGTCTTCTACCGCGCTGAGTTCAGGCGGCGCGGGATAGACGTGCGGCGCATCGAGCACCCGTCCGAGCTGGGCGACTTCTACACCACGGGCGAAGACCTGCGCGCGCACGGTTCGGAGGCTTTCATCACGGGGCGCGCCGACACGGCCTTCGAGACCACGGGGACGACCTCGCCCGTGCCGAAGCGCGTCTTCTTCTCGCAGCGCGAGATCAACGAGATGGGACGCGCCTCCGCCATCGGTCTCTATCTTCTCGGCCTGCGGCGCGAAGACCGCATCCTGAGCGCGTTCGATTGTTCCTTCTGGGTCTCGCCCGTGGTCTTGCGCGCGGGGCTGCAACACCTGAAGTGCTTCCACGTCGAGGCCGGCAAGATTCCGCCGACGGAGTTTTACGAGCGAGCGCGCGCCTATCGCCCGAACGTGGTCTTCGGCGAGCCTTCGTGGATCGTGCGACTGTCGGAACTGGCGCGCGAGCGCGGCGCGTGGCCTTTGAAGTTCCTCTACGCGGGCGGCGAGAACATCACCGAAGAAGCGCGCAGCGTCGTCGAGGGCGTGTGGAACGCGCCGCTCTATCTCAACTACGGCCAGACGGAATCTTTCGGCGTGCTCGGCTCGGAGTGCGCGCGCAAGGACGGCTATCACCGCAACGACCTCTTCTTCTTCTTCGAGACGCCCGAAGTTAACCACGACGGCTACGGCGAACTGGTTTACACGACGCTCGTGCGCGACGTGATGCCGCTCATCCGCTACCGCTCGACCGACGTGACCCGGCTCGTTGAAGAGCCTTGCCCGTGCGGGTTGTTCGCCAAACGACTGGCAAAAGTTCGCGCGCGCTGCGACGAGATGGTCGTGTGCGGCATGGGCAACGTCGGGCCGTGGGTCTTCGAGGAGCTGCTGCGCGGAGTCCGTGGCGTGGGCGCGGACTGGCAGGCGGTCGTGCGTCACGACGGACTGCGCGACGTGGTCGAGCTGCACGTCGAACTGGATCGCCCCCGGCTCCGCGGCGAAGTGGAGCAAGCCGTGCGCGCGAACCTGCGCGAGCGCTTCGCGGACTTCTGGCAGAATCACGAAATGAAACTTTACGAGCTGCGCGTCGAGCCGGGCGAGCGCGATCAACTGCGCGCGGGCCGAAAGCTCAGACGCGTGGTTGACGAGCGACAAATGGCTCGTCACTTCGCGGTGCGTTGAAACGTTGTTCGCTCGCCGCGGTCGGCCAGTTGGTTTGTGGAAAGGAGGAGCCTGTGCCGATGGTGCGGCCAGCCGGAAGGGGCCGGACGGGTCGTAGAAAAGCGGAAGGGCATGCCAGCTTTTGGGAGCGGCATGCCCTTCCTGATTCGGTCACTGTCCTCACCCCAGCAACCGATGGGCAGAAGGTTTCACCAACTGCCCGGTTGAGTGCATAGTAAACGAAAGTCGGGTGCGACGCAAGTGGCGAATGCGTGCCGGGCGTGGGGTTGAAGAAAAATCGCTCCCGGCCGAGACTCAAGGCTGATTCGGCTGGCGTGACTCCTTTTAAGCATAGACACCTTGCCATCTTCTTCGCGGCCCTTCTCGCGTCCTGGCCGCACCCCGGTTTCAATTCGCCAGACCCCGCCCCTTCAGAAGGGCGCGGCACCGTCAACGTCAACTACACGCCGGGCCGCCCCGCCAACACTTTCACGCCCTCCCAGGCCCTCGGCGCGGGCGTTGACGGCCACGAAAAAGGCGACACGCGGCGGATGCTGAGCCGGCGCAACGTCCGCGAGATGCTCTCGGCGGGACTCAAGCCGTTGACCTATCGCCTGCGCACGGAACTGGGCGACGAGGCGTGGCACTGGAACCCTGCGGGCAGTTGGAGCGACGAAAAAAAGAGGCAGGGATATTGGACTTCGAGCAGTTCCAACGCCGCGCCGATTACTGTCAGCTACGGCTACAGGCTGCCGCGGCGCGGCAACACGACCGACCAGGCCAACGACGACGGCTACTCGCGGCTCGACGACGGCGACCCGCGCACCTTCTGGAAGAGCAACCCTTACCTCGACAGTTTCTACACGGGCGACCCCGACGCGGCACACCCGCAGTGGATCGCCGTTGACTTCGGCGTGAAGAAGCCGGTCAACGCTCTGCGCGTCGAGTGGGCGCTGCCCTTCGCCACGCAGTTCCGCGTCGAGTACGCCTCGACCGATGAAACTTTGATGGCCGAGCTTTCTTTCCACCCGCATGACACCGTCACATGGCACACGTTCCCGCGCGGTTCGGTCACGAACGGCACAGGCGGCACCGCCTTCCTGCGTCTTTCGGACGCCCCCGTCAGCGCCCGCTACGTTCGCCTTCTGTTGACCGAAAGCTCGCACACAGCACCCGGCCACTCGAAGGATGTGAGAGACCGTCTGGGCTACGCCGTCCGCGAACTCGGAGCCGGGGTTGTTGACGCGCGCGGGCATTTTCGAGACCACCTTCGCCACGCCGCCGCACACCGCGGGCAGACGCCCGTGTACGTCTCCTCGACAGACCCCTGGCACAGTGCCGCGGACGTTGACCTGAGCGTCGAGCAGCCCGGCCTCGACCTTGTGTTCCAGAGCGGACTGACCAACTCCCTGCCGGCGCTCGTCCCCGCCGGAGTCTTGTACGACACGCCGGAGAACGCTGCCGCGCTGGTTCTCTATCTCCGGCAGCGGCGCTACCCGGTCGAAGGCATCGAGCTTGGCGAAGAGCCTGACGGCCAGCACGCCACGCCGGAGGATTACGCCGCGCTGTACGCGCGTTGGGTTAAGACGCTGCGCCCGCTCGACGCCGCGCTGCGTTTCGGCGGCCCAAGCTTCGCCACCATCTCGCCCTACGAGCCGGAAGAGACTTCGGAGAAGACCTGGTTGAAGCGTGCGCTCGCTTACCTGAAATCACACGAGATGCTCGACGCTTTCAACTTCTTCACGTTCGAGTGGTATCCGTTCGACGAGGTGTGCGAGCCGACCGCGCCGCAGCTCGCCGAAGCCCCGCAACTGCTCGCGCTGGCACTCGAAGGCGTGCGACCGGGACTGCTGCCGCCGGAGACGCGAGTGTACATCTCCGAGTACGGCTACTCTGCCTTCGCCGGTGAGGCAGAGGTCGGCATCGAAGGCGCACTGCTCAACGCCGAAACCGTCGGCCTCTTCCTGACCCTCGGCGGCGACCGTGCATACCTCTACGGCTACGAGCCGAACGAAGTTATCAGTGAGCTGCGCTGCACATGGGGCAACAACATGCTCTTCGGCATTGACGCGGGCGGGAGCATCAAGTACAGAACCGCGACCTACTACGGCGCGCGCCTGCTCACAGAAGAGTGGGCCAACCCTTCCGACGCGCGCATGGAAGTGTTCCCCGCCGCCTCCGACATCCGCGACCGACAGGGCCAGCCGCTCGTCACGGCCTACTCTCTGCGCCGTGCGGACGGCCACTGGTCGCTCCTTTTAATCAACAAAGACCCGCGGAAGTCCTGGGACGTTGACGTGAACATCCTCAACCGGCAGACCGGCGACTCCGCTCGACTGGAACTCCCCGCAGACCTCTTTCAATACTCCCGCGCACAGTACGTCTGGCGGCCCGAACGCGAGCGCGGTCACCCTTTGCTCGACCTTCCGCCCGCGCACACCCTCCTGCTTCCGGGCGCGGCATCGAACGTCCGTCTGCCCCCCTACTCTTTGACCGTCGTCAGGGAACAGTAGGTTCGGAAATAGAAGGAACACGGCGGCGATTGGATGATAAAATATCCGGCACAACTCGGATTCGGAGGGAAGCCGATGCAGCCCACAAAACCTGACGGCACGGATGAAGTCGGCGGCTGGCCGAGCCTGCCTTTCAACGAATGGCGCGAGACGTGCGCGACGCTGCACATGTGGACGCAGGTAGTCGGCAAGGTGCGGCTCGCGCAGGCTCCGCACGTGAACCACTGGTGGCAGGTTCCGCTCTACGTCACGGCGCGCGGGCTGACGACCTCGCCCATGCCTTACGGCGAGCGCACGTTTCAGATTGACTTCGACTTCCAAAGCCACAGGCTTCTGATCGAGACGACCGACGGCGACGCGCGCGAGTTGCAGCTCGCCCCGCGCACGGTCGCAGACTTCTACCGCGAGTTCATGTCCGCCCTGCGCTCGCTCGGCCTTGAGGTGAATATTTGGACGACGCCGGTCGAGGTCGCCAATCCCATCCCGTTCGAGGAGGACGAGACGCACGCCGCTTACCAACCGGAGTACGCGAACCGTTTCTGGCGCGTGCTCGTTCAATCGGAACGCCTGCTCCAACAGTTCCGCTCGCGCTTCGTCGGCAAGTGCAGCCCCGTGCATTTCTTCTGGGGCAGCTTCGACCTCGCCGTGACGCGCTTCTCAGGCCGCCGCGCCCCTCCGCATCCCGGCACGCCCGGCGTCGCCGACTCCATCACGCGCGAGGCTTACTCGCACGAGGTTTCCAGCGCGGGCCTCTGGCCCGGCGGCGACGCCCTGCCGGAGCCGATCTTCTACGCCTACGCATACCCTGAGCCGGAAGGCTTCAAAGACTACTCAGTCCGCCCCGCCGCCGCCTACTACAATACAGACTTCCGCGAGTTCGTCCTGCCTTACGAGGCCGTGCGCCGCTCCGCCGAACGCGATCAAGCCCTGCTTGAATTTCTTCAGACCACATACGAGGCGGCTGCCGTCTCGGCCAACTGGGATCGCGCTTCGCTTGAGCGCGCCGACGAGCCGGCTTCGGAGGAATAAGCGCGGCCAGGAGCAGCATTTCCCAAAGCGCGGATGGCGCGGAGAGGATCAACTCCCCGCGCCATCCCTACGAACTCCGAGTTAAATTCAGCCTTTCTTAAGACGCGCTCTCACTTCTTCTGCATCGCACAGGCGAACTCACTTCTCCTGCGGCGCACCGGCGAACGGCGACGGCTGCGCCTTCTCGCCTCGATTCTTGAACTGCACGAGTCCTTCGAGCGACTGGTAAATCTGCAAGTACATCTGCGTCTCGCGCGGGACGAGCGTGCGCCAGGCCGTGCCGCCGCGCCGCAGGTAGAGCGGGAGGTGCGCGGGGTTCGAGTTGTAGCCGGCGGCGACCAGCTCGGCCTGCGTCGCGTTGTGGGTGGCAATCGCGGCGGTGATGTCGGGGTCGAAAGCCATGCCGTCCCATGTGTCCTGTATGTAGAGCAGCATCGCTTCGAGGGCGTTGCCGTGGTTACGCATCCCCAGCACGAAGTCCGGGTTGAGGCCGACGCCGGGGTGCGCGTTCCTCATCATCTGGTAGGTCGCGGGAATCATTTGCACCATGCCGCCCGCGCCCGCCGAACTCACCGAGTAGCGGAAGGTGTCGAGCTGGTTGAGCGCGTAAAGTCCGTAGACCTCCTGGAAGAGGGCGGTGCGGTCTTCGTGCCGGTAGCGGTCGTGATCTATGTGCTCGACGACGCACAGGCGCTCGGCGATGTCCACGAGCGCGGGCGAAATGACTTTGCCCCTCTCCCTGAGCCGCTGCGCCGCGAGGTCGAGCATCGTGTGGACGTATGATTGCCCCTGCTTGACGACTTCGGGCGAGAGCAGCGCCGGGTGCGCCGAAGTGTAGTAGGCCATCTCGCGGAAGCTGCCGAACTTCTCAATCGGATACTCGACGACGAGCGGCGTCAACTGCTTGCCCGTCGCCGCCTCCGAGACGACGACCGCCGTGTTGACGTAGTTCGGTCGCACGATCTGCAAACGGACGTTCAGCCCTTGCGCGGTCGTCAACACAACCTCCGCGCCGCGCGTCAAAAACATCTCCTTCGGCACGCTCAGCAAATGAACCTTCGACGAGTCGGGT
Source organism: Pyrinomonadaceae bacterium (assembly GCA_036263975.1). GTDB lineage: Bacteria > Acidobacteriota > Blastocatellia > Pyrinomonadales > Pyrinomonadaceae > QHXN01. Next base: position 6,128 of record DATARW010000031.1, read on the forward strand.
TCGAGCGCGGCGACCGTCACGAACGCCGTGTTCGGCGTCATCGAGGTCAGCGTCAGGCGCGACTTCAAAAGGCGCTGCGCCTCCGCCACGCGCTCGCGAAACTTGTTGACCGAGAGCGGACGCGCCGGCTGAAGCGGCACATACGGCGCGGCGAGCTGCGGCATCGCGTAAGGCGATGGAGACGGCGCAGGCGTGATGTTCTGCGTCGCCGGAGGCGTGCCGTTCTGAGTCGTCGCCGGTGCAGCCTGTCGCGCAGGGTTCGCGGGGGCAGGTGTTTGCGTTGCGGCGGGGCGCGGCGCAGGAGTCTGCGTCGCCGGTGCGACGCCCTGAGACGGCTGCTGCGCGACGCCGACTGTGCGCGGGCGCGTGTAAACGTTCGACGGCGTTCGGGTCTGCGCGCAGACGCCGAGCGCAGTCACAAACACTGCTGCCGTCAGGCTCAGAAACAGAAACGAGCGATTGTTCATATTCAAACTTCAGGGCCGAAGGATTAACGCCTAACCTTTGGGGGGCGGCGTCGCTGCCATAAGATTCACCCCACAGGCGGCAGGTTGTCAATACCTCTCAACGGCAATTCGTCAAATTGGCAGGCGTGAACGATTATGCCACTCAGGTACAGAACCGCGAGTGGTTCTGTTCAAGCTCTCTTCAAAACTCGCGCAGGCTCCCGGCCAGAGCGCCCGCCGTAGAGGCCGCCACGTCCTGAAGTGCGCCCTCGCGGCGCGTCAGACGGAAGCGCGCGGCCAGCGCGTAGCCGACGTTGAAGCCCGCGCTCGCGTCCAGTTCGTAAAGCTCGCGCATGAGCGCATCCTGCGCGACGCGTTCGATTGCGCGGCGCAGTTCCAGAGGGGCCGCGTCCAGACCTTCTACGAAGACGACTTCGGTCTCGCCGCCCGCACGCGAGCGTCGGCGCGCATGCTCGCGCAGACGGGCGCGCGCCTCGTCCTGAACCTTGCCCGTCGCCATGACGACGATGTGCGTCGCGTGCGTCTCCGACTCGGCGTCGAGCGCGCGCCGCGCGTGCGCGGCGTTGAAGTCGCCGTCGCGCAGGATGAAGAGGAACGGCTCGCCGCAGACCTTCAAAGTCAACTGCGTCTCGCCCTCCGCGGCGCGGCGCGCGGCGATCTCGCGTTCCGGGATTCCCAACTCGACGAGCATCGAGCGAAGATTGTTGGCGAGCCACGCGCCGTCCTTGAGCAACGCGGAGGCCAGCGGCGTCGGCGTCAAGAGTTCTTCGGCGCGCTCGTCGGAGAGGGCCGCGCCGCACTCGCTGCACACGGCGCTGCTCGCCGTCATAATCGTCAACGCGTCGGGCGAGGGCAGGCGAAAGAGTGAACGCCCGTCCTTCCGGCAACTGACCTGCACCTCGCGCCTGACCAGCCCCGCGCCCGCGAGCCTCGCGACCAGAGACTCCTGCTCCGGCCTGCGCCCTTCCGCAGAGAGCATCTCCGATAAGCGCCCGTCGGCATGCGCTTCGCTCAGGCGTTGCAGGAGGCCGCGCGCGGCCTCCTCCTCCAGAATCTCCGCGGCGCGCACGCGCTCGGCTGAGTTGCCCGCGCGCGGCGTCGAAGGCGAAGCGGCCTCGCCGCCGCTCTCGCCCGCGAAACGTCCGGAGACATCCGCCGGCTGGCCTTCGCGCGGACGCCACGCGACGTTCGTGAAGTCGAGTTCGTTCGCGCCCGCCTGCGCGCGTTGCCCGCGCGCGCTCCGCGCGGCTGTCTCAACGGCCTCCTGCACGTTGCGGCAGAAGGCTTCGAGCTTGCCCGCGGGGTTGCCCGTCTCCGCGTCGTAAATGATTCCCGCGCGCAAGTCTCGGCCCGCGTCCGCATCGTCGCCGAAGATGAGGAAGTGCGCATAGTCTTCAAAGCAGAACACGTCGCCGCGGACGTAAGGCACGTCGCCCTCTCTGTCCGACCAGTCGGCGACCGAACGCTCCAACTCGCTCACGCGCTCCGCGTCCGACAAAGCCTGCTCGAAAAAGTAGAGCCGCGAGGCGCGGATGAGCGGGACGAGTCCGCGATCCTGCAAAGCCTCAAGCACGTGCCTGCGCAGAGATTTCTCGACCTTCAACTCGGCGGTTCTGCTTTCGATGTACAGCATCAGAGTGCTCTCCCCTTCGGCGGCGCATGCTATCACGCTGCGCCCGAAAATTTCTACGACAAAAGAGAGAAGGTAGGCGCGGGGCACGATGAGACGTATCAACATCGCATGATTCTTTCAAGATGAACTGTCGCCGCGTCCCCTTTCAGTCCAACTCGTTACGATCTGTTTTGCGCTGTCACAAAACAGTCACATTGCCTCTTGCCGCGACCCGTCTCGCTCTGTAGTATGCGTTCAGGCACCGGCCTCATGCAGTTGTGCCGACCGTCTCAACAAAAGAAATACCAAAGCAATTTTAGGATTTTCGGCAGAGGAGATTATCCCCCTAGATGTCTTTGTGTAAAGTGTTCCCCCGTTCGTTCGCCGTCTGCTTTGTTCTGAGCCTGCTCGCCCTCTCGGCCCACGCGCAGCAGACTTTGACGCGCCCGCGCGTCGCCCTCCAAGTCTCACAGACGACCACCAGAACGACACAGACCGACGGTCGGACGAGACTCGAAAACGACCTCGCCATCGCCCCGCAGGAGCAGGACGAAGCGGACGACGCGGGAGCGCCCGCCGAGTCGGTCGAGGGTTTCGTCATCCCTTCAAGCATGGGGCACGTCGAGCGCCTGATGCTCACGGCGATTGAGGAGCGTCTGGGCACGCCCTACCGCATGGGCGCGACGGGGCCGAACCGCTTCGACTGTTCAGGCTTCGTGTGGAGCGTCTTTCAGCAGGCGGGCGTCTCGTTCGAGCGCAGTTCGGCGCGGAGCCTTTGGCAGGAGTTCGCGCCGCCCGTGGAGGGCGAGCAGTACAAGTTCGGGACGCTGGTCTTCTTCCGCAACCTGCGCCACGTCGGCATCGTCGCCGACGCGAACGGCTTCTTCCACGCTTCGAGTCACGGCGTCGTGTACTCGCGCTTCAACGACTACTGGACGAAGCGCCTCACAGGCTTCCGACGCATCCCCATCGCTCAGTCGCCATCGCTCGTCGCCTCGGCGGGCAAGTAAATCACCCTATCCCGCAAAGCACGAACCCAGGCCGACGCCGTAATCAAAAGGCGTCGGCCTTCTTCTATTGCGGAGCGGCGGAGCGGCGGAGCGGCGGATTGAATGCAGCTTGACTCTCAGCACGCGGCATTCATGCGAGCGCCGCGCCAATCCGCATCCCGCATCCTGCAATTCCGAGGCTACTTGCGGAAGCCGACGAAGCCCGCGCGCTGGTCGCCCGTGTGCGACTCGCTGACGACGATGACGCGCTCCAACGCCACGTAGAACATCTGGTCATCCTCGTCAACCATGTGCGCCACGCCGTCGTCAACCTTCACCAGCTTGCCGCGCAGGCTCGACGTGCCCCCGCAGAAGAGGTCTATCTTCTTCCCCACCAGCTTGGTCAAAATCTCGCGCATCTTTTTCAGCACCTCAAGGTTGGTAAATAGTGAATGGTGAATGGTGAATAGTAGTTGAGCGCCGCTCAAGTCGGACGATAACTGCTCAGGCCGGGCAGCAGTCATCCGCCATTTCCCATTTACTATCTACCATTCACAGGCTTTTCCGGCTCCCACTCCCAGACCTTCTCGGTCTCGCCGCCTTTGTCTTTAACCGTCTTCTTCTTCACCTCGTGGTAAGTGATCTGCACGACGGGGACGACCGTCTCGTCGTCCTGCTGCTTGCGCTCGAACTGTAACACGTCGTAGTAAACGCAGCGCGAGCGGGCCGGGTATTCGCGGCACACGCCGGGGCGTGCGTGGTAGATGGTGCAGCCACGCGTCTCCTGGTCGAGGAACATGCACGTCTCAGGAAAGATTACGTCCTTGACGCGCTTCAGCACGCGCTCGTCCTGCCACTGTTTCGTGTAGCGCCGCCGCGCCGTCTCGTAGGAGACGCCGAAGTGCTTCGCCAACCGGTTGATGTCGCGCTTCGTCACCTGCACGCGGTCGTAGATCGAGCAGCAGAAAGCCGGGCACTTCGTGCAGTCGAAGTAAGTGCGCGGCTGTTCGTCCTTGATCGTTTTAACCATTATCGCCCTCGAATTATAAGATTTCCGCTCAGTTCTTCGGCCATTTCAACATTATCACCGGCGACAGAAGCATGACGGCTATCCCCGGCAATGCCCACCAACTGTCACCGGCCAGACCCCCGAACAAAAAGCCGGAGAGCATTGTGACGATGCCGAGCACGACACGCGCGGCGCTCGCCGGAACAGGCAGACGGTCTTCCTCCTCCTCATAACAGTCCCGCCACTGCCGCTCGCGCCGTTCATCTTCTTTCTGACTTTTCATACTCGGCGAGTAGCAAGTCCATGAGTTCGACGCGCCGTTCGTAGAGACGCTTCGGCTCGCGCGGCGCGCGGCGCGCGAGCGCGTAGGCCGTGATGAGCGGCAGCGCGATGGTCGAATCAACGTAGCACACGACCGCGTCGGGCAAGCGGTCGGGGTCAACCTTGCCCCAGGAGACTGCCTCGCCCGGCGTCGCGCCGCTCAAGCCGCCCGTGTCGGGCCGCGCGTCCGTGACCTGCAAAAAGTAGTCGTGGCCGCGCTCGTCTATGCCTAAGACTTCCTGAATCTGCGGCTCGGTCTGGAGCATGAAGTTTTTGGGCGAGCCGCCGCCGAGGATGAAGACCGCCGACTTGCCGCCGTGCTTATGCCCGCGGTCGCCTCGTCCGTGAATCGCGCCGCGCTTGGCCGCGAGCACGATTGAGGCCGTCTCGTTCACGTCCGCCGAGGGGTCGAAGGCGAGCTTGTTTCCCTGCAAAGCCTTCGCCGCGACGTTCATGCCGATGGACGAGTCGCCGGGGCTTGAGGTGTAGAGCGGCACGCCCAGTTCGTATGCGGCGGCGAGGAACGACTTGTTCTCAAGACCGAGCGTGCGCTCGCGCTCCAGCACATACTTGCCGCAGAGGTTGTGAAACTCCGCCGTTGACATCGGTCGCTGAAACTCCTCGCCCTCGATGATGCGCCGGAAGAAGGCGTCTGTGTCGAGCAGAACCGAGTAGTCGAAGAAGATGTCGTAGATGCGGACGACCTCCTCACCCCGCAGGACGATGTCGGAGACGGCGGTCGAGCCTTGATGCAAAGAGAGGCCGATGCCGAAGTGCGTATCGTGGTAGAGGTTCGCGCCCGTGGTGATGATCCAGTCAACGAAGCCCGCGCGCATGAGCGGAATGAGCGCCGAGATGCCTAATCCAGCGGGCGTCAGCGCGCCCGTGATCGAGAGGCCGACGGTCACGTCCGGCTCAAGCATTTTCTGCGCGAACAACTGGCAAGCCTCGCGCAGACGCGCCGCGTTGTAAGCCAGAAACGTCTCGTCCACCAGATCGGCCAGCGCCACGTCGCCCGTGATGGGCCGCGGGTCAATGCGACGGCCCGAAAGGTATTTGCTCTTCTTCTTCGCCATCCTCTTCCCTTCCAGCACGAATTCTAAAACGGCCCGGCATCACCTGTCGGCATAGGAAATGCTGACCGACTTCCAACTGCTCTCGTTCTTAAAGACCTCGTTGTTGCCGCATCCGACGCAGCGAATTTCGAGGCTGCGCTCGTCCTTCCAGGCGAGGTAAACCGTCTGGTGGCCCGCGACGGTGAAGACCTCTCCGTCCTTGATGACCCCGCCCGCGTCCGTGTTGAACTTCTCCTCGCGGGGCCGGAGGTTGACGTGCGTCATCTCCTCCGCGCCGAGTCCGCAGTCGCGGACGTAGATGCTGGCGACCGTGCGCTCGTCCGGCGACGGCCTGTCAATGACGAAACGCTCGTCGCACCCGCCGCCGCAAGCCGAAGACAGGAGCGACGCGAGCAGCGCCGCGACTAGAGCCGCGCGCACACACGGCTTCGGCAGGCTCGCCGACAGATTCATGCCGCGTTCCCGTCAGCCTCCGCCGCTTCGGGCTGTGTGCGGCGCAGGCGCAGGCGACCGATGCGGCGGTCGTCGGCTTCGAGCACTTCAACGTCGAGGCCGCGGAAGTTGAGTCGCGCGCCCGGCGCGGGGACGCTCCCCGATTCGTTGATGACGAGACCGGCGATGGTCGTGAAGTCTTCGTCCTCGATTTCGAGGCCGAACAGGCGCTCGATCTTGCCGACCTCGGTCGAGCCGAGCACGTCGTAGTAGCCCTCCTCCGACTCGACGATCTCCTCCGTCTCCTCGTGCTCCGTATCCTCGTCCTCGATCTCGCCGACGATCTCTTCGAGTATGTCCTCGACGGTCAGAAGGCCCGCCAGTCCGCCGTACTCGTCAATCACGAGCGCAAGCTGCACGTGCGCCTTCTGCATCTCTTCGAGCAGGTCGTCAACCGACTTCGTCTCCGGCACGAAGTACGCGGGACGGAGCAGAGGCTCTATCCCTTCATCCTCTCTTTCCTCGGCCCAATAAGTGAGCAGGTCTCGGACGTAGATGATGCCGACCACGTCCTCGATCTGCTCGCGGTAGACGGGCAGGCGCGAATACTTCGATTCAATCACACAATCGCGCGCCTCGCGCACGGTGGCCGACAGGGGCAGCGCAACGATGTCCGTGCGCGGCGTCATCACCTCTCCGGCGCGCGTCTCGCCGAACTCGATAATGTTTTGAATCAGCTCGCCCTCCTCGCCTTCGAGGATGCCTTCTTCCTCGCCCACGTCTATGAGCGCCTGTAGGTCGCCCGCGTCGGCGTCGGCGTCGTCCGCCGCGGCCTCCGCAGCGGTCTGCGGCAGGTGCACGTCGCCGCCGCGACGGCGTGCGCGCTGCTCGGCCACGGTCTGCCGCGGCATGACTACGAACGAGAGCACGCCGTAGAACGGTCGGTAGAGTGGCAGCAGCGCGAGCAGCGTCCGCTCCGGGTTTCGCAGAGTGAGCAGGCGCGGGATGAGCTGCCGGAAGATGATCGTCAGCGCCAGCGCGATGAAGAAGGCGAAGAGAAGGAAACGATGCTCGGCCCCGAAGAGCTGGTACGAGACCGACGTGACGAGCACGACCTCCGCCACCAGCAGCACTTGAATCACCGCGTTCAAAGTGAACCGGAAGCGCGGGCGGTTCTCAAGGATGCGGTCGAGAAAGACGATGGAGCGACTCGGCCCCTCCTCGCGCTCCGCGGTCAGGCGTCGCAGCCCCACGTCGCTTATCTGACCGAACGCCACGTCTATCGTGGCGAGGAAGGCCAGCGCAAGCAGAAGCACGCACGCGACGCCGATTTCCAACTCGATGCCCATAAGTAGTGAATAGTAAATGGTAAATAGTGAATAGCATCTGAGTGTCGCCCAAGTCGAGCGATGACTGCTCAGGTCTATAGAGCCTTTACTACCATTCGCTATTTACCATTTACCATTGACCTCTAATTATATTCCGAGACGGCGGCGCGATTTTAGTTCGAGCGCGTTCATCTCGCCGCCGTCCCGCTCGTGGTCGTAGCCGCACAGGTGCAGAAGGCCGTGCAGAATGAGTTGCGCCACCTCTGCGTCGAAGTCGAGTCCGTGCTCCTCTGCCTGCCGCGCCGCCTGCTCGACCGAGACCACCACGTCGCCCAGACTCAAGCCCTCCGACTTCTCAAACTCGTCCTGCTCCCACGGAAACGACAGCACGTCCGTCGTCCCGCGCCTGCCGCGCCAGCGCCGGTTCAACTTCCGCATCGCGCGGTCTGACACGAAAGCCACCGTCGCGCCCGCGCCGCCAGCGGGCACAACCTTCAAAGCCTTTGCCACAAACGCCCGCCAACGCTCACAATCCAACGGCAGCCCTCGCTGGCGGTTAACGACTTCAATCATTTCAAACGCGCAAAGCGTCTCCAAAGCCTGACGCGCCGCCTCAACAGTCCGGCGGGCCGCCTCTTGCCGTACTTGTCCCAAAGCCACGCGCCGACAGGGATAAGTGAAGACATTTTAAATCTGGCTCTTGTTCGTGTGCGCCTCGTAAGCCTTGATGATGAGCTGCACGAGGCGGTGGCGCACAACGTCCTTGTCTGTGAAGTAGACGAACTCGATGCCCTCGACTTTGGAGAGGATGCGCTCGGCTTCAATGAGGCCGCTGCGCTTGCCCGTCGGCAGGTCTATCTGCGTCACGTCGCCCGTAATGACCGCCTTCGAGCCGAAGCCGATGCGCGTCAAAGCCATCTTCATCTGCTCGCTCGTCGTGTTCTGCGCCTCGTCGAGGATGATGAAGGCGTCCTGCAAGGTTCTGCCGCGCATGAAGGCGAGCGGCGCAACCTCGATGATGCGCTTCTCAAGCATCTTCGAGACGCGCTCGGCGTCCATCAAATCGAACAGAGCGTCGTAGAGCGGGCGCAGGTACGGGTCAACTTTTTCTTGCAGGTCGCCGGGCAAAAAGCCCAGGCGCTCGCCCGCCTCGACCGCGGGGCGCGCGAGCACGATGCGGCTCACCTGCTTCTGCACGAGCGCCTGCACGGCCATCGCCACCGCGAGATAAGTTTTTCCGGTGCCGGCGACGCCGATGCCGAAGACGACATCGTTGTTCTGTATGGCCTCGATGTAGCGGCGCTGGTTGGCCGACTTGGGCGCGACCTGTTTCTTGCCTGCGGGGTTGAAGCGCGCCTTTGTGAAGTAGTCGCGCAGAGAGTAGGCGCGGTCTTCGGCGATCTGCGCGAAAGCCTCGCGCAGTTCGCGGTCGGTGAAGCTCTTGCCCTCGCTGAAGAGGGCTGCGAAGTCCTCGATGATGCGCTCGGCGGTGGCAACGTCCTGCGGGTCGCCGTCAAGCGTTAAGTCCTGGCCGCGCGCGTCCACGCGCACGTCGAGGAGGGATTCGAGGTACTTGATATTCTGGTCGTGGACGCCGAACAGCGTCTCGACGGCTCTCGGCGGAAGCTCGATCTTCTTCAAAAGGCGCTCTCTTCTCCTTGTCGCGTGGAAGGCTCGGCGGGGCCGCACCGGGGAAGTTTGAGGGAATGTGTTACCGTCTCCGACATTCAAGGCTGACGCTACAACAACGCGCGCCGGGGTGTCAACGAAGAGGACGCGCGTCCGCGCCCGTGTTCGCCGAAAGGCCGGGCTTGAACCCTTCGCCATCGGCCATCCACTTCAGCCTTTCGCGCCTTGACACTCCCGCGACCGCTCCCTATACTTTGGGCTTTGCGCTCAAGGGGAAATTCCTCACCGTGAGCGCAGGGAACACTTCGCACTTATTAAAGACCGGGTTTGTTTCGACGGAGTTAAAAGAAGAGATGCCGAATCACAAATCAGCAGAGAAGCGCGTGCGCCAGAACGAGAAGCGGCGCGACATTAACCGCGGCCACCGCGGGAAACTTCGCACGGGTATCAAGAAGCTTCGCGCGGCGCTCGACGGGGGCGGCGAGGGTGACGCGCAGGCGCTTTTGCCCGCGACCATTTCGCTCATAGACAGGGCCGTGCAGAAGGGCGCGCTCCACCGCAACGCCGCCGCGCGCTACAAGTCGCGCCTGACGGCACGCGCCAACCAATCGGCGCAGAAGTAAGCAGTAGTTTTTCAAGCGACGAGATACGCGAGGCGGGCCGAGGCGATTCGGCCCGCCTCGCTTTTTTTCGGAGCCGCGAGCGGCAACGAGCGGATGTGACTTTCTTTAAAGCACAACCCGCTTGCTGCCGCTCGCGGTTTCGGTTTTCCGGAGAGAGACGGGTATGACGAACGAACTGCACGAACGTTACCGCGGCGACGACGAAGTGAAAGAGGTCGTCCGCAAATTCGAGTCCTGCGAGTTTCAGCCTTCCGAGTTCAAGCACAGGCTGCACCTGACGGTCGCCCTCTCCTACCTTCTCGATTCGCCTTACAGTCTGGCGCTTGAGCGCATGCGGCAGAGCCTCCGGCGCTTCATCAGGGTGCGCGGCATCGAACCCGGCGTTTACCACGAGACGCTGACCGTCTTCTGGATGCGGCGCGTCCTCGCCTTCGTCGAGCGTGTGGAGAGAACCCGCGGCCTGGCGGAGCTGGCGAACGAGCTGGCCGAAGCGTGCGGCGACCCGCGGCTCGTCTTCGACTATTACAGCAAGGAGCGTTTGGCGTCGGACAAGGCGCGCGCTTACTGGCTTGATTCCGATTTGAAGCCGCTCGACTTCTGATTCGGCTGCGGCGTGAGTTCTACTTTTCCAATCGTCAGCCCGACAGCTCGCAGATGAGCATTTCGAGCTGGATGCGCGGCGTGGCCTGCGAGGTTTTGATGGCGAGGTCTGCGTCGGCGATGCGCCGGATGCGGCGTTCGAGTTCGCGCGCGTCGGCGCGGCGCGCGGTGGCGAGGAAGTCTTTGCGTTTACCCAACGGCATGGGAACGATTCGGAAGACCTCTTCGTTCGGAGCGCCGCGCGACATCAGGTCTTTGGCGAGCGCGAGGCGGTGGTAGCTGCTCGCCAGAAGGCCGATGAGCATCACCGGCTCCGCGCCGTCGTCGAGGAGCTTTCGCAGAGTTTCGAGGGCGCGGCGGCGGTCGCGCGCGATGAGGTGGTCGGTCAGCTCGAAGTTGGAAAGCTCGCGCGAGCGGCCCACGAGCGCGTCAACCGCCTCCATCGAGATGTGGCCGCCGGGCAGCGCGGCGGTCGCCAGCTTCTCAAGCTCGGTCGCCAACTGCCGCACGCTCGCGCCCGTCAAGGCGATGATCTGCCGGAGCGTCCGCTCGTCGGCGCTCGCGCTGAGGTGCCTCAGGCGGTCTCTCGCCCACCCGGCGAGTTCCGCGTCCGCGAGCGCCGCGAACTCGACCGCGGTGCAAGCTTCCAGAAGCGTCTTGCTGAGCCGGCGACGCTTGTCCAACTCGTCGGCGACGAAGATGAAGACCGAAGTTTCGGCGGGGCGCGTGACGTAGCGCACGAGCGCCTCCTCGTCCGCTTCGCGCAGCCGCGCAAACTCCGAGACGCGCACGACGCGGCGCGCACCCATCATGGGAAGCTGCTCGGCGGCGGCAATCGCCTGCTGCACGTCCGCCGTCGCCAGACTGAAATTCGACTCGTTGAACTCGCGCAGCACCGCGCCCTTCAGCGCCGCGTCCGCCACGGCGCGCGCCGCCGCGTCGCGCAGGTAGTTTTCCGGCCCGAAGAGCAGATACAGCGGCTCGATCCGCCCGCCCTTCAACCTGCGCCAAAGTTCCTCGCGTGTGATCGTACTCACTTTTCCTCGCCGGGCCGGGCCTTTGTGCAGCCGGAATTACCCGAAGCACTTTTCACCGCAGAGACACAGAGAACACAGAGGAGGCGCAGAGGTTTTGAATGACTCTGTAGCATCTCCTGTGTCCTCTGTGTCTCCTGCGGTGAAACCAGGGCGCTCATCACTCAGGTGACAGATAATCCAACAGCCACACGCTGCCAGCCCTCTCACGGCTCGTCGTTGACGCCGAAGCCGTTGATGAGCGTGGAGACGAGGCTTTCGGCGAAGCTGCGCGCGAGGCGCTGGACGGCGGGGTCTTCCTCGTTGAAGAAGGTGCGCGGGTCGTCCGTGAACTCGAACTCGCCGCGGAAGACGTAGTCCTGATTGTCGTAGAGGACGCGGTTCGTAACCTGGTCGCGGACGGTAACGGCGGCGGTGATCGCCACCTCGAAGATGCGCGCGCGGCCACGGCTGTCGAGCAGCACGCCGTAGAAGGCGAAGTTCTTGACCGTGCCGTCAACGACGGCGTCCGCGCCCTTCGGATCGCTCTGCACTTTTAGCCCCTTGCCGCGCCGGATGATCTCGTTCATCACGGCCTCGGTGAAACGCGATTCAATCTTGTAGCGCAGCGCCTGATTCTGGAACGCGGGCACGGCGACGGTGTGGATGTGTGCGGGCAGCCCGGACTTCGTCACAGGCTTGTAGCAGCCGCGGAAGCCGGAAGCAAACACGAATAGACTGAGGAGCACAAACGCGCGCAGGATTTTGCCGCTCGAAATCATTTCCGACTCTTCACCTCTTCGACGTTTGAAGGCGGGACGGGCCACGATACGTCTGCCTCGCACGCCGCGTCAAACGCCCAGTCACTTGAACGACTGTGCCAGCAGCATGAGACCGACGCCCGCGTAGAGCAAACCGAGGAGGCAGGCAAGGCTGCGGAAAATTATTTCCTCCACCGCCACCTTCTCTTTCATTCCGAACACGGCGAGCGGGAATCGCCTGAGCCACCCGCCGACCGTTCTATTAAAGATGAAACAGAGAATGCCGAGAAGGAATGAGAAGGCTCCGCCAATCATTCCCGGCAAGGCATTGCTCAATGTTTGCACGCGCCTCCACTCCTTTCGTCTAAGCCACGGTATTTTGCACTTTTTTTATCGCGTCCGCCACGCGCACCGTCTCGACCGCGGCGCGAACGTCGTGGACGCGGACGATTGCCGCGCCGCCGAGCACCGCCGCCGCGACCGAGGCCATCGTGCCGTGGACGCGCTTGTTGACGGGCGCACCGCCGAGCAGTTGGCCGATGAAAGACTTGCGCGAGGTTCCGACGAGCAGGGGGAAGTCCGGGAATTCGCGGGCAAGCTCCGGCAGCTTTGCGATCAGCTCGATGTTCTGCTTCTGCGTCTTGCTGAAGCCGATGCCGGGGTCGAGCACGATCTTTTCGCGTTTGACGCCGCGGCGCTCGGCCACCTCGACGCCCCGCCGCCAGTCTTCGGAAACCTCTCTGACGATGTCGGCGACAGGCTCCTGTGTGTGCATGGTCTCGAAGCTGCCGCGCGAGTGCATGAGAATGAGTCCGGCGTCGTGGTTGGCTGCGACGTGTGCGAGCGCAGGGTCGAAGCGCAGGCCGGAGATGTCGTTGACGATTTCAACGCTTGAGCCGAGGGCCACGCGCGCGACCTCCGCCTTCGTCGTGTCAATCGAGTAGGGGACTTGATCGTGCAGCTTGATGAGTACGTCGAGATACTTGCGGACGCGTTGAATCTCCTCCTCTTCGGAGATGTGATTCGCGCCCGGCCTCGTTGACTCGCCGCCGATGTCAATGAGGTCAACGCCGTCTTCGATCATGCGCTCGGCGTGATCCCACGCGCGCTTGCGCGTGAACCAGCGCCCGCCGTCGCTGAAGCTGTCGGGCGTGAGATTGATGACGCCCATGACGAGCGTGCGCCCGCCGAGGGGGAGGGAGTGGCGCGGCAGCTTCCATTCACGTCTCATAAGGCAAAAGTAAAAAGGCAGAAGGCGAAAGTAAAGGGGCGGCCCCCACTTTCGCCTTCTGCCTTTGCCTTTTAATTCGGTCGCTCAGGCCGTCGCAGGGTTGCTGCCCGTGATCGGCGGAAGGATCGGCTTCAGGGGGTTCGTCGCCGGCTCCTTGAGCTGCGGGCGACCGCCCTCATCCTTGCTCTCCGACGGTTCGTCGTCTATGGACAGGCCGGCGATGATGCGGCGAATCTGCACGGCGTCGAGCGTCTCGCGGTCGAGCAGGGTCTCGGCGAGGCGCACCATTATGTCGCGGTTCTCCTCGATGATGCCGCGCGCGCGCTCGTACTGCTCGCTGACGATGTACTTGACCTGCTGGTCAATCTTGATGGCCGTGTCTTCGGAGAAGTCCCGGTGCTGCGCGATCTCGCGGCCCAGGAAAATCTGCTCCTCCTTCTTGCCGAAGGTGAGCGGGCCGAGGTCGCTCATGCCGTACTCGCAGACCATCGCGCGCGCCAGCTCGGTCGCGCGCTCGATGTCGTTTGACGCGCCCGTCGTGATGCTGCCGAGGAAGACCTCTTCGGCGAGCCGCCCGCCCATGAGAATCGCAATCTGACCGAGCAGATATTCCTTCGAGTAGTTGTGGCGGTCGCCTTCGGGCAACTGCTGCGTGACGCCGAGGGCCATGCCGCGCGGAATGATCGTCACCTTGTGCACGGGGTCGGCGTTCGGGACTTTGAGGCCGACGAGCGTGTGGCCGGCCTCGTGGTAAGCGGTCGTGCGCTTCTCCTCGTTGGTGATGACCATTGACTTGCGCTCGGCACCCATCAAGACCTTGTCCTTCGCCAGCTCGAAGTCCGGCATCGAGACGAGCTTCTTGTTGTAACGCGCCGCGTTGAGGGCCGCCTCGTTGACGAGGTTGGCGAGGTCTGCGCCCGTGAAGCCGGGCGTGCCGCGCGCGATGACGGTGATGTCCACGTCCTCGCCAAGCGGAATCTTGCGCGTGTGAACTTTCAGAATCCCTTCGCGCCCGCGCACGTCCGGGCGGGGGACGACGACGCGGCGGTCGAAACGACCGGGCCGGAGGAGCGCCGGGTCGAGCACGTCGGGTCGGTTCGTCGAGGCCATGATGATGACGCCGTCGTTCGACTCGAAGCCGTCCATCTCGACGAGGAGTTGATTCAAAGTCTGCTCGCGCTCGTCATGCCCGCCGCCAAGCCCTGCGCCGCGGTGTCGGCCCACGGCGTCAATCTCGTCAATGAAGATGATGCAGGGCGCGTTCTTCTTGCCCTGCTCGAAGAGGTCGCGCACGCGCGACGCGCCAACGCCGACGAACATCTCGACGAAGTCCGACCCGGAGATGGAGAAGAAAGGCACGTTGGCCTCGCCCGCGACGGCGCGCGCCAGCAAAGTCTTGCCCGTGCCCGGAGGGCCGACGAGGAGCACGCCTTTGGGAATGCGACCGCCGAGCTTCTGGAACTTCTGCGGCTCCTTCAAAAACTCGATGATCTCCTGAAGCTCTTCCTTGGCCTCGTCCACGCCGGCCACGTCCTTGAAGGTGACGCGCTTCTGCTGGTTATTGAGAAGCTTGGCGCGCGACTTGCCGAAACTGAGCGCCTTGTTGCCGCCCGACTGCATCTGCCGAAGCATGAAAATCCAGAAGCCGACGAGCAAAAGCACAGGCCCCCACCACATCAGGATTGACCAGAAAGCGCCGCTCGTGGCCGGCTCGATCTGCGCCTCGTTGACGAGCGGCTGGCCGTGCTCGTCTTTCTTGGTGGCCTCCGTCATCAGGCTGTTTTTGATCGCGTCGCCCTCGATGGGAGTGCGATACTCCTGCTTGTCCTTGCCGACCGAGGCGACTTCGGACGCCTTGATGGTGAGTTTATCAATCTTGCCGTTCTGCACCCACTGAACGAGCTGGCCGTAGGACAGGGGCTTCGCGTCGCGCCCCTGCTTGTTGACGACGAACTGGTAGAGCATCACCGCGCCGACCAGGATGAGCACCCAGAAAATCAGTTGTCTAGCCGTGGAATTCAAATTCTTCTCCGCCTCCGACGCCGATGATAACTCAACTCGGCGTCTTTTGTCGCTCTCCCCGAACCGCTCCCGCTTTGTCATCGCCGCCGGAGAGCGATTCACCAAACATACGCCGGCAGGGCTTCGTTTGGATGCTTTCAGCCACATCCCCGTTGTGCACCGCGCCGCCCGCGAGGAAGCGTTCAACGCCATTTCGATTGTAGGTTTCGGGGCGGCCTTTTTCAACCATTTTCACTGCACATCACTTTTTGCCGAGAAAGTAGAGAAGACCGCGCCGACGCTCGACGTGGCAGCCGCCCGGCAACTCCGCGACGCGCCCGCCCCGCGTGCCCTCAAGCAGCTTCTCGACGCCGAGCAGGTGCGCGTGCGTCAGACGCCGCAGGCCGCCGCGCCCGCGCCCGATCCACTGCCGCAGCGCGCGACGCCGCAACGCCGACGGCGCGGCGCTGAGCACTTCGACGCGCAAAGGCCACGCCGCGCGCGTCTTCTCAGACGCCGTCGAAGCCTCGACGGACGCGGAAGCCTCGACGGAGGCGACCCTGCTTTCTTCGCGCGCCTCTTCTAGAAGACACGAGGCGAGGAGTTCGAGCGCCGACGAGTCTTCGCGCAGGAGTTCGGCTGCACGCGTGAGCGCTTCGACGGCGCGCGGGTTGAATTCTTCGAGCAGCGGCACGAGGCGGCGGCGCACGCGCACACGCGCGAAGCGTTCGTCCTCGTTCATCTCGTCCGAGCGAAACTCGACGCCCCGCTCGCGGCAATACGCTTCAGTGTCCGCGCGCCGCGCCCAGGCCAGCAGAGGACGACGCAAAACGACTTCACCGCGCTCGCCGACTGGTCTGCGTTCGACAACAGGTTCGACAACAGCTTCGCGCTCGACGGCTTCCCCGCCCTCTTCAATCGCGCGCTCCGCCTGCATCCCGCACAGGCCCTCGGAACCGCTCCCGCGCAGAAGGCAAAGCAGGATTGTCTCTGCCTGATCGTCGAGCGTGTGCGCGACAAGCACTGCGCCCGCGCCGTGTTCGCGCGCGACCGCGGCCAGAAACTCGTAGCGCGCGCGGCGCGCGGCCTGCTCAAGGTTGTCGCGCGCTGCTCGCGCACGCTCGCCGACCGCGGCGCGGCCCACCACGGCCTCGAAGCCGAGCGCGTGCGCCAGCCTCTCGACCCAGCGCGCGTCCTCTTCGCCCCGCTCGCCCCGCAGCCCATGATCGAGGTGCGCCGCAG
Source organism: Pyrinomonadaceae bacterium (assembly GCA_036263975.1). Taxonomy (GTDB): domain Bacteria; phylum Acidobacteriota; class Blastocatellia; order Pyrinomonadales; family Pyrinomonadaceae; genus QHXN01. Next base: position 22,462 of record DATARW010000031.1, read on the forward strand.
TCACTTCCAACCCCAGCAGTCCGGCCTCAAGAAGTTCGCCGAGCGCGGACAGAAGCGCCGTCGAGTCCGCGCCGCCCGACACGGCGACGAACACCCGCCCGCCGCCGAGGGGCCACCCACGTCGCTCCCACTCAACAAGCAGGCTTCGCGCGAAGGCGCTCAGCCTTACGCGATGCTTCCCTCTCTTCGCCTGCGCTTCGTTCATCCGTTCCTGTCTTAGCCGGCCCGACTCTGTCAGCGACTCGCACAAGAGGTCGGCTCGTATCATACTCCGCGGGCCGCCGCGCCGAAGTAATAACGTTTCGCGTATCAAACCGCAAACGAACGGCGTGCCCGGCGAAACCTTGCAGGCCGTCGGCGACACGGAAAATCGCTTCCAACCGACTTCGGCTCTCGCGGTTGCGGCGCGGAAAAACCGCGTGATATATTCCGGCCCGACTCCGCACCCGACCGAAAACTTTCATAAGGAACTCATCCCGATGTCCGGACACTCGAAGTGGCACACCATCAAACACAAGAAGGGCGCTTTGGACGCCAAGCGCGGCAAGCTCTTCACCAAACTGATTAAAGAGATTCAGGTCGCGGCCCGCACGGGCGGCGGCGACCCCGACGCCAACGCGCGCCTCCGCAAGGCCATCGCCGATGCGAAGGGCGCGAACATGCCCAATGACACGATTGACCGCGCCGTGCGCCGAGGCACAGGGGCCGAAGAGGGCGTCTCTTACGAGGAAATAACTTATGAGGGCTACGGGCCGGGCGGCGTCGCCGTGATGGTTGACGCGATGACCGACAACCGCAACCGCACGGTCGCCGAAATTCGCCACACCTTCTCCAAGAACGGCGGCAACCTCGGCACGACGGGCGCGGTCAACTGGATATTCGAGCGCAAGGGCTACATCGTCGTCCCCAAATCGGCGAAGCCCGAAGACGAGATGTTCGAGATCGTCACCGACGCGGGCGCGGAAGACCTGCGCGACGACGAGGACAACTTCGAGATCATCACCTCGCCCGACGACTTCGACTCGGTGCTCGCGGCGGTCAAGGCGGCGGGCGTCGAGCCGCAGGTCGCCGAGGTCGAGATGGTGCCCAAAGAGTACAAGCGACTCGAAGGCGCGGAGGCCAAACAGATGCTCAAGCTCATGGAAGCCCTCGAAGACCACGACGACGTGCAGAAGGTCTCCGCTAACTTCGACATCAGCGAGGCCGACATGGCATCGGCGTGAACCGTAAACCGTGATGAGAGAAACATTGTTCTGACTTGTCACGGTTCACGGTTCACGATTCACGGCTCTTAGAATGATAGTTCTGGGCATTGATCCGGGCAGCGAGACGACGGGGTGGGGCGTGATCGAGGGCGACGCGCGCCGCTACCGGCTCGTCGAGTTCGGGACGGTGAGGGCCGGCCCGCGCGAGAGGTTCGCGGCGCGGCTTTTGAAAATCAGCGAGGGCGTCGAGGGATTGATCGAGAGGTTCCGGCCCGACGTGTGCGCGGTCGAGGAGGCGTTCTTCGCCGTCAACCCGAAGACGGCGCTCAAGCTCGGTCACGTCCGGGGCGTGGTGCTGCTGGCGGCGGAGCGCGCGCGGGTCGAGATCGCGGAGTATGCGCCGCGCCTCGTGAAGCAGACGGTCGTCGGTTACGGCGCGGCGGAGAAGCAACAGGTGCAGGAGATGGCGCGCGTGCTTTTGAATCTCCGCGACGCGCCCGCGCCCTTCGACGCGTCGGACGCCCTCGCCGTCGCCATCACACACCTGCACCACGCGGGCCTTCGGCGGCTCATTAAACCCGCGCCCGCACGCGCCAAGCTCGAAGCACTGCTGGCTGCGAACCCGCGCAGGCGCGCGCCGCGCTGAAGCGCCGGGACAAAGTTAAGCGGGAACCCAAGCAAAGCCGAACCGGCGACTCCTCGCGGAGACTTCCACCCTTTCGCCGCCCGCGACCGAGCGGACGGCAGCATTCGTCAGCTTCACCACCCAGGGCTGATCCACTTCAACCCCATCGAGAGGAGGGTGAAGCCGTGCCTCATGTCCACTTCGTCGTTCACGTTTCAAGTATCTTTCGTCAACCCCTTTCCGCCGCAAGCCTCGCTCAAAGATTCGCCCGCGGCTCGCACGCGGCGTGCGTGCTGCGAATGTCGGGAGTCCAAGTCGCCGCGGCGCTGTTGCTGCTCGCCTTGGCATTCACTCCCGCGCGAGCGCAGGCGCGGAAGAGGCACAGGCCGCCTGCCGGGGGCCGCGCCGCCGTGGTGGTTGACGAGCGGCTGGCGGCGCTGCGCGACGCGCCGGAGCTTTCGGCGAACCTCTTGCAGCGTCTGGGGCGCGGGCGCTTCGTCGCCATCACGGGCGAGCGCGAAGGGCGCGACGGCCTGACCTTTTACCGCGTCGCCGTGACGCGGCGGACTGTCGGCTGGTTGCAGTCGGACGCGGTCGTCAGACCACAGCGCGCGGGCGACGACGTGCGGCTGCTGCGACTCATACGCGCCTCCGAGGAGTTTGAACGCGTGGCGCGCGCGCGCATCTTCCTCGACGCGTTCCCGCGCTCGACCTTGCGCCCGGCGGCGCTTCTGCTCTTCGGCGACACGGCGGAGGATGCCGCCGCGAAGCTCACACGCGAGGCTCAGCGGCGACTCGACGCGCGCGAGATGGAGGCGGGCGGCGCGCCCTTCGCCAGCTACTTTCTGAACTTCAACGGCCTCGACAGGTTTCGACGGCAGGGCATCGTCTTCGTCTTCGACCGCGCGACGAAGCAGTTCCATTACGACGGGGCGGCGTGGCGCGAGATCGTCCGCCGCTACCCGCAGAGCAGCGAAGCGGCGGAGGCGCGCAAGCGACTCGCGGGAACGAGCGCAGCCGCGCGTTAAAACGACAGGTGCCGCGCCGCCTGCAAAGCTTTTCACGCGGCGGCGAGTTGGCATTGCAAAATGGCGCGAGGGCGGTTAGATTGTCGGCGTCAACCCGGCGGCGAAAAAAGTAGAGCTTCTCCCGCGGGCGTCCCCCTGCGTCAACTTAAACCTGGAGGAAGGAACTGTGCCGGTAGGAACGTGCCCTGATTGCGAAGCCGAAGTCCACGTCGGCCTCGACGCCGACAAAGGCAACAAAGTCACCTGCGACGAGTGCGGGTCGGTGCTGGAGATCGTCGGCCTCGACCCCGTGGAACTGGACATCGTCGAGGAAGACTTGGACGAGGACGACTTCCTCGACGACGAAGACGACGAATATTGAACTGGTGAATGGTAAATGGTGAATGGTGAATGGTGAATGGAGTCTTCTCTTTCCATTCACCATTTACCATTCACCAGTTCATCACTTGTCACTGCTTTTAACTGTCGTGCGGTTCTGGCGGACTGAGAGGCCGCGCGGGGCTTCGACGCGGATGTTGTGGGCGCGCCCGTCGCGCCTTTTTTCTTCGGGCGGATAGAAGGCCAGCACGTAGGTCGAGGTGACTTCCTCGGCGAGCGCCCGGAACAGCGGCCCGTAGTCCTTCGTGGTGGCGTAGACATTCTCGCCGCCGGTCTTCTCGACGAGGCCCGAAACGTCGAGCGGAGTCGGCAGGGGCGCGCGCTCCGTGGAGGCGGGCGAGAGCAGGCGCGAGTAGGACGGGAGCGTCACCGTGTAGACGCTCACCTCGGCTTCATTGGCGCGCTCGATGACGGTGGCGGGCGAAACCACGTCGCCCACCGGAAAGCCGTCGGTGACGACCACGACCGCGCGCTTCATCAAACGGTGGTCGCGCGTGCCCGGCGCTTTACGCACGAGCATGCGGACGGCGTCGTCAACCGCGTCGTAGGCGTGCGTCGAGAGTCCGTTGGTTTCGTGTGAGAGGCGTTCGACCGCGTGGTCGAGCTTGTGCGGGTCGCTCGTGAACGACTGGAGGATTTTGGCGCTCATGCCGAAGCTCATCAGCGCGAACGAGGCCGGACGATTAGAGAGCTTTTCCGAGAAGGCGCGCATCGCACCTTGCAAACGCGCCATCTCTTCCGGCGTCATGCTGCCCGACACGTCTACGGCGAAGACGACCGCGACGGGCCGCTCGGCCCCCTCGCGCCGCTCGACGTTGAGGAAAGCGACCGCGCGCTCCTCGCCGTCCTCGTAGAGCTTGAAGTCTTCGGGCCGCAAGCCTCTCACGGGCCGCCCCTCGGCGTCCGTCACCGACACGTCAACCAGCACGAGGTCTGTGTCAATCTTCAACACGTCCTCGTCGTCAATTATCTCCGGCGGCTTTTCGCCGCGCTGGCGTGTGCCGCCGCCCTGCTGCTGCTGCGCGCGCAGTCTCAGAGACGTTGATGACAGGGCGAGCATGGCGGCTGCGCAGAGCAGGGCGAGGGCGAGACGCAGCTTGCGCCGCGGGGCGAGGCGCGTTCGTTTCGTTGGTGACGGCATTGACTTCGGGCGCGCAGACTTTCAGAAAGTCTAAAGTCTCCGGCGCGTTTCCGAATTATACGTCCTCGGACTGTGACGCGCCAGACTCCGCCGGGAGCGAGCGCCGATGTGTCCGCGCTCCCGGCGGCGTGTTATAATCCGCGCCGCATCCTTTGATGCCACACCGCCGGGAGGAAGTCAGAAATAGAAATGTACCGAAGGATTTTTTTTCTGAAGCTGTGCGTTGCCTTGCTCGCGCTCTTCGTGCTCGCGACGCCGGCCACCACCAGCGCGCAGAAGAAGCCGAAGAAGGATAAACAGCAACCGACGACGGGCGGCATCAGCGGGCGCGTGCGCGTTGACGCGGGCGCGACGGCCTCCGGCATCAGCATCGAGGTGCGGCAGGGTGAAACCCGCGTGACCGAGACGACGACCAACGCGAAGGGGGAGTTTGAAATTTCGAGCCTCGCGCCCGGCAGCTATGGCCTGACGTTTCGCAAGCCGGGCTTGCAGGTCGGGCGGACGGACAACATCGAAGTTCGCGCAGGCAAGACCGTCTCGCTCAAAGATCATCTGTTCCTCCCCGCCGACGAGGGCGCGCTGGCGCTGCTGCGCGGCAGCGTCTTCGACGCCGCGGGCAGAAGTTTCGCGGGCGCGCGGGTCGAGTTGGCCCGCGTCGAGGCCGATGGCTCGTTGAAGAGACTCGACAGCCGCGTGGCGAACGTCGCCGGCGCATTCGCTTTTAAGCTCCCGCCCGCGCGCGCGCGCTACCGTCTGACGGCGAAGGCCGACGGGATGGAGGCGTCCGCGCAGGACGTGGACATTGAGGGCGCGGCCATCTACCGCGCCGCGCTGACGCTCAAGCCCGCCGCGAAGTGAGCGGCGCGCAGAGTTTGGGAGATGTTCGTGAAGGACGCGCACTCCCCGAGAGAAGACGGGCGCGAAGAGTTTTTGACCGCGCGCCAGCTCGCCGCAGTCTTGCAGGTGAGCGAATCAACCGTGCGCCGCCTCGCGCGCGAGGGGCGCATCCCCTCGGTGCGCCTCACGCCGCGACTCATCCGCTTCAACGTCAAGGCCGTCTTCAAGGCGCTCGACGGAGCCTCGCGTCGCCCGCAGCATCACGAAGAAGAGTCTCAGGAAGACGCGCAGTTATCATTCGCCGAGATGTTATGAAGTGTAGGCGGATTCCGCACGGCCCCGTCTAGTCTTCGTCCTCGTCCCGCGGCTCCCAATTCCTCCCGCCCTGCTTTTTCAGTTTGTACTTCCGTTTGAGGTTGACGCGCACGTTCCAGAACCATGCCAGGACGCCGAGCGCCGCGCAGACGAAGGCCGCGTCCGGGTGCGAGAGCAGGAGCAGCGTTGCCGACGCGACGAGGAACAGGCAGGCGACGATGAACCACGGCTGCCTGAAGACTTTGAACCCATCGTCGGTCGAATCGTCGCGTCCGCGTCCTTCGCCCGCTTCCGCCGCGGACTCAACAGCCCGTGTGCCGCTGCGCGGCTCTGTCGGATCGGTCTCCAAGCTCACCTCGAAATTCTTTCAGCTAATCGTCACCGGAATCGCGGCGTCAATCTCGCGCGGCGGAAGGCATCCCTGATCGTTGCAGGGTTGCACGCGAACCTTCGCGCGGAAGGTGTGTCGCCCCGGCGTCGCCGTCTTGTCGGCGCGCAGAGGGAGTTTGATGACGGCCTGTCCTTCGTAAACGGCGAGGGGCTTCGGACTGAAAGCCAGCTTGCGCGACACGGCGGACGGATAGACGGGCTTGCCGGGCATGATGCCCTCCTGAGCTTCGACTTGCAGCGTCGTGGGGATGTTGAACTTGTCGGACGCCGGGTTGGCGTTGACGTGGAAGCCTTCGGTGATGTCGAGACGCACGGCGGCCACGCCCGCGCCGCCCGCCGCCAGTTTCACTTCCTCGACGGATGCTTTGACGGGCTGCGGCTGTGTGGCCGCCGTGGGCGTGGCCTGGGCCGTCGTCGTGGGGGTCGAGGCGACAGAAGCATTCGATGACGCTTCTTGTACGGCCCCGCCGCCGCCGCAGCCCGTCAAAGCGACGAGCGCCAGAGTGAAGATGAATGTTGCCGTCAGTCTCATCGAATGCCTCCGGAGGGTTCGGTTCATCAGAGCACCAATTGAGCGTGCGCGTTTGTCTTCGCTTGCGGCGGCTGGAAAGACAGCTCGACTCCGCGCAAGATCGGTCACTCGTCGCCCTCCTCTTCCTCTTCCCTCGCGCCGTGGCGGTCGGGCCGCTTGATGCCGAACTTTTCGAGCCGGTACTGGAGCGTGCGGAAGGTGAGGCCGAGGAGCTTGGCGGCCTTCGTGATGTTGAAGTCGGTGCGCTCCATCGCCTGCATGATGAGGTTGCGCTCCACGTCCTCGAAGTTGACGCCCTCGACGGGGAGTTTGAAGCCCGCGCCCTCGGCGGCGGGGCGCGTCTCCTGACGGACTTCGAGCGGGAGGTCTTCGACGGTGATGTGGTCGGCCTCGGCGAGAAGAATCGCGCGCTCGATGGCCGACTCCAACTGGCGGACGTTGCCGGGCCAGGCGTAGTCGAGCATCACCTTGCGCGCTTCGGGCGTCAGGCCGCGGATGAGGCGCGAGGTGTTGCGCGTGTGCTTCTTGAGGAAGAAGTTGATGAGGACGGGGATGTCTTCGCGCCGCTCGCGCAAAGTGGGCACGTCAATCGAGAGGACGTTGATGCGGTAGTAGAGGTCGTCGCGGAAGCGACCGTCCTGAACCATCGCGCGCAGGTCGCGGTTCGTGGCGGCGACGACTCTCACGTCAATCTTGATCGCCCGCGTGCCGCCGACGCGCCGAATCTCGCGCTCCTGAAGCGCGCGCAAAAGCTTCGCCTGCATCGAAACGTCAAGCTCGCCGATCTCGTCGAGGAAGAGCGTGCCCTTGTCGGCGATCTCGAACAGCCCCTTCTTCTCGGCGTGCGCGCCGGTGAACGCGCCGCGCTCGTGGCCGAACAGCTCGGATTCGAGCAGGTTCTCGTTGATGGCGGCGCAGTTGACGGCCTGAAACATCTGGTCGGCGCGGGGGCTTTGGTTATGAATCGCGCGGGCGATCAATTCCTTGCCCGTGCCCGACTCGCCGCGGATGAGCACCGTCGAGTTCGAGCGCGCGACCTTGAGGATCATCTTCTTGACGGCCTCCATCTCCGTCGAGGCCGAGACGATCTCCTGGTCGAGCGCGTCGAGCTTGCTGAGCGCGCGGCGGATGGTTTCCAGCAGCGCGTCGCGCTCGAAGGGCTTTTCCAGGTAGTCGAACGCGCCGCGGCGCAGAGCCTCCTTCGCCGAGTCAATCGAGCCGTGGGCGGTCAGGAGGATGACGATGATCGAGGAGTCGAAGGCCAAGAGCTTCGACAGCAGTTCGATGCCGTCCATGCCCGCCATCTTGAGGTCGGTGAGCGCGAGGTCGAAGCGGTGCTCGCGCGCGATTCTCAACGCCGCCTCGCCCGACGCCGCCGTCGTCACGTCATAGCCCTCGCCCGACAGTATCGCCTCCAGAATCTCGCGCTGCGGTTTCTCGTCGTCAACGACCAGAATGCTTTTGCGTGCCATTGAAGTTAAGGATGAAGGATGAAGGATGAAGGATGAAAGAGCGGCTTTCGCGGAGCCGATTTTCTACCCTTCATCCTTCATCCTTCATCCTTCATCCTTTCCGTTGTTGGTAGTTCGACCGTAAACGTCGTGCCTTCGCCGGGCCGGCTGGCGACGGAGATCGAGCCGTCGTGCGCCTCGACGACCTTCTTGGCGATGGCGAGGCCGAGGCCGGTGCCCGTCTCCTTCGTCGAGAAGTACGGCTCGAAAATTTTGTCAACGTGTTCCGGCTTTATCCCGCGCCCCGTGTCGGAGACCGAGATGCATGCTCGCCCGTCCTCGTTCGAGAGCTTGACCGTCAGTTGTCCGCCGGGCACGTCCATCGCCTGCATGCCGTTAATGATAAGGTTTGTGAAGAGCGAACGTAAAGACTCGCGGTCGCCGACAACGCGCGGGGCCGCGCCGTTCGTCTCAAGCTGTACTTCGACGCCTGCGTCGGCGGCCTGCACCTCGACCATGCGGAGCGCGTCGCGCAAGGTTTCGCCGAGGTCGAGCGGCTGGAGGTTGAGATTGGCGGGGCGCGAGTATTTCAGAAACTCCGTGATGCGCGTGTTGATGCGCGCGACCTCGGCCTTGAGCTGGAGCGTGAGCTGCTCGACCTGCGCGCGCTTCCGTGGGTCGGAGGGGGCGAGCGAGGTGCGCAGGTGGTCGAGCGTGAGATTGATGTAGTTGAGCGGGTTGCGTATCTCGTGCGCGATGGCCGAGGCCAAGCGGCCCACGACCGCCGACTGCTCGGCCTGCTTGACCTGCACCTCAAGCTCGCGCATGCGCCAGAGCTGCGCGACCATCTCGTTGAAGGTCGCGGCGAGCTGGCCGATCTCGTCGCGGCGGGCTGAGTAGGGGACGCGGAAGGAGAAATCGCCCGCCGCCACGCGCTGCGTCGCGCGCGAAAGCTCGCGGAGCGGACGCGTGAAGCGCCAGACGAGGAAGCCGGAGGCGAAGGTGGCGAGCAGCAACACGGCGAGCGTCGGCACGTATGGGCGTAGTTCGGCCTGCCAGGAGCCGCGGACTGTCGTCCTCGCCGCGGCGAGGACGACGATGATGTAGTTGAGTCCCTTCGTCGTCCTGATCGGGACCGGGAATGCGCGCGGCTCGCCCGCGAGGGGCTGGCGCTCCGGGGGCTGGGAGTTCGGGAGAAGCTGTCTGATGTCGGCGGTCGTCTGCCCGGAGTCAACGAGCCGGGGCAGGGGGACTTCGGAGATGTTGAAATACCTGGCCGTGCCGTCTTCGAGCGTCGTCGGTGCCCACTCGCGCAGCAGGCTGTCGTCAATGCGCCCCTGCTCGTTGACGACGAGGATGTTCTGCACGCGCCCCTGCTGCTCTTTGAGGAAGGAGGCGGGGCGCTTGGCGTCCATCTGCCACAGGTACTCTTCGGTCGGCGTGGTGATGCTGTCGAGCGCCAGCTCGATGCTGGCGGCGAGCGCCTGCTCCTGCTCGGCGATGAGCGTGGAATGAGACTTCTCCTCGCGGCGCGCGAGGTAATACTGCACGCCGAGCGTGGCGACCAGCAGCAGCGCCATCACCAGCAGCAGTCGCGTGCGGAAGCTGTAAAAGAGTCTCGGCAGTTGCATGAAAACATTAACCGGCAGTCAGTGGTCAGAAAGAAACCGCCCTTCGGTCGAGGCGTCCGGTCGGGAAGCGCCTGCGCCCGCGTCAAAAGCCTGCCCATTTTTTTCCAACTACCAGCCGGCTATTTTTTTAAAGTTGCCGTCCTCGCTGCACAGATGTTATAGTCGCAACGGTCTCCAGCACAACCCTCCCGGAGACCGCGGGCATGTCTCTCCAACCATTTTCTTTGGTGCGAGCAGAAGCTTTACAGATGACCATAACTTTTACGGAAAGCTCCGGCGTGGGTCATCAACACTTCGAGTTCGACACCGGAGGGCGGCCAGGAGAGGCAGCCGCGAAAAAGTCGCGCACACAAATTTCGTCCGAAGCATCCTAGGCATTTGACACGGCGGCCCGGCGCTCCCCTCTTTTGAAGTTCAGCACCGGACAGTCGCTTCTGCTTGATTTTTAAGCGAGGAAGAGTTCGATGACCCTGAAGTTCCGTTCCCTTAGTCTAACCGCGTTCTTAATCTCCACCATCTTCTTCATCGCCGCGCCCTCTTCGCAGGCCGCGTCCAGAGCTTCCAGAAGGGCTGCCGCCAAGTCCTCGAAGTCCGCTGACAGGCGCGGGCGCACAGAGGCTTCGTCGCGCAGGGATTCGCGACAGTCGAGGCGCGAGCGCGCCGCGAAGGAGTCGCGCACAGACTCGCGCAAGATGTCTCGGCGCGAGCGGATGAACGAGGCACGCCGCGAGGCCGAGCGCCGCCGCCGCGAGGCCGCCGAAGCCGCGCGCCGCGCCGCCATTGCGCGCGCCGCCGCCCTCGCACGCCTGCGCGCCGCAGACCAGGCGCTCAAGGACGAGACCGCCGCCAACATTCTGAAGGACGAGACGCAGGGCGAAGACCCGGAAATCCGCCGCGTCGCGCTCAACGCACTTGCCGGCCACGCCGGGACGGTCGTCGTGATGAACCCGAAGACGGGGCAGGTCTATACGGTCGTCAATCAGGACTGGGCCTTGCGCCGCGGTTTCAAGCCTTGCTCGACGACGAAACTCGTCACGGGCCTGGCCGGACTCGCCGAGCACGTCATTAACCCGGTGCAGACGGTCAACATCGGCACGGCGAGCTACCGCCTCGACCTGACCGACGCGCTCGCCTTCTCCGACAACGGCTACTTCCAGAGGGTCGGCGGGCAGGTCGGCTTCGACAAGATGATGCAGTACGCGCGCAAGCTCGGACTCGGCCAGCAGACCGGCATCAACTTCCCTGCGGAGTCGCCGGGCCGCCTGCCCGTCTTCAAAGAGGGCTACGCCGTCAATCACATGTCCTCGCACGGCGACGACATCGAGGTCACGGCCATTCAACTCGCTAACGTCGCCTCGGCCTACGCGAACGGCGGCCACCTGCTCGTCCCGCACCTGCCGCGCACGCCCGCAGAGGGTGTCCGCTTCCAGCGCGTCGTCAAGCGCGACATCGAAATCCCGCAGGAGAGCGTGCAGCGCATGATCCCCGGCATGATCGGCTCGGTCGCCTACGGGTCGGGGAAACGCGCCGCCAACCCGCTTGAAACCATCGCAGGCAAGACCGGCTCGTGCATCGGCCAGGGGTCTTGGTTGGGACTGTTCACATCGTTCGCGCCGGTTCACGACCCGCAACTCGTCGTCACGGTCATCACGCGCGGCTCGGCCTCGCGCGGCTACCGCGACGCCTCGACCATCGCGGGCCAGGTCTATCGCGGCCTCCAGAGCCGCTTCGGCCCGCGCCCCGGCACGCAACCCTTGCTCGCCAACGACCCGCTCGTCCCGCGCCCGCACATTGACCCGCGCAAGGCCGTCGAGATCAACGGCGAGGAGAAGGATGAAGAGGACGCGGCGGACGCGAGCGCCGCGACTACTGCGGCGGACGCAGGCTCGACGCAGACGGGGGCGCAGAACAGCGGCGTCGCGCAGCCCGCCGTTCAGAAGACCGCCAAGATCATCGAGCGCCCCTCGGCGAGCGCCGCTCCTGCGAGGACGACGACCGTCCCGTCCGCATCGCCCGCGCAGAAGACGAATCCGAGCGTCGTGCGCCCGCGCCGCGTCTCGGACAGGCCGCAGAAGTAGTCCGCAGTCTGAAGCACGTAGTACGGAAGTCGAAGGCCGGGTTTGAGCGCCCGGCCTTCGACTTTTCAACTCCGACTTTTCACCCCGCAGCCTGTCAAACGCACCGGAGTTATGACCGGCTCCCGCCTTCGGACTTCGGACTTCGGACTCCAGTACATTCGGCTTGACACGGTGCGGCGGTTGGTGCAGTATCACGGCGCGAAAACCGCTCGGAACAGAAAGAATGGCCTTACGTTCCCCGAAGGGAACAGGCGCGGCGCGCAGGGGCAGCTACAGCGGCAACTGGCCGCCACAGCCACGCATCTGAGATACGCGACGCCGAACAAGCGCGCGCCCCCGACCGACATCTCCCGGAACAAAGAGTCAGCGCACGGAGGATTTGCGACCGATGAAAAATGTATTACGGCTTCTGATTATCGTAGCGCTCGCGATGACGGCGTTCGCGTTACCGGCGCTCGCGCAGACTACGGGTGGAGGAACGGCTGCCACGTCCGCGCAGGATGCGGACGCGAAGGCGGCTCTTTATAAAAAGTTTCTCGACAACTACAAAGGCACGCCCGAAAAGCAGAAGATCGCCTACGATGCGGGCAAGGAATATCTGAGCAAGTACGGCAGCGACGCGTCTGCCGATAACGCCCCGATTGTTAAGTTCATACAGAACTGGATCAGCAAGTACGAGGCGGCCACCGTCGAATTCAACTGCACCGACGCCGTCAATAAAAATCCGGCGCAGGCGTTCCAACTCTGCCAGCCGCTGCTGGATCAAAATCCGGACAACCTGAAAGTCTATCTGCTGCTCGTCGCCGCCGGCGTGAAGAACGTGCAGTCCGGCAACAAGAGTCTCAACTCCAACGCCACCAGCGCCGCGCGCAAGGCTCTCGACCTGATCGGGCAGGGCAAGACGGCTGACTCCTACGCTCCGTTCACCAGCCAGCCGGAGGCCGTCGCGGGCCTGCACTACTACATCGGCTACTTCTCGCTCGACAACACGCCGGAGGAGACCGCGACGCACATGCTCCAGGCCGCGCAGTCAAACACCACCTTCGCCAAGGAGCCGAGCACTTACCAGCTCCTCGGCGCGGCCATCTACAACGGCGAGTTCAAGAAGCTCGCGGCTCAGTACAAGACCTTCGAGGGGCAGCCCGAGACGCCGGAAAGCAAGGCGCTCTTCGACAAGATCAATTACGTGCTCGACCGCGTGATTGACGCCTACGCGCGCGCCGTCGCCCTGAGCAACGGCAAGGCCCAGTACGCGGCGATCAACAATGCGGTGAAGCCCGCGCTGACGACGATCTACAAGCAGCGTCACGACAACTCCGACGCGGGGCTGAACGACCTCATCGCCAGCGTCCTCAACAAGCCGCTGCCCGCGCAGGAGCCTCCGCCGTCCGCGACGCCGCCGAGCACGACCGGCACAGACGGTACCGGGGCGAAGCCCGCGGCGACTCCGGCGACCACTGTGCCGAAGCCGCCGGTTACTAAGACCACCCCCGCCACCGCCGTGTCGCACGCGGCGACGCCCTCTGCACACTGAGACGAGCATCGGTCGCACTAAAGCTCGCGCGCGCCGGGCGCGTCCTTCGACGAAAGTCGGACGACGCGCCCGGCCTTTTTGTTACAATCCCGCGCATGACCAACCCGGACGGCCCTGAACTGCCAGACCCCGCCGTGCTCGAACAGACGCTCGCCTACACCTTCCGCGATAGAGCCATACTCGAACGCGCGCTCACGCACCGCTCCTGGGCGCACGAGAACGTTGCCGCCGGCGAGGAGGCGCGCGCGCGCCTCCTGCACAACGAGGCGCTGGAGTTCCTCGGCGACTCCGTCCTCGGACTCGCCGTCGCCGATGCCCTCTTCCGCTCGCATTCCGGCGTCACGGAGGGCGAGCTTTCGCGTATGAAGCACCGGCTGGTGAGCACGCAGACGCTCGCCCGCGTCGCCCGCCGGCTCCAACTCGGCGACTTCTTACGCGTCGGTCGCGGTGAGGAGAAGACCGGGGGCCGACGCAAGCGCGCCCTGCTCGCAAACACCTTCGAGGCCGTGCTCGCCGCGGTCTTTCTCGACGGCGGCTTTGAAGAGGCCGTCCGCTTCGTCCGTCGCGCGCTCGGCGCGGAACTCGAAGAGGCCACGCCCGAATCCGCCGCCGCTGCCGACTACAAGACGATGCTTCAGGAGCGACTTCAGGCCGAGCGCCACCTCGCGCCGCGCTACGACGTGGTGGAGACGCTCGGCCCCCCGCACGCGCGCACCTTCCACGTCGAAGTCGTCTGGGATGAGGAACGCGTCGGCGGCGCGGGAGAAACCATCAAGGCCGCCGAGATGGACGCGGCCCGCCGCGCGCTCGAACAGATGAGCGCGCCGTCGCAAGCTGAAGCACAAGAGACAACGTGAGCGCGGCGTGAGCGGGATTGCTTCGACGGCGAAAAGAGAACCTACGAAGTCGCCTCTCACGCGCCCGCGCCGAAGCGCGCGACGAACTCCGCCGCCGTCAGACCTGCGGCCTCGGCCAGTCTGGCGACCCACGCGTCGTCTCGGAAATCCTTTTCGCCGATTCTCACCATGTAGTCGCGTGCGACCCGGTAGCTCTCCGTGTCCACGTCAACGGGGCGCTGGCGGCCACGGCCCGTCGCCGTGTCAATCACTTCGTCGAAGGGGACGGCGCGGAACTCGCCGCCCTGAATCGTCATCATCGCGCCCGTGCCGCCGTCGTAGAGGTGTTTGAAGGCGGCGTAGCCGAGGTCGCGCGCGTACTCGGCATCGTAAGGTATGGGCGGCGCGCAGCGCAGTTCGTAGCCGATGGTCTTGTCAACGAGCGTGACCTTGATGCCGCGGCGTTCGAGTTCGCCCTGCACCTCGCTCTTGACCTTGCGGCCCAGATCAATCTCGGCGACGCGAATGTTGCCTTGCGCGTCGCGGTCAACGTCCTGAAGCTCGGCGACCTCCGCGGGGTCGAATCGTTCGACGAGGGCTTCCGAGAGCAACACGACGCCGTGCGGACGATTCATCGCGCGCCGCTTGATGATCGAGCCTTCGACGATGCGGCAGATGTCGGAGAGCGAGACGCGCTGGCTGCGGAACTCTTCGGGGATGATGGTACAGGTGGCGCTCGCGGCCTTGCCGATGCCGAGCGTGAGGTGGCCCGTGGGCCGCCCCATCGTGACGCCCAAGTACCAGCGACCCGTCGTCTTGGCATCCTCCATCAGACGCTTCACGAGCACGACGCCGACGTGCCGCGCCGTCTCGAAGCCGAGCGTGGCGACCGAGTTCGGGATCAGCAGGTCGTTGTCTATGCTTTTGGGAACCTGCGCGACGCGAATCGCGCCTTCGGTTGCGCGCTCGATGGCGACAGAACTGCGGACGAGGTCGTCGCCGCCGACGGTGACGAGCGCCTCGATGTTCAGTTTGCGGAGCGCGGCGACGGCGTTCTCCAAAGCAGCGGGGTCGCGCGAGATGTCTGTGCGCGAGGTGCCGAGGCGGACGCCGCCTTCGAGGTGTATGCGCGACACCTCGTCAATGGTCATCTCGTGCTGCTCGTCCGTATAGCGCTCGGCCAGCCACTCGAAGCCGTCGTGAAAGCCCACCGGCGTGCAGCCAGCCTTTCGCGCCTCGATGACGACGGCGCTGATGACGCCGTTCGTCCCCGGCGCGGGGCCGCCGCCGACGAGGATGCCGATTCGTTTGATTGCCATTCTGATTCTGAACTACTTCAGTCGAGCTATGGGAAACTCTTCACCACAGAGGACACGGAGAGAGCACAGAGAGTTAAAATCTGAAATCCCTCTGTGCCATCTCTGTGCCTCTGTGGTTAATCTCATTCCGACAACACTCAAGTCACGCGGTAACGTGCCCGCTTAAATAACCGAAGCGGTCGCGGAATTCGTCCACCGTCAGGTTGCCCGCACGCGCCAGCTTCTCGACCCAGAAGGGGTCGGCGAAGTCCTCCGACTCAAGGCGGATCATGTACTCGCGGGCGACGCGGTAGCCCTCGCTCTCGACGTTGACTGTGCGGACGCGCGTTCTTCCGGTGCCCGGCTCGCGGATGTCTGCGAAGGGGATGGGCACCATGCGCCCGCCCTGCACGCTGACCATCGCATCGCTGCCGCCGGAGAGAAGAAAGCGAATCGCCGCGTAGCCGAGGTCGCGGCAGTAGGCGGCGTCGAAGGGGATGGGGTCGGCGCAGCGCAGTTCGTAGCCGATGTTCTTGTTGATGATGGTGACGCGCAGACCGCGCGCGCTGAGTCGGCCCTGCACCTCGGCCTTGACCTTGCGCGCCAGATCAACCTCGGCGAAGCGTATGTGGCCGTGTTCATCGCGCTCCACGTCCTGCAACTCGGCCAGCTCCGCCGGGTCGAGTTTTTCGATGAGACCTTCGGCGAGGACGGCCAGGCCGAAGTGACGGCCCGCCGCGCGCCGCTTGATGATCGCGCCCTCGACGATTCGGCAGATGTCGGAGAAGGCCACCGTGTCGCGTCCGACGAACTCCTCGCCGATGATGGTGAGCGTCGCGCCCGCGGCCTTGCCGATGCCGAGCGCGAGGTAGCCGGCCTTGCGGCCCATCGCCACGACGACGAACCAGCGCTTCGTCGAGCGCGCGTCCTCCAACAGATTTTGAACCAGCTCGACGCCGACGTGTCGCGCGGTCTGGTAGCCGAAGGTCGGGATGTGCGCCGGGAGCGGCAGGTCGTTGTCAATCGTCTTCGGCACGTGGACGACCTTGATCTCGTGGCCGGAGTGTTCAGCGACGAAGCTCGAAGAGAGCGCCGTGTCGTCGCCGCCGATGGTGACGAGGTGCGTGACTCCTACAGAGCGCAGCGTCCCGACGACGGCGCGTGTCAACTCCTCGGACTTAGTCGGATTGTCGCGCGCCGTGCCGAGGACGCTTCCGCCCTGTAGGTGTATGCGCGAAACGTCCTCGATGCGGAGCGTTCGGACTTTGGAAGTGTCCTCACGCATGAGCCACTTGAAGCCGTCCTGCACGCCGAGCACCTCGAAGCCTTCGTTGATGGCCTCGATGGCCGCCGCCGAGATGACGGCGTTGATGCCGGGCGCGGGGCCGCCGCCGACGATGATTGCGAGCACAGCTTTGTTCGCCATGAAAGCAGTGTTGCCCTTTGCAAGCGTTTGCCGAAAGTTTGATTTTACCGGAGCGCGAGGGTTAATCAAATCGCCTCAACGACTGCCCTTGAGGTACTTTTCCGGCAGCGGCGTCCGCGGCGTTTCGGCCTCCCAGAAGATCGTGACCACCCACCAGCGCTTGCCGTCATACATGAGTTGGAAGCTGTTGATGCCGCGCGCGAAGGGCTTCGGGTCTTCGGCCTTGTGGCGGCTCTCGTAGGTGCTCCAGACGTGGGTGACGTGGCCGTAAGTCTCGACGCGGCGCGCGACCTCGCGCTCGAAGAATCCCTGCTCCTCAAGAAACTTGCTGGCCCGCGCGATGTAGCCTTCAACGTCGAGGACGTGCGGGGCGTACTCTTCGTTTCCGTTCAGGGGCGCGTCGGGCGCGGTTCCGGGCGGTCGCACGGGCGAGGTCGGAATCAGGCGCGCGCCGGGGGCGAAGAGCGAGCGCATCCTGTCCCAGTCGCGCTTCTTGCCCGCCGGGCCGGAGATTACGTCGTAGACGGCGGCGAGGATGCCTTCAACCGAACTCACGTCCGCGGCGTTCGGCTGCGGGGCGTGCGCGGCCTGTGCGCCGGAGGGTTCTGAAGTTTTCGCCGGACTGTTCGACTGCGCGCGCGCGTGGCCGAGCAACAGGCCGAAGGTCAGGACGAAGAAGACGTGGGAAGGAACGAGCAGGTGTTTCATCTGAGTCGAAGCCTCTCTCTTCAAAGTGTCTGTGGATAAAAAACTGCGGCTGCCGTAAATCTCAAGCGAGCGACTCGGTGCAGGCGTCGCGCAGGCTGCAACCGGCGCAGCGGCGCGGGTCTTGGTGGCTGCGGTGAACCTCTTCGCCTTCGTTCGAGGCGGCGCGCATCTCTTCGAGCAGGGCGAGCGCGTGCTCACGCAACTCTACAGTGTACTCGACCCTCACCTCGCGGTCGCGGTAGCGTATGACGCCGAAGGGAACCGGCTCGCCGAGCACGTCCTCGACGAGCAGGCAGTAGGCCGCGAGCTGCGCGACGTGCGAGTCGTAGGGCCGCCCGTCGGCGGGGCAAGCGGTGGATTTGATCTCGACGGGAACGACCCCATCGTCGGCCTCGATCAGGTAATCCGGCCTGCCGACGAGTCCGAGCGAAGAGGAGACGAGCGGCCTCTCCTGCCTGAAGCCTTCCGCGCCGACCTCTGCGGGGGCGAGGCGTCCGACGGGCCTGCCCGTGTCGCTGTAGAGGAGCGTGCCTGCGGGGAGTCCCGTCTGCCTCGCCTCGCGGCGGGCGGCGTTCGCTGCGGTCGCCGCCGCGAGGACGAGCAGGCAGAGCAGGAGCAGGAGCAATGTCATCCGCGCCACCAGACGAGAAAGATCAAAGCCGCGACGGCGACGGCGAGGTACGCGCACGCGACCGAGAGGCGGCGCAGGCGCTTGGCGTGTACGACGCGCCGCCCGTGGCCTTCGTGCCAGAGTCGCCCCGCTTCGCGCGCGCCTGCGCCGCGCGTCGGCTCGTGTCCTTCGAGGCGCAGCCACCAGGCCCGCGCGCAGAAGACGTACTCGCTCATCCCCGACGCGCGTATCAAGTTTCGGTGCTCACGTTTGTTCATGTTCGAGTCGAAGGACTGTGCCGACCGGAATAGTATCTCATCCGAAGGGTTCGCTTAAACTGCGCGCAAAACGGCGCTCCCTCAAACGAAGGAGCGCCGTTTCTATTTGTGGGCGCGTTCTGGTGCGAAGCAGGGCCGCACGATCATTTGAAGAAGCAGAAGAGACGCCGCCCCGAAGCCTCAGAAGTCCACGGAAATGACCGGGCACGCCGCTGTCTCACGCGCGAGCTAGACGGTTCGACGCCCGGTCAAGAGATTAATCACGAAGATGACGAGCGCCACGACGAGCAGAAGGTGAATCAATCCACCGCCGATGTTCGCGATCAGCCCAAGAAGCCACAGCACGAGAAGAATAACCAGAATCGTCCAAAGCATGTTTCAACCCTCCCTGAGTTTTAATCTCTTAAATTCCCAACCCCAACCACTAGGCCGTACTTACCGAGATGGCAACGTCCGTGCCAACTGTTCGCGGTCGAGCTTTGCGAGCCGGGCAACTGTATGGTGACGCGTGATTTATTCGGGAGTGCGAGGCCGCGAGCGGGTGACGACGTAGTTGCGCCGAGCCAGAGGCATGTACTGATACGCGCCACGCCGTCGGGCGCGTGTTTAGTTTCGCATCAGCGCGGTCTCTTCGGAGACCCGACGGCGAGCTAAGGCGGAAGTGAAAAGATGTTGCGGCGACGGCGGAGGCGGCAGTCAAAGAGGCAGGCGCTCATGCCGCAAGACATGAGCGCCTGCAAAGGTTTCGGGCCAACTGAAACCGCCCTATTGTTGCCCGAAGCGCGAGCGGTACTCGGTGGAGACCAGAAAGGCTTTGACCATCTCGGCCCGCCGGAAGTCGCCGCCGAAGCTGTTGAGCTTCGAGAGCCAGAAGTTGAAGCCGGAGTCGTCGGGGTTTCGGCGCAAGTATCCGAAGTACTCCGCCGCCACGAAGCCCTCGTTGAACAGGCGCTGGCTGAAGGTCGAGTTGTTGGCGACGACGCGGAGCGCGCGTGCGCGCCCCGGAGCGTCGCCGCTGCCGTAGGCTGCGATGGCCTGATTACGCTCGCTCGACGAAGGCGTCACGCCCTCGCTCGCGTAGAGCGCGTCCACGTAGGCTCCGGCGGTCGTGCCCAAGGGGTAGCGCGCGACGAAGTCGGGCCGCGAGACGAAGTCCTCTGTGACCCTCTGCGTGTTGGCGTCGAGCTGCTGCTCCCAACCCGGCGAACCAACCACCAGCCCGCGCCCGATCTCCTGCGTGTCGCGCATGAACTCCAGATAGTCGGGCCTGCGCGTCAGCGCCCCGCGATAGAGCCTGTAGACGTAGTAGCCCGTCTGCTGGAACTCTATCGAGAGGAAGAAGGCCGCCGAGGTGTCCACGCGCTTGGCGTCCCGGCAACCGGAGTCCGTGCCGCAGGACTCGATGTTGTTGACCCAGAAGTTGAAGCCCGTCGTGTCAGGCTCCCGGTTGAGGAAGTCGAGGTAGTGCTGGCGGACGAAGAACCGCGAGTCGTCAATCGGGTTCGTGGCCGACGGGCTGGCGTCGTTATCCAGAATTGTCAGCGTGACGGCGTTCTGCGCGCCGAGCACTTCGCCGTTCGTCGGGTTGCTCAGGGTCAGCGTGAAAGTCTCGCTGCCCTCGACGAAGGCGTCGTCCACGATGAAGACCGGGATGGCCTTCGTCGTCTCGCCCGCGGCGAAATGGAGCGTGCCGAGGGCGAGGGTGTAGTCGGACTTCTGTGCGGCGGAGCCGTCCGAGGTGGCGTAGTTCACGTCCGCCGCGCCGGAGGCGTCGCCCGTGCGGGTCACGTTGATTGTGAACTTGCCGTCGCCTTCGTTGCGCGTCAGGTCAGACGGGTTCACGCTGAAGGCGACCGCGCCCGGCGTCGCCGTGAAGTTGACGCCCGTCGTGTTGTCGCACAGAGGCACGTCGCGCGAAGGCGGCGTGAACGCGAAGTTGGCTCGCGCCGGTGCGAGGTGATAACTGAAGCCTTGCGTCAGCCCCGCCACGCTGTAGTTGCCGCCCGCGTCCGTCGTCGCCGTCAACGGTGACGGACTCGGCGAAGGAGTCGGCGTCGGTGACGGACTCGGTGATGGCGTCGGCGAAGGAGTTGGTGATGGCGTCGGAGTCGGTGATGGCGTTGGAGTCGGACTCGGCGTCGGAGTCGGCGAAGGAGTCGGGGCGGGGCAGGCCGTCGTGCCCGTCTGTGTGATCGTGATGATGACGCCCGCGACGCCGTTGCCGTTCGGGTCTGTGACGCGACCGCTGATGGAGAGGTCTGTGCGGGCCACCTGGAAGTCGGCCCGCTGGTTCTGGTTCGTGAGCGTCACCGTCCGGCTCGGCGGCAGGAAGGTGAGGCTCTGGCCCGGAGGCGACGTAGGCGTGACGGTGTAAGTGCTCGCCGCCAGCGACTCGAAGTCGTAGACGCCGTTAGCATCGGTGATGGCATCCTGCGACAACTCGTTGTTGTCCGTGATGTGCACCGACACGCCCGCGATGCCGTTGCCGTCGGAGTCCGCGACGCGACCGGAGATGCTGAACTCCCCAAGCTGTCCGCCGTTCCCGCTGAACGAGCCGCCCCCGATCTTGGTGACGAAGGCATCCTCGTCCGGGCCATCCGGGTTGAATTCGTTAGTCTTGGACGAATGGAAGCTGCCGGGCGTGGTCGGGAAGGTACTGTACTCGGTGCAGTCGCTACCGGGTATGGCAGCCGAGCGGCTACTGACAGCCGTTGAGACACACGGCGTCTCGCTGGAGTAGGTGTAGCCCGTGACGTATGCGTTGGCGGCGGAGTCAACGGCGATGCCCTGCCCCGCGTCGTCGTTGTCCCCGCCGAGGAAAGTGGAATAGACGAGCGACCCTTCGCCGGAGGCGTTCGTGTTGAACTTCGCCACGAAGGCGTCCTGCGAATTACTGCCGCCGGGAGTGGTGCCCGGTTGTGGCTGCACGGCGTTCTTCGTCGGGAAGTTGACCGGCGGCGGGGTTGGCTCCGGCGTCGGCGTTGGAGTTGGTGTCGGACTCGGCTCCGGCGTCGGGCTGGGAGTCGGCGTCGGACTCGGCTCCGGCGTCGGCGACGGAGTTGGTGTGGGCGTCGGCGTCGGCGTGACATCCGGTTCCGGCGTCGGGGTCGGCGCGACGAAGGTTGATTGCGTCCAGCCGGTGATGTAGGCGTTGTTGGCGAAGTCAACGGCGATGGCCGGGCCGTCGAAATCGTCGCTGCATATATTCACGCTGCCTCTGAGGCTCAGGGATTTACTGCCGCAGACGCTCCCGCCGTTACCCTCGTTTTGATCGCCGCCGATGAGCGAGGAATAGATGAGGCCGGAGCCGTCGGGCGTGAACCTCGTGATGAAGGCGTCGTAGCCTCCGTTGTTCTGTTGCTGGTAGGCGTTCGCCGTCGTCGGGTAGCCCACGTTGTTGGGGTCGGGCGAGGGCGTCGGCGTCGGGCTGGCGTCGGGACTCGGCGAGGGCGCGGGCGCGGCGGCGGAGTCGGAGGAGCCTGTGATGAAGACGCTATCGTCCGAGCCGAGGGCGATGCCGTAAGCCTCGTCCGCGCCGTTGCCGCCGATGAAGGTCGAGAAGACGTAGGCCGAGCCGCCGGGGTTCACCTTCGTCACGAAAGCCTCACGCGTGCCGCCCGTGCCGCTCGGCTGCGTCTGGAAAGCGCCTGCCGTCGTCGGGAAGTTGTCCGGCGTCGGGCTTGGATTCGGCGTGGGCGTCGGCGTCGGCGTCGGCGTGTCGTCCGGATTGGGCGGCGGTGTCGGCGAAGGCGTCGGCGTTGGGCTTGGGGTCGGCGTCGCTTCCGGCGAAGGGGTCGGCGTTGGGGCCGGGATGTTGGTTGAGTCGGTGAAGCCTGTGATGTATGCGTCGCCGGAAGAGTCCACGGCCACGCCCATCGCCACGTCGTCGGACGTGCCGCCGATGAAGGTCGAGTAGACGCGGAACTGCCCGCCCGGCTCGATCTTGGTCAGGAAGGCGTCGCTCGTCAGGTCGCAGCCGCAGCTATCCCCTCGGCTCGCCTGAAGACTCTGCGCGCCGTTGATGAAAGGCTGGATGGGGTTCGTCGTCGGGAAGTTGTAAGAGAGCGTGAAGCCCGTCACGTAGGCGTTGCCGTCGTGGTCAACCGCGACACCGCGCGCGACATCGGGGCCGCTGCCGCCGAGGTACGTGGAATAGACGAGCTGGTTGCCCGCGGCGTTCAGCTTCGTGACGAAGGCGTCGGCCTCGGCGCACTCTAAAGTGCTGCCGAAGCCTGTGCCCACGGAGGAGCCGCAACTCGGCTGCATGGCGTTGCGGCGCGGGAAGTCTGCCGAGTCGGTCGCGCCCGTCACGTAGACGTTCCGTTGCGAGTCTATGGCGACGCCGTAGGCCGCATCGTCGAACTGCCCGCCGAGGTAGGTCGAGAAGATGAGTTGCGAGCCGGCGGGATTGAACTTGGTGACGAAGGCGTCGCCCCCCTGTTCACTGTCGGGCGGCGAGCCGGTCTCCGATTGGAAGGGGTTCCGTGTGGGGAAGGCGTCGCCGAAGGTCTCGCCCACGACGTAGGCGTTGCCGTCGCCGTCCACCGTGAGGTCGAACCCGTTGTCGTCGTTCTCTTCGTCGCCGAGGAAGGTCGAGTAGGTGAGCACGGGGTCAATGACCAGCTCGGCGCTCTCCTCGTAGCGTCCCACGTTGAAGCCGACCATCCCGCCCTTCAGAGTGAAGCCGCTGGGTATCTCCTTCTTCCTGCCGTCAATCATCTGGTAGACGTGCGGCGGCTGCTGGCGCATCTCCTTGCCCTTTGCGCTGATGACCAGTTCGCCGCTCTCGTCAAGCTTGACGCTGTCGGCCCCGTCGAAGCTGATGGCGATGGCGTTCGGGTCTGCGCCGGGCGCGACGACGAAGTCGTACTCCATCTGCCGCTGTCCGCCGTAGTAGAGCAGGTCAACGCCGGGATAGACCAACTGGTACTTGACCTGCGCGTAGAGCGGAACGTCGGCGGCCCACTTCTTCGGGTTGTTCGTCCTGAAGTAATTGATCTTGCCGGGAAGCTCCTGCAACCCCGTCGCCGACGCCTGAGCGTTTGCGCCGTTGAGCTTCATGCGGACGACGGCGGTGGACGCGGCCTCCTGTTGGGCGCGATCAATCTCCTGCTGCCGGTTCTCCGTCACCTCCTTCTGCATGTCTGCGAAGCTCGCGAAATGCTCCGGCTTGCCGGACTTCTGCGCGGCGACCTGTCTTGCGCGGTGCGCGTCGTGCATGACGAAGACGGCCTCGGTCGCCGTCAGGAACGTCGTATAGCCGCCGCCGCGCGCCGTGAAGAGGACGCTCGGGTCAATCTGGCCGCGGTTCGCCTCGAAGCTCAGAGGCAGGTTGCCGTAAGCCTGTAGCGCCTGCGCCTTCGTCGGCAGCGTCTTCGACGGCGCGGCGGCGGGCGCGGGAGCTTTCGCCCCGGATGAGGGGTCGCCGGTTGCGGGAGTCGCGGCGGAACCTCTCGCCGTGAGGTAGCTCGATGGCGGGAGACAACTGAGCAACATCGTCAACGCGAGCGTGGCAGAGATGCGACGCCTGCTTCTCGTCGAAGACTTCATGGCTTCCTCCTGAATGCTGTTGCGACTGAGTTGGGGCAGAGCCGAGTCACACGAATTTCTTGTGCGGCCTCGCCGGGCGTCTGTCGGACAATACGGGGGCGAGGCCAAGACACCTTGAAGAAAAATTCAGCGCCGCGGCCTTTAAGTAACGGATGGGATGACGGAGGCGTGTCCGAATGAAGCGTCAAGCGTGAAGGGTTACTTTGGAAGATAAGCATTGCCTTACGTGTGGAAATTAACGATGGAGCGGAGTCGAACCCGCAGAACTACCGGCATCGGCGGAGCAGCAGCCTTTGTCAAAAATTCTTGGTGACAGTGATGTGAAAGACGAGATCGGAAGACAAATCCGATTGCTCGAAGAGTAAGGCGGCGATGCGAAGTCTCTCGTAAAAAAGAGGACTAATCTTCCCGAAAAAGCCGAGAACCGCAGTAACCTTACCAAGTTTGAGCCGTCATATTATCATCGAATCGGCCCTTGTCAAGAAGCCGATTTTGCGGTCAGAAGCCAGAGATCAGTCGCGCAGTGCTTACCTCGCACGCGCGTATTACTCGTCCCGCTCACCCGGCCAAACGCAGGAGCCGCACGGCGTTCGCGCCGCGGACGCGGACGACTTTGGTCTTCGACGCGTGGCCGCTCGTCACCTCCACGTCGCGCGCAGCGACGCCGAACTCTTTCGCGAGCAGGCGCTTCAACTCCTCGTTGGCCGCGCCCTCGACCGGCGGCGCGGCCACGCGCACGCGGAGCACGCCGTCGTGCTCACCGACCACGGCACTCTTCGACGCGCGCGGCACCACGCGCACCCTGAACGTGAGCGTACCGTCAGACTCTGTGCATTCGATCACGGCGGGGCCGGGCCTCAAAAGAAATTCGCCTCAAAAGAAGTTCGGCGGCCAGCCGCGCAGCAGCGTCAACGCGATGGCGGACTGGAAGAGCCAGATGATGATGAAGGCGATGATGGCCGAGATGTCGAACATGCCGAGCGGCGGGATCATCTGCCTGAGCGGCACGAGGAGCGGGTCGGTAGCCCTGACAAGGAAACTCATCAACGGGTGGACGTAACTCACCTGCCCCCAGGAGAAGATGATGCGGATGACTATCAGGAGCAGGTAGAGCGAGAGCAGTCCGTAGAGCAGGTAGCCGACGAGCGCCACGATGCCCGCCGCCCCGGCATTCAAACTCAGGACGACGCCCGCCGCAGTGCTGAGAACGCTCCGGGTGAGCAAAAGCACCAGGTAGCCGAGCAGGATCGCCAGCAGGACGACGACGAGCGGTGCACCGTTCGGCTGGATGCCGAAGCCCATCAACGCGCGCCGCACGGGGTTGACGTAAGGGTCCGTCAGACGCCGGACGAGGATGACGGGACGGCTGAAGGGGTTCATGTCGGCGTAGTTCAGTATGAAGCGCACGAGCATGAGCACGACGACCGTGAGGATGGCCGCCACGATCAAGTACCAGATAAGCTCGTTGACGACTTGCAGCGCACGCGGCGGCTGCACGCGCTCGTCGAATACCAGCGTCTGAAAGAAAGCGAGTACGTTCATACCCCTCTGCCGAGACCCGTCGCTAGGAGGCCGACGGGCCGCGACCCCTCTCCCCGAATATCGCCGTGCCGACCCGCACCAGCGTCGCCCCCTCCTCGATGGCCGCCTCGAAGTCGTGGCTCATGCCCATCGAAAGCTCGCCTGCGCCAGCGCCGAACACGCCGCTCCCGCGCAGCTCGTCGCGCAGCTCGCGCAGGCGTCGGAAGTACGGGCGGGCAAGCTCCGCGTCGTCGAAGAACGGCGGGAGCGTCATCAACCCGCGGCAGCGCACGCGCACGCAACTCCGCAGAGACTCGACGAGCGCCGGTAGCTCCGATTCGCCCGCCCCACTCTTCGTCGCCTCGCCCGCGAGGTCTACTTGCAGCAGCACGCCCAAAGTCTCACGACTCTCTTCCTCGCAGACGCGCTCCAGTCTCTCGACGAGCGCAGGCGAGTCAACCGAGTGAATCAGGTCGAAGAGCCGCGCTGCGCGTCGCGCCTTGTTCGTCTGGAGGTGGCCGATCAGATGCCAGCGCGCGGCAGGCGCTTCCCCCTTCAACTCTTCGATTTTCTCCTCTGCCTCCTGCACGCGGTTCTCGCCGAAGTCCGCGAGTCCCGCCGCGAACGCCTCCCTGACAAAGGCCGGCGGATGAGTCTTGCTCACGGCGACGAGCGTGACCTCGCGCGGGTCGCGTCCCGCGCGCCCGGCACTCGCCTCGATGCGCCCGCGCACCTCCTCGACGCGCGCGCGCATGTCTGACGCCTCCGGCCTCGACTCCATACCCATTATTGTAAATCCGTTGCGAACGGCAACGAATATAACAAGCGTGCAAGCGTGTCGGCAAACGCGACGACGGCCACCGTTTCACCTCGATGCGTTCAAGTGTCCGACTTCCGCCACACGATACGGTAAGGCGCGACACTGTATCGTGTGTGCGCGCGGGAATCCGCTTGATTCGTCGTAGTTTCCCCGTCGCTTTGCGAGCGCCTCTTGTGGCACGGAGGTTGTTAAGTATCATCGTGGGTTCAGTTAATCTCCCGAAGGAATGTTGCGATTCAGACTGTCGAAATTCAGGAGGGTAATGAAGATGAAAAGCAATGGTCAAGGTTTTCTCGCGAAGGCTCTCATGCTAACGCTCGGAATGTTCATGCTGTTGTCAGTATCGGCGGTCACGGTTTCCGCTCAGGATAGAGATTGGAAGCGGCAGGAGCAGCAACGCGAGGAGATTCGTCGGCGCGAAGAAATCCGCCGACAGCGCGAAGCGCAACGCCAGGGCCGTTACACCAACAACGGCTACTACGGCAACAATGGTTACTACAGTAACAACGGCTACAACCGTAATAACCGTTATTACGGCAACAATGGCTACAGTAACTACGGTTACAACAATAACTTCACCCAGACCGCGCTGAACGCCGGTTACAACGCGGGCATCCAGGAAGGCCGCAGGGATCGCAGCCGCGGCGGCTATCGGAACGTCAACGACTTCAGCGAGTACCGGGACGCCAGCAGGGATTACAACTCGCGCCTCGGCGACCGCTACACGTACCAACAGTACTTCCGCCAGGGGTTCATCAACGGCTACCGCGATGGACTCAACGGTAACTAAGCCGTCAGGCGAAGACTTTCACCTGTGAACGAGGGGATAAAGTGGCTCAGGCGACAGATCGCCTGAGCCACTTTTTCATCTCAAGATGCACCGCTTGACACTCCTGCGAACGCGCCCGTAATATCTCTCTCCTACGAACCCGCGCGGATGTGGCGGAACTGGTAGACGCGCTAGCCTCAGGAGCTAGTCACGGCAACGTGGTGGAGGTTCGAGTCCTCTCATCCGCATTTACATCAACAACTTAGCAAGTCTCTTAGGTGGTGGAAAGGTTGCATAAACCGCACTAGCCCAGGAGATTTTTGCTTTGGACAAACTAGACCGGTTTCATGTTGCATGTATGGGTCGCCCTCGTCGAAGATGCGCCCATGAGACCGTACTCACAAGACCTGCGAGAAAAGATCATCCGGGCGCTCGAAGCCGTCGAGACGCAGGAGGAAGTGGCTGACCGCTTCTCGGTCAGCCTCTCCCTGGTCGAGAAGCTGTGGCGGCGCTGGAGGCGGCGCTGCTGACGATCACTGAAGCTGACGCGCTGGCGTGGTTCGCGCACTGTGGTTATCCCGTACACTGACTACTGAACCGCTCTAGTCATTCAGCAGTTCATCGAGCAGTTCGGGTCTAATCGGTGGCATGATCGGGTCTCCTGTCGAGACTGGGCTGTTGATTATCGCCACTTACACAGAATCTAGGAAGGGCTCAGTTCAAGCTTCAGCTTGCCTCTTCCGAGAGAAGACAACCTGAAGGTTCAACTCTGAAACTCTTCTGCGCTCACGCGCTCATGTCGTGCAGGATGCTCGCACTCCATGCGTAGACCGCGACGCTCTATTTCTACTGAGCCTCAAGGCGGCGCAGACTTCCCTCGCCGCTGATCTTGCGCTGCTCGACGCGGGCCACGCGCTCGACTTCGGCGAAGGCGCGCATGAAGTTGCCGCCGAGGATTTTCAGAATGTCCTGCTCGCTGTAGCCGCGGCGCAAAAGCTCATATGTGATGTTCGGCAGGTCTTCCACGCCTTTGATGCCTTCGGGCAAGGTAACGCCGCCGTCGAAGTCCGAGCCGAGGCCGACGTGGTCAATGCCCGCGACTTTGGCGATGTGGGCGATGTGGTCAACGAGCACGTTGATCGTCGTGACGGGGAGAGGGTTCGCGTCGTCGAGCTTCTGCGACTCTTCGGCGAGACGCTTCGGGTCGTTCTTGAACTGCTGGTTCAGCGCGTCACGCTGCGCCTTCAGCTTCGCATCTCGCTCCAGAGAGGCTGCGCGCACACGCTCGTCGAGGAAGACCGTGTAGAAGTTGACCATCACGACGCCGCCGTTCTGCCCGATGCGTTTGAGGAGTTCGTCTGGAATGTTCCGCTTGTGGTTCGAGATGACGCGCGCAGAGGAGTGCGACGCGATGACCGGGGCTTTCGACACGTCGAGCGCGTCCGACATCGTTTTGTCGGAGACGTGCGAGATGTCTATGAACATTCCGAGCCGGTTCATCTCGCGCACGACATCCTTGCCGAAGTCCGTGAGGCCGTTATGACGCGCCTCGTCGCAACACGCGTCGGCCCACTCGTTCGTGTTGTTGTGCGTGAGGGTCATGTAGCGAACGCCGAGGCGGTAAAACTCGCGCAGCGCCGAGAGCGAGTTCTCGATGGCGTGCCCGCCCTCGATGCCCATCAGCACGCCGACCTTGCCCTCACGCTTGGCGCGACGTATGTCTGCGGTCGAGGTAGCAAGCATGAGGTCGTTCGGATACTTCTCGACCATCCGGTAGGTCATGTCAATCAAATCGAGCGCGCGCCGCGACGAGCCGCCCGCCGTCAAATAATTCTTATTAATCCATTCGGGCGTCGCGTACTGGCGGTCAACGTAGATGGAGAAGAACTCGCCGGTCATCCCCGACTGCTTCAGGCGTTGCAGGTCTGTGTGATACTTCCCCGCCGAAGGCGTACCGAGGTCGTAGTCCTCGTCCACCATGATCGTCGAGATGTCGTTGTGCCCGTCAACGATGATCGCCTTGCGGTGTATGGCGAGCGCACGCTGCCACAGACGCTCGTCGCGCTGCGGCGTCGGACTCGCGGCGGGCTTTGTCGTTTGAGTCCGCGCGGCAGACTTCAAGGCGGGCGCAGCCTTGCTTGCAGCCAGCGATGGCACGGACGCGACGAGCGCGAAAGCCACAAGGCACGAAAGCAAAGCGACGCGGAGAGTCCTGTTCATCAGTTGTCCTTACTTTTTCGACAGAAGTTTTACTTGCGGCGAGCGCGAAGGATTATACGGCCTGCGCGCTGCGGTTCTCAATTGAACGCGTGAGGTGATGCCGGCGACGATCCTTGAATCGTGAACGAAAAACGCGGGGCGCGCGGGAGGTAGAGTGCCCGCTCGGCCCCGCGTGTCAGGAAGTTCGCTGCAAGGCCGTTTACTTCGTCCCACCGTCCGTCTTCTTGCGCCGCGCAGGACTCTTGTGCTCCGATTTCTTCTTCACGCCGAGCGACGCGACTTCGTTCGAGCTATCCGCCGAACTGCGCGCACATACTTGGTTTCGCGCAAGGTTTGGACGGCCCGCTCGGCGGCCTCGTGTTCGGGGATGAGGTCGAGCCAAGTGGAACTGACGAAGACGCGGACAACGGGTACGGTCACGGGTCGCTCCTCGTGTGAAAGAGATGAGGGTCGCGTGCGCGCACGCCTTCGCTCGTTCGTGGCCCGGCGACGGCTGCGGCGTCTTCGAATTCCGCGGGGTGACGATACAGTCCGCGCGTGCGAGTTGTAAACGTGTTCCGCGCGGGACGGAAGCATCGCGCTTGCCGCGCGGGGCGGTTTCTGTTACACAAGGCAGCCACACGGCGAATTTCGCTAGATGCGGGCCGCGCGTTTGTCTTCGGCCTGCGGCCCAAACAGTTCGGAGTGGAGGTGTCGAGCGCTCAATGTCTTCCGTCCCGACCAATATCGAATCGGTTCTGCACGAGGAGCGCGTCTTTCCGCCGCCCGCGGAGTTCTCAGAGCGCGCGCGCGTCAAATCAATGGAGGAGTTCGAGGCGCTCAGGCGCGAGGCCCACGACTCGCCCGAAGCGTTCTGGGCGCGCATGGCCGAGGCGGAGCTTCACTGGTTCAGGAAGTGGGATACCGTTCTCCGTTGGGAGCCGCCGCACGCCGAGTGGTTCGTTGGCGGGAAAATAAACGTCTCGTACAACTGTCTCGACCGCCACCTACAGACGTGGCGGCGCAACAAGGCCGCGATCATCTGGGAGGGCGAGCCGGGCGAGCAGCGCACGCTCACCTACGCGCAGCTCCAACGCGAGGTGTCGCGCTTCGCTAACGCCTTGAAGCGCGCGGGCGTCGAGAAGGGCGACCGCGTTGCGCTCTACATGCCTTTGATACCCGAACTGGCGATTGCGATGCTGGCGTGCGCGCGAATAGGTGCGCCGCACTCGGTCATCTTCGGCGGCTTCGCCGCGCAGGCCATCATTGACCGCGTCAACGATGCGGGCTGCAAGCTCGTCGTCACCGCCGACGGCGGCTACAGGCGCGGCTCGGAGGTGAGACTGAAAGACACGGTTGACGAGGCTTTGAAGCAGACGCCTTCGGTGAAGGGCTGCATCGTCGTCTGCCGCACAGGCTCGCGCGTGGCGATGAAGGCGGGCCGCGACTACTGGTGGCACGAGGTTATGCAGGCCGTCGCGGACGAGTGCCCTGCCGAAGAATTAGACAGCGAGCACCCGCTCTACATCCTCTACACTTCGGGCACGACCGGCAAACCCAAAGGCATCCTGCACACGACCGCGGGCTATCTCCTGCAAGCGCACCTGACGACGAAGTGGGTCTTCGATCTCAAGGACGAGGACGTTTACTGGTGCACGGCGGACATCGGCTGGGTGACGGGGCACAGCTACGTCGTCTACGGGCCGCTGTCGAACGGCGCGACCGTCCTGATGTACGAAGGCGCGCCGAACTACCCAGAGCCGGATCGCTTCTGGGACATCATCCAGCGTCACCGCGTCCAAATCTTCTACACCGCGCCCACGGCTATCCGCGCCTTCATCAAGTGGGGCGAGCACTGGCCTCTGCGTCACGACCTCTCATCTTTGCGTCTGCTCGGCACGGTCGGCGAGCCGATCAACCCCGAAGCGTGGATGTGGTATCGCGAAATCATCGGCAAGGCGCGCTGCCCCATCGTTGACACGTGGTGGCAGACCGAGACGGGCGCGATTCTGATCTCGCCTCTGCCGGGCGCGACGCCGACGAAGCCCGGCTCGGCGACCAGACCGCTGCCCGGCATCGAGGCCGCCATCATGTCGAAGACGGGCGAGGAGGCGGGGCCGAACGAGGGCGGCTACCTTGTCATCAAGCGCCCGTGGCCCTCGATGCTCAGAACCATCTGGGGCGACGACGAGCGTTACCGCAAGCAATACTTCGACGAGATCGAGGGCGTCTATTTCGCGGGCGACGGCGCGCGGCGCGACCCCGAAGGCTACTTCTGGATCATGGGCCGCGTGGACGACGTGATAAACGTCAGCGGCCATCGCCTCGGCACGATGGAGGTCGAGAGCGCGCTCGTCTCGCATGAGGCGGTGGCGGAGGCGGCGGTCGTCGGTCGGCCCGACGAGTTGAAGGGACAGGCAATCGTCGCCTTCGTCACGCTCGAAGGCGACCGCCGGGCCACGGACGAGCTGAAAGAGGAGCTGCGCCGCCACGTCGCGCGCGAGATCGGCGCGCTCGCCCGCCCCGACGAGATACGCTTCGCCGACGCGCTGCCGAAGACGCGCTCCGGCAAGATCATGCGCCGCCTGCTCCGCGAAATCGCATCAAGCGGCGCGGTTAGCGGCGACACGACCACGCTCGAAGACTTCTCCGTGCTCGAAAGGCTGAGAGTGCAGGAGGAGGAGTGAAAGGGGTTTTGGGTGCTGGGTGCTGGGTGCTAGTTAAAGAAGCCCAAAACCCAACACCTAACACCCAAAACCTTTCTACGGTTTCACTCGCTTTCGTCCTTTATCTATTTATAGACGCGAACCGAGTTCAAGTAAGGAGGCCCGGAATGTCAGTGAACTTCACAGAGCAACGCACAGGCCCGCGCTATCTCGTGCACATCAACGTGCGCGCGGAGTGGGATGACGAGAGGTCGGGCGAGCACGTCGTCGTCGAGGGCGAGACGGAGAACATCGGGCCGCAGGGTGCGCTCGTGCATCTGGAGAGACTGCCGGACGTGGGTAGCCGCGTGCACCTGATCGTGCCCGGCGCGGAGGGGAAGACGACGCTGGAGACGGTGGCCGAAGTGCTCCGCTTGGAGCGCAATCCCGTCCAGCCGCTCGCCGCGTTGCAACTCCTCGGCGAGACCGACGAGTGGCGCGGCCTCGTCTGGGAGCCGGCGGGCATCCGCGAGCGCGAGCCGGACGAGGATTACGAAGAGTACGAGAACTGAAGCGCCCGCGGAGGCCGCCGAAGCGTAGACGCCGGAGTGCCGGAAGATGCCCAGCCGCCTCGCCTGCCGCGCGGCTGGGCGTTGTTTTTGCGAATCGAGTTGGTGCATGATTGCGGCGGCCCCGGCAAGAGGTGTCGTCGTCCGGGTTCTCGCGCCGGTCGGCGGAAACGTTTGCAGGCGTCGTCGGAGTGAAGCCGTTGGCGAAACAGAAGAACACAACCGTTCGGAACGAAGAACAACTCGACGAGGAGACATCGGCGGCCCTGGCGCTGACCGAGGCCCGGACGCGCGTCGTGCTGCGATTGGCGACGCGCTCCGTCTTGTGGGTCGCGTTCCTCGTCCTCGCCCTCTACTACTTTTTCGAGGCCGTGCGCTGGGTCTTCTACGCGCTGACGAGCGTCCTGCTCGTGGTCGTCCTGGCCGTCTTCTTCGCCTACCTGATCGCGCCGCTCGTCGAACTCGTGCGGAACGTCTTGCGTGGCCGCGACGGCGAGCCGGTGCTGCCGCGCGGGGTCGCCATAGGCATCGTCTATCTGGTCATCTTCGGCTCGCTCGGTGTGGCCGCCGTGGTGCTGACGCCGCGCCTCGGCACGCAGATGGCCGAGATCGCGCAGCAGTCGCCCGTCTACATGACGAGCGCGCGGGCGCGCGCGGGCCGCCTGAATAAGATTTACGAAGACCTCAACCTGCCGCCCGCGGTGCGCGACTCGGCCAACAAGGCCGTCACGAGCGCGATTGAAGAGCTGGGGAGCTACATTACGGGTCAGGGCTTCGAGAATGTGGTCGCGCTCCTGAGCTACGTGCCGTGGCTCATCCTCGTGCCCATCCTCGCCTTCTTCTTCCTGAAGGACGCAGACGACTTCCGCCGCTCGGCCCTGATGATGCTGCCGCAGGGGCGCATCCGCTGGCGCGGCGACGAGTTCTTTCAGGACATCAACTCGACGCTCGCCGCCTACATCCGCGCCCAGCTCATCGCGTGCCTCATCATCGGGAGCGTTTGCACCTTCGGGTTCGCCGTCCTCGGCGTGCGCTACGCGCTCGTGCTCGGCGTGGCGGCGGGGTTTCTGGAGTTCATCCCGCTTCTGGGGCCGCTCGTCGTGGCCGTCATGGCTATGACCGTGGCAGGCTTTGAATCCGGAACCAAGCTCGCCGCCGTCCTCTTCTTCCTCGCCGCGCTGAGAATCGTGCAGGACTACGTGCTCTATCCGCGCATCATCGGGTCGGGCATCCACCTGCACCCGCTCGCCGTCATCCTCGCCATCCTCGCCGGACACGAGATCGCGGGCGTGGCCGGTATCTTTCTCGCCATCCCTGTCATCGCCGTCCTCACAGTCACCTATCGCCACTGGCTCGAACACCGCGGCAGCGCCGGACTCGTCGCAGAGCTTTTGAAGCCCGCCGAGACGCCCGTCGTGGAGGCGCCGCCGTTGACCGGGCAGATACAGCCCGCCCCGCCCCGGCAGACGCCCGCCGCTTCCACGCCCGTTGGTGAGTAGGAACGGCTCGTCCGGTGGCAAGTAGGAGCGGCTCGTCGGAAATCCCGGCTCACTCCGTGTGAGTGATTCCTGAACTTCAACGCGGCTGCATGAAAGAGATGGAGAACGAGCAGAGCAAGCCTCGAACCGTTGACGAAACGGCCCCGACCCGGCTCGCCCTTCCGGGCAAAGCAGGTGCACGGCGGGGCGCGCTCGCGGAATCGGCTGCAATCATTTGCGCGGTCTTGTTCGCGGTGTCCCTCGGGGCCGCCAGCGGTTTGTGGATCAACTCGCGTTGGGCATCCCCTGCTTCCGACGGCGTTACTGCCTCGTCGCTGCTGCCGCCCGGCACTCGTGCGGCGGGGCAGAAATTACCAGCGCCGCTGAACGAGCCGGAACAGGTCAACGGCGATTCCAACGACCCGCCTGCGGCGACGGCGGAAGCCCGGCCTTCGCCCGACTCCGATGAGCCGTCGTCGCCCGACTCGGACGAGCCGTCATCGCCCGCGGGCGCGCGAAGAATGCTGACGGGCGAGACGGAAGATGTTGGCAGCAATGTGGGGACGGACGTGGCCGATACCGCCCCTTCGACTGCGCGCGGAAAGACGCCGAAGGAAAAAGCAGGCGAGGGCCGTGACGGCACACGGAGTATTGAGTCAAACGTGAGAGACGGACGGGGGCAAGGCGCGTCTGGCCGCTGCACACTTTCCGCCAGCGCAGGCTCTGTGACGATCAGCGGCGGCGGCATGGCGTCCATCACCTTGCGCGTCGGCAGGGCGAACAGCCCCGCATCCGTCACGGCAGCCACGCCCGACTGGTCGGACATCGCGGTGTTTTCCGAACCCGGAACCGGAGACTCGCTGAACTACTCGATCAGGTCTGTCAGCAACAGGGCCGGTGTTTACAGGGTGAGCTTCAGGACGCCCTGCGGCTCGAAGACCGTCCCGGTAACGGTCGTGCGGCGCGAGCGACCTTGAAGTAATTGAACCTTAAAATCCGCAGCCCGCCTCCTCAATAAAACGGTTGATTATTTTCGCGGTTGACTTAATAATGTCCGCCAACGATGATCGTCGGGTTCACAGTGCGTGCCCTGTACCGTACAGACAAAAGACGATCACGCGGGTAGTTTGACATTTCGCTTCCGACTGTTCCCACGCTGCCGGACAACTGAGATTCAAGGAGTTCCCCCGATGTCGCACCCTCGCAGGCGAGTCCTTTGCGCGGAGCCGCACGAAGACACGTGCGGCGTCATCACGATGCTGTTGGAGTTGCAGGGGCACGAGGTCGTCTCGGCCAAGTCCGTCGCGGAGTGCGTCGAGCTGGTCGGACAGAAGAGCTTCGACCTCTACATGCTCGACGACGAATACATTGACGGGACGGGCCTCGAACTCTGCAAGCGCCTGCGCTCGTTGACGCCCGCGACGCCCATCCTCTTCTTCTCGGCGCGCGCCTTCGAGCGCGACCGCGAGCGGGCCATGAGCGCGGGCGCGCACACCTACCTCACGAAGCCCGACGACATCTTCGATATAGTGCAGACCGTCAACTCGATCTTCTCCGGCAGGCGCATGTGCCCGCGATAGAGAGGCCGAGAGTCTTGACGCTCGCCGCTTCTGAGTTTAAATTAGGGTTCCCCTGTATTCCCCTTAAGTGTTTCCACCTTCCAAATTCTTTCGTTGGGGTGTGTCTGATGCCAGGAGAAAGGCGGCGCATTCTCTGCGCCGAGTCGAACAGAGATGTAGGTGCCCTGATCGCGCTCATGCTGGAGCAGAAGGGCTACGCGGTCGAAGTGGTGCAGACCGTCGCCGACTGTCTGAAGCTCGCCATGACCGAGCGCTTCGACCTCTACATTCTCAACGACACCTACATTGACGGCGACAGCTTTGAACTCTGCGTGCAGCTCCGCGCGCTAGACCCGGCGACTCCGGTGCTCCTCTTCTCGCTCGAAAGCTCCGGCCCCGCCCCGCAGCAGCCCCCGCAGGCCGGCGTCAAAATCTACAACAGCAAGACCTCCGACTTCGTCTCGCTCGTCCAGACGATTGACCAGCTTCTACAGCCGTAGAAGAAGGCAAGCCGCCTTCGGCAGAAATAAAAGGGCAAAGTAAAAAGGCAAAAGAGAGGACGCGCTCCGCGCGAAGAACTGTCCTCCCTCTTTTGCCTTTTTACTTTTGCCTTCCCCCGAAGGCGGCTTGCCTTAGCTCGCGACGCGAGCCTGTTGCATCAATTCGATGAAGCGTAGGAAGTGGTGCGCGGCGTCATGCGGGCCGGGCGCGGCTTCGGGGTGATATTGGACGGAGATGACGGGCAGGCTCTTGTGGCGCATCCCCTCGACGCAAGCGTCGTTGAGGTTGACGTGCGTGACCTCCAAGTCCACGGGCAGGCTCTCGGCCTCCACCGCGAAGCCGTGGTTGTGCGAGGTGATCTCGACCTTGCCGGTCAGCAAATCCTTGACGGGCTGGTTGCCGCCGCGATGTCCGAAGCGCAGCTTGTAGGTCGTGCCGCCGAAGGCGCGGCCCAGAAGTTGATGGCCGAAGCAGATGCCGAAGGTGGGCAGCCCGTCGCCCACGAGCCGCCGAATCTCTTCGACGACGCCCGACATCGAGGCCGGGTCGCCCGGCCCGTTCGACAGGTAGACGCCGTCGGGCCTCAGCGCCAGCACTTGCGCCGCGTGCGTCGAGGCCGGGACTACGCTGACGCGGCAGCCCGCGCGCGCCAGCTCTTGCAGCGAATTCCTCTTCACGCCGAAGTCGTAGCAGACGACGTGGAATCTCTCTTCGCCCTCCGCCGCGACTTCGTAAGGCTGCGCCGTCGTCACCACGCTCGCCAGTTCCCGGTTCTCCATCGGGGTCGAAGAGCGCGCCTTCTCAAGCAGGCTCCGCTCGTCGAGGTCGAGCGAAGAGATGCACGCGCGCATCGCACCCTTGTCTCTGATGTGCCGGACGAGCGCGCGCGTGTCCACGCGGTCTATGCCCACGACGTTCCAACGCTTGAGGTACGCGTCCAGCGTCTCCTCCGAACGCCAGTTCGACGCCACCGCGCTCGCCTCGCGCACGACGAAGCCCTCGACCCAGGGGCGTGCCGACTCCGCGTCGGATTTATTCACGCCGTAGTTGCCGATGAGCGGGTAGGTCATGCACACGACCTGCCCCGCGTAGGACGGGTCGGTCAGAACTTCCTGATAGCCCGACATCGAGGTGTTGAAGACCATCTCGCCGCACGCCTCGCCCGCCGCGCCCCACGAGCGCCCACGGAAGCTGCGACCGTCTTCGAGCACGAGTAAAGCCTGTTTCGATTCCGCCACTCTCTCAAGTCCCTTCGCCAGCTTACGTTCCTTTGACCACGTGTTGCTTCCCCGCGCCGAGCTTCTGCAAGTCTTCCGACCCGGCCTCGGCGAGCCGCGTCCGCGAACACGTGTTCGTCATCAGACGCCCGCGGCCCTCCTGCCTCCAGGCGTAGACGAGGTACTTCTTCCCCGCCTCGAACGAGAACGTGCAGTCCTCATTCTTGCCGACGTAGATGATGACCTCGTCTTCATCAGCACCCTTCCAGGACTGTTCGACCGACAGCTTGACGCGCCACTCGAAGCCGCCCGCGATCAACTCCCTGTGGCTCTCGGTGACGGTGCCGACGAACACGGCCTCCGCCTGCTTCCTCGCCTCGCCCGGCGTGAGACTCTTCTGGCAGTCGCACGCGGCGCTCGCGTCTCGCAGACCGAAGGGCAGGCAGCAGGCGGCTAAAATAATTATTCTCAGCGTTGCTATCATCAACGCGTGGGAAGATTTTGGAGTCACTCTCATCATTTTATTGGAAGGCCGCGGCGTCGCCATTGATGAAGCATTAAGGCGTCGCGGCCAAGTCAAATTCGACCGGGTCAGGGCTGCGTGCGCAGGAACTGCTGCGCCTCGTTGAGCCAGCGCTGGTCGGCGCGGTGCTTGTATGCGGGCGCGGTGCGGACGGACTCGACGCAGCGCTGCATCCACTCGACGGCCTCGCGCGTACGCCCCATCCCGGCGTGCGCGCGCCCCATCAGGTAGAGTCCTTCGGGGTCGGACGTGCGCTTGTCCAGGAAACGCTGCAAGGCTTCGCGCGCGTCCGCGAACTGCCCCGCCGCCAGATAAGTCGCGCCGACCTCGCGCCAGATTTCGTGCTGCGCGTGCGCCTCGTCACGCCCGACCACCTGCCCGAAGTGCTCGATGGCTTCGGGCAGCTTCCCTTGAAGGCGCGCGATGCGGCCCAACTGGTAATGCGAGTCCGTCTCTTCAGGGTCAATCTCGACGGCGCGCAGGAAGCGCGAGCGCGCCTCCTCGTACTCCTTGCGTTGCATGTGCAGGAGTCCGAGGTTGTAGTGGGCTGACGCGTCCGCCGGGTTGAGCGTCGCGGCTTCGAGGTTCTGCCGGAACGAGGCGCGCGCCTGCTGCCCGCGCACCATCTCGCCGAAGTAGCCGCGCAGCAGGAAGAAGACGAGCAGCGCGATGAAAGGCGCGCCGAGCAGCGCGCTGAAGACGAGGAACAGAACCGGCGAGAGGACGGACATCAAGACCGTGCTCAGCAAGACTACCGCCAGAGACTTCCACCACGACAGCCGGAAGACCTCGCGCACGCCAGCCACGGCCCACAGGCTGAAGAGCGTCAGCGGCTGGATCAAAAAGAGCAGCAGCGCATTGGTCAGCACGCTCGTCATCTGATTCATCTGCTCCGGCGTCGGGCCGTTCGGCGTCGGGTCGCGGAGCACCTGCTGCGCGGTCTGCTGCGCGGCCAGAAGCGACTTCATCACCGCCGCCTCGTTAAGCCCCGCGGCGTTCGCGGCGTAGACCAGCGGAAGCGCCAGCAGGCTCGCCGCAGCCAGCGCGTAGAAGGCGGTCGAAGTGGTCGGCGCGTACTCCTGACGCAGCACCACGCCGAAGCTCGCGCGCCGCTCAAACAGGTTCGCCAGAAGAATCGCCACCGGCACGAAGACGAGCGCGATCAGGAGCATGTAACCGGCCGAGGCCAGGATGACGCTCAGGGCCGCCCATGCGCCGGAGTGCGAGGCCACGCCCGACAACTCGCGCCACTGCGCGTAAACCGTGTGCGCCACCTGCAAGAGCAGCGCCAGCAGCGCGGCCTGACCGAGCGGCACGTGGTCGCGCACCTCCGCCATCCCGCGCGCGGGCGCGTAGAACATCAACAGGAGCGGGCGCAGCCAGTCAGCCATAAGAACAGAAGGCAGAATGCAGGAGGCGGTAACAGTTTGCAACCTCGGATTTGAAATTTCAAACTCAAAACGCCGGGCATGAAACCCGGCGTCTGAAAACCGAAAACTTAAAACTGAAAACCGCGTGACTGCTCTCCGCCTGCCGAAAACCGGGCGACCGTCTTTCGCCTCCAGCCTCCAGCCTTTCTGAAACTACTCCTCGCCGTCCTCCACCCTCTCGGCGCGGCGGCTGGGGACGCCGGGGTATTCGGTCTCGTGGCGCAGCACGCTGGCCTTCGAGAGCGGCCAGTAGCGGAACAGCGCCTTGCCGTAGATGTACTTTTCGGGCACGAGTCCCCAGCTTCGAGAGTCGCTGGAGTTGTCGCGGTTGTCGCCCATGACGAAGTAGTAGTGCGGCTTGACGTAGGTCGGCGGGCGGTCGTCGTCCGAGACGTTCAGGGTCGGGTCGAGGTAAGGCTCCTGTAGCTCCTTGCCGTTGATGTAGATTCGACCGGCGCGCATCTGCACGGTCTCGCCGGGCAGGCCGATGACGCGCTTGATGTAGCTCTTCGAGGGGTCGTCGGGGAACCAGAAGACGACGATGTCGCCGCGCTCGACATCGGGCAGGCCGTAGTAGATGAGCTTGTTGACGAAGATGCGCTCGCCGTCGTGCAGGCGCGGCAGCATCGAAGTGCCCTCGACCTTGACGGGCTGCGCGACGAAGACCAGCACGAGCGCCATAATCATCAGCGCGAAAACGAGGTCGCGGAAGAGGAGGCGGGCCTCGCCCCAGAAGTGCGTGCGCGACTCCTCGCGCAAACTCCGCACCTCGATGTCGCGGTCGTCGTCCGCCGCTACGTCGCCGAACGCGGGCGCGCGCCGACTCTTGTGTCCGAAGAAGAGCATAAGTTCGTCTTTAGATGCGCGGCACAGAGGCCATGAGAAGCCGCCCACGCCCTCACGCGTCCGAGGTTAGCCGCCGCGCGCGCGCGTTGTCAACGCAGCGGGACGGAAGGTAAAAGTAAAAAGGCAAAGGGCAAAAGTGTGGACGCGCTCTCGCGCGAAGAATGGCTCTCTTCTCATGTGCTCTCGGTCTTCCTCTTTCGACTTTTGCCTTTTTGCTTTTACCTTCCTTTTGCCTTTTGCCTTCCCCGAAGCGGCTTGACAGCCGTCGCGGGGCGTCTCTATTATCGCCAAAGTGTTGACATCCCTTGATAAAATCCACGACCGAGGGCCGGAGACGGAGACGGAAACGGAGGCCGTAGAGAAGTGATTAAACTCGACATCGTAAATCGCGTGGCGGAGCGGACGGGCGTGCCGAAGATGAAGGCCGAGCAGGCCGTGGACGCGCTCTTTCATTCGATGAAGGAGGCGCTGGCGCGCGGCGAGCGCATCGAGCTGCGGGGCTTCGGCGTCTTCGTCGTCAAGCCGCGCAAGCGCGGCGTGGGCCGCAACCCTCGCACCGGCGAGGAGGTCGCCATCCCTTCCGGCAAGACCATCCGCTTCAAAGCCGGCAAGGAGCTACAGGCCCACGGCTTCTCGTCCGAGCACGACGAGCACGACACGGAAACCCCTTCGGGCGACACCTCCGACGACGCGGCAACCCGCCCCCCCAGCTCAAGTTTCTAAAGCAGTGACGGGTGACGAGATTAAAGCATTTGCCTTAGCTCGTCACCCGTCACTCGCCACTGCTTTTGTCGAGCATGTCTGAATCAGTCCAGAGCATCCCGACCTTTGTGACGTACGCTGCGGGACGGCCCCGGCGCGCGGCGCGACCGACCGCGCGCGAGTGGGCGCGTCACACCCTTCTGTTTCTTCTGACGGCGACGACGATGACGTGGGCGGGCATGAGCCTCACCCTGCCGTTTGGCGGCATCGAGCCGAATCTGCCTCCGCCCGTCACTCCCTTCGACTACCTGCTCTACGTCCCGAAGTATTACGCGCTTGGGCTGGCGGTGGTCGGCTCTTTCGTCATCGCGCACCCGGCCTACATCGTCGAGGGTTTGAAGTTCTCGGCGGCGCTGCTCTCCATACTGCTCGCGCATGAGTCGGGCCACTACGTCGCCTGCCGGCTCTACGGCGTTGACGCGACGCTCCCCTTCTTCATCCCGATGCCGCCGCCGTTCATGGCGGGCACGCTCGGCGCGTTCATCAAGATCAAGTCGCCGATACCTTCCCGGCGCGCACTCTTCGACATCGGCGTGGCCGGGCCGCTCGCGGGCTTCCTCGTCATCATCCCGGTCGCCGTTGCCGCGCTGTTGACGGCCACACCTGCGCCTCCGCTTCCGTCCGAAGGCGTCCTCATCTTCAACGACCCGCCGCTGCTGCGCCTGCTCGCCGCGGCGCTCGGCGTGCGCGATTTGGCGAACATCGCGCCGAACCCTTTCTATTTCGCGGCGTGGATCGGGCTGCTGGTGACGAGCCTGAACCTCCTGCCCGTCGGCCAGCTCGACGGCGGGCACGCGACCTACTCGGTCTTCGGAGCGCGCCTGCACAAACACGCGGGCCGCTTCGCCTTCCTTTCGATGCTCGCGCTCGCGCCGCTCGGCTGGTTCTGGCACGGCGTACCGAGCGGCTTCCTCTACGTCGTCCTGCTCTTCATCATGCTGAGAGTGCCGCACCCGCAGCCCTCGGACGAACGCGACCCGCTCGGCAGGGCGCGCGAGCTTGTCGCCGTGCTGACGCTCGTCGTCTTCATCCTCT
Source organism: Pyrinomonadaceae bacterium (assembly GCA_036263975.1). Classification (GTDB taxonomy): domain Bacteria; phylum Acidobacteriota; class Blastocatellia; order Pyrinomonadales; family Pyrinomonadaceae; genus QHXN01. The sequence goes on from DATARW010000031.1 coordinate 64,187, forward strand.
CTTTCATGCCGTTCCCGCTGACGCTCAAATAGAGGCCGCCGTGGACGGCGGAAGATTCGACAGCCCACGGCTTCCGCCGCCCACGGCGGCTCACATCACACTGCTGCTGGAATTACAGCCCCGCGCGCGAGCTACTGCTCCGCGTCCTTCTCGGTCTTCGTCTCGACCTCTCTGACCGTGCCGTCGGTGGCGCGGACGCGCATGCTCTTCTCCGACTTCGGAGGCGCGGGCGCGGCGGGCGGCGCAAGCGGCTCTGCCATTGCGGGCAAAGCGGGCATGGCGGGCGGCGCGGGCATGTCGCTGAAGTGGCGCATGGATGGACAACTGTGATGCTCGGCGGGCATCGGAGGCGTGGCGACGTAGGCATCGAGGCCGACGCCGACGCAACGGTGCTGCGAGCGCGTGCCGAAGAGGCCGCCGAAGACGGATGCGACGGTCACGCCGATGATGAAGGCGACGAGTGCGATGGTCGGGCGAATCAGGAAGCGATGCATCTGTTTGGAAAACTCCTTCCGCTAAACTTTTCTGGTGCAGACGGTGGAAACGCTGTTGACAGCAGAAACGCAGACGCGCGTGCGCGGGTTCACTTTCTTTGTAAATCGCTTGTAAAAACTCACGCGCCGGCAGCCGCGGGCAAAAGGCCCTTCAACTCGCGCACGATGCGGGCCGCGTCCTCCTGGTCGCGCAGAGCGATCATGAAAAACTTGTAGCCCTGCTGGAAACAGATCACGCCGTTACTGAAGAGCCAGACGGCGTCGAGCACAGGGTTGCCGCCGAGCAGCCAGCTCACGGGCGCGCCGACGATGGGGCCGGGCCGAAGTATCTGCGCCCATATGGCGACGCCAGCCGCGCAACTGAACGCGCCGAGCAAGGGCGCACCGACGTAGCGAACCATCTTGCGCTCGAACTCGACGCGCTCGCGCTCGGCCTCGTCCAGCTCGCCCGCGGCGACCAGGCGCTCGCGCTCGCGAAGGTAGCCGTCGAGCTTCTTGCCGAGCCGGCGCACGGCCCAGACGGGCAGGGCCGAGTGCGTGAGCCAGTGCGGATGCGCGCCCAGAAGGACGGCGTCGAGGCGTGGGAAGGCCGCGCCCGCCTGCACTCCCACGGCGAGCGAGAGCGTGACGACGATGGCCTGCTTCGGATTCTGCCGCGCCCAGTCGTAGGCGCGGAAGAGTCCGACCGAAGAGGCCGTGGTCAGGCGCGTGGCGCGCGCGCCGATGTCCGCCGCGCGCGCCGCGCTCCGGTAATACTTCTTCGCGTCGCCCAAAACTTCGCCGGTCTTCTCACCGGCCTTCTGCCCGGCGTCGCGCACGCGCCCCCCCAAGTCGCGCGCCACGCGCGCCGCCTCTTCAGCGGCGCGCGTGGCGTGTTCGCGCGCCTCCTGCGCTCGCTCGCGCACGTCCTGCGCGTGCTCTTTCAGGTCGTAGTCTTCGCCCACGCGCTCGGCTTCGGAGCGCGCGCGCTCGGCACCGTCCTTGACGGCCCCGGCTCCGCGCCGCGCCGCCTCGCCCGCCGCGCGCGCACCTTCCTCGACGCGCTCGCGTATCTGGTACTTCTCATCCAGCTCGCGCGCCTTGCGCCGCGCGGCATCGCGCCACTCGTCAAGCCTGTCACGGTAGTCAGCCATAATTGCTCCTCGAAAGGATGAAGGCGGAAGGCGGAAGGATGAAGTCAAAGCAGGAGTCTGAGGAACGAGCTTTCATCCTTCATCCTTCCGCCTTCATCCTTGCCTATGATACGCCGAGCGCGGGCGTCCGGTTCGCCTCGTCGCGCGCGGGCGCGGCGCAGACGCGGTCGCGCCCCCCCCGCTTGGCCTCGTAAAGCGCGGCGTCCGCCGCGGCGCGCAGCTCGTCGCCGTCGGCCACGCCGGAGGGGAATTCCGCGACGCCGAGGCTGGCCGCAAGATGACCTGCGGGCCGGAGTTCGAGCGCGCTGATCGAGGCGCGCAGGCGCTCGGCCACTTCGAGGCCGCGCGCGAGGTTCGTCTCCGGCAGGATGACTGCAAACTCGTCGCCGCCGATGCGCGCGCCCGTGTCTATGCCGCGCGTGCCCGACTGGATGGCGTTGGCGACGAGCCGCAGCGCCTCGTCGCCCGCGTCGTGGCCGTGCGCGTCGTTGACCTCCTTGAAGCGGTCAATGTCGAGGAGCAGGAGGCAGAAGGGGTGGCCGTAGCGCGCCGTGCGCGCCACCTCGCGCTCCAACTGCCGCTCGAAACGGCGGCGGTTGGCGAGGCCCGTCAGGTGATCCGTGAAGGCCGCCTCCTGACAGGAATCGAGATACTGCTTGAAATCGAGGAGCGTGCGCGCGCGTGCGCGCAGGAGGTCTAAGTCGGTCGGGTCGGTGAGATAACCGAGCGCGCCGATTTCGGAGCCGAGCCGCACATCCTTCTCCTGAATGCGCGCGGCGCTCTGGATGATGACGGGGATGAAGCGCGTGCGCGGGTTCGAGCGCACGCGGCGAATCATTTCATAGCCGTCCATGCGCGGCATCATCACGTCGGTGACGATGAGGTCGGGCTGGTGCTCCTCGACGGCAGCGAGGCCCTCTGCGCCGTCCTCGGCGGTGTACACCTCGTAGCCCTCATTCCTCAAGGCGAAGGCGAGGAGTAGTCTCTTGTCCGGCTCGTCGTCAACGACGAGCACATTGAATTTACTTGTCATGCTTTTTAGCAGCGAAAACAGTTCTTGCGCCCGCATGCCCTTCGTGTTATTGTGCCCGCTAATTCAAGGGATGGTTTACGCGCTTTCGTTTCGCAGTTAACCTTTCCTCATCTGAATAACGGGATTAAGTTTTAGGTCACCTCGCGGCATTAAAAATTTCCGCGCCAGCTTTAACTCCCATTCCGGCAGAAGATAGTTTCGGAGCCTCGGTCGCTCCCCTCTTCCGACCCGGCGGCCCCGCGGGTGCCTGAAGCCGCGCGCTTTAAGAATTCCCCAACTCGTAAAGCTGAGGTTCTCCCGCCATGTCACACCGACGCGCCTGCAACCTGACAACCGCCGAACGGGAGGCGATCATCCGCGAGTCCGAGATCGCTCCGAGCCTCGACTCGACGGTGCTCGCGCTCCTGGCCCGCGACTCGAAGGGCGTTGACTTCCGTCGCCGTCGCTTCATCTACCGCGAGGGCGACGTGGCCGACTCGCTCTACGTCATTGACCGCGGGCGCGTCAAAATCTGCTCCGTCGAAGCCACGACGGGCCGCGAGGCCGTCATTGACATCGTGGGCCGCGGCGCGCTCTTCGGCGAATCTTCGCTCTACTCGGCGGGGGTGCGCGAGAAGTGCGCCATCGCTTACGAGAACGCGCGACTGCTGCGAATTCCTGCGGGGATTTACAGGGAGGGGATGGCCGCGAGCCGCGAGCTTTATGATTACACCTTCCGCATGGTTGGTCAACGCCTCTCGCGCGCCGAGCGCCGCGTCGCCGACTTCGCCCTAGACGCCATCCCCGCGCGCCTCGACAAGCTCCTCGCCGAACTCTCCGCGCGCTACGGGCGCGAGGAGGAGGGCGGCGTCCTCATTGACCTCGCGCTGCCCCACCGCGAAATAGCCTCCATCGTCGGCTCGACGCGCGAGAGCGTGACCGTGCGCTTGAACGCCCTGCGTCGCGCCGGTATCATTGACTTCGTTGACCGAAAAATCCTGATTAAAACTCCCGCGGCCTCGGTGGCCATGTGAGAAAAGCTGTTAGCCATTAGCTGTTAGCTTTTTGCTGTTAGCTTTTTGCTGTTAGCTACTGGCTCTCGACCTTTATCTTTCCGCCGCCAGCCGTATGGTTGAGGATCGAAGCTTTTACCGCTGCCTCGCTCCAAGCTGGCCGCTAAAAGCTAACAGCTAATGGCTAACAGCTCCTTATGAAGTGCCCTACCTGTCACAGACCTATCAAGTGGGAAGATAACCCTCACCGCCCGTTCTGCTCCGAGCGTTGCAAGCTGCTGGACTTCGGCGCGTGGGCCAACGAGGAGTTCAGAGTTCCAGCCGAGGAGGTCGCGCCCTCGCTCGAAGAGGGCGAGATGAATCCCGCGCCGGACGACGACCCCGACCGCCTGCCCCACTCCTGACCTGACCGGCAGGATGGTTCGACGTGCCCGGCGCGCGCGCCTTCGTGTAGAATAACGGCGCTCTCGCACCGTAGGAGTTTGGCTGACATGCGACTGAGAATCACCGAAGCATTTCGCGCGCGACGCACCACGATGGCGCTCGCGCTCGCCGCCCTGCTCGCCTGTGCCTGCGCCTGCGAACTCGACGGCGCGTCGAAGAAGCAGAGCGCCTCGAAGGAGACGACGCCCGCCGCCGCGCAGCAGCCGCGCACTTCCCTGCCGATGCCGCCGGTGGAGCCTGCGCACCGCACGGCCAACGCCGCCACCCCGCGCGGCACGTGGACGCAGTTGGACGGTCGGCGCGAGGCGCTCGAAGACTACCGGGGGCAGGTCGTCGTGCTCGACTTCTGGGCGACCTACTGCCCGCCTTGCCGCGAAGAGGTTCCGCACCTCGTCAAGCTCCAGCGTCGCTTCGGCCCGCAGGGCTTCAAGGTCATCGGCCTCAACGTCGGCGGCGACGACGACCGTCCGAAGGTTCCCGACTTCGTCAAGCAGTACGGCATCCAGTACCAGCTCGCAGACCCCGACGAAGAGACCGTCCAACTCTTCCTCGCCTCCGACGACCGCATCCCCCAGACCTTCGTCTTCGACCGTCAGGGCCGCCTCATCACACACCTCGTCGGCTACGACGAAGAAGCCGCCGCCGATCTTGAGAAGGCCGTCACGACCGCGCTCTCGTCGAAGACGGACTGAAAGACAAGCAGGCAGACGGACAGGAGCAGACAGCAGGGGCAGGGGCAGGAGACAGTCAGAACATTCAAGGCAGCCTTTGTGTGAGACCAGGCTGCCTTATCGTTTTAACTGCCTCCTGCCTCTGTCGTCTGCCTCTGCTCCTGTTCGTCTGCCTGCTTGCTTTCGGCGGGCGCGCGGAGTATTACAACGACAGAAACATCAAGCGAAAAATTCATCAAGGGGTTGTCGAAGTGAGAAGAGCAAAGATACTTGCCACGCTCGGCCCGGCGTCGCGCGAGCCAACCGTCCTCGAATCAGTGCTCGCCGCGGGCGCGAACGCCGTCCGCATCAACATGTCGCACGGCACGCAGGAGGAGCACGCCGAGACTATCCGCCGTGCGCGCACGGCAGCCGAGCGCCTGAAGCGACCGCTCTCCGTGCTCGTTGACCTTTCGGGGCCGAAGATCAGGACGGGGATGCTCAAAGGGGGCCAGCCCGTCACACTCGACGCGGGTGCGCTCTTTACGCTCACCACGCGCTCGGTGGTCGGCGACGCGCGCGAGGTCTCGACCAACTACGCGGGCCTCGCCCGCGACGTGAGGCCCGGCGCGCGCATCCTGCTCGACGACGGCGCGATTGAACTTCACGTCGAGAGCACGAACGAAACGGACGTGGTGGCGCGCGTCGTCAACGGCGGCACGCTGGCCGAGCGCAAAGGCATCAACCTGCCGGGCGTCGCTCTGCCCATCCCTTCGCTGACGGACAAGGACAGGCGCGATTTGCAGTGGGCCGTGCGCGAGTCGGCGGACTACATCGCGCTCTCTTTCGTGCGCCGCGCCGCGGACTGCATCGAGGCCAGGTCGCTCATCAAGGCCGCCGGGGGCCGCCAGCCGCTCGTCGCGAAGATCGAGAAGGCCGAGGCGATTGACAACCTCGAAGAGGTCATCGCCGCGGCGGACGGCGCGATGGTCGCGCGCGGCGACCTCGGCGTGGAGACGAGCGTCGAGCTGGTGCCCGTCTATCAGAAGCGCATCATCGAGACGGCGAACAGAAAAGAGAAGGTGGTCATCACCGCGACGCAGATGCTCCAGTCCATGATTACCGAGCCGCGACCGACGCGCGCCGAGGCGTCCGACGTGGCGAACGCCGTGTGGGACGGGACAGATGCCGTGATGCTCTCGGCGGAGACCGCCGCGGGCAAGTACCCCGTCATGGCCGTGGCGACGATGGCGCGCATCATCGAGTCGGCGGAAGACGGCAAGCCCACCTACTCGCGCGACATGACGCGGCTCGCAGGCCAGCAGTCGGGCCGCGTGAGCCGCGCTCTTTCAGAGGCCGCGGCCTTCGCCGCCGAGGAGGTCGGCGCGCGCACCATCGCCGTCATCACCGCGTCGGGCCTGATGGCGCACCGCCTCTCGAACTTGCGGCCCGCGCAGCGCATCGTCGCGCTCACGGATGACCCGCGCGTGCGCGACGAGCTGTCGCTCGTCTGGGGCGTCGAGACGTTCGTCCACCCGCGCTGCGACAACACGGAGGACATGTTGAAAATCTGCGAGCGTGCGCTCGTCGAGGCGGGCATCGTCCAGCAGGCGGAGACGATTGTGCTGATGGCGGGCAGGCTTTCCGGCCTCGGCCTCTCAAGCTCCGTCACGATCTACACCGTCGGCGGCCCCCTGCCGCGACGCACCGACGGCTAGAACAAATTGCGGAATGCAGATGGCGGATTGATGAGAGCCGCGCGGCTCTCATCA
>DATARW010000043.1:0-39688 GCA_036263975.1 Pyrinomonadaceae bacterium
GCGTGGCTCGGCCTGCATCGCCGCCTGAGTCGAGACTACGAGCGATTAGAGCAGACAAGCGAGGCGATGATTTACATCGCCATGACGCGCTTGATGCTGCGCAGGCTCAAGCCGCTATGACTTTTCAAACAGCTTCTAAGAGGCTTCGCGGAGTCCGGGCGGGCGGATTGTCTACGGCTACGACCTGCCGCGCAAGTCTTTGATGGTGGCGCGCACCTGCTCGGCGTCCTGCGCTTTGGGCGACTGCTTGACGTACAGCTCAAGCTCGTCGGCGGCCTTCTTATACTCGTGCCGTGCCCAGTAGATGCCGCCCAGATAGTAGTGCGCGCGGCCCGCGGGGTCGCTGCCCAGCTTGACCGCCTGCTGGAACTCCCGCTCGGCCTCTTCGACGTTCTTCTGCCCAACCAGAGTGATGCCCAGGTAGGTGTGCAACTGCGCGCTCTGCCCCATCTTCCTGGCGGCGCGGCGGAACTGCTTCTCGGCCTCGGCGTGGCTCTTCTTCTCCAGCAGCGCCAGCCCGTAGTTGAACTGAACCTGCGCGTCGTCGGGCATGAGCTTCTCCGCCACCTTGAACTCCTCGATGGCGCGACCCACTTGGCCCGACTTAAGGTAGAGCATGCCCATCTCGCTGTGGGCGAGGCCGAACTGCGGATACTGCGCGGCGGCCTCGCCCAACAGCGCCGCGGCCTTATCGTTGTCGCCCTTGCGCTCGGCCTCGTGCGCCTTGTTGTAAAGCTCCAGCGCGGGCTTCGGGACGCCGGCAAGCGCCGCGTTGAGCACGCCGACCTTCGCGTCGTCGTCGCCGTCGCGCTTCTTCGGCTGGAGGTAAAGTTGGAGGGTGTAGGGCCGCGAGACCGAAGGCCCCGTGACCCCGCGCACCATGCTGTTGATGTCCGGCTCGATGTAGACGGACTCTCTCAGGTTCTCAAAATCGTCCCCGCCCTCGATGATGACCGTGTAGGAGCCGGCTTCGAGCGAGCGGAAACTGAAAGAGCCGTTCGAGTCCGTGTAAACCGAAAGCTCGCCCGACTGGCTGCTCTGGAGCCTGACCTTCAGGCGCACGTCGGCGCGCCGGCCCGAAGGGAAGACGATGCGTCCCTGTATGGTGTGCCTGCCGCCTGTCCCCGTTTCTTCGTTGCCGCTCTGCGCGCGCGCGGCGGCGCAGCAGAGGGCCGCGAGCAGGGCGGCGCATAGCGCAGTGAGCAGGCGTCTGTGAAAGAAGGGAGTGGAAAGAAGGGTACGACCGGCGCGGAGAAAAATCACGACCGACTCCTTTCTAAAATTAAGGGCGACGGGAATTCAAAGCTGAAACGGTAAGAGGAAGGTTATCACAATAAAGAACGGGGAGGAGCGTGAAGTTCACGCCCCTCCCCGAGAATCTTTCACGCGGCGCGCCGCATGAAAGCAGACGGCTTAGAACTGGAACTTCACGCCGAGGCGCAAAGCCGACGGGAACTGGAAGATCGTCCCCGTGCCGTAGAACGGATTGTTGACCGGCGGGATGCCGGACGCACCGCTGTTGATCGTGAACGTCTCGTCCTGGCGGACGGCGCGCTGGTTGTTGGTGATGTTGAACCAGTCGAGCTGGAGGCGCAACTGGCGGTTCTCACCCAACTGAATCGGATAGTACGCGCCGAAGTCGAGGTTCCAGGTCGTCGGCGTGCGGTTGCTGCCCGTGATGGGGTTGATCGCCGTGCCGCGCGGCACCGCGAAGCCCTCGTTGTTGCCGTAGACCGGGTGCGGGATCAACTGGTTGAACGGGATGCCCGACTGGGCGCGGAACGAGAGGCTGGTCAGAAGCTTGAACGGCCACTTGTAAGTGCCGTCAACCTTGAGCTGGTGCGGGCGGTCGTTCGGCATACGCCCGTAGGTGTTCTTGAGCAGGCTGACGAGGTCGAAGAGCGACGTGATGTTCGGGTCGCTCTGCCCATTGTCGTTGCGGAACAGGCCCTCGTAGTTGCCGGTCAGGCTGGAGAAGACGTAGGACGAGATGAGCTGCCAGTTTTCGCTGAAGCGCTTCGTCGCCGTGAACTCCAGCGCGCGGTAGTAGCGGCGCGCGTGGCCGAAGCAACCGACCGCGGGGTTGTTGCAGGCCAGGTCTTCGGTCGTCACCTGGCTCGACGTGCCGCGGCGACCGGGGTTGAAGATGAAGTAGGTGTTGCCGTCGTCGAACGAGCCGTCCTCGATGACGTTGACCTGATTGCGGTAGATGCCGCGGAAGCCCAGCGCCAGGTCTTTCAGCGGCGAATACTCGATGCCGGCAGTCCACTCGTTGACCGTCTGCGGCTTGAGGCCGGGGTCAATCGGGGTGCGGTCGCCGCCGAGGTTGCCGAAGTCGGTGATCGTCGTCGAGCCGGCGGGCGCGTTCAGGCGGTTGACGCGGATATTGAAGTCAATCTGCTGGTCGTTGCCGCCCGCGCGGACGTTCAGGTCGAGCGGGATCGGCGTCTCGACGTAGCGCGCGAAGTTGGCGAAGACCTTGCCGCGGCCCGTTCCGGTGAAGTCCCAGATGAAGCCGAGGCGCGGCTGGAAGTTGTCCTTGAAGTTGTTCAGCTTGAAGTACGCGGTCTGAGAGCCGTAGGTCTGCTGGTAGTCCCAGCGACCGCCCAGGTTGAGCTGGAAGTTCTTCGTGATCTTGAAGTCGTCCTGGACGTAGAAGCTCTGGGTGTTCGAGCGCGAGAAACCGCCGTGCGTCGTGAGACGGAAGTCGCGGACGCCGACGGTGCTGAGAATCAGTATCGGGTTGACGAGTGAACCCAGCGAGACCGCGCCGGTCGAAGCCGTGGTGTACTGCGTGCCGAACTGACCGCCCGCGATCAACTGAGTGGCGCGCGTCGTGAACGTCGAGCTCGGGCAGATGATGTTGTGGGCCGTCGGGTCGCCCTGGCAGACGCCCCAGTTGTTGGTCACGCGGAAGCCGTTGAAGATGCCGCTCGTGGGTGCGCCGAAGTCGCGCGTCGGGCCGGTCGAGTGGGTGTCTATCTGGTAGCGGTTCGTGTTGAACTCGACGCCGTACTTGAGCGTGTGCTTACCCCAGATGTTCTGGAGCCGGGCCGCGACCTCGTAGCGGTTGCGCTTCTGGTTGGAGACCAGACCGAAGCCCTGGCGGACGAAGTTGCGCTGGATCGAGCCGCCCGTGCCGTTAACGAAGGCCAGGAACAGGCCGTTGCTGGCCGGGATGGCAGTGTTCACATCGGGGAGAACCGCGCCGCCGCTCAGCACCGCGAAGTTGTCCGTGATGAGTTCCGTGCTGGCCGTGCTCGTGCTGGGGAGCGTGTTGGCGCGCTGGAAGTGCAGGCCCGCCGAGAACTCACCGATGAAGTTCGGGGTGAAGGTCGAATTCAGCCGGAAGGCGTAGTTGTGGCCGCCCGTCTGCGTCTCGCCGATGAAGCTGTTCGGGTCAGCGCCGAAGCCGGTGTTGGCGGCACCGAAGAGGAAGCCCTTCTGCTTCGTGAAGTCGCCGAAGGTCGAGAAGTTGAACGTGTGGTTGATCGAAGGCCCCCACGTGATCTTGCCCGCGTAGAAGGGGGTCGTGACCTTGTTGCTGACGCTGCTGAGGAAAGTCTGCGTCAGGGAGAAGTTCTTGCGCTCCTGCGGGTTGAACGCGCCGAAGAACCAGAGCTTGTCCTTCTTGATCGGGCCGCCGATGTCGAAGCCGGCGTCCACCTCGGAGAAGCCGTTCGGGGCCGCGCCGGTGAACGGGATGGCCGAGGACTTCACGGCGCGGACGAGGCCCGACGGCGTGAAGTAAACGAAGGCGTCGCCGCGCACCGAGTTCGAGCCGCTCTTGGTGATGACGTTGAAGATGCCGCCCGTGGAGTGGCCGAGGTCGGCACCGTAAGCGCCGGTCTGCACCTGGACTTCCTGCACGAACTCGAACGGCAGGTTCGCGCCCGATCCGCCGAAAGCGGGGTCGGTGACGCTCACGCCGTCGAGGATATAGTTGTTCTCAGGCCCCGAAGAGCCGCCCACCGACGGGTCGCGGTCGCGGCCCGAAGCGTCGCGCAGGCCAGAGCGCGCGGCGGTCGGCGCGATGGTGTAGAGCGACTGCACGGTGCGCTGCGTCGGGAAATTGGAGAACTGCTCGGTCGAGACGTTCGTTCCCGTGGTGTTGGTATTCACGTCAATGGCCGCGCCGGAGCTGGCCGTCACGTTGACGACTTCGGTCGCGCCCTGCGGGCGGAGTTGGACGGCGACGGTCGAAGCCTTGTCCAGGTTGACCCCAACCTCGGTCTGCTCAAACTTGGCGAAGCCTTTCGCCGATTCGACGGTCACTGTGTAAATGCCCGGCGGGATGTTTTGGATGTGGTAACTGCCGTCAGTGCCGGTGGTCGCTGACTGCGCGCGGATCAGGTTCGGGCCGCTGACGGTCACCGTCACGCCCGGAACCGCCGCGCCGTTTACGTCAACGACCGTCCCCTCAACTGATCCCGTCGTGGATGTCTGCGCCGCCGCGCTCATCGTAAAGAGCGCGAGGGCTAACATCATCATCACGAATCGTATCGAAGTTCTCATGCTAACCATTCCTTTCGTTGTGTCTAAAGTACCTCAAAGGCACCTCTTCGATGTGCCGCTTGGCTGTAAAGAATTGCCTGGCCTGCGTCAGGCAACTCAAAGGCCACCTCCGGGCGCACTACCCGCTGTCAGACAGTAAGTAGCAAGAATTGAATGGTTTAACTACCGAAATGAAGCCTCTTTACTGACGCGCGAAGAGGCCCGAATTTAGGTTCGGAAAACGAATTTTTGAAGCCAACTTCAAAAATTTGAATAATCATTTTCGCCCCGCGTCGGCCCGGCCGGAGGGCGGAGGAATGGCTATCCTTGTTCTTACTTTCCGTCTCGCCCTGGTGCCGGGCCACCGCCTCGCTCGCACGTCGCGTCCATGAAGGCCGGAATGGTGCTGCTTCGGTGTGTGCTACAATCCCGCCTCCTCTCGCGCAGGCGGAAATTCCCCGGCCCGACGGACGCAGAAATCTGTGGCGACGCTCGCTGTCAAACAACTGCAACTCGCGCCGCTCGGCGCGGGCGACCTCATTGACCGCACGGTGCGGCTCTACCGCCGACACTTCATGGCGCTCATACGCGCCAGCGCGCCGCCCGTCGTCGTCTCGGCGGTGGGCACGGTTCTGTGGTCGGTGAGCGTCCGCGCCATCGCGGCCACGGGGAGCGAGGGGAGGCTGGTGCTCTACACCCTGCTCGCGTTCTTCGGGGTGGTGATCTGGTTCCTGGGCATGCTCGCGCAGTTGATCGTGATGGGCGGCGCGTCGCGCAACCTCGTGACGCACCTGCTCAGGGGCGAGGCCGTGACGGCGCGGCTCATCTACCGCAGCGTGCGCTCGCGCTTCTGGGGGCTGCTCGGGGCGACGTTGGCGGTCGTCCTCTGGCTGCTGATCTCTGTGGCGGTGGCGCTCGTCGTGTTCTTGTTCGCGCTGCTTCTGGTCGGCGTTCTGGTCCTGGTCCTGGCGTCGGTTGCCGCGGGGCTGCCGTGGCTGACTGCCGTGGCCGCCGTCGCGCTCTACCTCGCGGCGGTGCTGCTGATGCTCTACGTCTACTTCCTCGTCGCGGGGCGCGTGGCCTACGTGCCGCAGGTGTTGATGGTCGAGGGGCGGGGCGTGTTCGAGTCCGTCAGCCGGAGCGTGGAGCTGGCGCGCGGCAACGTCCGCCGCCTGATGGGGATGTTCCTGTTCACGAGCTTCGCGACTTACTCGGCGATAATTCTGCTGCTCGTCCCGCTCGGCTGGGTCGCGTACCTGAACGGCGTCAGCCCGTTCGTGCTGGACGCGACGCGTCTGCCCGCCTGGTACACGGTGAGTTATCAGGTCATCGTGCAGCTCAGCACGATTCTGCTCGCGCCCGTCTGGATGCTGGGAATGTCGCTGCTCTACGTGGACGAGCGCGTGCGGCATGAGGGCTACGACATCGAATTGATGGCGGCGCAACGCTTCGGCGAGATGCCCGCGCTGCCGGCGGGCGCGCGCGTGCCGCTCGCCCCGGCGTTGGCCGCGCCGCAAGTTAAGCCCGCGCGAACGCGCGAGGAGGAGAAGTTCCCCGGTTCAGTCCTCGGACTTTGAAGGCCGCCCCGACCGTCGCGCCGCCGCGCCGGACGAGTCGCGTCCGCAGGTTCGCAAGTTCGCAAGAGCGTCGCGCCGTAAGTCAGATGAGCACTTCACCTAACAGAGTCTCGCCCTGCAAGCTCGCGCCGCTCGTTGCGCTGCTGCTGCCGCTGCTCCTCTCGCCTTCGAGCGCCGCGCGCGTGCCGAAGGGCGCGCCCGCGTCTTCTGCGTCCACGACTGCCGCGCGCGTTGCCGCGCCGCTGGCGCTCGCACAGTACCGCGCGAACGTGCGCGTCGGCGCGGCGACGCTCGAAGAGCTGGCCGCGTTCTGCGAACTGTTGAGCAAGAGCGAGAAGCCAGAAGTCTGGACGAAGGAGGGCTTCGACCCGGACGTGGCACTTCAACTGCCGAAGCGGGAGCAGGCGGCGTTCGGGCGTGTGCGCGAGCTTCTGCCGCCGAAGGAAAGGGTCGAGCGCGACGGCGGCCCGCTTGAGGTTGACAACTTGTGGCTGTACGCGGCGCTCGAAGAGTACCGGCACGTGTCGAACAACGACCAGCGCGCACAGTCTCTGCGCTCGACAGCCGCGCGCCTGCGCGCGCTCGACTCGCGCCTCGCCGAGCTTGAGGGCGACGTGCCTGCGACCGCGCTCGACAGAGACGCCGAGCGCGGTCGTCTGAACGCCATCCTGCGCGACCCCGCGTTCAACCGGAACGTGCAGCGCGGGGGCGCGCTCCAGCGCCTCGTCAGAGACATCCTTGAATGGATCGCCGAGCACATGCCGCACGTGCCGGGCATCGAGCGGGGCGCGAACCCGCGCGCCTCGCAGCTCGCCCAGGCCATCGTCCTCGCGCTCTGCCTCGCCGTCCTCTGCTTCGTCGGGTGGCGCGTCTGGTCGCGCCGCGCGCAGGGAGTGAAGACGCTCAAGCTGACGCGCGGGCCGAGAGTCGTCCTCGGCGAGCGGCTCGAAGCCGACGAGACTTCGGCAGACCTCCTCGACGCCGCCGAACGGCTCGCCCGCACGGGCGATCTGCGCGGCGCGATACGCAAGGCATACATCGCCCTGCTCTGCGAACTTGGCGACCGCGGCGTCATCAGGCTCGCCCAGCACAAGACGAACCGCGACTACCTGAACGCCGTCCGCCGCCACGCCGCGCCGAGCCTCTACACCGAGATGATGCCGCTCACCTTTGACTTCGAGCTGCACTGGTATGGCTTCCGCGACGCGAGCGAGACGGACTGGACTGAATTCAAGGCGCACTGTCGAAAGGCGTTGAAACAGTCAGGAGTCTGACGGTCTGAAGCCGGGAGTCAAGACAGGTCATCTGCTTTGGCTTCAGACTTTCAGACCGTCAAACTCCAGACTCCAGACTCCAGACTCCTGACTTCAGACTCCTGACTCTCCAATGAAAGCCCGCCTCCTTATCTTCCTGACCGTCGTTCTGATGGTCGTCCTGCTCGTGGCGCTGAACGCCGCGTCGTATGTGCGCGTCGAGCAGGAGGGCGACACGGAGTTGCTGCCCGACCGCTCGACGCTGAACGCGGGCGGGACGGGCGCGCTCGCGCTGTTCGAGTATCTGCAACAGAAGGGTGTTGACGTTGTGCGTTGGCGGCAGCCGATGTCGGCGCTGCTGGCCGAGGATGAGGCGGCACGCCCCGCGAGCCTCGTCGTCGTCGGCAAGCTGCGCCACGCGTTCGAGAAGCGTGAGGCCGACGCAGTCCTGCGATGGGTCGAGGGCGGCGGGCGGCTCGTCCTCGTTGATCGAAGCCCCGACCCGAAGCTTCTGCCGACGGCGGCGGGCGGCTGGCGCGTCGGCTCGGAGCTGTTCGAGTATCCCGGCCCGGAAGTTCGCACCGACGACGCGGAGTTGATGACGCGCGGCGTGCCTCTGCTCTCGCCCGCGCAGCCGACCGCGCTCACGCGCGACGTGGCCGAGGTCGCGCGCTCGCGCTTCGCCGGTCGCCTGCACGTCTATCAGACGAACGTGAACCCGCCCGCCGCCCGCGGCGCGAACCCGCGCGGCCCGCGCAGCAACAACACGCCGACGCCGACGCCCGAAGCGGACGGAGGGTTGTTCGGCGGGGAGGCGTCCGCGCCTGCGCCGCCCGCGCCTGCGCCTGCGCCCCGACCTTCGGCCAGTGACGCGCAGGAAGTGGGAGAATCGAGCGCGCCCGTCGTTCACCTCAAGGACGGGCGCGAAGGCGAGGGGGCGCTCTTGGTTGACTACGCCTACGGTCGCGGTCGCGTCGTCGTCCTCTCCGACCCGTACATCGTCTCGAACGGCGGCATCAACCGAGCCGACAATTTGTTCCTCGCCGCGGGCGTCGTCACGGGCGGACGCGCAGGCCGCGTCGCCTTCGACGAGTTTCATCAGGGCTACGGCGCGACCGAGAACGAGTTCTTCGCCTACTTCCGCGGCACGCCCGTCCTCTGGCTCTTCGCGCAGACGCTGATGCTCGTCGTCGCGCTCGTCTGGACGCGAGGCCGACGCTTCGCGCGAGCTATCCCGGCCCCGCGCGCCGACCGCCGCTCCAAGCTCGAATTCGTCGCCTCGATGGCCGAGCTTCAGCAGCGCGCGCGCGCCTACGACCTCGCCGTCGAGAACATCTACCAGCGTACACGCCGCGCGCTGGCGCGCTACGGCGGAGTCGGCGCGAACGCGCCGCTCGAACAGGTCGCCGCGCGCGTCGCCGCCCGCTCAGGCCGCGACCCGAAGGAGTTGGAAGCGTTGCTGCGCGAGTGCGAGGACTCAATCGCGGGCGCTCCGCTCACCGCCCGCCGCGCTCTCTCGCTCGCACGCTCTTTGCGCGAACTCGAACGCGACCTCGGCATCCTCATGCGCGCGCGCGAGATTCGCCAGGCGCGGTGACATATTTTAGATTTTAGATTTGCGATTTTCTGTGCTTTCATACAGCCGCCTTGTTCTATCAAAATTTGAAATCGAAAATTTGAAATCGAAAATGCTTCAACACGTCCCCGCAACCGTCGAGCACATACGCACGGAGTTGGGCAAGGTCATCGTCGGACAGGACGAGGTCGTCGAGCAGGTTTTGGTGGCGCTCCTCGCCGAAGGGCACGCGCTGCTCGAAGGCGTGCCGGGCACGGCGAAGACTCTGCTCGTGAAGACGCTGGCGCGCATCCTGGGCGCGGACTTCAGCCGCATCCAGTTCACGCCCGACCTGATGCCTTCAGACATCACGGGCACGAACGTCTTCAACACGGCGACCGCGGCCTTCTCTCTGCGCCGCGGCCCCGTCTTCACAGACGTTTTGCTCGCCGACGAGATCAACCGCACGCCGCCGAAGACGCAGGCCGCGCTCCTCGAAGCGATGGAGGAGCGGCAGGTGACGATTGACGGCGAACTGTACCGGCTCTCCCCGCTCTTCACCGTCTTCGCCACCGAGAATCCCATCGAGTACGAGGGCACGTACCCCTTGCCCGAAGCGCAGCTCGACCGCTTCCTCCTCAAGATTCTCGTCGGCTACCCTTCAGCCGAAGAGGAGGCGCGCGTCGTCGGCAACTGGGACTCAGGCTTCAACGCACGACGCCTCGAACAAGTAGACATCCGCCCGCTCGCCGAAGCCGACGCCCTCATGCACTGTCGCGCCGAAATCCAGAGCGAGCACATGGAGCTGGGCGTGCAAAGGTACCTGGTCGAGATCGTCCGCCGCACGCGCGAGCACCCCTCGGTCGCCTACGGCGCAAGCCCGCGCGCGAGCGTGGCGCTGCTCCTCTGCTCGAAGGCGCTCGCGGCGATGCGGGGCCGAGACTTCGCCACGCCCGACGACGTGCGCGACATCGCGCGCGCGGCCCTGCGCCACCGCATCAGTCTTCGCGCCGAGGCCGAACTCGACGGCGCGACCGGCGACTCGGTCATCAGCGACATTCTGAACACCGTCGAAATCCCGCGCTAGGCCGCGACGAACATGACCGACTTCGTCCCGCAAGACACAGACTACGAGGCGCGCGTGCGCGCCAGCTTCGCCCGCCAGCGTGTGATGGAGACCATCGGCGCTACTCTGGCGCGCGTCGCGCCGGGCGAGGTGGAGATTGAATTGCCGTTCCGCGAAGACCTGACGCAGCAGCACGGCTTCCTGCACGCGGGCGTGGTCGCGGCGGTCATTGACTCGGCCTGCGGCTACGCGGCCCTGACGCTCGCGCCCGCGGGCGCGGAAGTAGTCTCCGTCGAGTTCAAGCTCAACCTCCTCTCGCCCGCCGTGGGCGAGCGTTTTGTCGCGCGCGCCGGAGTCAAGCGCGTGGGCCGCCGCGTCACGGTCTGCGCGGGAGACCTCTTCGCCGTCGCGGGCGGCGCGGAGAAGGCGGTCGCGACCATGCTCGCCACGATGATGACGGTCGCGGCGTGAGCAACGGCGGATTCAACTTGATGCGCTTCACCTTCACTAAACTTTTTTACGCGCTGCTGGCGCTCGGCCTCGTGCCGCTCTCGCTGTCGTGGGGGCGGCCCGCGCTTCGTTGGCTGACGCTTCTGTTCGACGCGGGCCTGCTCGTCGCCGCCTTCCTCGACAGCCGCGCGAGCCGTCTGCCCGAAGGCTTGGAGGTTGCGCGCGAGTTCGGCGGGCGCTTCCACATCGGCGCGGAGACGGAGGTGCGCGTCCGCGTCAACAACCACACGCCGCGCGCCTTCAAACTGAAGATCAAGGACGAGTATCCGCCGGAGTTGACGCTGCTTGCGCCGCGCGAGGCGGAATTAAACATGGGGCCGCAGGTGTCACAGACGCTCGTCTACGTCTTGAAGCCGCCGCGCCGCGGGCGCTTCGAGTTCGGGCGCGTGGCCGTGCGTTACGTTTCGCGGCTCGGCCTCGTGTGGTGCGAGGAGCGCGTCGGGCAGGCCAGCACGTTGAAGGTCTATCCGAACATCAGGCGCGCGCGCGAGGCGGAACTGAAGGCTCTGGGCGCGCGCTCGCTGGTCGCAGCGCAGCGGCGCGCGGCGTGGCGCGGCGAGGGGCGCGACTTTGAATCTTTGCGCGAGTACGTGCCGGGCGACGAGTTGCGGCACATCTCCTGGAGCGCGACGGCGCGGCGCGGGCGTTTGACGACCCGGCAGTACCAGATCGAGCGCGACCAGACCGTCGTTGTCGCGCTCGACGCCGGAAGGTTGATGACGGCGCGCATCGAGGACGAGTCGAAGTTCGACGCGGCCATCCACGCGGCGCTCGCTTTGATGAGCGCGGCGCGGCGCGCGGGCGACCACGCCGGACTCGTCGTCTTCGGTCGGCGCGTCAAGGAGTTCGTCCCGCCCTCGAAGGGACGCGAGCAGGTGGACGCCGTGCTCGAAGCCCTGCACGCGGTCGAGCCGGAGCTGATCGAGCCTTCGTACACGCGCGCCTTCGAGTTCATCGCCGCCAACTGCAAGCGCCGCTCCTTCGTCGTCGTCCTCACAGACCTCGTGGACGAGGAAGGCTCGCGCGAGCTTCTGACCTCGCTCCGCATACTCCGTCCCCGCCACCTACCGCTCGTCGTCACCATCGCCGACCGAGACCTGCGCGCCTCCGTGCGCGCCGCGCCGGCCAGCACACACGAACTGTTCGCCCAGTCGGTCGCCGAGGAGATCATGCTCCAGCGCGAGGCGGCGCTCCGCCTCGTCGAAGCGCAGGGCGGACTCGCGCTCGACGTGACGACCGCAGCGCTCGTCCCTTCGCTTCTGGAAACTTACATCCGTGTGAAAGAGCGCGGGCTGTTGTGATGACTTGAATCCAACTGTTGTGAAGACTTAAATCCGAGGGGCGCGCGCCGCTCGCCGCTCCGCGTGGAAACGAACCGGAGGAGATGCCTGTGACTTTTGGCAAGGGAACTTGCGTGACTTTCGGCAAAAGGACGGCGGCCATGAGCGCCGCTTTTTTATTCATCGCATGTGCGGTTTTATTCATCGCATGTGCGGCGCAGCGCACACACGCCCAACCGTCGCAGGCAGCGCCGCCGTCGCCGGCAGTGCAGCCGTCTCAAGCAGCGCAGGCGGTCGCGCCGCCGCAGCCGTCGCAGGCCGACTTGCAGGAGTTGCAGCGGCTCGTTGAGGAGGCCGGGAGGCTCGGCGCGGCGGGCCGCAACGAAGAGGCGCTGGCCGTCTCCGAGCGCATGGCGGCGCAGGTCGAGAAGATGTTCGGCCCCGACAGCACGCAGCTCGCGCTCATCCTCGACAACCTCGGCGACGTTTACAGCAACCTCGGACTCTACACGAAGGCCGAGCCGCACTACCTGCGCGCGCTCGCCATCCGCGAGAAGGTGCTCGGCCCCGACCACCTCGACACGGCGCAGTCCGTGAACAGTCTCGGCCTGCTCTACTTCAACGAGGGCGAGTACGCGAAGGCCGAGCCGCTCTACCGTCGCGTGCTCGCCGTGGAGACGGAGAAGGCGGGGCCGGAATCGCACAGCGTCGCCACGGTGCTCAACAATTTGGGCGAGCTTTACCGCGCGACCGGCGACTACGCGCAGGCCGAGTCGCTCTATCTTCAATCCATCGCCATCGAAGAGAAGGCGTCCGGCCCCGAAGCGAAGGAACTCATTCAGGCCGTCACGAACCTCGGCGCGCTCTACTACCTGAAGGGCGACTTCGGGCGGGCCGAGTCGCTCTTCCGGCGCTCGCTCGCCATCGTCGAGAAGACGAAAGGCGCGGACGCCCCCGAAGCCGCGCTCGTGCTCAACAACCTCGGCGCGCTCTACCACTCGATGGGCGACGCGAAACGCTCGGAAGACGCTTACCGCCGCGCGCTCGACATCACCGAGAAGTCTTACGGCCCCGACCACGTGGAGGTCGCTTTGGAACTGAACAATCTCGGCGAGCTTTACCGTGAGCTTGAGCAGTACGAACGCGCCGCGCCGCTCTACGAACGCGCCCTCGCCATCCGCGAGAAGACGCTCGGCCCCGACCACCCGGACACGGCGGAGCTGGTGGACAACATGGCGCTGCTGGCGCAGGCGCGCGGCGACTACGCGCGGGCCGAGGCGCTACAGGCGCGCGCCCTCGCCACCCTCGAAAAAGTTTACGGCCCAAACCACCCGAAGGTCGCCACGACGCTCAGCAACATCTCCGCGCTCTACCTCGCGAAGGGCGACGCGGCCCGCGCCGTCGAGTTCGACGAGCGCGCCGAAGAGATCAACGAGCACAACCTCGCGCTCGTCCTCTCGACCGGCTCCGAGCAGCAGAAGCAGCTCTTTCTGAACACTCTGACGGGGCAGACACAGGCCGCCGTCTCGCTCAACGTGCGCGCCGCGCCCGACGACCCGCGCGCGGCGCGGTTCGCGCTGACGACCATCCTGCGGCGCAAAGGCCGCTCGCTCGATGCGATGGCCGACGAGGTCGGGGCGCTCCGGCGGCGAGCCTCCGCCGAAGACCGCGCGCTGCTCGAACGGCTCGCCGCCGCGCGCTCCGCCCTCGCCGCGCTCCAACTCTCGCCGGATCAGGCGGCGCTCGCACCCGCCGAGCGTCAGGCGCGCGAGGCGCAACTCTCGTCCGAGGTCGAGCGTCTGGAGGCGGAAGTGAGCCGCCGCAGCGCCGCGTTCCGCGCCGCGTCGCGCCCCGTCACCTACGACGCCGTGCGCGCAGCAATCCCACCGGACGCCGCGCTCGTCGAGATATTTTCCTACCGCCCGTTCGACCCGAAGAAGGAGTTGGAAAAGTTCGCCGCGCCGCGCTACGTCGCCTACGTCGTGCGGCGCGACTCGGCCTCGCCGCAGTTTGCAGACCTCGGCGACGCCGCGGAGATTGACGCCGACGCAGCGCGTCTGCGCGCGGCCTTGAAAGACCCGCGGCGCAGGGATGTCGAGCGACTCGCGCGCGCGCTCGACGAACGCGCGATGCGGCCCATCCGCAAACTCCTCGGCGAGACGCATCGCGTCTTCCTCTCGCCCGACGGCGCGCTCAACCTCGTGCCCTTCGCCGCGCTCGTTGACGAGTCGGGCAAGTACCTCGTCGAGACCTACTCGATCACTTACCTGACGAGCGGGCGCGACCTTCTGCGCTTGCAGGTCAGGGCGGAGGCGAACAGCGGCCCGCCCTTCGTCTTCGCAGACCCGGCCTTCGACCTCGCCGCGACAACAAACGCGCCACCGCCCGCGACAACAGACGCGTCGCTGCCTGCGACAACAACCACGGCGCGGGCGGCGACGCGGCCCACGTTGGGTGGAGCTAACCGGCGCGACGTTGATAAGGCGAGGGGCCTGCGTTCGTCAGACCTGTCGCAGGTCGTGTGGCCGCGGCTGAAGGGGACGGCGGGCGAGGCGGAAGCTTTGCGCGCGACGCTCGCGGGCGCGCAGGTGTTGACGGGTGCGAGCGCGACCGAGGCGGCGCTCAAACAGATGCGCCGTCCACGCCTGCTCCACGTCGCCACTCACGGCTTCTTCCTGCCCGACCAGCCGGAGGGTTCGTCGGACGGCACGCGCGGAATGAAGTTGAGCGTCGGCGCAAGCCCGTCGAGTTCGAGTCAGGCGGCGCGCGAGAATCCGCTGCTGCGTTCGGGGCTGGTGCTCGCGGGCGTGAACCACCAGCAGAGCGGCGCGGGCGAAGACGGCGTGCTGACGGCGCTCGAAGCCGCGGGGCTGGACTTGTGGGGCACGCGGCTCGTCGTCCTCTCGGCGTGCGAGACGGGACTCGGCGACGTGCGCAACGGCGAGGGCGTCTACGGACTCCGGCGCGCGCTCGTGCTCGCGGGCAGCGAGACGCAGGTGATGAGCCTGTGGCAAGTCTCGGACGCGGGCACGCGCGACCTGATGACGGCTTATTACAGACTGCTTCAGGCCGGTGCGTCGCGCACGGAGGCGCTCAGGCAGGTGCAGCTCTCGATGCTGCGCGGCGAGGACTTGAGCGCGGTCGGCGGGCGGCGCGGCCTCGACATGGGAGGCGATTCGCCGAAGGCGCGGATGAGTCACCCATACTTCTGGGCGGCCTTCATCCCTTCGGGCGCGTGGACGAACATGGACGGCGAGGAAGCGCGCGGGCGTTAGCGGCGTCGGTCGCGGCGCGAGAAGCGGAGCAAGGCGCGAGAAGTGAAGCGATGCGCGAGACTACTTCGTCGGCGCGGCGGGTTCGCTGCGCCCGGCGAGCAGAAGATAGGAGTAGAGCGCGACGCCCGTTATCCCGGCGACGGCGAACTTCATCGCCGGGGGGATGTCAGCCGGTGAGATGAAGCCTTCGATTGTGCCCGCGACCGCGAGCAGGGGGATGCAGCCGACGATGAGCTGCGCCGCCTCGCGTCCGCGCAGCCGTAGATTGTCGAAGCGCGGGATGTCGCCGGGGAACAGGAGGGCCGTGCCGAAGAGCATCCCCGCACCGCCCGCGATGAAGATGCAGGTCAACTCGATGACGCCGTGCCCGGCCATGAACGTGAGCAGCTCCTGGGCGTAGCCGGCGCGGAACGTGAGCGCCAGAATCGTACCGATGCTCGCGCCGTTGAAGGCCATGTAGAAGAGCGTGCCGACGCCGAAGAGCGCGCCGAAGGCGAAGGCGTTGAAGGTGACTTGAATGTTGTTCGTGGCGATGGCGGTGGCCGCGATCTGGTTCGCCCCGTTAAGCTCCTTCCACCAGCGCGGCTTCCGCTCCAGAATCCGCTCGCGCACGTAGGCCGGAACCCCCGTCAGGTCGGAAAACTCCGGGTCGCGCCACGTCGCCAGAAAGCTCAGCGCGGCGAAGAGCGCGCAGACCGCGAAGGCCAGCGCCGTGTAATGCCATGTGCGCCGGAACGTGCGCGGAAAATCGCGCGCGAAAAAGTTGCGGACGCGCCGCCGGCCTTCGGACGGGTCGGCGCGGTAGATGCGACCGTGCGCGCGTATGACGAGGCTGTTGAGGTAGTTCACCAGCCGCGGGTCGCGGCTCTCGGCGCGCGCAATGGCGAGGTCTGAGGCCGTGCGCCGGTAGATGTGCCCCAGCTCGCGCACCTCCTCGCGGTGCAGGCGGCGCAGGGAAGAGCGGTCGAGCAGCTTCAGCAAATCTTCGAGGCGCTGCCATGCGCCCTTGCGCTCTTTGATGAAACGGTCGGAAGATGGCATGAAGGAATTATTGATTTTAGATTGAAGCTGCCGGCCGTTAGCTTCTTCGTCCGAAGATGAAAGCTAACAGCTATCAACATCATGGATCGCATCGTCGAGTGTGTACCAAACTTCAGCGAGGGGCGCAAGGCCGGGGTGGTCGCGCGCCTGGTCGAAGCGGTCGAGTCAGTCGAAGGGGCGCTCGTTCTGGGCACGCACGTTGACGCGGATCACAACCGCTCGGTCATCACCTTCGTCGCGCCGCCGGAAACTGTCGTCGAGGCGGCGTTGCGCGTCGTCGAGCGCGCGGCGGAGTTGATTGACCTGAACGCGCACGCGGGCCAGCACCCGCGCATGGGCGCGTGCGACGTGCTGCCGTTCGTTCCAGTTCGCGGCGTGAGCGTGGAGGAGTGCGTCGCGCTGGCGCACGCGGCGGGCGAGAGGGTCTGGTGCGAGCTGGGCATACCCGTCTATTTCTACGAGAGCGCGGCGCTCCGGCCTGAGCGCCGCAACCTTGCGGACGTGCGGCGCGGCGGCTTCGAGCTGTTGCGCGACGAGATCGGCAACGCGCCCGAACGCGCGCCCGACGTGGGCGAA
Source organism: Pyrinomonadaceae bacterium (assembly GCA_036263975.1). GTDB lineage: Bacteria > Acidobacteriota > Blastocatellia > Pyrinomonadales > Pyrinomonadaceae > QHXN01. Next base: position 16,628 of record DATARW010000043.1, read on the forward strand.
GCCCGACTGCACCCGACCGCGGGCGCGCTCATTGTCGGCGTGCGCCCGCTGCTCATCGCCTACAATGTCACGCTGAACACGACGGACGTTGGGACAGCGCGCCGCATCGCACGTGCCGTGCGCGAGCGCGACGGAGGGTTGCCGCACCTGAAGGCGCTCGGCTTCGAGCTTGAGAGCCGCGGCGTCGTGCAGGTCTCGATGAACCTGACGAGCTACGAGCAGACGAACCTTCAACAAGCCTTCGAGGCCGTGCGGCGCGAGGCCGCGAGTCTGGGCGTCGAGGTCATCGCCAGCGAGGTCGTCGGCCTCGTCCCGCAGGCCGCGCTCGACCGGGCCGCCGCGCACTTCCTCCGACTCGAAAACTACTCGCCCGACATCGTGCTCGAAAACCGCATCGCCGCCGCGCTCGAAAGGCGAAAGTGAAGCTGCGCGCGCGCCGCGGGCCTCACCCGCACTTTCGTCCTTCGCCTTTCGCCCCTCCGCTTGGCGAAGTGGCCGCGCGCGTTTAATAATGCGTGCGCCCGATTTTGTCGAGCGTACGCGCGGACGTTTACCGCACGGCGCGTTTGGAAGGGGCGCGCTTTGTAGCCCTCCCCGCGCGCCGTCCGTTCTCCTCCGTGGTCAGATTTTTAGATGACCCCCACAGACGACGAACACGACACGAGCCGCGAACGCATCGTCGCAGCACTCTCCGACGCCCCGCAACTCGGCGAGGAGCACCTGCGCCTCATCCTCGACGCGCTGCCGTCACCCGTCTCCTACATTGACGCCGACGAGTGCTACCGCTTCAACAACAAGGCGCACGACCGTTGGTTCGGTCGCCCGCACAGCGAGCTTTACGGTCGCAGCCTGCGCGAGGTGTTCGGCGACAGGCAGTACGTGGAGCTGCGCCCGTTCATCGAGCGCGCGCTCGCAGGCGAGGAGACGGTCTTCGAGCAGGAGGTCGAGTACCCGGACGGCTCGCTCCGCTCGATCAACGTCACGTGTGTGCCGGAGGCCGACGGTGCGGGCCGCGTGCGCGGCTTCGTCGCACTCATCAAAGACCTGACCCGGCGCAGGCGCGCAGAAGGGTCGCTGCGCTTGCAGTCTCAACTGCTCGACACCGTGGAGCAGGCCGTCATCGCGACAGACCTCGCGGGGAAGATTACCTACTGGAACCGGCACGCCGAGAAGCTCTACGGCTGGGCCGCCCGTGAGGTGCTGGGGCGCGACATCGTCGAGGTCACGCCCGCCGAGGCGTCGCGCGAGCAGGCCGCCGAGATCATGTCGTGCCTGATGTCGGGCAAGGCGTGGTCGGGCGAGTTCGATGTGCGACGGCGCGACGGCACGACGTTCCCCGCATCTGTGACCGATACGCCGATTCAAGACGAGTCGGGGAATCTCGTCGGCATCGTCGGCGTCTCGGCGGACATCACCGAGCGCAGGCGCGCCGAGGAGGCCGTGCGGGAGGCCGAGAAACGTGCGCTCCGAGAGTACGAGACGCTGCTCCAACGCCTGACGCACCTCGCCGCATCGCTCGGCACGGCGCGCGACCACCTCGCCATCTTCCGCGACCTGCGCGACTTCGCCGTCGTCTCCGTCCCCTGCGCGGGCGTCTTCATCTCCCTCTACGACGAGGCGCGCGACGTGCGCGTCGCCAAGTACGCGTGGGGCGACGACGAGGAGGTTGACGTTTCGACGCTGCCGCCGATGCCCGTCTCCGCCGAGGGGCCGAACAGCCGCGCCGTGCGCACGCGCCAGGTCATCATCACGAACGACTACTGGGAGATGAAGCGCAAAGGGGCGGGCCAGATCGGCGTCCTCGTCGGGCCGGACAACGGACTCAGGCCGCAGTCGTCGCTCGTCGTCCCGATGGCCGTGATGGGGCGCATCGTCGGCACCGTCGAGGTGCAGTCCTACCAAAATCACGCCTACCGCGAGGAGCACGTGACGGCGATGAAGATGGCCGCGAACCTCGCGGCGGTGGCGATTGAGAACATGCGCCTCTTGCAGTTCGAGAGCCGCGCGCGCGAGGCCGCCGAGGAGTCGAACCGTCTCAAGGACGAGTTCTTAGCCACCCTCTCGCACGAGCTGCGGACGCCCTTGACGGCCATCCTCGGCTGGGCGGGCATGCTGCGCGACGGACGGCTCGACGCGAAGAGTTCCGCGACGGCCATCGAGATCATCGAGCGCAACGCGCGCACGCAGCAGCAGATCGTTGACGATATCCTCGACGTATCGCGCAGCATCACGGGCTACCTCCGCCTCGAAGCCGAGCCGACCGACCTGCGCTGCGTCGTCGAGGCCGCCATTGACACCGTCCGCCCCGCGGCCACGGCCAAGAGCATCGCTTTGAGCGCGGCGTTCGAGCCGGGCGTCGGCCCCATCATGGGCGACCCCATGCGCCTGCAACAGGTGGTCTGGAACCTCCTCTTGAACGCCGTCAAGTTCACGCCCCTCGGCGGCGAGGTGAGCGTCCGCGTCGGGCACGAGGGCGGGCACGCGCGCCTCACGGTCTCGGACACGGGCGAAGGCATCAGCGCAGACTTCCTGCCGCACGTCTTCGACCGCTTCCGGCAGGGCGACCAGTCCACCACGCGCGTCCACGGCGGCCTCGGTCTGGGACTGTCAATCGTGCGCCACCTGGTGGAGCTGCACGGCGGGACGGTCAGGGCCGAGAGCGTGGGAGAAGGGCTTGGCTCTACGTTCACCGTGGAGCTTCCGCTCTTGCGGATTGCGGGATTCGGATTGCGGAATGAAGATCAAACTCAAGGCGGCGACGGCAGCGGCGGCGAATCCGCAACCCACAAACGGCAATCCGCAATGTTGGAGGGCCTGCGCGTGCTCGTCGTGGACGACGAGCCGGACGCGCTGAATTTAATCAAGGTCGTGCTCGAACGCATGGGGGCGACGGTGACGGCGGTCGAGTCAGCCGCCGCCGCGTGGGGGTCGCTCGAAGAGTCCTGGCCCGACCTTCTGCTGTGCGACATCGGCATGCCGGGCGAGGACGGCTACCAGTTCATGCGGCGCATGCGCGCGCTGGAATCGGCGCGCGGCCCCTCCGCCACCCCGGCCATTGCGCTCACGGCCTACGCGGGCGACGGCGACCGCGCGCTCGCGCTCGACGCAGGCTTCCATCTCCACGTCCCCAAGCCCGTTGACCCCGCAGACCTCGTTTCGGTCATCGCCGGCCTCGTCGCAGTAAGGCAAAAGTAAAAAGGCAAAAGGCAAAAGAGGGTAAAGGCAGACAGCGAAATTCTCATCAACTACTGAGGATGAGAGACGCGCCGCTTGCCGCCTTCTCTTTTGCCTTTTGCCTTCTTACTTTTGCCTTCTTTAGTTTGCCTTCTTTAGAAGTCGCCCTTGCAGGTGTCGTGTCCGCAGTCGCAGTCAATCTGGACGTTGTGCTCGGTGCTCTGGCAGTGGACGCTGCAAAACTTCTCACCCTTCTCGACGGGGCATGTGCAGGGCGCGTTCCTGCAAGCGTTCTTGTCCTTCACGGCGACATCGCCCGCGGTCTCGTCGGCCATCTTCGGTGTTCCTCCCAGGCTTTTTGTTCAGAGATTGAAACAGGCACGTCGGTTCTATGCCAAATCGCGCGGCGAGTCAAGGAATGAAACTGTTGGCCGTTAACTGTTAGCTGTTAGCTCTCAGCAATCATGGGTCGCCGCCGTTAACCCGCCCGTACCAGCGCAACCTCTCGAAGAAAGCCGAAGGCTAAAGGCTAACAGCTAACAGCCAGCAGCCAGCAGCTAAAGGCTCCTTCTGAGGAACGAGACGATCTTCCAGGCGTCGAGGTAGACCCAGGGGCGCTCGCCGCTGGTGTAGTGGCCGCAGGGGAGCCATTGAACGTCGAGCGGCAGGCCGGAGCGCCGGACGCGCTCGATCACGTCGCGCGAGAGGTCTTCGGGGAAGGTCAGGTCGTGGCGCGCAGCGATGAAGCGCATGGGCCGTGCGCGCTGCCCTCTGAGCCTGTCGGCGAAGGCCAGAGGGCTGATGGGCAGCCAGAGCTTGCGCAGCTCTTCGAGCGAGAGCGCGCCTTCGATACCGGCGCGGACGTGTTGCGTGGAGATGCCGCGCCAGACCACATCGGCAACGTAGCCGGAGACGTGGTTGAAGACGCCCGCGTCAATCTGCTCGTCGTGGACGAAGGCGAGGAAGGCCGTGCACGAGCCGATGCTCGTGCCGGCGACGCCGACGCGCCCGTAGCCGCGCGCGCGCAGCCACGCCACCGCCGCGCGCGTGTCCACGACGGCCTGCCGCATGGACTGCAAGGTGCGCCCGACGTTCGGGCTGACGAGAAAGTCGGCGCGCTCCAGACCTGCGGGCCGCCGCTCCTCGTGGTAGGGGAGCGTCAGACGGAGCGCCGCCATCCCGAAACGGTTGAGCACGCGGCAGAGCGCGACGTGGCTCTCGGCGTCGGCGTTCCACTGCGGCAGCACGACGACGGCACGGCGCGCGGCCTCGCCGCCACCTTTTGCAGGACGCTTCGGCGGCGGTTCGGGGAAGAAGCGGGCGCGCGCCGTGTTGTTCTCGTCCGAGGGCGTGCGGACGGCGCTCGTCCAGATCAGACGGTCGCCTTCGAGCGTGTGGTCGCTGACGGGAGTGAGCGCGTAGAACTCTTCGCTGTGGCGCACGGCCTCGCGCGAGAAGGCCGAGACGACCTCGCGCGGGTCGTCGCCGTTCAGGTGTTCGGCGACGAACTCCGCGCCCCAGCCGAACGGGCGCACCACGCGGTTCTTGTCGCGCGCCGCGTGCCGCCGCTCCTGTGCCTTGATGATGTGCCCCAGCAAGATCGTGTCCCGCAAGCCCCGTAACTTTTTCCGAGGTGCGTGAGTGCGTCATCGTAAAGGCGCGGCGCGGCGGAAGGCAAGCGGCGCGCGGCACACGCGCGTCTGAAGTCCGGCGCACATTACTACCGGGGAGGGGCGGGCGGCGCGGCGCTGCCGTCAACGTAGGGGCGCATCTGTCCGACGAAGCCGTCGAGCGGGGCGATGCTGTAGAGCACGACCTCGATGGCTTTGTCGGGGAAGCCGGATTCGAGCGTGAAGGTGTAGCCGGCGAAAACGTCGTCGGTCGCGTCCGTGCCCCAGTAGAGGAAGTTACTGTCGCTCTGTCTGAGCAGCGCGTGCATCAGCCCCGTGCCGTCCTTCGCCTTGCCCAGGTTGATGTAGCTGCCCTTGTAGTGCGGGTAGATGCGGAAGCCGATGGTCTCGTTGTTCGAGATGCCGACGACGACCTCAAGGAAGTCGGTGTTGACGAGCGCGTCACGCTTGACGCCGACGAAGTTGAAGGGATTCTTTTCGCTCTGATGGAAGTCAATGTTAATGCCCTTCTTCGGGCCTGACGTGGCGAGCAGTTGGCGCAGGCGTTCGCGCGTGGCCTCGCGCGAGGCCGCCTTCTCCTGCGGCGTCTGTGCGGCTGCCGCGACGGCGCAGACGAGCAGGGCGAGCGCGGCGATTGATAGCTTGAATCTCATTGCGGGGAATACCTCCGGCGTGCGGGTGTTTGAAAAAACGCGAGGGCAAGATGCTTGTAAAGCCTTTCCTGCCCCCGCGTCAACTGAAAGGCAGTCTGAAATTCGGAGTCAAAGGCATTCGGGCGAAGCCGCCCTGTCCTGACTCCGGACTTAAGGCTTCCGCCGGTGGCGTTCGCGCAGGCGGCGGAGCATCTGCGGCGAGAGCAGGGCGGCTTGCAGGAGCGACCCCGTGGCGAAGCGGCGAGCGAGCGAGCGGAAGAGGGAGGCCGCGCCGGGCGTGTAGTTGAACCACCAAACGTCTTGCAGGACGGCGAGGCGGTTGACGTGGACGTGGTGCGGCGCGACCAGCTCAAGGAGTCCGAGACGACCGTGCGTGCGCCCCAGGCCGCTCTGCTTGACGCCGCCCCAGGGCGTCTGCGCGATGCCGTGCGTGTAGAGCACCTCGTTGACCATCACCGTGCCCGCCTCGACGCGCGAGGCGACGCGCCGCCCGCGCCGGATGTTGCGCGTCCACACGCTCGCCGTCAGACCGAACGGGCTGTCGTTGGCGAGACGCACGGCCTCATCTTCATCTTTGAAAGTCATGATGGGAAGGACGGGGCCGAACGTCTCCTCGCGCATGACGGTCATCGAGTGGTCAACACCCGTGAGCACCGTCGGCTCGTGGAACGCGCCGCCTTCGTGAAGTCCGCGCGGGCGACCGCCGCCCGCGACGACGCGCGCGCCTCGCGCGACCGCCTCGCGCAAGTGCTCCTCGACCGTGCGCAGTTGCCGCTCCGAAGACATCGCGCCGAGGTCTACGCCCTCTTCGGTTCCGACCGCCTGCCTGAGCGCCCGCACCTTCTCGACGACGCGCGCCGTGAAGTCGTCCGCGATAGATTCGTGCACGTAGCAGCGCTCGACCGAGGCGCACGCCTGGCCGGAGTTGGCGAACGCGCCCCAGACCGCCGCGCTCGAAGCGGCGTCGAGGTCTGCGTCCTCGAAGACAATCAAAGGGTCTTTGCCGCCGAGTTCGAGCACGACCGGGATTAACTTTCGCGCCGCCGCTTCGGCCACGCGCCTGCCCGTCGAAACGCTGCCGGTGAACATGATCTTGTCCGCGCCCGCCTCCGTGAGCGCCGCGCCCGTCGAGCCGTCGCCCGTCACGATTTCGAGCAGGCCCGCGGGCAGTCCGGCGCGCGCGAACACGTCGCCGATCTTCAGCGCGACCAGCGGCGTCAGCTCGCTCGGCTTGTGGACGACGGCGTTTCCGGCCATGAGCGCCATCACGACCTCGCCCAGGGGAATCGCCCACGGAAAGTTCCACGGCGAGACGACGGCGACGACGCCGAGCGGCCTGTACTCGATTGTCGAGGTGCGGCCCATGAAGCGGTAGAGTCCGATGTCAACTTTTTCGGGACGCAGCAGTCGCGCAGTCCGGCGCGCGAAGAACTGCATCAGGTCGAGCGTCGGCACGATCTCCATCGCCAACGCTTCCGCCGCTGGCTTGCCCGACTCGCGCGCGATGAGCCGGGCGATCTCGTCCATCTCTTCGAGCACGAACGCGCGCGCGCGCATCACGACACGCGCGCGCTCGCGGAATGAGAGAGCGCCCCAACCTTTCTGCGCCGCGCGCGCACGCGCGAGCGCCTTCTCTACTTCCTCCGCGCCCAAGAGCGGCACGCGCCCTATCTCCTCGCCGGTCGCCGGGTCGTAAGAGACGACCTCGCGCGTCGCTTCCGGCGTCGCCGCCGTCTCCGCCCGTGTGATTTGAGTCGCCATCCGTTTAACCTCGCCAGGGGATTATCGCGCGAAAGCGGGGCGGTTGAAAGCCCTGCGCGTTTCCGCGTGGCCGCGCGTCTCGGTTAGAATTGCTTCGAGAACGAAGCAAGACAGAGGATGGGGAGGACGAAATGCCCAGACCGCAACTCGCAGAGTTCATGCGCCGGATGGAGCCGAACTCGGTCGCCATCCTGCCGGCGGCGCGCGAGGTGACGCGCTCGAACGACACGGAGTATCGCTTCCGGCAGGACTCGGATTTCTACTACCTGACCGGCTTTCCGGAGCCGGACGCCGTCGCCGTCGTCGCGCCCGGCAGAGAAGAGGCGCGCTACACGCTCTTCGTCCGCCCGCGCGACAAGGAGAAGGAGACGTGGACGGGACGGCGCGCCGGAGTCGAGGGCGCGAAAGAGAAGTTCGGCGCGGACGCGGCCTACGCGGTCGAAGAGTTTCAGGAGAAGCTCGCGGAGCTTCTGGACGGCGCGCGCAACCTCTACTACCGCCTCGGCAACGGCAACCCCGAACTCGACCAGACCGTCATCCGCCAGCTCGCGCGCATGCGTGCTTTGGGGCGGCGCGGCGTCCGCGCGCCGCAGGCCATCGTTGACCCCGGCGCGATTCTCCACGAGATGCGCCTCCTCAAGACCGTCGAAGAGATCACGCTCATGCAGCGTGCCGCAGACATCGCCGCGGAGGCGCACCGCGAGGCGATGCGTGCGGCGCGGCCCGGCGTGAAGGAGTACGAGATTGAAGCCCTCATCGAATACATCTTCCGCCGCAGCGGCGCGAACGCGCCCGCCTACAACTCCATCGTCGGCGCGGGCGCAAACGCGACGATACTGCACTACGTCAACAACGAGTCCGAACTCAAAGACGGCGATCTGCTGCTGATTGACGCGGGCGCGGAGTACGAGGGCTTCGCCTCCGACATCACGCGCACCTTCCCCGTCGGGGGCCGCTTCTCGCAGGCGCAACGCGACATCTACGAGCTGGTGCTCGACTGCCAGGAGCGTTGCATTCGCGTGGTCGCGCCCGGCGTGACGTTGGAAGCGATGCACGAGCGTTCGGTCGAGATTCTGACCGAGGGCATGGTCAGGCTCGGACTCCTGCGGGGCGACGTGAAGAAACTCATCGAGGAGGAGGCGTACAAGAAGTTCTACATGCACCGCCTCGGCCACTACCTCGGCATGGACGTGCACGACGTGGGCCTCTACTACGCCGACGCAAACCCGCGCCCCGTCGAGGCCGGCGTCGTGATGACGGTCGAGCCGGGCCTCTACATCGCCGAGGACGCCGAAGACATCCCCGACGAGTACCGCGGCATCGGCGTGAGGATAGAAGACGACGTGCTCGTCACCGCGGACGGCTTCCGCGTGCTCACGGATAAAGCGCCCAAGCAGATTGAGGAGATCGAGTCGCTGATGGCGCGCTGAAGAAGGCAAAAGTAAAAAGGCAAGCCTAACGAGTAAGGCAAAAGTAAAAAGGCGAAAGGCAAAAGAGGGGAAGGCAGACAGCGCGTCTCTCATCCTCGGTGGTTGATGAGAGCGATGCTGCTTGCCGCCTTCTCTTTTGCCTTTCGCCTTACTCGTAGCCTTCCTGCAACTCGGCGACGATCTCGCGGGCGACCTCGCGCGCTCGCTCGACCTCTGCGGGCGCAAACGAGACCGCGCCGACGACGGCGTGGCCGCCGCCGCCGTAGCGCTCGCAGATGGAGGCGATGTTGTGGCGGCGCGGGCGCGGGCTGAAGGGGTTCGAGCCGACGGAGATTTTCGCGCGGGCGGGGTGGCGCGTGACCGCGACCGAGTAGGTCGTCTCCGGGCGGACGTAGTAGGGGATGAACTTGTTGAAGCCCGCCAGCCCTTCGTCCGCGAGGTCGAAGGTGACGACGCCGCGCGCGTAAACGGCCTTCCGGCGAATGGTCTCGACCGTCTCAAGGTGGCGCGCAAGTATGGGCCGAAAGCGCGCTTGCACTTCCTCGCTCGCCGCTACCTCTTCGAGCGGGCGCGAGACGAGGCCGCGGATGATCTGTTCGATGAAGTCGTCTTCCGCGGCGTTCTCGATGACCTGCATGAGCTGGAGCGCAGGCTCTTTGAGTTCGACGGGCTGCGCCGCCGATTCATAAAAAGCGCCGTCAATCGTGTGCGCCCAAGCGACGAGCGGCGCGAGCGTCGCGTCTTCAAAACCGAAGCGTTCGCCCGCGACGCGCGCGATGAACTCCGTGCAGGACTTGCTCTCGGCGTCCCAGAACTTTTTACCCGAAGTGTCGGCGCGGAAATGCGCCTCGTCCGCGGGGCTGAGGAAGGCCGACTGGTGATGGTCGAACCACCACGTCAGGCGCGCGCTCGGGCTGTACTTGAAGTCAACGATTGCGTTCTCTTCGCCGTCGAACATGGCCTCGTCGAAGAGCGCGCCCGCCGTGTGCAGCAGCGGCGTGTAGGCGACCTCGGCGTCGCGTCGGACGCGTGCGCGGTAGAAGCGCGTGAAGACGGCGGCGGAGGCCACGCCGTCGAAGCAGTGGCCGTGGTAGAGCAGGCGTAGTCTCATCTATTGCACGTTCGACGTATGATTGATGTGGGAGAAAGCGGGACATCATAGCGAAGGCAAAAGTAAAAAGGCAAAGGCAAAAGAAAAAAGGAGGCGGGCAACGTCGTCATCGCCGACGACGAAAGACGTGCTGTTTGTCTGCCCCTCTTTTGCCTTTTGCCTTTTTACTTTTGCCTTCCCCGGAGGGGCTTACTGCTTCTTGACTTCGGCCTTCGCAGGCTCTTCCTTGCAAGGCTCGACGGCGCTCTGCTGTGAGAGGCCGAGGCGCTCGCGTATGAACTGCTCGGCGTCCTTCTCGATGAGTTCTCCGCCGACGACCCAAGCCTTCTCCGTGAGCACATCGCCAGCCTTGTTGAGCCGTGCGGGTTCGAGGAAGACGTTGAAGGGCGACCCCCAGTGGCGCGTGTCGCCCACCGTCTGGCGATAGCCGTAGTGCGTCGTCTGGTCGCGCGCCTCGCGCGCTTCGGATTCGACGACGACCGTGTAGGGTGCGCCGCCCTGCGAATCGAAATACTTGCGCGCATCGTCGGCGGTCGCGTACTCGCTCACCGCCACCACGTCGAAGCCGCTCGCCTTGTACTTGTCGTAGAGGCGCGCGATGACGGGGGCCTCGGCCCGCCAGTTCGGGCACCACTGCGCGAAGTAGACGACGGCGACGAGCCGCTTGCCCTTCAGCGCGTCGCGCAGGTCGAGCGGCGTGCCGTCCTTCAGGCTCTTGAACGTCCAGTCTTTGTAGTTGATCCTCTGCTCCAGAAGCGGCGCATACTCATGGCCGTCGGCGGTTCGCATCAGACCTGTCGAGGGGCCGGGCGCGGGACTAGGCGCGGGTGTCTGTGTAGCAGCTCTCGGCGTACCGCTCTGCGGGTTCTGCGCGCGCGCCGCGGGCGCACTCAACGTGACGAAGGCGGCGAGCGCGAAGAGGACGGCGGAAGAGGTACGGCTGAGATTCTTGAACATAATACTTCTCCCTCAGTTGCGGGGTGTTCGGGACGTTCAATAAAAGCCTGCGTGGTCGGGTGTGTCAGCTCATTTATTCTCGCGCAACACACACGGTCTCAAGGCTTACTCGTTTTTCAGCGCGACGGCGGTCGCCTGCTCGTCGAGGAGCGGCGCGACCAGCGCCTCGAACTCGGCGCGCGACTTCTCGCCGATGATCTTCTGGCGGATGCGGCCCTCGCGGTCTATGACGAAGGTCGTGGGCAGCACGCCGACGGCGTACCTGGCGGCCACCGAGTCGTCGCCGAGCGCGACGGTGTAGTCCTGCTTCACATCCTTCTGGTACTCGCGGACGAGGTCGGCGGAGTCGCTCGTTGTGACGCCGACCACGCGGAGGCCGCGCGCCGCAAGCCCGCGCTGCATCTCGTTCAGGCCGGGGATTTCCGAGCGGCAGGGGACGCACCAGGTCGCCCAGAAGTTCAGGAGCACCACCTGCCCGCGCAGTTCGCTCAAGCGTAGAGGCTTGTCGTCGGTCGTCTTCAAATCAACGTCGGGCGCTGGCTCAGCCGCGACGTTGTTCGGCGAACTGTTCGAGGCGTTCGACGGTTGCGCGTTCTGCTGTCCTGCTCCCGCGTTGGCGGGTGGCGATTGCTTCACGATGTTCTCGGCGTTCGGAAGATAGCGCGCCGCGACGCTCGCCACCCAGGTCAGGCTGTTGGACGCGACCATCAGGCCGATGACGATGAGCAGGACGCCCGAAGCGACCTCGACCTTGTGCAGGTGTCTTCGGAACCAAGAGTAGAAGCCGAGAAACTGATTGAGGACGAGGCCCGTGACGAGGAACGGCACGGCGAGGCCCGCGGCGTAGAAGGCCGAAAGGATGAGGCCGCTTTTCCAGCCGCCGCTCGCCGCGGCCAGCCCGATGATGCCGCCCAAGATCGGGCCGATGCACGGCGTCCAGCCGGCGGCGAAGGCCATGCCCAGAAGGGCCGCGCCGAGCGGCCCGCGCGGCTTCTCTTCGGAGAATTTGCGCGTGTCGCGGTAGAGCGCGCCTATCTTCAAAACGCCCATCATCTGCAACCCGAAGGCGATGATGACGAGACCGCCGACGATTCGCACCCAGGGGCGCGAGAAGAGGATGTTGCCGGCCCAGCCGGCGGTCGCGCCGAGCAGGATGAAGATGAGCGAGACGCCCGCGTTGAAGGCGAGCGAGTTGACGATGACGGCGCGGCGCGCAGCCGCGCGCGAGCCTGCGCCCTCGCCCTTCAGGTGTTCGACGCTCACGCCGGAAATCAGAGAGATGTAGCCGGGGACGAGCGGCAGCACGCAGGGCGTCAGAAACGACAGAAGCCCGGCGGCGAAAGCAATCGCGATGGTGATGTTCGAGCCTTCCATAACGGATAGAGCTTACAACAGGCCGTGGAAAATTGCCGCCCGGCGCGGCCGGCCGCGAGGTAAAGAAACGGTAAAAAGTTAAAGACCGTGAGCCGTGAACCGTGAACCGTGACAAGTAGTTTCTGCATTAGCACGGCTCGCGATTTCCGTCTCAGGGATTTTCTTGTCACGGTTCACGGTTCACGGTCTTTTCGTCGAGCAGCTTCTGGATCAGCTTCTGGAGCGTCTCGGCCTCTTCGTCGTTGGAGCTGATGGTGATGAAGCGGACGCGGCCCTGCCGGTCAATGAGGATGCCGGTCGGAATCGAGACGACGCCGTAGCTGCGCCCCGTCTCCTTGTCGTCCGCGACGCCGAAGCCGTAAGAGATATTCTGCTTGCGCTTGAACTGCCGCAGGTACTCGACCTCCTGCGGGCGCGAAAGTTGTCGCCCGTCGGCCTCGCCCTCGAACTCCGTCAGGCCGAGCACGACGAGGCCGCGGTCTCTGTACTTGCGGCTCATGGCGTTGATCTTCGGCATCGAGACGCGGCAGGGGCCGCACCACGTCGCCCAGAAGTCGAGGAGCACGACCTTGCCGCGCAGGTCTGCGAGACGGACGGGCGTCTGGTCAATCCACTCCGAGATTTTTATCTCCGGCGTCGCCGCCGCCGGGAGTTCCGCGACGCCGGGCGGCACGTCGAGCCGCTCGCCCTGTTCGAGCAGAAGCTCCGTCGCCTGCCGGTAGAGCCGCGCCGAGGGGAGCGAGACGGCGCGCGCGCGCATCTCCTGTATGACGGCAATCGCTTCGGGGCGTTGGCCCGCGCGAACGAGCGTGCTGGCGAGGAGCGCGCCCGCGCCGTAGATGGCCGCGTCGCGCTGCTGCGCGTCCGTCTTCCTCTCGCCTGCGCCGCGGAGCGCCGCCGCCCAGGTCTCGCGCGCGTGCGGCACGGCGCGCACGTAGTCTTTCCGCTTGACGTAGGCGGAGGCGAGCGTGACGTGCATGCGCTGGAGGTCTGCGGCGCTGCGCGGCTCGTCCTGCGCGTAGGCGGCGAGCGTCTTCTCGGCGTCGTCGTCGAGGCCGAGCTGCGCGGCCTGCTGCACGACGACGACCCGCGCATGCTGCTTCATCTCTGCGGAGACGTGCGCGGCGTCCGCCTCGGCGAGGAAGCGTCGCATCGAGTCGAGCGCGCCCTCGCCCTTGCCCGCGAGCGCGTAGAGCTGGCCGGCGTAGAAGAGGTCTGCACCATGCAAGGGGCCGCGCGCGATGAGCTGCGTGACGTTGCGAAGTGCGAGGTCTTTCTGCTCCTGATAGGTCTTCTGTTCGAGAGCGCGGTCGTAAGGGACGCTGTTCTTGCGGAACTCGTCGAACTTGCGCTGCACGTAGGCGGCGGCCTCGTCGTAGAGCGACTGCGACGAGGCCGCGCCGCCCCTCTCTCCGGCGGCCTTCGAGCCGTCGGGCGCGTCGCCGCTCGCGCCTTTGGCGTCAACGCCTCTGGCGTCGCCGTTCGGCCTGACGCCCGACTGCGCGCGCACGCCCGACGGCGCGAAGAGGAGGGCGAGCGCGAGGAGTAGGAATGACGGCGCGTAGATTGGAACTCTCTTCATGTGCTTTAAGGCAGACTCCTTGAAATTTAAATTCCGTGTGAGCCGGCGAGCGCGCGGCGGAAGCGCTTTGGGGAGAATGCTTCGAGCGCGCGCGGCAATAGTTTGGTTGTCCCGCCCGTCAGGAGGTCTGCGATTATCTCGCCGGTCGCGGGCGCGAGCAGGATGCCGTTGCGGTAGTGACCCGTCGCATAGAAAAGGTTCTTCACCACGGGCGACTCGCCGAGCACGGGCAAGCCATCGGCAGCCCGCGGCCTCAGTCCCGCCCAGGAGTCTGTGAGCCGGAGCGCGGCGACCTCCGGCGCGATCTCAAGCGCGTTCGACGCGACGGCGTGCAGGCCGCCCGCCGTCACCGAGGCGTCGAAGCCGACGCTCTCCGAGGTCGAGCCTGCGAGGAGGCGACGGTCGCGGCGCGGAACGAGGTAGCCGCGCGGGCTGTAAACGACGTGGCGCACGAACGGCTCGGAAGAGACGGGTTGCCGCAGGCACAGCATCTGCCCGCGCACCGGCTCGATCTGTGGGTGCGACGTTAACTCCGCGCGTGCCTCAGAGCCTTCGCGCTCCGCGACGAGCAGCGGCACCTGCGAAGTGCGCGCGCCCGCGGCCAGGACGACCGCGCCCGCGCTGAAGAAACCTCGCGTCGTCTCGATGCCTTCGACGCGACCGGCGACGATGCGCACGCCTCTCGCCGCCGTCCTCGTCAACAAGCGCGCGCCGCAGACGGAGGCCGAGGCGGCGAGCGCGCCGACGAGCCGGCGGCTCTCGACCTGCCAGTCGCGTGGGAAGCGCAGGGCCGCGCGCACGCGCGTCGAGACGCGCGGCTCAAGCCTGCGCGCCTCCTCTGTCGTCAGGCGCTCGACCTCAAGTCCCGCGCGCGACTGCCAAGCGAAGCGCCGCCCCGTCTCCGCCTCGTCCTCTTCCGTGAATGCCAGGTAGAGCGTGCCTGTTCGATCCAGCTCGATGGAGACGCCCGACTCTTCGAGTAGCTGTTCGGCAAAGGCCGGGTACATCTCGCGGCTCGCGCACAGCAGCTCGAAGAAGTCGTCGCTGCGGTCGGCCTCCGACTGCGGCGCGAGCATCCCGGCAGCCGCGCCCGAAGCCTCCGCGCCCGGCTCGCCGCCCTCAACCACCACGACGGCGAGTCCGCGCCGCGCCAACTCGCGCGCCGCCGACAGCCCCGCGACGCCGCCGCCCACCACGGCCACATCCGCTCCCGTTTCCACGCTCTTTCTCATTCAGGAGAACTGCTGGTATGATTCGGAAAAAGCAATCAGCGTTCAGCAGCCAGTCTTCAGCTTTACGTTCCTCCGGCACCCGCCTGACGGAGTGAAAGCCGGAAGACGGACGAGCGCGAAAAGCTGAACGCTGAAAGCTGAATGCAGACAGCTACAATGGCACATACTATCACACTCATTCCGGGCGACGGCATCGGCCCGGAGGTCTCTTCGGCGGTCGTCCGCATCATCGAGGCGTCGGGCGCACAAATCGAGTGGGAGACGAAGTACGCGGGCGCGCAGGCGTTGGAGAAGTTCGGCTCGACGCTGCCCGACGACCTGCTCGAATCCATCCGGCGCAACAAGGTCGCGCTCAAAGGCCCGATCACGACGCCCGTCGGCAAGGGCTTCACCTCCGTCAACGTGGGGCTGCGCAAGGCACTCGACCTCTACGCGAACCTGCGGCCCGTGCGCGCTTTGCCCAACGTGCCGTGCCGCTATCCGGAGCTAGACCTCGTCGTCGTGCGCGAGAACACCGAAGACCTCTACTCCGGCCTCGAACACGTCGTCGTGCCCGGCGTGGTCGAGAGTCTGAAGATCATCACCGAGAAGGCTTCGACCCGCATCGCACGCTACGCCTTCGAGTTCTCGCAGCGCGAGGGGCGCAGGAAGGTGACGGCGATTCACAAGGCCAACATCATGAAGCTCTCCGACGGCCTCTTCCTCGAATGCTTCCGCAACGTCTCGAAGGAGTATCCTGCAATCGAGGCCGACGACAAGATCGTGGACAACGCCTGCATGCAACTCGTCATGCGCCCCGAACAGTTCGACGTGATGCTTTTGGAAAATCTCTACGGCGACATCGTCTCCGACTTGTGCGCGGGCCTCGTCGGCGGACTCGGCCTCGTGCCGGGCGCGAACATCGGCGAGCGCGGCGCAGTCTTCGAGGCCGTCCACGGCTCCGCGCCCGACATCGCGGGCCAGAACATCGCCAACCCGACGGCACTCCTGCAATCCGGCGTCCTCATGCTGCGACACCTCGGCGAGCGCGAGGCGGCTGAGCGGGTCGAGCGCGCGATGCTCAAGGTCTACCGCGAAGGCCGAGTGCGAACGCGCGACGTGGGCGGCACGGCCCGCACCAACGAGTTCGCGCGCGCCGTCGTCGAGGCGATGGAGTGACTGTGCGGCCTCCGCGTCCTTCTACCCTCGAAGGACATGCTCCGCCTTCGGTCTGTCGCGGCTCGAAAACTCTTGACAGCCCGCGCGCGTCGGGCATAGAGTTTTGCCGCACCGTTTAACTTTCGCTGAATAAAGATCGCAAAATTCATCTCTCTCCACGTCGGCGGACGATCTCGTTCACGCCGCGCTTCAATTTAAAGGGAGACTTCTGCGCTTGCCTCACTCTGCCCCTCGACGGGCCGCAGCTTCGCTGTCAACCTTCGGACTGATTTCAGCTAAGGAGAAAAGCTATGCTTCGTCCACGCCCTGCTAACACACTCGTCAGAAAGCCGGCCAGCGCCGTACTGGCCGCCCTGCTGGTTCTCGCCTTCCTGCCCGCCGTGCCGCCCGCTTCGAGGGTCGCGGCGCAGACCGCGGGCGGCGACACTCAGCTCCCGAACATACCCGTCATCGCGCCCGGCTCGGCTTATCGCCAGACCAATTTAATCTCGGACGTGCCCGGCCTCGCGCCCATCGAAGACCCGTTGCTCGTCAACCCCTGGGGCATCACCGTCAGGGGCACGAGTCCGTTCTGGATCGTCAACAACGGGACGAGCACGACGCAACTCGTCAAAGGCGACGTGAGCGGTGCGCCCGTCGTCCTCAACCCGTCCAGCCCAGGCCCGCAGACCGTGAACATTCCGGGCGGACTTCCCACAGGCGCGGTCGGCAACTCGACCACAGACTTCCAGATCACAGCGCCCGGCGGCGGAAGCCCCGCCGCCTCCAGCTTCATCTTCGACTCCATCACCGGCAACATCATCGCGTGGAACGCCGCGCAGGGCACAACGGCCAAGATCGCGCGCAGCAAGCCCGGCCACGTTTACACGGGCCTCGCCATCGGCTCGAACAGCGGGGGCAACCGCCTCTACGCCGCCGACTTCGCCAACGGCACGATAGACGTGTTCGACGGCACGTTCGCCGACACGACCGTCACGGGCGGCTTCATTGACCCGACCATCCCGACGACTTCGGGGAACACTTTTCATCCGCACAACATCCAGAACATCGGCGGCTCGCTCTACGTCACCTACGCGAAGGTCGGCACGGACGGGCGCGAGCAGAACGGGGCGGGCTTGGGCTTCGTCCGCAAGTTCAACACCGACGGCGTCCGCGACCTGACGTTCGCCATCAACAACGGCGCGCTCGACGCGCCCTGGGGCCTTGTCATCGCGCCCGCGTCCTTCGGCATCTTCGGCGGCGCGCTCCTGGTCGGCAACTTCTCCGACAACGGCATCATCAACGCCTACAACCCCTCGACCGGCGCGTTCCTCGGCACGCTCAAGGACGAGTCCGGCAACAACATCGTCAACGACCAACTGTGGGCGCTCGCGTTCGGCGACGGCGGCGCGGGCGGCGACGTGAACACGCTCTACTTCACCGCCGGCATCGCCGACGAAGAGCACGGACTGTTCGGCAAGCTCAACCCGACGACGGCGCAGGCCACTTCGCTCATACAGTTCGCAACCTCTAATTTCGCCGTTGACGAGAGCGGCCACGTGGACTTCACAGTCGTCCGCACGGGCGACTCTTCCGGCACGGCCACCGTCAACTACAACACCTTCGACTCTTCGCAGGCCGGTCACGCTTCACAGAAGTCGGACTACGAAATCGCGCTCGGCAAGCTCACCTTCAACCCCGGCGAGACCTCGAAGACCTTCCGCATCCTGATCGTCAACGATAACTTCGTCGAGGGCGACGAGGTCATCCAACTCGCCCTCTCGAACCCGACGGGAACGGGCGTCGGCCTCGGCAGCCCGAACCAGGCGACGGTGACGATTCTCGACAACGACTCGTCGGCCTCGACCGCGAACCCCGTAGACGACCCGAACTTCTTCGTCCGCCAGCACTACCTCGACTTCCTCAACCGCGAGCCTGACGCTGCGGGCCAACAGTTCTGGACGAACAACATCACCTCCTGCGGCTCTGACGCGCAGTGCATCGAGGTCAAGCGCATCAACACCTCGGCGGCCTTCTTCCTCTCCATCGAGTTCCAGCAGACGGGCGTGCTCGCCTACCTGGCGAATAAGGCTGCCTTCGGCGCTTCCGCCTCCGGCAGCCCCGCGCCGGTCTTGTACGGGCAGTTCGAGCGCGACGTGCAGCAGCTCCAGCAGAACTTCGTCTTCGGCCAGCCCGGCGCGGACGCGCAGCTCGAAGCGAACAAGCAGGCTTACTTCGCCGACTTCGTCGCGCGCCCCGACTTCGTTGACAAGTACCCGACGACGCAGACGCCCGCACAGTTCGTGGACGCGCTCTTCGCCAACGCCGGAGTCACGCCCTCGACGACGGATCGCAACGCAGCCATCGCCGAGTTCGGCGCGTCGGCAACCACCACGACCGATCAGGCCGCGCGCGCACGCGCCCTGCGCGACGTGGCGCAAAACACGGCCTTCGCGCAGGCCGAGTTCAACCGCGCCTTCGTGACTATGGAATACTTCGGCTACCTCAGGCGCGACCCGGACACGGCGGGCTTCAACTTCTGGCTCAACAAGCTGAACGCCTTCAACGGGAACTTCGTCAACGCCGAGATGGTCAAAGCTTTCCTCAGCTCGTCTGAATACCGCCAGAGGTTCGGCGCAAGCTAACCGCCAACGCGGAAGGCATCCGCTAACGCGGAAGGCAAGAGGCAAAGGGAAGGCAAAAGTAAAAAGGCAAAAGGCAAAAGAGAGGACGCGCGCCGCGCGAAGAACTTCTCCTTTCTCTTGCCTTTTGCCTTTCTCTTTGCCTTTTCCCTTTGCCTTTCTCTTTGCCTTTTGCCTTTTTACTTTTGCCTTAACTGACGGGCGAGTGCTCGGCGTGCGCGGCTTCGGTGTCGCCCGCGACGACGATGGTGAGGTGGTCGGGGCGAAAGTATTTGCGTATCGCCGCGTTGGCCTCCTCGATTGTGACCGAGCGGACGTGCTCGGCGTAGCGCTCGACGTAGTCGAGGCCGAGCCGGTAGAACTCCGCGTTCCAGAGCGCGGCGGCGAGGCCCGCGTTCGTCGAGAGCGAAACCTTGAACGACCCGATGGCCGAGGATTTTTCGTCTTCGAGTTCGCCCGCGCGAATGCCTTCGCGGACGTACTGGCGCAGGACGCCGAGCGTCGAGCCTATCGCGCGCTCGACGTTGCCGGGGTTCACCGAGACGGCGATGTACCAGGGCCCCGCCGCGAGCGTGGGCGCGCGGAAGCGCGAGGCGATGCCGTAGGTGAGTCCCTCCACGTCGCGCACCTGCAAGCCAAGACGCGAAGAGAGCGTTGACTCGCCGAGCGCGCGATTGGCGAGCAGCGCCGCGTAGTAGTCCGCCGCGTCTCGCCGCAAGGGCGCGGCGGAGCCGAGCATCACGTCCACGTTCGCCTTGTCCTTGACGAGCACCAACTCTCTCCGCTCGCCCTCCTGCGGCGCGGGGTCTTCCACGCTCAAGTCAATGCTCTCCGGCCCGCCGAAGTCCGCCAGCGCCTCGCGCAAAAGGCCCACGGCCTCGCCCGCCCGCACGTCGCCGACGACCGAAAGAATGAGCGAGCGCCCGCCGTAGAACTTCTCGTAGAAGCCGCGCACATCCTCGACCGTGATCGAGCTAACGCTCTCCGTCAGGCGCTCGCCCGCGTGCGTATAGAAGGGGTTCGCCTCGTCGAAGACCAACTGCGTCAGGCGCTCGTATGCGCGCCAGCGCGTGTCCGACTGCTGCTCCCGAATCGCGGCGACGGTCTGCTGCTTCAGCTTCTCAAGCTCGTCCGCCGGAAAGGAAGGCTCGCGCAGCATCTCCGCCAGCAGCGCGACGAGGAGCGGGAAGTCTTCGGCGAGCGCGCGCGCGCTGATCTGCACGGCGAAGGCGTCGGCCTCGAACTCTACGTCTGCGCCCGCGCTTTCGAGTTTGCCCGCCAGTTCCAGCTTGCTCCGCCTGAGCGTGCCGCGCTTCAGCATCTCCGCCGCGATGCGCGCAAGGCCCGGCTTCGCGCGCGGCTCGAAGTAAGAGCCGGCGCGCAAACTCCCGCGCAGAGAGACGGTCGGCGTCGCCCTGTTCTCCAAAACGAGCAGCACCGCGCCCGTCGCCGACTCCTCGCGCACGACGCGCGACGCGAAGCCCGCGCCCGAACTCCCCGCCGTCTCCGGCTCTTGTTGAAACTTGGAGGCCATTTCGGAATCCCTGCGTCGTTTATGAGTTGAGGGGCGAGGCTAAGTCCCGGCCCGCGACAGCAAGGATGAAGGCGGAAGGATGAAAGCGCGGCTCTCATCCTTCCGCTTTCACTTCATCCTTTTGCTTTCATCCTTCCACCGCGGCGCGCTTCGGGATGAAGTGGCCGACGGTGCGATTGTCCTCTTCAAAGTAAGTGGCGGCCACGCGCCGCACGTCTTCGACGGTCACGCGCGCGACGTTGCGCGCGTAAGAATTGTAGAAGCGCCAATCGGCGACCGCCTCGGCCTCCGACAACTGCATCGCCACGTTGTGCGTGCCGTCGCGCTCGTAGGCTACGTGCGCCGCGATCTGCCGCTTCGCCTTCTCAACCTCTTCGTCCTGCAAGTCCTCCGCCGCGCGCCGCAGCTCGCGGTGAATCACTTCCTCCACCCGCTCAGGCTCGACGCCGGGGCTGGCGGTCGCGTAGACGTTGAAGAGGCCGGGGTCGCGGAACTGATCGGCGTGCGCGTCCACGCTCACCGCAAGCTCCGTCTCGACCAGAGCCTGATAGAGCCTGCTCGTCACGCCGTTCGAGAGCGCCGCCGACAAGACGGCGAGCGGGTAGATGTCGTTCTCTTCTGAGGGACTCGCCGCGCGCGCGGCAAGTTCCGCGTTCGAGAGGACGTTTGCGTGGCTGAGCGCCGCGGGCGTGCGGAACGCGACCTGCACCAGCGGCAACTCACCGGCGCGTCGCACAAGGATGCGGCGCTCGCCCTGCTGCCCCGGCTCGTCCGTATAAACTTCGGGAATGGGCGAGGGCGAGGCCGGGAGTGCGCCGAAATACCTTTTGACGAGTTCGAGCGTCGGCCCCCTCTCGAAGTCGCCGACGACGATGGCGGTCGCGTTGTTCGGGTGGTAGAACGTGTCGTAGAACTCTTTGAGCCGCGCCGTGGGCACGTTCTCCACGTCCGCGCGCCAGCCGATGGTCGGGTGGTGGTAGGGGTGCTCGCGGAAGGCCGTCGCGTAGACAGCCTCGTCGAGAACGAGCATCGGCTCATTCTGCCCGCGCTCCAATTCGTTTCGCACGACGGTCATCTCCGACCGCCGGTCTTCGTCGGCGATGAAGGAGTTGCGCATGCGGTCGGCTTCGAGCCAGACGGCCAGCTCCAACGCGTCCGAAGGCACGGTCTCGAAATAGTTCGTGCGGTCGTACCACGTCGTCGCGTTGAAGTCCGCGCCGACCTTCTGAAGCGTCGCCGCAATCTGCGTCCCCGCGCGCTTGTTGAAGGTCGGCGTGCCATTGAACAGCATGTGCTCCAGCAGGTGCGTCGCGCCCGTGTGCCCGACGGCCTCGTTGCGCGAGCCGACGCGGTAGAGGACGAGCAGCGTCACGACCGGCGCGACGCGGTTCTCCACGAGCAACAGCTTCAGGCCGTTCGCCAGCCCGTACTCGCGAACGCCCTCCTCCTCCGCGACGAACTCGATTCCCTCCGGCACACGCTCCATCCGCACGCTCAAAGCCTTCGCTCTCCTTCGGACGACTATCATTAACTCCGCGCGCCAACCGACGACACCTGCGTCGCCCTCGACTTCACATCCCGACGAACGGCGTCGGCGCGAGGTGTTCGTGACGCGGCACGACCATGCTAACAAATCGCCGCGGGCGAGGGAAATTCAAGCCGGCGGCTGCTCTGTATAGCGGCTGCTCTTGCTGCTCGTATAGAGGACACCGGCGAATAATATCGCATCGTAAATTACACCCCCGGAGCAGCCTGAGCGGGCTTCTGCGCCGTGTCCTGCGAACCGGCGTTAAATTAACGATGTCGTCTAATTCGATTACTTTTATGGTACGTTTCGACGAATCGTCATAACGTAAAGCGCCTGCAAAAACTAGAAAAGCTTCGACGGCCAACCATCCGGCATAAAAATTGTTTGCAATACCGGCTCAGGAGGTTCAAATATGAAATCAATTCAGTCAAAAGGCAAAATCGGGAGGGCCGTTCTGACGCTCTCACTACTGCTCGGCGTCGGCATCACTTCAGGCGTGACGGCTCAGGCGCAGTACCAGAACGACCGCGGCTCTCAATACCAGCGCGACCGTGACCAGAGAGATCGCGACCGCAACGACAATGGCCGAGAGCACCGCGGTCGCAACTGGGATCGCTACGGCCAATACGGCGGCTCCTTCCAACTCCGCCAGACCGCTCTGAACGCGGGATACAACGAGGGCATCAAGCAGGGACGCAAGGATCGCAACCGGCGCGGGCGCTCCGACTTCCGCGACAGCAGCGCCTACCGCAACGCCGACCACGACTACAGCTCGCGCCTCGGCGACAAGGAACTCTACCGACGCTACTACCGCGAGGGCTACGAGAACGGCTACAACGACGGACGTAACGGCAACTGATAGGACGCGTCGAGTCAAACAAAGATAAGGCCACATCAAGCCAAACAGAAGATGCCGCGACAGTCGCCGCGGCATCTTCGTTTTGCGGGAACGTCGCCGGGCGGCGCGACCCTTTCCGCCGGACGGCAGCACCGCAGGACATTTCCTTTACAGCACAAAGCACTTGACAAGAATATCTTGGTGGGTGTATTTTCACCAAAGCATGGCCGTCGTCCAACCCTTTCAGAAGCCGACCGTAGACGAGCCGCCCGCGCTGCACGACCGCGCGATGGACAACCTGCGCTTCATCCGCGAGACGATGGCGGCGGCAGCGACGTTCACCGCCGTCTCGGGATGGGGGACGGTGTTGATCGGTCTCACCGCCCTCGTCGCGGCCGCGCTCGCGGCGATGACGCACAGCATGGCGCGCTGGGTGTTCCTCTGGAGCTGCGAGGCGGTGCTCTCCGTCGGCATCTC
>DATARW010000051.1:0-87937 GCA_036263975.1 Pyrinomonadaceae bacterium
GGCTTGTCCAACTCGTCTTCAAACTCCTGCGCCTCGGCGATGAGCGCGCCGCCGGAGCGCTTCGAGAAGGTGAGCTTCTTGCGCCCTGCGTCGAAGTCAACGTGGACTAAGTCGCCGAGGCCCACCTGCTCGGTCGCCACGAGGTTCGAGAGCGGATAGACGAGGAAGCGTTCGATGGCGCGCTTCAGGTGGCGCGCGCCGTACTTGAAGTCAATCCCCTCTTCGAGCAGGAAGTCTTTGGCCGCGTCCGAGCACTGGAAGATGAACTTCGTCCCCGCAGATTTCATGATGCGGTCCTGCACGGACTGGAGTTCAAGTTCGAGAATCTGCTTGAGATGGTGCTCCTTCAGAGAGCGGAAGACAACCACCTTATCAATGCGGTTCATGAACTCCGGGCTAAACTTGCGCCGCGCCGCCTCGACAGCCGTGCGATAAATCTTCTGATCCACCTCCGTGTCGTTCGGGTTCTTCCCACCCTTCACGGGGGCGAAACCTATTCCGCCCGAAATCAGCTCCGACATCTCGCGCGCGCCGAGGTTCGAGGTCATCACCACCATCGTCTTCGAGAAGTCCACGCGTCGGTTGTCGCCCAGTGTGAGCGTGGCCTTGTCGAGTATGCCGAGGAGGAGCTGCCACAAGGAGTCGGAAGCCTTCTCGATCTCGTCGAAGAGGACGAGCGAGAGCTTGCTCTCTTCGTTGTGATAGCGGTCGAGGTTCTCCTGCGTGAGCATCGGCGAGGTTTCGCGGTGGCCGAGGTAGCCCGGAGGGCTGCCGATGAGCTTCGCGATCTCGTGCGAGTGCTGGAACTCCGCGCAGTCAATCTTGATGACCGCGTTCGGGTCGCCGAACAGAACTTCCGCCGCGGCCTCGACCACGCGCGTCTTGCCAGACCCCGTAGGGCCGAGAAAGAGCATCGTGCCGACGGGGCGATTCGGCGGGTTCATCCCGGCGAGGAAAATCTGGTAGAGGCCGCTCATGCGGCGCACCGCGCGCTCCTGGCCCACGATGCGCGCCGCGAGCTTTTCCTCGAACTCCTGCGCGCGGGGGCTTTTCTGGTCGGGGTCGAGCAGAACCGTGTTGATGTTGATCGTTTCTCTTTCCATCATTGCAACCATGGCTCGTCCTCCTTTGCCTCAGAGCAACGCGGGCACGCCGGTTTCAGGCTTGTGGCGGGCCGCCTCGGTCGGCGACTCCCGGCCCAACGGGGCCGCGCCCCACTTCTGCTCCTTGCAAAGAGCGAACCGCACTTCTTGGATGTGTATTTAAAAGACGTGGTTTGCTAACAGCGCTGGCCGGGGGGCGGCTGCGCTGCCGGAACGAGAGCACTATATATACGACAACGGACTTTTTGTCACCACAAAATATGCGATCTGGGAATTTTTTTTCGTGGGCCGGGCAATTCCGGCTGTGTCGGCGCATGACATTTTACGGCAGCGCCGGGCTGACAATAAAAGGTTCGATTCAAAAAAATGAAGACGGCGAAGTGCGTGCTACCACACTGAAATGTCGGTAACTTAGCGCGCGACGTAGCAAAGCGTGCCCATCCGGTTGACACAGGAGGGCAGGAGCGCCGAGGGGCTGCGGCGCTCCTGCGTTACGTTTATCAGGGCGGGTGAGACGCAAGGGGAGGTTAGTCGTAGTATTCGAGGCCGAGGTGCGTAATGAGGTCTTCGCCGCGCAAGTGCCGGAGCGTGTTCTTGAGCTTCATCAGTTGGATGAAGATGTCGTGCTCCGGGTAGAGTCCGGGCGCGGTCATCGGCGACTTGAAGTAGAAGGAGAGCCATTCCTGTATGCCCTTCATGCCGACGCGCTGGGCGAGGTCGAGGAAGAGGGCGAGGTCGAGGACGATAGGCGCGGCGAGGATGGAGTCGCGGCAGAGGAAGTCAATCTTGATCTGCATCGGGTAGCCGAGCCAGCCGAAGATGTCTATGTTGTCCCAGCCCTCCTTGTTGTCGCCGCGCGGCGGGTAGTAGTTGATGCGGACGACGTGCGAGAAGTCTTTGTAAAGCTGCGGGTAAACATCCGGCTGGAGGATGTATTCGAGGACGGAGAGCTTCGATTCCTCTTTAGTCTTGAAGGATTCGGGGTCGTCGAGGACTTCACCGTCGCGGTTGCCGAGAATGTTCGTCGAGTACCAGCCGTGAAGGCCGAGCATGCGTGATTTGAGGCCGGGCGCAAGGATGGTCTTCATCAGCGTCTGCCCGGTCTTGAAATCCTTGCCGCAGACGGGCACGCCGTTCGTCACGGCGAGTTCCGTGAGGGCGGGGATGTCAACGGTCAGGTTCGGCGCGCCATTGGCGAAGGGCACGCCGGACTTGAGCGCCGCGTAGGCGTAGACCATCGAGGGCGCGATGGCCTTGTGGTTGTCGCGCATCGCCTGCTCGAAGGACTTCAAGGTCTTGTGGACGGCGTGCTGCTTCATGAAAATCTCGGTCGAGGCGGCCCAGACTATGACGAGGCGCGAGCACTTGTTCCGTCGCTTGAACTCGGCGATCTCACTGATAAGCTGCTCGGCCAGTTCCAGCTTGTTCGCGCCCTCTTTGACGTTCGTGCCGTTGAGGCGCTTGACGTAAGACTGATCGAAGACGGCCTTCATCGGCTTGATCTTCTGAAGCTGCGGCTTGAGCTGCGCGAGCAGTTCTTTTTCGAGCACGCCCGCGGTCATCGCGGCCTCATAGGCCGAGTCGGGGAAGATGTCCCACGCGCCGAAGACGAGGTCGTTGAGGTCTGCGAGCGGGACGAACTCCTTGACGAGAGGCACGCGGTTATCGGTGCGACGGCCCAGACGAATTGCGCCCATCTGCGTCAGGCTGCCGACGGGTTCGGCCAAGCCGCGTTTGACGGCCTCGACGCCCGCGATGAAAGTGGTGCTGACCGCGCCGAGTCCGACGAGCAGCACGCCGAGCTTTCCCTTCGCCGGGGCGATCTCGACGCCCTTCTTTTCAAGTGTCACTGTGGATGGTCTCCTTCTAAAAATCGTTTGAAGAAGGATAGCCGAGGCGGGCGGGCGGAGTCTTGTCAAATCTTGCGGAATACGGGCGGGGGATTGCTCATTGGAAGGATGAAGGCGGAAGGATGAAGGATGAGATGTGAAGTTGACGTGGGGACGTGGGGACGTGGAGACGGGGAGGTGAATACCGCCTTCTTCGCCCCGTCCCTTTTCGCCCCGTCATCTCTTCCGCCTTCATCCTTTCACTTGATGCCCTTCTTCGCCATCTGGTCTTTGAGGGCGGAGGCGACCGCAGAGTCGAAGCCGTTCTGGCCGCCGGTCTGTTTCCGGCGCTCGGCGTTGATGAAATCGTCGCGCTGTTTGGAGAGCGAGACGATCTCGTCGCGAATCTTCTGGCGGTCGGCGAGGCGGTGCTCGACCTCCTTCCTGCGGTCGGCGGCGGAGAGCTTCTGAAGGTCGTCGGGGAGGTCTTCCGTCTTCACGTCGTCGAGCTTGACCGAGCCGTTCTCGATGGACTGCAAGAGGTCGCCGACGTATGCGTCCTTGTTGAGCGCCTTGTTGACGGCGCGGTCGGCCTGCGCGACGACGGGCGCGGCGGCCACGACCTTCGTCTCCGACGAAGCCTGACGCGTCGCCGCATCGCGGCGGTAGCTCTCGCCGGCAACGCCCGCGCCGCCGCCGTAAGCCGTGAAGGTTGAGCCGAGGCGGTTGCCGAGTTCGGAGAGGCGCGTGTCGTAGGGCGTGGTGATTGACTGGACACCGCCGTCCTGCGCGATGGCGAAGTATTGACCCTCGCCGCGGCGGGCGATCTGTTGCCAGACGCGGCGCGTGTCGTCGGCTGTGCCGCACTGAATCGTGTTGACGGTCATCCCGGCCTTCACGGCCTGAGCCGTCGTGTCGAGCGTGTCCGGCTCGTTCGAGTAGTCGTCGTGCGGCGGGGCATCGCCGACGAGGAAGACTATCTGCGCGGTGTTAGCCGAAGTCTTCGACCAACCGGCCTTGCCGACGCCGT
Organism: Pyrinomonadaceae bacterium; assembly: GCA_036263975.1. Lineage (GTDB taxonomy): Bacteria > Acidobacteriota > Blastocatellia > Pyrinomonadales > Pyrinomonadaceae > QHXN01. The sequence continues at coordinate 3,963 of DATARW010000051.1, forward strand.
CGGCGAGCGCCTGGCGCACGTCTTCGGGCGTGTCGCCGCCGCCCTCGGCACGGTAGTCCATGAGGGTTGTGTAAACCCGGTCGAGGTCGTTCGTGAGCGGGAGGACTTGCGTGACGTACTGGTCGCCGTGGTCGCGGTAGGCGACGAGGCCGACGCGCACCGCGGGGTGCGCGGGCGTCCGCATGACTTCATTGATGACGCCCCAGACGCGTTGCTTCGCGCCCTCGATCAGCCCGCCCATCGAGCCGGTCGTGTCAATGACGAAGACCATCTCAAGCGTCTTCTCGTCGCTCGTCTTCGGGGGCGGCGGCTGATCGGCTGCGGGCGTCCTCACGAGCGCCATGACTGTGCCGACGCCGAGGACGAAAGTTAAAATCGCCGCCGGAATGCTGAAAAAGTTGCGTCTCATTGTCGTCTTCCTTTCCACCGTATCTGTGGCCGGAGTTCGCCTCGTTCAAATCTTCAACGGCAACGCCCGGATGTTTCGCGCCGGCCTGCGAGCCGTCGCCTTCTGCGGATTGAACGGAGGGCGAAGAAGTCTCTTGCAGAAAAATTTATCGGGGGCGGCCCTGACCTGTCTATCCGCGGACGAGGGCGCGACGGTAGGCGCGCGGCGAGAGGCCGCTGGCCTGCCGGAAGGCTTTGGCGAAGTGGCTGGAACTCATGTAGCCGACGCGCGCGCCGACTTCGGTGACGGAGAGGTCTGTCCCGGCCAGCAGCTCGCGCGCACGCGCCGCGCGCAGAGAGGCGAGGTAGGCGTGCGGCGTCGCACCCGACAGCTTCTTGAAGAGACGCGCGAAGTGGAAGGGCGAAAGGTGCGCGGCCTCGGCGATCTCTTCGAGCGGGAGGTCGCGGTCGAGGTGCGCGTGCATCAGTTCGACCGCGAGGCGTATGCGCCGGTCAACGAGGCCGGCGCGCGACAGCTCAAGGTTCTCGGAGCGGCGGACGTTCGAGTAGCGGCGCAGCAGTTGGACGAGCGCGTGCTCGACGAGTGCGCCGACGACCAGCTCCTGCCCGGCAGACTCATTGAGCAGCTCTTCGGCGAGGTCGCGCGCGAGCCGCGCGAGTCGCTCGTCGCGCTCGACGGCGTGCGCGCGGAAACTGACTACCGAGTCGGAGCGCGCGAGTCGCGCGCGCACCGCGCAGTCGTGGACGAAGAGGGGCGCGAGCGTGATGAGCAGAAACTCTGTGCCGCCGTTGGCCGCCGCGCTCAGCACGTCGCCCGGTGCGCCCAGCAGCACAGAACCTTCAGAGATCAGGCCGGACGCGCCGGCCACGCCGAACTCTTCCGTCTCGTCGTTCAAGGACTGCCAGCGCAACTGGCCTTCGAGCAGGAGCAGAGCCGCGTAGTCCGTGCGCGGCCCGGCTGACCAGCGCAGACGCCGCCCCGCACGGTAGTGGACGGTGAAGTGCGGCGGGCGCGCGTAGATTCGTTCGGCGGTGTTCGGGGCGGCGCTCATGCTGTTTAGCGGCAAGCGCCTTCGCGCGTGAGGAGCTTCTGCGTGAGCACGTCCTTCAGATAGCGCGGGTAGTCTGTGATGACTGCGCGCAGGTTCAAGGCGACTGCGCGGCGCAGCAGGACGGACGAGTTCGCAGTCCAGACGACGACCTCGAAGCCGCGGCGCTGGGCGGCCTTGACCGTCGTCTTGCGCAGGAGCGAACGGTGCAGGGAGATTTCGTCCGCGCCGCACGCCTCGGCTCCCCTGATGATTTTGGCGGCGGGGACGAGCGGGCGCGGCCAACTGCGCCCGAAGAGCGCGGCTGTGCGAACCTCCGGAGCGAGCCGCTTGACCTCGACGAGCGAATCGTGCTCGAAGCTCTTGACGACGACACGCTCGCCGAGGCCGTGCTCGCGCAACAGCCCGACGACGACGCGCGCGAGTTCCGCGCGACGCGAAGGCTGCTCGCACTTCATCTCGATGTAGAGATGGTGCGCGCCGTACCGTTCGCAGACCTGCGCGAGCGTGGGGATTTGCTCCCACACGAAGGACTCGCGCGCGAGCTTAGGGCGATGTGCGTTGTACCACTCGCCCACGTAGCACTGCGACAGAAGCGTGGAGTCGAACTCCTCGACCAGACGTTCGAGATACGCTGTGCGCAAGAGCGAGGCGTCGTGGATGACGACGGGCACACGGTCGCGCGCGAGCCGAACGTCGAACTCGATACCGTCCGCGCCTTCCTGAAGCGCCATGTCGAATGCGGCGAGCGTGTTCTCAGGCGCGTAGCCGGACGCGCCGCGGTGGCCGATGATGAGAGGGACGCTGTGGGGAATGTGGCCTCGACTCATTCGGTCTTCTTCCGCGTGCCTCGTTTCGTCGCGCCCTTCGCGGACTTCGCGGCGGGCTTCTTCTCGCCTGGGCCGGCCCTTTTCACAGCACTCTCATTGCCTGTCGCGGTTTTCTCTTCGCCTTGCACAACCTTCGCGTGGGTTGTTTCGGGCTTGGCGTCAGCCCTCTTCGCGCGCGGCGCGGCCTTCTTCGCGGCGACGCCCGCTGACACGCGCGGTGTTTCGGCCTTCTTCGCGGTCGCCCGCTTGCGCGCTCCGGCGGGAGCAGCGGATGCGTCTGCGGTCTCGGCCTTCGAGCCTTCGTGTGGAGGCGCGTCCTGCGAAGTCGAAGCGGAGTGGCCCGGGTTCGAGTGCGTCTCCTGCGAGCCTTCTTTCGAGGGGGTGACGAACCAGAGCGTCGTGAGCGGCGGCAGGTCAACCGACGCGGAGAAGGGCTGGTTGTGCCACGGTTGCGCTTCGGCTTCGACGGAATCAATTCGGAGCGAGTCAGTGCCGGCGTAGTAGGACGAGTCGGTATTGAGGACGAGCCGGTATCTGCCTTGTTCGGGGAGGCCGAAGCGGTAGCCGTGGCGGGCAACGGCGCTGAAGTTGCAGACGCAGACGACCGCGTCGCCCACGGACGAGAGGCGCATGAAGGCGACGATGTTTTCGAGCGCGTTGTCAACGTCAATCCAACGGAAGCCGCGCGGCTCAACGTCCAGCTCGTAGAGCGGCCTGTGACTTTCGAGCAGGCAGTTGAGGTCGCGGACGAGTTGACGGACGCCCGCGTTGCCGTCGTCTTCTTCGAGCAGATGCCAGTCGAGACTGCGCGTCTCGCTCCACTCGCGCCACTGCGCCAGTTCGCCGCCCATGAAGAGGAGTTTCTTGCCGGGGTGCGCCCACATGTATGCGTAGAGTGCGCGCAGGTTGGCGAACTTCTGCTCGCGCGTGCCGTGCATCTTGCCGAGCATCGAGCCTTTCATGTGGACGACCTCGTCGTGCGAGAAGGGAAGGATGTAGTTTTCGCTCCACGCGTAGGTCAGGCCGAAGGTGAGGCTGTTGTGGAAGTAGCGCCGGACGAAGGGGTCGCGCTTGAAGTATTCGATGGTGTCGTGCATCCAACCCATGTTCCACTTGAAGTCGAAGCCGAGTCCGCCCTGGTCAGCGCCCTTCGTGACGAGCGGCCAGGAGGTTGACTCCTCGGCGATCATCAACACGCCGGGCTGCTCCCGGTGGACGACCGCGTTCAGCTCGCGCAGCAGATCAATGGCATCGAGGTTCTCGCGACCGCCGTACTTGTTCGGAATCCAGCGCCCCGCGTCGCGGCTGTAGTCGAGGTAGAGCATCGAGGCGACGGCATCCACACGCAGTCCGTCAACGTGGCATTCTTTGAGCCAGAAGACGGCGTTGGCGATGAGAAAGTTGCGGACTTCGTTGCGACCGTAGTTGAAGATGAACGTGCCCCAGTCGGGGTGCTCGCCGAGGCGCGGGTCTTCGTGCTCGTAGAGGGCCGAGCCGTCGAAGCGGCCCAAAGCCCATGCGTCTTTGGGGAAGTGTGCGGGAACCCAATCCATGATGACGCCGATGCCGCGTCCGTGCAGGTGGTCAACGAGGAAACGGAAGTCGTCCGGGTTGCCGTAGCGCGCGGTGGGCGCGTAGTAGTTCGCCACCTGATAGCCCCACGAGCCGCCGTAGGGAAAACCTTTCAGTGGCAGGAACTCGACGTGCGTGAAGCCCATCCGCACGCAGTAGTCGGCGAGCGCGGGCGCGGTCTCGCGGTAGGTGAGCGAGCGGTCGCCCTCCTCGACGGCGCGTCGCCACGAGCCGAGGTGCACTTCATAAATCGAGAGCGGGCCGCGGTAGTGATCCGCGACGGCACGACGCCGCATCCATTCGCCGTCGGTGAACTGATAGCTCGGCTCGAAGACGATGGAGGAGGTCGCGGGCGGAACTTCGGTGTAGAGCGCGTAGGGGTCGGCCTTGAGGAAGGGGGGCGTGCCGCGGCGGTGAACCTCGTACTTGTAGACCGCGCCGGGTTGGAGGTCGGGGATGAAAATCTCCCAGATGCCGGAGACGCCGAGCCGCCGCATTTGATGAAGGCGACCGTCCCAGTTGTTGAAGTCGCCGACGACGCTCATGCCTTCGGCGTGCGGTGCCCACACGGCGAAGGAGACGCCGCCGACGCCGCCCAGATTCCGCACGTGCGCGCCGAGTTTCTCGTAGAGCTGCCAGTGGCGGCCCTCGCCGAAGAGATATTCGTCGAACGAGCCGAGCGTGGGCATGAAGGCGTAAGGGTCGCGCATCGTGAAGACGTTGCCGCCGGGGTATGTGACGCGCAGCAGATACGGGAAGAGCTGCGTGCGTCCTTCGAGCAGAAGCTCGAAGAGGCCTGCGTCGTGAACTCCGGACATCGCGCGCGGGCCTTCGCCCTCGACGATTACTTCGACGCGGACGGCATCAGGGCGCAGCGCGCGCACGACGACACCGTGCGGCGTCGGGTGCGCGCCGAGGATTGCGTGCGGGTCGGGCGAGTTCAGAGAGAGAAGGCGCTCGACCTCCGCGCGGCGGACGCTCGCGGAAGGCCCGCCGCCCTGAGTCTTCGTTTGTCCGGGCCTGTCCGACATCAATGCTTTCCCCTTCGGCGCAAGGATTTGAGCAGCTTCAAGTCAGCCCGGTCAAGGCGTCGGAAAGCCCCTCGACTTCCGTTGCGGTTGCGGGCGCGGAGAGCGCGACGGGGGCGAGGCCGAGGGCGTGTGCGAAGTCGCGCGCCTCTTCGGAGAGCGGCGTGCCGGCCAGAACGGCCTCGTAGATTATTTCCTGCGCGCGTTCAAGGTTCGCGTCCAGCCCCAGCTCTCGACCGAGCGCAATCAGCATCCGCGCCGCGCGCGTGTTCTCTTCCGTGGGCCGCGCGACGAAGAGACGTGCGGCGTCGGTGATCGTCTCCTCGAAGACGCGCGTGGCGGAGGTGCGGTCAATGCGGTAGCCGAAGCGCGCCGCGTCGCGCGCCAATTCCAGGGCCGCGCCGTAGTCGCCCTCGCCGCTGCGCTGCTCGCGCAGCTCCCGTTCCAGCCTGCGGCTCATCGTCATCTCGGCGGCGAGCCGCAGCTCGCGCGGGGCTTGAAAACCGATCTCCTGTAGCCGCTCGACGACGCGCCGGTTCTCTTCGTAGAGGTGTTCGTACTCCTCCATGAAGCGTTCGGTGGGCTTGCCGAAGACGCTCAGCGAGAGGCGGCCCTGTCCCTGCGGGAGCAACGCTTCGAGTCCGAACTCTTCGGGGCCGAACTGCTCCTGCGCGACGCGCAGCAGGACGGGCAGCGAAGCGGTGCGGAAGTGCGACCAGAGCGTCACCTCGGCCTCGCGAAACTTTTCCGGCCCGTCGAAAGGGCGCAGGGCGCAGTAGTAATCAATCTCGCCGAAGTGCATCGCGGCGAGCGCGAACTCGTGCCGCCTGAGCGTCGAAAGTTCTTCGAGCGCGAGCCGACCCGTCTCAAGCGTGATGCGCCCGTGTCGCCGCTTCTGAAAATCGCTCCTGCGGTGGACGTATCCGGCGGACTCGCGCTCTGCGGTTTCGCCGTCGCGCTCGATGAGGTCGCACAGGGCGAGGTGTGCGGCGACGCGGCGCGGCGTGACGCGCGACCGCCCGACCGTGTGCAGGAAGATGTCCGCGCCGTTGCCACGTTCGGTGACGTTGCTTCGAGCCTCGGAGAGCATTTCGACGAAGCGACCGACCGAGGGTTCGAGTCCGGCCTCGCTCATCAGCTCGACGGCGCGGCCCGCGTGCCGGAGCGTCTGCAAGGTCTCGATGCCGGAGATGTCGTTGAAGAACCAGCCGCAGCTCGCGTACATCGCCAGCGACGCGCGCTGCGCTTCGAGCAGGGTGAGCGCGCGCACCTGCTCGTCGCGCGAGAGCGTGTGCGCGGCGTGCCGGAGCAGGAAATCTTCGCGCGACGCCGCGCGGTCAACCAGCAGCTCGACGTAGTCGTCGCGCGCCGCCCAGGGGTCGCGGAGCATCTGGCCGCAGGCGTCGTCGAACTTCTCCGCCAGGCAATCGCGCAGGAAGTCGAGGGCCGCGCGCAGCGGCGCACGCCAGCGTTGGTTCCAGCCTTCGGGCGCGCTCGCGTGGCAGCCGCAGTCGCGCGCCCAGCGCCCCAAACCATGCACGCAGCTCCAGGCCGTGCCCTCGCCGTCCGGCCCCTGCTTGAGCCGGACTTCAAAAGCGGGTTCGTGCTCTTCGAGGAACTCGCCGTAGTTCGTCACGCGCAGGTCGCGGCGCGCGGCCTCCTCTGCGAGCGCGTAAGCGAGGCAGCGGTCGCCTCCGCGGTAGTGATGGCCGTAGCTCTCGCCGTCGGTCGCCACGTTGACGACCTGCGCGCCAACGCGCGCGGCTGCGCGGGCGCACACGCCGACGAGCGCGTGGCTCGACGCGAGCAGGCCCTCGAAGGCGATGGCGCGTGCGATACCGCCGTCGTAGAAGAAGACCGCGAGCGAGCGGCCACCTCCGTCGCGGTGGAAGAATTTGTAAGGGACTGTGGTGTCAACGCCGCCGTCGGACGCATCACGCCACGCGTCCGAGCCGAGCGGGCGGACGCGCCCGGCCTGCGAGGGCGCGAGGACAACGTACTTCAGCTCCTCTTCGATGAGCGAGTCGAGCGTCGCTTCGTCGCAGGCCGTTTCGGGGAGCCACAGAGACTCCGGCTCGCGCCCGAAGCGGCGGCGGAAATCGGCGACGCCCCAGCGAATCTGCGTGCGTCGGTCGCGCTCGTTGCACAGCGGCAGTATCGCGTGATTATAACCTTGCGCGATGGCGTTGCCGTGGCCGCGGCGTCGGCGCACGCTCTCGCGGTCGGCCTCAAGAATGCGCGCGTAAGTTTCGGGGAAGCTGCGTTCGAGCCACGTCAGGAGAGTCGGGCCGAAGTTGAAGCTGAGGTTCGTGTAGTTGTTGACGATGCGCTCGACGCGTCCATACTGGTCGGAGATGCGCGCGAAGGCGTTGGGTCGGTAGCAGTCGGCGTGGATGCGCTCGTTCCAGTCGTTGAAGGCTCCCGCGCCCGGCTCGCGATCAACCAGATCAGTCCAGGGATTCTCGCGCGGCGGTTGGTAGAAATGGCCGTGAACGACCAGCGCAACTGTCATCGAAGGCGGCTCCGTCTCTGAGTCGTAAAGGCTGACTCAAAGCTACCACGATTCGCGCGAGAGTCAAATCACTACCCGTTTCGTTTGGCCTATTGACTTTTGCAGGAACTTGGCGTAGCGTGCAGACGCTACTTTGGTAAAAGCTGAATTCTCACGAGCCTGCTTCGACCTCGCTAACTCGCTAAGCAAACTCGCCAAACTCAGCCAATCATCTTGATCTCTTTGACTAAACAGATTCTCATTTCGCTCTTCATTCAAGGGAGTTGAAGAGAGTAGTTCCAGCGGGAATCCGACTTCAACTGATCGGCCTGCCGTTAGCACCGTTCAGGGGGGGTAAAAAGTCAGTGAGCCAGGCAAAAGCAAGGTCGGAAACCTCAACCACCAACTCAACGATAGGAGGTATCTCAATATGCCAGTAGTAGGACCAATCAAAGAGACGACCGTTCCGATTGTCTACGACACAGACTCCGGGGGCTTCGGAGGCCCGCTTGACATGCGTGGGCCGGAGATCGGAGCGGTAAGCTACAGTCAGCCCGGCGGCAATCTGCTCCTCACGATCAAGCTGGAATTCGGGCAACCTAACACCAAATACCAAATCTTCCTGGTCTGCGGGCCAGCGCACAGTGCCAGTTGCGGGTTTGTTACTGTCGGGGTCGTGGCGACGGACGGCGCGGGCGCTGGAACAGCGAATATCACTGTTCCGGCTCCCGTGTTAGAGAACGCGCCTTTCGGCCCCGGCTTTCGCAACGACCACATAGACTTTCTGCGGGGAGCAGGTGACATCAGCAAGGGCACTCTCGCCGCCGGTGCGATCAATTATTACGTCTGTCGGAAGGGGGCCGGCGCGAAAGCGGCAGCCACGCCAATCCCGAAGGAGATGGAAAAGGTCTCCGAGGGCGATCCGTCCGCAGCGAAAAAGTAAACCAAGGTAGCGTGGAAAGAGCTGACAACACGCTTCACACAGGCTCGTATCCTCGCACGGAGCCGGAAGGGTCACTACCGAGAGTCGGTAGTGACTCTTCTTACTTTGCCCTGACTTCGGTATCAATCGAAAGATGTTCAGACTACTGCGCCGCGGCGTGCTGGATGCTCTTCAGAGTGATGTCGAGCTGGCCCATGTCCGTGGAGAGCCGGGCTTTGATGGGGACGTGGCGTTCGTCGCTCGAAACCCAGATGGACATCTTGCCCTTGCCCTGCTCGATTGGCCTGCCCTCGCCGAACAACTCCACGTCCAGACGCACGACCGCGACTTTGCCCAGTACACTCTTCATCGGCTTGCGCTCGGCAGCCACGACCGCCGGAACCTGAAAGACTCGGCCAGAGTCGCTGACGGCGATGTTGAAGGATTGTCCGGGCGTGAGCGTCTGTGTGCGCAGGAAGTAGATGGCCGAGAGGATGTCCTGCGTCGGCCCTCCGAGCGCGGCGGTGACGACGCGCGGGGCCTGCTGTGCGTTGTTCGGGTCGCGCTCGGTGTACTCGACGCGCTTCGCGTCCTGGTCGAAGACGGCCTCGCTCGTTCGCACGCGCTTGCCCTGCTCGTCCACCTTGTTCGTCCGCAGCACATAGAAAGCGTTCGGCTCGACCTGAGATTCGACGTGGTAGCGGAAGTTGACGCCGAACAGTTTGTGGAACCAGCCCTTCGTTTCCACGTCCGTCGTCAGCATGAGCGGCTGCGAGGCCGTCGTCGTCTGGTCGTCGCCGGAAGCCTGCGCCCCGACCGTCGTTGCCGCCGCCGCGGGGCGGTAAGCCTTGAACTTCAACACGGCGATGTCAATGCTGCGCAGGAGCAGTTTCGAGAACTCGCCTTCATAAACAAGCTGCTCCGAAGGCGCGAAGGGCATGGCCGCCGACGCGCGCGGCTGTGTATGCTCTCTGGGCGTGACTTTGGCGAGAGCGTTTGAAGAGAATACAACTGCGAAAAGGACTACAGCCGATACAGCCTTCCTGAAGAGTCGAGGTTGCATAGAGAAGACCTGCTTTTCTCTGAATTTCCCCAGTTAGACGGCCAGAACTGCCTTTAACGCCAGCACGCTCCATGCCACGAGCAGTCCGAGCGCCGCGCGGTACTCTCGATAGCGAAGGTAAAGCTTCGGGTCGAACTTCACGGGCGCTCCCGCTTCGTCCCTGTAGGGCTTTAAGCGCGGGAAGAGGAGCGGGACTGCTTCGGCATAGCGCCGATACTCTTCGCCGAAAAGCTCCACGAGCGTCGCCGCTTCGACACGCATCACCGGCAGGTAGATGCCCAAAAAGAGCGACGCGAAGATCGAGCCGAGCAGAAGGAAACGCCACACGCCCGACGACGCCGCCACGGTGAAGCCCAAACCGAGGACGAGGCTGCCGAGGTAAAGCGGGTTGCGCGTGTATGCGTAGGGGCCGGAGACGGCGAGCAGCGCGTTCTTGCGTATGTGCCCGCTGGCCCACGCGCGTAGCGCCAGACCCAAGACCGCGACCGCGCCGCCCAGGGCGAGCGTCAAAGGCTGCGGCTTCGACAGGAGAAGAAACAGCGCCGCGCAGGCGAAGCCGAGCGCGACTCGCCAACGCTGCATCCATGTCCCGCCCCTACGCGCCACCCGCGTTCACCTCGACCAACTCCGAAACTCGCCCCGCGCGACGGAGTCTCTCGCCCGCGGCCTCGACCACGCGCCCGACCTCGATGTCCATGCAAACCCAGTGCGAGCAGGAGCGACGGTGGCAGTCCGTCCGGCAATCAATGTCCGTCCGCTCGACGCAGATGTCTTCCACGCGCGGGCTTCCGTTACGCCACCACTCCGTCGGCCCGAACAGCCCGATCACCGGCGTGCCCGCCGCGACCGCGAGGTGCGTCGGCCCCGTATCGCCGCCGACGTACAGTGCGGCGCGACGCGCCAGAGCGTAGAAGCCCTTGAGCGATGGGTTGGCGACGATTGTCGAATCGCTTCGGCTCGACCGTGCGACGCGCTCGGCCAACTCGCGCTCGCCCGGCCCGTAGGTGACGACCGAGCGCAGACCGAAGTTCAAATACAGCGCGTCGGCGAGCGCGCCGAAGCGCGCGGCGTCCCAGAGCTTGGTGGGCCAGCCGCCGCCCGGATTCAAAATCGTGAACTTCTCCCCGATTCGTTGGACGATCTCGTCGGCCTCGCGCTCGTGCGCGTGAGAGACGGCGAAGGGGAACTCGAACTCGTGCGCCGCCGACGGCACGTGGATTCCGAGCGCGCCCGCGACGAGCGCAAGGTTCTTCCGGATGACATGCGCGTGCGCCGGAACGCCGACGGTCTTGGTTAAAAGAAAACGGCTCGCAGGCTCGCGCAAATCAGCGCGTGAGAAGCCGACGCGTCGGCGCGCGCCCGAAAGTCGGGCGACGAGAGCTGATTTAAGGAGTCCCTGAAAATCTATGGCAAGGTCGAAGGGTGAGGCGCGTAACCGACGCAACTGACGGCGCGTTGCCGGCAGCGTCTCCCCAGACACCGGCCAGCGCCTCAACACCTTCGTGTCCACTTCGATGAGACTTTCGAGAAGCGGGTTGTCCTTCAAAATTTCCGCCGAACGCCGTTCCACCACCCACGAAATTTCGGCGCGCGGCAGCGTCCGCTTCAACGCCGCAAGGCACGGCAGCGTGTGCACGATGTCGCCGATGCTTCCGAGTTTGACGAAGAGAATCCGCATTCGCTGGTGAATGGTCAATGGTAAATGGTGAATGGCGGTTGAGCGCCGCACGACTTGAGAGGTAAACCGCTGGCCGGATAAAACGGCAAACCATTTACCATTGACTATTCACCATTCACCTTCTTAAGTGTTTCCGTGCTCGAATGCTCCTTCGGGTCGCCGACGATCTGGACGCGCCCGCCGAAGGATCGTACCACGTCGCGTTCGGGGACGGTCTCTTCGGTGTAGTCCGTCCCCTTCGCGTGGATGTCCGGGCGGAGCGCGAGCAGAAGCTCGGTGACGGTCGGCTCGTGGAAGACGGTGACGTAATCAACGGCTCGAAGGGACGCGACCAGCTCGGCGCGCTCGCGTTCGGGCAGCACGGGGCGGCCCTCGCCTTTGAGACGGCGCACCGCTTCGTCGCCGTTGACGCCGACGACGAGCAGGTCGCCGAGCGCGCGCGCCGCTTCGAGGTAGCGCACGTGCCCGACGTGCAGCAGATCGAAGCAGCCGTTGGCGAAGACGATGTGCGCGCCCCCTTTGCGCGCGATGGCGACGCGCGCGATCAGGCGGTTGCGTTCGAGTATGCGCGCCGAGGCGTCGGCCCTCGGTCGTTCGTCGTGCGGGGACATGCGTAGAAGATAGAGTAAGCGCGCGCGGCGTTCAATCCGCCGCGGGGCCTCCTGCTTCGGCCTCCTGCTTCAGGTAGTAGCCGACGATGAGTGCCGAAGCCTCGTTGTAGTTCCTGACGCCCGACCTCACGCCGTTGACTTTCAGGTAGACGTGATTGACGCTCTGGCCGAAGTTGGCGAGTGTTCCGCTGTAGCGCGCCCAGAACTGCGCGCGCGCCTTCAGGTCTGCGCGCGGCCCTTCGCCGAGCGTCGCGGCGACCTCGCGGTAGCGCTCCGGCGCGATGCGGAAGAGCACGCCGAGCACGCGCAGCGCGCCGAGATAACCGGAATAACGCACGTATGGATTCGACGACTTCGTGCAGACGAGGAAGGCTATGAAATTCGCCTCGTCCTCGCGGGCGAACCCGCGCTGATGGGCCATCTCGTGCGCGATGGCAAAGGGAAGGTCGCAGTTTGGTTGAAGCGCGTTGTAGTTCGGCTCGCCCGTGAAAGGCGAATAGACGCCGGACACTCCGAGCCTGCTCAGAAGGCCGGAGAAGTAGATGGCTTTCGGCGGGACGGTCGCGCCCGACGCGCCGACGAGGAGCGGCTCGGCGCGGTACGCCGCCTCCAGCGCCTCGTAAAGCTCCGCGCGCGAGAGCGGCAGGCGACTCTCTCGCGCACCTTCGACGCTCGGACTGCTCTCTTCATAACTTCGGTTGACGCCGTCCACGACCGCGCGGCTGATCGTTTCAATCTCAAACGGCGTCGGGTCGCGCCGCTCGAACTGAAGGGTCTCGGCGAGTGGCTGTCGCTGATAGTTGAAGCCGAAGACGAGCATGAAGGGCGCGAGGACGAGGCCCGTCGTCCAGAGCAGCATCGAGAGCGTAGAGAGCAAGACGGCGCGCGCCTGTTCGCGCCGGACGTAGAGGCGTCGCGCCAGCCATGCGAGCCACGCGGCGAGAGCGGCCAGCAGGACGAAGAGCAGTAACTCGGCCAGCGAAAAGCCTGCGAATCCGGCGAACCAGAAAGCGCGCGTGATGAAAGGGAAGAGGCCGCGGCTGTAGTAGCGCTCGACTACGGCGGGGTTGAAGCCCGCGCACACTTGCAGGGCGAAGATTGCGGCGAGCAGGCAGAGAGGCGGCAACAGACCTCTCCACCAGGCCCGCTGACTCGCGCCGTTTCGCCCCGACTTCCGCAGCATCACGCGTCCTCTTGAAGCACCGACGCCGTAAGCTCCTGCGGAGTGACGGTCGCCGTGCCGCGCTTCAAAACGACGATGCCGCCCGCGTGGTTGGCGAGGAGCGCGGCCTCGCGGTAGCTCGCGCCGGAGGCGAGCGCGAGCGCGTAGGTGGCGATCACTGTGTCGCCCGCGCCGGTCACGTCAACGGCGTCGTGCGAGCCGACCGCCCCGAAGTGCACGGGCGCGGCCCCTTCCTCGACGAGCATCATGCCCTCCTTGCCGCGCGTGACGAGCAGAGCTTTGTATCTGAGGCGCGCACGCAGACGCTCGCCCTCTTCCTCCAACTCGCTTCCGGTCGTGAGTCGCCTGCCCGCGACCTGCTCCAACTCGTCTTCGTTCGGCGTCGCCGTGGTGAAGCCCTCGAACTCCGAGAGACGGAAGCGCGAATCCACGAGAACGGGCACGGACGCGTGCCGCGCCTGCGCGCGGAGCGCGTCCAGAGTCTCTCCGCCCGCCACCCCGTAGGTGTAATCCGAGACGACGACGGCGTCCGCGTCGCCGAACCTCTCGCGGACGCCGCGTGCAATCCGGCCTGCGACTTCGGCGTCGGCGAGCGGCCCGCCCTCATAGTCCAGTCGGATGACCTGCTGGCGCGGTGAGTGTGCGTGTCCGGCGAGTATGCGAACCTTCGTGGTCGTCGCCCGTCCCGGCTCGACCAAGACGCCGCCGCAGTCGACGCCCGCGGCTTCGAGCTTGCCGAGAAGCTCGCGCCCCGCCGCGTCTTCGCCGACGAGGCCGACGAGGGACGCGCGCGCACCGAGCGACGCCAGATTCATCGCGCAGTTCGAGGCTCCGCCCGGCACCGTGTCCGTGCGCTCGTGGCGCAGAATCAACACGGGCGCTTCGCGCGAGACTCGACTGATCTCGCCGAACACGAACTGGTCGGCCAAGAGATCGCCCACGACCAGCACCCGCCGCTCCGGGAACCAACGCACCAGCGCCGCCAGACGCTCTTTCAGAGATGAACTGTCCTCACTCATAGCTGATGAGTGATAAGCGATGAATGACGAGGGATAAGAAAAACCGTTGCTTTGTCTTATCACTCATCACTCATCACTCATCACTATTTTCTGTACCGCTGCGAATAAATTCTCGGCGACGAGGTTGGGGTGGTGTCGCCACGCCGCGCTCTGATGTTCCAGCTCGCCGCGCCCGTATCCCGTGAGCACGAAGGCGGAGCGCACGCCCGCGTTGCGCGCAAGCTCGGTGTCGCTGTGGCGGTCGCCGACCATCCAGCAGCGTGCGAGGTCGAGGTTGAGTTCGCGCGCCGCGCGCAGCAGAAGCCCCGGCTTCGGCTTGCGGCAGTCGCAGTCCTGCCGGTACGGAGGCTCGCCCACGGAAGGATGATGCGGGCAGTAATAGATTGCGTCGAGCCGCGCGCCGCCGCGCTCAAGTTCGTCCGAAAGGAGCTGGTGGACTGCGCCGATTAAGTTCTCCTCGAAGTAGCCGCGCGCGACGCCCGCCTGATTCGTGACGAGGACGGCGAGCCAGCCCCGTTCGTTGAGCGTGCGCACGGCCTCCGCCGCGAAGGGAAAGACGCGGTAGCGCGAGACGTGGTTGACGTAGCCGACCTCCTCCGAGATCGTCCCGTCGCGGTCAATGAAGACCGCGCGCCGCGCGCCGCTCATCCGAAGCCCTCCGCGTCAATCATCTGATGCCCTCGGCTCGTTTCATCTTATGGCCTCCGCGCCGCTCAGCGCGCGACCTCCATCTTCCCCGGAGAATCGTGCATCTTCCCGCGCGCTTCGAGCGCGGCGAGCGAGCGAGCGCAGACCTCTTCCGCCGTGATCGCGGTCATGCAGCGGTGGTCAATCGGGCAGTCACGCAGCATGCACGGCGCGCAGACGGGCGGGCGGCGCACGACCTCCGCGAGCGGCGAGAGCGGGCGCGTCGTCAAAGGGTTGGTCGGGCCGAAGATGACTATGACGGGGCACCCGGCAGCGGCGGCGACGTGCGCCGGCCCTGTGTCGTTCGTGACGAGCAAGTCGGCGACGCTCAGGATGGCCGCCGTCTGCGCGAGGTCTGTCTTGCCCGTCAGCACGACGGGGCGTCCACGCATCCCGCGCGCGACCTCCGATGAAACGTCCATCTCCTCGCCCGCGCCGACGAGCACAACGTCGGCGCACGCCTTTTCGATGAGCATGTCGGCGAGCGCGGCGAAGCTCTCGGCGGGCCAGCGCTTCGCGCGGCTGTTGGTCGAGCCGGGGCAGAGCGCGACGAGCGGGCGCTCAAGCCGCGCGCCGTGTTCGCGCAGCATCGCGCGCGCGATGTCCCGCCTTTGCCCGGAGACTTCGAGGCTGACGTATGGCTCGCCCGGCTCGTTTGAAGAACCGTGGAGCAGTTGTTCAAGCTCCTTGACGATGTTGAGATAGTAATATGCTTCGTGACGACGCCCGCGCCAGTCGGGCACACCCAGCGGGTGAGTCAGAAGCAGACCGCGCCCCTGCGCGGCGTAGCCGACGCGCACGGGCACGCGTGCGAGGGCGGCGACGAGTGCGGGCGCAAACGCGTTCGGGAAGAGAACCGCGAGGTCGAAGCGGCGCGCGTGCCACTCGCGCGCCTCGCCCCAGACCGCGCCCGCGCCGCGCGTCTCGCGTTTGTTGACGAGCAGGTCGTCAATGAAATCCGCGTCCTCGAAAATCCCTTCGGCCCACGCGCGCGTCGCCAGCGTCAAGTGAGCACGGGGGAACACGCGTCGCAGCGCGCGCAGCGCGGGCACGGTCATCACCGCATCGCCCACCCAGTTCGCGCCGCGCACAACCACGCGCTCGATCTTCTCAGGCCGAAGTTTCCGCTTCACGTTACTATTGTAACCGTTGAATTCACTTTCTCGACCCGCGCGCGAGCGCGCCGAGTTCGGCGAGCGACTCGGCGCGACCGATGCCGATGAGCATGTCGCCCTCTCGAATCTGCGTGTCGCCCGAAGGGTTGAAGATCATCTCGCCTCCGTCGCGGCGGATGGCGGCGACGACGATGTCGAGCGCGGAGCGGATCGTCGTGTCCTTCAGCTTGCGGCCCGCGAGCGGCGAGCCTTCGACTATCTCGACCTGCTCGAAGGCGAGGTCGAGGCTCTCCGCCGTGATCGAGTCCATGAAGTCGGCGACCGCGGGTTTAAGAAGCGCCTGCGCCATGCGGTGGCTGCCGATGATCGTGGGCGCGATGACGCGGTTCGCGCCCGCGCGTATCAGCTTAGGCTCCGCCGACTCCTCGACGGCGCGGGCGACGATGTGGAGTCGCGGGTTGAGCGTGCGCGCCGTCAGCACGACGTAGAGGTTGTCGGCGTCGTCGGGCAGGCAGGCGGCCAGCCCGCGTGCGCGCTCGATGCCGGCCTCGATTAAAGTTTCGTCGAGCGTCGCGTCGCGGATGAGAATCTGCGCGTCGGGGAGGCTGAGTTCGGCGGCGAGCAGGGCGTTGCTTTCGACGGCGACGAAGGCAACGCCAGCGCGCCGCATCTCGCGCACGATGCGCGTGCCGACCCGGCCCGCGCCGCAGATGATGTAGTGGTCTCTGAGCTTGCTCATCTCGCGCTGCCTCCGCCGCTCGCCGTAGGCGGCCAGAATCTCGGAGCGGACGAGCGCCTGCACCGCCGAAGAGAGCAGGTAGCCTGCGGTGCCGACGCCGACGACCATGAAGAGGATGGCGAAGTTGCGCCCCGCCGTCGAGAGCGGGGCGGGCGGCCCGTAGCCGACGGTCGTCACCGTCATCACAGTCATGTAGAGGGCGTCGAGGAGCGACCAGCCCTCGATGAGGTGGAAGCCGACCGTGCCGAGGGCGACGACGCTTGCGAGCGCGGCAAGTGAGTACACGAGGCGCGTCCGCGACCTCAAACGCTGCGTCAGGTTTGTGACGGGAGGCATCGAACCGTGTCTTGCGGCGGCGGCATCAAAACGGCGTCTCAGGCTAACGCGCCACGTTAGCGAAAAGGTAAGGAGGGTGTCAATCTCGTAAATCGTCCGTCGTCAATGGTGAATCGTTGACGCCGGTTAACTCGCGGAGGCGATTCGGCGTCAGGAAAAACGCGATTTACTATTCACGATTTACCATTTACCATTCAAACGCAATGGCCCTGCGTCATCCGCCGAAAGATATTATCCCGCCCGCCGCGGGCAAGAGGCCGCGCACGCCGCGGGTCGTCAGGTTCGAGCAGCCGCCGGAAAGTTTCTGGCGTCGCTGGCGTCGCCGTCTCATACGTCCGGCCACCATCATCCCCGTCGTAGTCCTGACAGTCGTCACGGTCGGCGTGCTCGGCTACTACTATCACATCTTCTCGCAGCGCATTGACCGTCTGCTGCGCGGCGAGGTCTTCACCCGCAGCGCCGGTATCTACGCCGCGCCGAAGCAGATTCGCGCGGGCGCGAGCCTCTCGATTGACGACGTGGTCGGGCAACTGAAGCGCGCGGGCTACGTCGAGAAATCGCAGCAGGCCGACACCGCGCGCGGGCGCTACTCGGTCGAAGGCACGCTGCTGGAGATCGAGCCGAGCAAGGACTCGACCATTGACGGGCGCGCGCAGTTCCCGCACGTGCGCGTGCAGTTCGGGCGCGGCGGCAAGACCGTCGCCGGCCTCAACGACCTCGACGGCGGCGGCGCGAAGCTCCAGGCGGCGTGGCTCGAACCGGAGTTAATCAGCTCCGTCGCCGGGCCGCAGCGCGAGCGGCGGAAGGTGATCGGCTTCAAAGACCTGCCCGACCCGCTCGTCAAGGCCATCGTCACGACCGAAGACCGGGACTTCTTCAACCACTACGGCATCAACCTCCGCGGCATCCTGCGCGCCGCCGTCCGGCACTACGACGCCGACCCGAACTCGCCTCTGTCTCACCAGGGCGGCTCATCCATCACGCAACAGCTCGTCAAGAACCTTTTCCTCTCGCCGGAGTATTCCCTCAAACGCAAAGTCTCGGAAGCCTACATGTCCGTCATCCTTGAGACGCGCCTGTCGAAGCAGGACATCTTCGGGCTGTACTGCAACGAGGTCTACCTCGGCCAGCGCGCGGGCTTCTCCATCAAAGGCGTGGGCGAGGCGAGCGAGGCTTACTTCAACAAGGATGTGACGGCGCTGACGCTGCCCGAAGCAGCCCTGCTCGCCGGGATGATTCGCAGCCCGAACCGATACAACCCATACAAGTACCCTGACGTGGCCCGCGAACGGCGCAATCAGGTCTTGCAGTCAATGGTCGAGGCGGGCACGCTCTCCGAGGTGGATGCGGCGCGCGCGATGGCGACGCCCGTGCAGGTCGCGCCCGCGAAGGGTCGCATTGATTCCGAAGCGCCCTACTTCGTGGACTACGCGCAGAACCAGCTCGGCGACATTCTCGCAGACACCTCAGCCGCCGACCGCCTGCGCATCTACACGACCGTTGACATGGACTTGCAGCGCGCCGCCTACGCCGCGCTCGTCAAGCAACTCGCCGCGCTCGACAAGGTTCAGTCGAAGCGCTTCCCCGCGGGCACGCTGCAAGCCGCGCTCGTGGCGATGCGCGCCGACACGGGCGAGATCGTCGCGATGGTCGGCGGGCGCGACTACGAGAAGAGCCAGTTGAATCGCGCGACCGACGCGCTCAGGCAGCCCGGCTCGGTCTTCAAGCCCTTCGTTTACGCGACCGCGCTCAACACCGCCTACGACCCCATCCCGCGCGTCATCACGGCGGCGACGACTTACATGGACGAGCCGAAGACCTTCACCTTCGGCAACCAGCAGTACTCGCCCGGCAACTTCGGCGAGCAGTATTCGCACAAGCCCGTCACGGTGCGCGATGCGCTGACGCATAGTCTCAACGTCGTCACGGTCGAGGTCGCGCAGGAAGTGACTATCGGTCGCGTGATGAACCTCGCCGTCAAAGCCGGTCTGCCGAAGCCGAAGCAGAATTATCTGGCGCACGCGCTCGGCACGAACGAGGCGACGCCGCTTCAGGTCGCCTCCGCCTACACGACCTTCGCGCAGTTGGGGACGCGCGTCACGCCCTTCGGCATCGCGCGCGTCACCAACGGCAACGGCAACACCATCGCCGCGCCGCAGGGGCAGAAGAGCGAGGTTCTGCGCCCGCAGGTCGCATACATCATGGACTCGATCATGAAGGACGTGGTGAACCGCGGCACGGCGGCGAAGGTGCGCGCGCGCGGCTTCAAGGCCAACGTCGCCGGAAAGACCGGAACCTCCCGCGACGGCTGGTTCGCGGGCTTCACGCCGAACCTCGTCTGCGTCGTCTACGTCGGCTTCGACGACGGCTCAGAACTCGGCATGACGGGCGCGGACTCGGCGCTTCCGATCTGGGCTGACTTCATGACCGCAGCCCTCGCCGCGCACCCCGAATGGGGCGGCGACTGGCAGCAGCCCCCGGACATCGTGCAGGCCGACATTGACCCGACCACGGGCCTGCTCGCCGCCGCCGACTCGCCGAACAAGCGCACGGAACTCTTCATCAACGGAACCGCGCCCGCACAGGCCAGCGACGAGACGGACGAAACCGCTCCTACGGGCGAGGCCGTGCCGGGCGCGACCCCCGAACCGCTCCCGACTCCCGACACGCTCGAAGTGCCCCCGCTTTCTGAAGAGACTCCGCCCCCCGCGGGCAAGCGCAGGACGCCCGGACTCGAAGGGCGCGACCCCTCTCAGCCCGACACCCCTTCGCGCCTGGCGGGCACGGTCACGCTCGACATAGACCCGACCACCGGCCTCATCGCCGTCCCGACCTGTCCCGTCATCCGCACCAAGACTTTCGTTCTCGGAACGGAGCCGCACCGCTACTGCGGCCCGCAGTATCACAAGAACCAGACCATCATCCCTTCCGAGACACGCCCGCGCCGGGCCGCGCCTCCGTGACGAAGCATCAGCGCGCGCGCCGGTTGCAGACGACGTGCGAAGTCACTGGAATGAGACTTGGCCTACCTGCCGCAATCCATCTTAGTGTGATTGATTTTTAAGAGCCTCGCGCAGGGTTTCCAGGGCGAGCGCGACGGCGTGTTGTTTGCGGGAGGGGAGTCCGCCGAGGGCTTTGGTGATTTCGTCGCGTGTGATTCGTGCGGCCTCTTCGACCGTCCGGCCTTCGAGCATCTCGGCGAGGGCCGAGCCGCAGGCGAGCGTCGGCGGGCAGCCGTAGGCGAGGAAGCGCGCGGCCTCGATGCGACCCGCACGGACGCGCAAGGAAAGCCGGAGGCGGTCGCCGCAGACCGGGTTCACTTGTTCGGCCACGGCGTCTGCGTCCGCAAGTTCGCCTGCGTTGCGCGGGTTCAGGAGGTGATCTTTGAAGGCGTCGGAATAAGGCACGTCAGTTTCCGCGTAACGGCGCGACGGTGCTCCAGACCGTAGTTAGAATCCGCCGCCCTTCATCCAGCCGAACATGGAGTCGGCAGCCGCGTCAATACCCGGCAGTTCGTCCGCCTGATAGAGGCTGACGTTCAACGTCTCGGCCAGAGACTCAAGAAGTTCGAGCAGTAACTCAGAGCGCGCCGTGATCCGTTCCGGGACGACTCCTGCCTGCGCCAGCCGCGCCGCGAGCTTCGATGGTATCTGCCCGTACATCTCGGACAGGGAAGGCTCAGGCTGCATCGTCTCGACCCCGATGATCAAGCCGCTCCTCGCGTCGGCCATCATTAACATGTAGGGGCGGTAGGGTCGCTCGCCGCGCTCGCCGATGGCCGTCGGCAAGCTGAACAAATCAACTTCGACTTCGAGGGGGCGCTGCGGCAGTTGCTTTAGCTGGCCGAGAACTTCGGCATCCAATGTGACGACGACGCCCTCGTTCTCCGGTGGCGGCACGAGCACCATCTGATCTTTCCAGATGAGGTTTTCGCCCTCTCGTCGCGGCACGCGCAAGAGATAAACCTCGCCATTCTCGTCATCCTCCGCCGGGAGAATATCGGGGTCTTCTTTCACGCGCAGGGCGACTTCGACGGTCTGCTCCAGCGCGTGCGAGAGGAATCGCGCCTCGTCCGCCGTTACGAACCACGGCATGAAGCCGGGGCGGTAGCTGCGGAACATCGGCCAGGCGTTCGCGCCGCGGAACTTCAGGCCCAGCTTCTTGATTACTTCACGATCCTGTTTGTCGAGCAAGTCGCGGTCTTCAAAAGAGGCTTGAAGTTGCGGGATGTCGAGCAGTTGATCCGGATTCGTTATCGTCTCCTGCGATGCGAAATCCAGAATGCCGTACAGCCCTTCCGCGCCCACGTAGACGGCGACGGCGAAATGCTCGCCGGCCATGCCCATGATGCTGACGAAGCCGAGTTCACCCGTCTCCGGGTTCTGCACGCCGAAGACATCCGACTCGTCCATCCACTCCCACGGCGCGAGTTCTTTAACGCGCATGGCAGCTTTGTAGAGTTCTCCGACTTCTTCGAGCGAAGGGGCCGCGAAGGTGTTTTGCTTTGTCATCGAATGCCTTTCGCCGTCAGGAGTTCGCATGCCTTCCAGGTTCGTCAGGCGCAGCACACAAAGCTACGCGGGCGTCGCCTGCGTCTCACAGGCGCGTTCGGCCTGCGCCTTCCGGTAGAGCGGCGAGAGGCGGCGCAGGTTCTCGACGGCGCGCGGGAGGGCTTCGAGCACGTAGGCGATGTCTCCGTCGGTCGTGTCGCGCCCGAGGCTGAAGCGGATCGAGCCGCGGGCCAGCTCGTCGTCCCGGCCCAGCGCGCGGATGACGGGCGATGGTTCGAGCGAGCCGGAGGAACAGGCCGACCCCGTCGAGACGGCGATGCCCTGCATGTCGAGGTTGATGAGCAGTCCCTCGCCCTCGATGTAGCGGAATGAGATGTTCGAGATGTTCGGCAGACGCCGCTCGCGTTCGCCGTTGAAGACGATGTCGGGGACGGAGTCCGCGACGCACGCCTCGAAGCGGTCGCGCATGCGCCGCAGGTGCTCGATGCGTCCGTCGAGTTCGAGTCGCGCGAGTCGCGCGGCCTCGCCGAAGGCGACGATTGAAGGGACTGCTTCCGTGCCGCCGCGCCGTTGCCGCTCCTGATGGCCGCCGATGTTCTGCGGCGCGAGCCGCGTGCCGCGTCGCACGTACAAAGCGCCCGTGCCCTTCGGCGCGTAGAGTTTATGCGCCGACATTGACAGAAGGTCGCAGCCGAGTTCTTCAACGTCAACGCGCATCCTGCCGAGCGCCTGCACCGCGTCCGTGTGCAGCCGGAGGTGCTTGTGGCCCGCGGCGCGGCGCTCGCCGACGATCGCGCCGATCTCCGCGATGGGCTGCACGGTGCCGACCTCGTTGTTGGCGAGCATGACCGTGACGAGCATGGTGTCGTCTCTCAGTGCCGCGCGCACGTCCTCGATGCGGACTATGCCGCCTTCGTAGACGGGCAGGCGCGTCACCTCCCAGCCGCGGCCTTCGAGCGCGTCGCAGATGGCGCGCACCGACGAGTGCTCGATTGCCGAAGTGATGATGTGACGCCCGCGCTCGGCGTCCTGCTCACAGACGCCGCGGATGGCGAGGTTGTTGGCCTCCGTGCCGCCGGAGAGGAAGACCATTTCGTTGGGCCGCGCGCCGACGAGCGCCGCGACCTCGCGCCGCGCACGGTCAACCGCCGCGCGCGCCTCCTGCCCGTAGAAGTGCACGCTCGAAGGGTTGCCGAACCGCTCGACGAGGTAAGGCAGCATCGCCTCGAACACGCGCGGGTCAACCGGCGTCGTCGCGCTGTTGTCCAGATAAACTCGGCGCATAGGTATTTTAGATTTTTGATTTGCAATTTTTGATTTGTGATTTCGCGCCGTCAGCTTTTAGCTCTCGGCGGTCGGCCTCTCGTCCTTAGCTGAAAATTAGGAAGCTGGATGCCGGGAGCCGTCAATCGCAAATCAAAAATCTAAAATCTAAAATCCGTCAAACCTGTCGAGGCGTCGGCGGCATCAAAAGCTGCGTAGAGTTTCTCCCCTCGGCCTCGCTTGTTCAAAATTGACGGTTCGAGTCTAAGTCGCTGTCGAATGGAGCGTCAAGGCGGGTGGAAGTTTGGAGGCCGCCTGTTGTAAGCTCCCGCGTGGCTCTCCGCCGTTCAACTTTCAGGAGAAGACAGATGAAGACCCGCAGACGATTTTTCGCCGCTGCCCTCGCCTTTACATTAACGCTCGCCTCAGTTCCCGCGGCGCTGGCGCTGACTTCGGACGACGCGTCCGCCGCCGCGCAGTCGCAGGTGGGCGTGCTGGAGCGCGGCTACCGGACGGGCTACTCCGACGGCTATCAAGCCGGTTGGAGCGACCAACTGAAGCGCGCGCCCGCCGACTTCCGCGGCAAGCAGGACTACCAGCGCGCCGACCGCGCCTACATCGCCGCCTACGGCTCCGCCGAAGACTATCGCGACGGCTACCAGCAGGGCTTCGAGGTCGGCTACGAAGCGGGCTACGGCCAGCGCGGCTTCGACTCAAGCATCCCTTCGGGCGGCATCGCGCGCCGCGGCGCGACTCAGCGCGAGGCCGCCGAGAGCGGCAGCAACGAGCGCGTCAGCAGGCCCGCGGCGAACGCGGGCGAAAGCACTTCGCAGAGTCGCGGCCCGGTCACAGCGCAGCCCGTCAGCGGCGTGAGCAACGTCCCTTCCGACACAGTCCTGCTCGTGGAGCTTCAGAGCCGCATCTCGACCGACGTGAGCCAGACGGGCGACCGCTTCGAGGCGCAGGTCGTCGAGCCGAAAGACCTCGCGGGCGCAACGGTCGGCGGGCGTCTGACGCAGGTGCGGCGACCGGGCAAGGCGCGTGGCACGGCCATGCTGCAACTCACCTTCGACCAGATACAGATGCCGAACGGCGGCGGCTGGCAGGAGTTCAGCGCGCAGGTCGTCGAGGTTCTGCCCCCGGGCGACGCCAGCGTCGGCAACGTTGACCCCGAAGGCGGCGTGCGCGGCAAGAGCAGCACGAAGGACGACGTGACGAAGATCGGCGCGGGCGCGGGCATCGGCGCGATCATCGGCGGCATCACGGGCGGCGGCACGGGCGCAGTCGTCGGCGCGATCATCGGCGGCGGGGCCGGGACAGCCGGCGCGATGACGCAGCGCGGCAAAGAAATCCGCCTCGAACGCGGCCAGCAGCTCCGCATCCGCGTGACGGGCCGCGCAAGATAAAGTCTGACAGTCTGGAGGCTGGAGTCAAAGGCAGGCGAGACTGTTCTTTCTCTTTCGACTCCAGACTTCAGGCTCCAGACTTCAGACTCGAATGATCGTCTCGCTGCTCACGGACTTCGGAACTTCAGATTACTTCGTCGGCGCGTTGAAGGGCGCGCTGCTCGACGCCAACCCGCGTGCGCAGATCGTTGACATCACGCACGAGATTCCGCCTCACGACATCGAAGCCGGGGCGTTCACGCTGCTCGCGGCATTCGACGCGTTCCCTTCGGGCACGGTTCATCTGGCCGTCGTTGACCCCGGCGTCGGCTCTGCGCGCCGCCCCGTCGTCATCTCGACTCCAGGCCACTTGTTCGTCGGCCCCGACAACGGCGTCTTCGGCTACATCTACGAGCGCGCAAAATCGCTTCGTGTCTTTCACGTCACGAACGAACAATTCTTCCGCCAGTCTGTCAGCGCGACGTTCCACGGGCGCGACATCTTCGCTCCCGTGGCGGGCGCGCTCTCGCGCGGCGTCAGCGCGGAAGAGTTGGGGCCGTTGGTCGAAGACTTCGTGCGCCTCCCCTTCGCGAGGCCGGAGCGCAACACGGAAGGCGTGCTCGTCGCCTCGATCATCCACGTTGACCGCTTCGGCAACTGCATCACGAACATCGCGCCGCAAGACCTCACGGAAGAGTCAATCAGACGCGGCGTCAGCCTTCGCGTCGGCGACCGTGAAATTCGTTCCTTCCGGCGCTTCTTCGCAGACGAGGGCGAGACGGGCGAGCCGTTCGCCGTCTGGGGCAGCGCGGGCCTGCTCGAACTCGCCGTCTTCCAAGACTCCGCCGCGCGCGTGCTCGGCGCGGGGCGCGGACAGAAGGTCGAAGTCAAAAACGCAGCCGGGGAGTGAACGCAGCCGTTGAACTATTTCGCGCCCAGGACTGCCGCAGAGAGGTACGCGAAGGGCCGCCCGTTCTTTCACCCGCAGGTGATCGGGCGTTTGAAGGGGTTGCTTTGTTTGGCCGCGCCGTTGCCGTCCGGCCTCGACGTGTGTTGCGGCACGGGCCTTTCGAGCCTCGCGTTGAAAGAGGTCGCAAGGGAAGTCGTCGGCGTTGACCTCTCCGCAGAGATGCTCACGTTCGCGCCGAGGGACGCAGGTATAATCTTCTGCGCCGCTTCGGCGGAGAACCTTCCGTTCGGGAAAAACTCGTTCGACATCTTAACTGTGTGTCAGGCGCTCCACTGGCTCGACAAGCCGAAGTTCCTCGCAGAAGCAGGCAGGGTCTTGCGCGCGGGTGGCTGGCTCGTCGCCTACGACAATTTTTTTACGGCCAAGATGACGGAGAACGCTTTGTTCCAGCCGTGGTTTCGCGAATCTTACATCGGAAGATTCCCGGCCCCTCGGAGGGACTGGACGTTGCTCACCGCGCGCGAGGCGGAGAGCGAAGGCTTCCGCCTGATCGCGGAGGAGCGTTTTGAAAACTCGACGGCTTTCCCGCTCGAAGGTCTGGTTGACTACCTCACGACGCACAGCAACGTCATCGCGGCGGTAGAAGGCGGCGGCAGTGACATCGGCGAAGTCAGAGCCTGGCTCACGGACAGCATCAGGCCGTTCTTCGGAGGGCGGGCTGAGGCGCACCTTATTTTCGAGGCGGCGGTCTGGTGCCTGCATCGCCACACGTAACCCGGCGCGGGGAGGGAATCTTACCGCCGAGACGCGGCTTTCGGCTTGTAACTCCTCACTTCACTTTGCTATTTTCAGTCCACTCCGAAAGTTAAGGACTGAAGCTTCATGGACAAACCAGAGAACAAGCCCGCGGCGGCCTCGAAGTCGCCCGCCGGACTTGAAGGCGTGGTCGCGGCTGAGTCGTCGGTCGGCGACGTTGACGGCGTCCGCGGCATACTCATCTATCAGGGCTTGAACATACACGACCTGGCCGAGCACTCGACCTTCGAGGAGACCGTCTTCCTGCTCTGGCACGGTCGCCTGCCCCGCCGCGACGAACTGGACGCGCTCCGGCGCGAGCTGGCCGCGAGCCGGAAGCTGCCGGAAGAGATTCTGTCGCTCCTGCGCCGCCTGCCGCGCGACGCCGAGCCGATGGACGCGCTCCGCACGGCAGTCTCCGCGCTCGCCTTCTACGACTCGCGGTCGCGCGACCTCTCGCGCGAGACTGCCCTGCTAACGGCGACGCGGCTGACGGCGCAGTTCCCAGTCCTCGTCGCCGCCATCGAGCGTCTGCGCGGAGGCCGGGAGCCGGTCGAGCCGAAGCCGGACTTGAACCTCGCCGCGAACTTCCTCTACATGCTTAAGGGCGAGATGCCTTCGGAGCGCGAGGCGCGCATCTTCGACGTATGCCTTATCCTCCACGCCGACCACGAACTCAACGCCTCGACCTTCACGGCGCGCGTCATCGCGGGCACGCTCGCAGACATGTACGGCGCGGTGACGGGCGCGATTGCCGCGCTGTCAGGCCCGCTCCACGGCGGCGCGAACACCAACGTAATGAAGATGCTTCTGGAGATCGAAAGCCCCGAACGCGCCGAAGAATGGTTACGGGATGCGCTCGCCGGAAAGAAGAAGATCATGGGCTTCGGCCATCGCGTCTATAAAACGGAAGACCCGCGCTCCGTCTGGATTCGGAGGTACTCGAAGGAGATGGGCGAGGCGAAGGGCGAGACGCGCTGGTTCGAGATTCTCGAACGCCTGCGCGAGCTGATGATGCGCGAGAAGAAGCTCTACCCCAACGTTGACTACTACTCCGGCTCGGTCTATTACCTGATGGGCATCCCGCTCGATCTCTTCACGCCCATCTTCGCCGTCAGCCGCATCTCCGGCTGGACGGCCCACATCCTCGAACAGTACGCCAACAACCGCCTCATCCGCCCGCGCGCCGAGTACACGGGCGCACGCGACGTGCCCTACGTGCCGATTGACGAGCGGTGAAATTCAGAGCGAGAAAAATCTGAGCGACCGGCGGCGATCTTCAACACAGCAATCGCCGCCGGTCGTCTTTTGTGCCCGCGCTGATTGTCCGACCTCAGTCCGCGCTAATCGTCAACGGCTCGCGCGAAGGGTTCGGATTCTCTCCGTCCGTGTACCGGCGCATCTCCGGTGTCGCCGAGACCAGGCGCGTGCGCCAGATGAAGAAGATTGAAATGAAGAGGGCGAGCGTGCAGGCCGCGCCGCCTTCGATGCCGTATGCGCCGCCGCCGATCCATGCGGGGCCGCGGTCGGCGAAGCGTACGAGCGGGGCGCGTGTGATCTGCGTGATGCCGCTGACGGGCGAGCCGAGGATTGCGCCCTGCACCCAGTTCCAGCCCCAGTGGAGGCCGAAGGGAAACCAGAGGCTACGTGTGCGCCAGTAGGCGAAGGCGAGCATCGCGCCCGCCAGCGCCGTGTTCACGGCGGTGAAGCCGGGGACGACGTTCGGGTTGTCGAGATGCACGAGTGCGAAGGGAATCGAGGTCGGGACGAGCGCAATCAACAGCGGCCACGAACGCATCGCGGTCTGCAAGGCGTAGCCGCGGAACGTCATCTCCTCGGCGGCAGCGCCGAGCAGGAAGATGAAGGCGGAAGAGAGGAGCGTGCTCGCCGTGGCGAAGGCGTCGGGCCGCGCCGGGATGCTGAGGCGGACGCCGCCCAACGCCGCGCCGATTGCGGCGGCGAGGCCGACACAGGCCGCGCCGACGAGCAGCCCCTTCAAAAGGTCGCGCGCCCAACCGCCGTGCAAAGCCCAGCCGAGGGCACGCCACGGCAAGTCTTCGAGCGCGCGTCCGCAGCCCCAGCCGACGAGCGCCGCCGGAAGAAAAAAGATGAACGACTGGAAGACGAAGGCCCAGTTGCTCCCGACCAGAAACCGTTTGTGCGTCTCCGGCGAAAGTAGTAAGGCCAGCGCGAAGTTGGTCGCGAGGAACAGCGCCGTGAGCGCGATGAGGTACGCGACGGTGAAGAGGGCCAGCCGCCAAAGGCTCCGCAGCCTTCCAGCGTCGTTGAAGAAAAAGTCGGGAATGTTCATCGTCGCTTCGGTGCTCGTCGGTCGTCGTCAGAGTCGGAGGCATACTATAAACGAAACGCGCCCGCCGGGGCGAAGGGAACGGCATGCGCGCCCGCGCGCGGGCGTGATAAACTCCGCGCGATGGATGAAGGCGGCGACGAAGCGAACGAGGCGAAGGCGAAAACCGCGAGGCGTCGCGGCGCACCGTGGCTTCTGGGCGGGTTGGTGCTGCTGCTGCTGTCGGTGCTCGTCGTCTTGCAGGTCTTCGGCCTGTGGGAGATTTTCACGCCCGACACGGCCAGCGACACGCTCCTCATCTACGCGCTCTCGACGCTCAACTTCGTAGCCTTCTTCCTCTTCTCCTTCATCTTCATACGCAGCCTCCTCAAGCTCCGCCGCGAGCGCCGCGAGCGACAGCTCGGCTCGAAGATTAAGACGCGCCTCGTCGTCTATTTCATCGCCGTCAGCCTCCTGCCCATCACGGCGATGGCGCTGTTCTCAAACATGTTCTTCAATCGCACGCTGGAAAAATACTTCAGCAACTTCCCCGAAGGCGTCGTGCGCGAGGCTGACGAGGCGCAGAAGCGCGACTATCAGCAGCAGTCCGAACAGCTTGTTGACCTCGCGTCGCTCGTCGCCGTCCAGCTCAACCAGCGGCAGGGCGAGGTTAACGACTCACAGCTCGCCGAACTGGCCAACGGGCGCTTCGTGTCGGTCGCCGTGATGCAGCCCGGCGGCGAGATGGTCGCCGAAAACGTCGAGGGCAGATACGCGGGCCTCCAAGACCAGCTCGAACAATTGATGCGCCGCTCGGCTGGAGCCGGGGCGACGACGCTCGGCGGTAAAACTTTCGACGTGACCATCGCCCCGCTCGCGGGCGGACGCCGCCTCGTCGCCGTGAAAGAGCAGGATCAGGACGCGAACCTCGGCAGGCTCGCCGCCGGCGCGCAGAGGTTCGAGCAATTCAAACTCGGTCAGCGACGTGTGCGCCTGCTCGGCCTCTCGACCATCGGGCTGTTGACGCTGATGCTCCTCTTCGCGGCGACCTGGAGCGCCATCCATCTCGCGCGCGGCATCGGCACGCCCATCCGCGCGCTCGCCGAAGCAGCCCGTGAGGTCGCGGGCGGAAACCTCACGCACCGCGTCGAGCCTGTGACGGACGACGAACTGGCCGTGCTCGCCGACGCCTTCAACGATATGACGGCGCAGCTCTCGGAGAACCGCCGACGCCTCGAAGCCAACGCCGCCGAGCTGCGCGACAAGAACTGCGCCCTCGAAGAGCGACGCCTATACATCGAAACCGTGTTGCAGACCGTCTCCACGGGCGTCATCTCGCTCGACGAGGAGAACCGCGTGACGACGATCAACGCCGCCGCGCTCGCCATGCTCCGCCTCGAACAAAGCCCTGCGCCGCAGACGCCGCTCTCCGAAATCATCAGCGCCGACGACTACGCCCTGCTCGAACGCGTGCTGTGGCGCTCGCGCGCGCGAGGCCGCGCGACCGAACAGATTGAGCTGGCGCGCGCCGCCGCGAACGATGGCAACGGCAACGACGGCAACGGCAGCGAGGGCAGCGGGAACCTCAACGGTGAAGGTAACCTCAACGGTGGCGAAGGCCACGGCAACGGCGCAGGCGTGGAAGCTAACGGCGGGGGCGTCATCCCCGTCGCGCTGACGGCGACCGCTTTGGCCCCGCGCATGGACAGCGGACGGCGCGGCGTCGTCCTCGTCATCGAAGACCTCTCGGAGCTTCTGGCCGCGCAACGCGCCGCCGCCTGGAGCGAGGTCGCGCGCCGTCTCGCGCACGAGATCAAGAACCCGCTCACGCCCATACAGCTTTCCGCCGAGCGCATCGCGCGCAACTTCCGCCGCGCCGCGAACGGCGACGAAGGCCGCGCCGACGCGACGGATAAAGGCGGCTCCGTCTCGACAGGTAAAGGCGGCCCCGCTCCCTTTGCGTCCGCGCGCGGCGGCGGCAACGGGCACACGGCGGAGCAGGAGCGCGTCGCGCGCGTGGTCGAAGAGTGCACGGCGACCATCAGCCGCGAGGTCGCCGGCATGAAGGCGATGGTTGACGAGTTCACGCGCTTCGCGCGCCTGCCGCACGCGCGTCTCGAACCCGCAAACCTGAACGATGTCGTGCGCCAGGCCCTCTCGCTCTATGAAGACCGGCTCGAAGGTTTAAGGATGGACACGCTGCTCGCGCGCGATCTGCCCGGCGCATCACTCGACGCGGAACAGATCAAGCGCGTCTTCGTCAACCTCATAGACAACTCCATCGAGGCGATGGCCGAGGTCGAGGGCGAGCATCGGATCACCGTCGCCACGGGCCACGACCCCGCGCGCGGACTGCTCATCGCCGAAGTCACCGACACCGGCCACGGCATCGCCCGCACGGACTTCGCGCGCCTCTTCCAGCCCTACTTCTCCACGCGCGGGCGCGGCACGGGCCTCGGCCTCGCCATCGTCCAAAGGATTATGACCGAGCACGGCGGTCGCATCCGCGTCGAACAGAATCGACCGCGGGGCGCGAGAATGATCGTCGAGCTTCCGGTCTCCGACGACGCGCGGGAAAACCAAAAGGCTTAACGCCGACGGCCAACACGACCACCCATGTCTGACTCCGTTCTCATAGTTGACGACGAGCGCGGCATCCGCGAGACGCTGCGCGCGGTTCTGGAAGACGAGGGCTTCGAGACCGACGTGGTTGCGTCGGGCGAGGAGTGTCTGAAGACGGTCGAGCGGAGGGCGTTCGGGTGCGTGCTGCTCGACGTGTGGCTGCCCGGCATTGACGGGCTGGAGACGCTGGCGCGCATGAAGGAGCGTGGGGCTGACGCGGCGGTCGTGATGATTTCAGGGCACGGGACGATTGAGACGGCGGTGCGCGCCACCAAGCTCGGCGCGTTCGACTTCATCGAGAAGCCGCTCTCCATCGAGAAGACCGTGCTCACCGTCCACAACGCCTTGCGCCAACGCGAGCTTGAGCGCGTGAACGCCGCGATGAGTGAGGAGTTGCGCGACGAGTGGGTGATGGTCGGCGAATCCGTGGCGATGCGCGCGCTCCGCAAGCAGATCGAGCTGGTCGCGCCGACGGACGGGCGCGTCCTCATCTACGGCGAGTCGGGCACGGGCAAAGAGCTTGTGGCGCGCGCCATCCACGCGCGCAGTTTGCGCGCCGCCGCGCCGTTCGTCGAGCTGAACTGCTCGGCGGTGCCCGAAGAGTTGATCGAGTCGGAGTTGTTCGGCCACGTTCGCGGCGCGTTCACGGGCGCGACCCACCCAAAGCGCGGCAAGTTCGAGATGGCCGACGGCGCGACGCTCTTCCTCGACGAGGTGGGTGATATGAGCCAGCGCATGCAGGCGAAGGTGCTGCGCGTCCTCGAAGAGCAGCGCTTCGAGCCGGTCGGGAGCACCACACCGATGCGCGTTGACGTGCGCGTCATCGCCGCGACGAACAAGCGTCTCGAAGTCGAGATCGAGCGCGGGCATTTTCGCACAGACCTCCTCTTCCGTCTCAACGTCATCCCGTTTGAAGTCCCGCCCCTGCGCGAGCGAGCCGAAGACATCCCGCTCCTCGTCGAGCACTTCAACCAGAGATTCTCCGTCGCCTACAAGAAGAATCCCAAACGCTTCGAGGCCGACGCGGTCGAGTCCCTGCGCGGCTACTCCTGGCCCGGAAACGTCCGCGAGTTGCGCAACACCGTCGAGCGCGTCGTCATCATGCACACGGGCGAGCGGGTCGGGCTTGCAGACCTGCCGCCGCTCGGCGGTGAGGAGCCGCCCGCCGCCCTCCCGCGCTTCTCCTCTTTCCGCGACGCCAGCGAGGCGCACCAGCGCGACTTCATCCGCGCCAAGCTCGCCGAGGCCGAGGGCAACGTCTCGCGCGCCGCCGAACTGATGGGCCTGGATCGAAGCCACCTCTACCGGCGCATGAAGGCTCTCGGCATCAACGTGCGAGAGGAGCGCGCGGGCGCGTCTTGAAGCAGACAGGGGCCGAATTCGGCCCCTGTCTGGCGCGACCCATGTCTGCTTCGGCCCAAGTCCGGCGGGAGGCGACGCCCGTGGCCGCTCACTTCACCCGTCACTTCACCTGGGCGCTCCTGGCAAGATTGATGATCTGAAGAATCTTGTCCGTGTCCACGGTGAACCCGAAGTTTGCGCGCACGTGCGACTCCTTAATCAGCTCCGTCGCGTTGGCGAAAGTCACGGAGAAGGGCAGGGAGATGCCCGTCAGGATCGGGAGATTGAGTTTGAACTGGGCGACGGCGATGTCGGCCTTCCTGTCCTTGAAGAACCGGTTCTCCATCATTCTCTGGTAGCGCCCGGTGAACGAGTAGGTGACGCGGCTCTCGTCGCCGCCCTCAAGGAGGAACGGGCTGCGGCCCCCTATGCCCTCGAAGGAGAGCGCGGCGGCGAAGTCGCGGAGGCGCTGCTGGTTGAGCGTCCGGTCGGGCTTGTGGTAGACGGATAAGCCCGCGTTGGCGATGATGTTCATCCCCTCGCGCGACTTCTTCTGGAAGAGCAGCTTGAAGGTCGAGTAGTCCGACCCCGTAGTCTCGTGTTTGTTGGTGTAGGCGAAAGTGAACTCCGGCCTGAAGCTGAGTTGTTCGAGCCTGGTCTGGAAGTCTGCGACCGCGTTATCCCTCGCCTTCAGCGCCGACACTAGCTGCGCGGGAAAGACGTTCAGAATGCGGTCTCTCGTGCCCTTGTCGATTTTGAACGCGCCCGATCTGACCTGATCGAAGATCGCCGTCCTCACGCGACACAGTATCAGCTCGGAGATTTTGTTGACCTTCACATTGGGGTCGGTAATCGAGGCGTCGTCGAGCACATCCTTGACGCTCTTCTGAAAATCCGGCGCGGTGAACTGTCCGGAAATCTCCCTCCTGATGGCTTCAAGGGAGGCGTTGGACTGAAACTCCGCCGCCATCTCTCCCGTGATGACGATGTCGGGCTTGGCGAAGTCGTGTCGGAAGTTTTCCCAGGCTTTTTCGGCTGCATAGGAGCGATCAGACACGTCGCCCGACAGCCTTGCGCGCACCGACCACTCGTCGAGCTGATTGCGGGTGGCGCTGGCGAGCACGTTGTTCTGGTCGGCGATGTTGAAGGTGGCGGAGAGGCCGACGCGCGAGAGGTAGCCGTTGTTCTTGTAGGCCGTGGAGGTATCTTCCTGGCCGTGGTAAAAGAACGCGTAAGGCGAAGTGCTCAGCGTGAGCGACGTGCCGTTAATCTCCTTCTGCACCGCGCCGTGCTCGACGGCGAAGCCGAGGAGTTCGGCGAAGCCGGGCTTTTCGGCAGCACTCGTGGAGCCTTCGGATCGAGCCGAAGCGCCGATCTGCTTGTCGGTGCGCTTCGTTTCCGCCTGCGCGCGCACGAACCTGATGCCGTTGATGAACTTTGCGTGCGCGGCCCTGTCGTCCACGGAGTCTGTGAATACGGCGTCGGCCACGGCCATGAGCAGGATCGAGAAGAAGGCGGGTCTGATCTGGGCCGGGTCGTTGCGGCTGACGATGCGGTTAGCGGCATTGCGCACGGCGTCGGCGAGGCCCGGCAGGAGGTCGGGGTAGCAGTCGGAAGATAGAGGCGTGTCCTGCGGGGGCGCAGCGGCTGGTGAAGAGCCGGCGGCGTCGTGGGGCGGATTGTTAAAAGCTGCGCGGACGATGGAAGGGTGCGGAGCCGCGCCGACTCTGTCGGCTGGAGTGATCTGGCTTGCGGGAGCCTGGGGGGAGGTCTCTGAGTTCGAGACCGTCCCCGCCGCGTCCACGCTCGACGCCTGCTCGACGAGGAGGAGTTCCGCCTCCAAGTCGCGGACGGTCTTCTCGACGCCCTCCCTCTCCGGGCCGTTGAGGTGCGACCCGGCGACCACGAGGTATTTGCGCCAGCCCTCGATCTGCTTCTGCAAGAGGCCGCGCAGTAGCGCCCGGCGCTCGCCGAGGAACCGGCGGTTGGCAGCCTTCACTTCGGGCGGCGCGTTGGCGTCGCGCTCCACGGATTCGAGCGCGGCAATCTGCTCGCGGAGCTGGTCGGCCTGCGGGACTTGTGGCTGCTGCGCCAACGCTCCGGCGGTCTGCCCCGTAATGAGCAAGCAGACGAGAATAACGGCGCGCGCCGGGGCGGTAGCGTGGGCGAGTGCGGCAAAGCGGCAGGGCACATTGAAGAAAGAGGTGGGCATAAGCATGTTCACTCCTCCTGAGCGATGAGACATTCAAGACTCGGTCGGGGCGTCGGCACTTACGGACGCCGGAACTCCAGATCGGCGCTGGGAATGAGATCGGACTTTCTGATGTCCGGGCCGGTGAACTTCTCGCCGCCCTGATCGCCGGACACGAAAATCTGATATTTCGCGTCGTCCGGGGTGGTTGCGGGAAAGAAGCCGCTGACCCTTCCGAAGTGCGAAAGGCCGGGGCCGACGGTGACGGGGAATTTGTAGGTCTTAGGATTCACGCCCGGCTCCGGGTCTATCTCCGTGCCATCGAGGACGAAGGTCGAAAACTCTCCGACCTGTATGGCGACGACCTCGACCGTGACCTCTTCGCCAGCGCCCACCCCGTATGTAGCAACGTCTATCTGGATCATATTTCTGCGCCTCCGTTCAAACTGTGTGCAGGTTGAGCAGGGAACCCGACGACTGCGCGCGCGGACGGCGTGCAGGAGAGGAGATTCGGCAGCCGACTCCTGATCCCGTTTGGCGGGGCCAGCTCATGCTCTTCTAAGGAGATATGTTCCCGGCGGATGAAACATTTCATTGCCTCCTGTACAATTAACGCGACGGCTTCTCCCCGCGGCTTGAAGTGGGCCGGTTCTCTCTCATTGGTTCTTTAAATCCGTGCGCCTGTAAGGTGGAACCAGAGGCGGCGGCGAAAGTGTGGAATTATTTAAATGGATTATACGACAAGAGAGCTTCTGAAACGCTATGCCAAGCTGGCCGTCGGCCAGCCGTTCGCGCCGGTGCTGCTGAACATTCTGGTGACGAGCGTGTGCGATATGCGCTGCACGCACTGTTTCTTCACGGACGAGCTGGACGACCGCCCGCGCAAGAAGTTGCAGATGAAGACCGACGAGCTGCGGCGCATCTCGGAGACGCTCGGCGGAAACCTCGGCGTGCTCATCATCGCCGGGGGCGAGCCTTTCACGCGCAAAGACCTGCCCGAAATCGTCCGCGCCTTCTACGAGAACAACCGGCTCGAATCCGTGTACCTGATGTCGAACGGTCAGATTCAGAAGCGCATCATCCCGGACGTGACGCGCCTGCTCGACGAGTGCCCGAACCTCAACGTCACGGTCGCGCTCGGCATTGACGGCCTCAAAGAGCAGCACGAGAAGATTCGCCGGAAGCCCGGCTCCTGGGACATCGCGGTTGACACCGCGCGGCAACTGCAAGCCATCAAGCGCGAGCGCCCGCGCCTCGACATACAGACCTGCACCTGCTTCATGCACTCGAATCAGGATACCATCTTCGACTGGTACGACTTCCTGAAATACGAGTTGAAGCCCGACAAAGTCAACTTCAATTACATCCGCCCGCCCTCAGCCGACCCCGTGGAGCTGGACATTGACCACGCGCGCTACGCGCGTCTGGCACGGATGATTGACGACGACTCGCGCCACGCCGCCATCAAGAACAACTACGGCGGCGAGGCCGGCTTCTTCAAGGCCGCGATTGATATCTACATGCACGGCCTTATAGACAAGACGCAGCGCGAGCAGAAGGCGCAGATGAAGTGCTACGCCGGGACAGCGGGCGCGGTCATCTACGACGAGGGCACGGTCTCGTCCTGCGAGAACAAAGCCCCGGTCGGAAACCTGCGCGACCACGAATGGAACTTCCAGTCGCTCTGGCGCACGGAGGCGATGAAGGCCCGCCGCAAGGAAGTGGCCGACGGCTGCTTCTGCACGCACGAGTCGAACAGCTACTACCCCAGCCTGCCGTTCAACCCGAAGCACCTGATTCAGATCAAGCGTTTGGAGCGCGAGATGAAAAAGGCGAGCCGGGAGCACGCGCGCCGGGAGGAGCAGACGGACGGGCTGGCGGTTAAAGCCTGAACGGTTTTCCAGTCCGGTTTGAGCTTCTGAAAGCTGAATACTGAATCCATGTTTCAAGCGCGCGGCCCCAAAATCCTAATCATCTCGTCCGACACGGGCGGCGGGCATCGCTCGGCTGCCGCGGCCATCGTGGCGGGGGTGCAGAAGTTTTGGGAGGGCGACTCCTCGGCTGTGCGCGTGGTGCGCGCGGTCGAGGAGTCGCATCACCTGAGCGCGAAGCTCGTCTCGATCTACAACTGGGTGCTGAAAAACAAGCAGCCCTGGATGAAGTATCTCTACTGGTGCGTCAACCGCTTCCGCCCGGAAGCGCGCGGCTTCCTCTACCGGCGGTCGCTCGAATACATCCACGGCCTCTTCGAGCGTTGGTGTCCGCACGTCGTCGTCAGCGTCCACCCGCTCACACAGCACGCCTTCGCGCGCGTGCTCAGCGAACTCGGACTCGCCGGAAAAATCCCGCTCGTCACGGTCGTCACAGACCCCTGCTACGGCTTCTGGAAGGGCTGGGCGTGCGACGACGTAACGCTCTACCTCGTCGCCAGCGAAGAAGCCCGCCAGCAGTTGATGGACTACGGCATCAGGCCGGAGCGCATCAAGGTCTCAGGCATGCCCGTCCACCCGAAGTTCGAGTTGCCGGACGAACGAAGCGCGCAGGCCGCGCGCAGCGCGCTCGGACTCAACCCCGAAAAGTTCACCGTCTTCGTCAACGCGGGCTGGGTCGGCGGCGGCAACATCCCGCAGATTTTCCGCGAGCTGGCGCGCGGCGAGTTGGACGTGCAGGCGATCTTTCTCGCGGGCCGGAACGAGGAGCTGCGCGCCGAGGCCGAGTCGGTCGCGGCCACAGCGAAGTTCCCCATCAAGGTCATCGGCTACTCAGAGCAGGTCGAGCAGTTGATGCAGGCGGCCAACGTCATGGTCTCAAAGCTCGGCGGCCTGACCACGTTCGAGGCGCTGAACTGCCGCGTGCCCATCATCGCCGACGCGACCACGCCGCCGATGCCGCAGGAGTCCGGCGCGGCCCGCATGCTGTCGAAGCGCGGCGCGGGCGTGCTCCTCAGTCGCGCGAGCGACATCGTGCCCGTTGTCCGCCGCATGGTCGAAGACTCGCGCTACTACGCGGGCCTTCGCGCCGCGACCGCGGGGCTGGCGCTCCCCGATGCCACGCGCCGCATCGTCGAAGAGATAGCCGCGCTCATTCCCGCGCCCGTCCTCGCCGAAGAAGAGTCCGCGCCGCTTGAAGTCCGCCCGGCCTGAATCCACGCCCAAGTTGACGCGCCCTCCGCGTTTAAGCTTTAATCAACTCCGTTCGACCCGACATAAAAACTTAGCGCCCGGCGTGCTCGAAGGGATAGCGCGCGGGCTTTCGGTCAACCGGAGACGTTAACTGGTGAGTCTTCTTCTCGAAGGGAAACGCGCGTTCGTGACGGGCGGGACGCGCGGCATCGGCGCGGCCCTCTGCGAAGTGTTCGCGCGCGAAGGCGCAGACGTGGCCTTCAACTACAACTCGCGCGACGACCTCGCCGAGCAGAGCAAGCTGAAGATCGAGGGGCACGGTCGCCGCTCGCACGCCTACAAAATTTCCGTCACCGACCGGCTGGCGCTCAAGCGTATGACGCGCGAGCTGGTCGAGGCTTGGGGCGGCATTGACATCCTCGTCAACAACGCCGCCATCAACCGCGGCGACAATTTCGCCACCACCACCGACCGCGCGTGGGACGAGGTCATAGACACGAACGTCAACAGCCTCTTCGCCGTCACCAAGCCCATCTACAAGCAGATGATTCGCCAGCGCAAAGGCTCGATTCTCAACATCACGTCCATCGGTGCGATTCGCGCGCTTCCCACGGCAGTCCACTACGCGACCTCGAAGGCCGCCGTCATCGGCTTCACCAAATGCCTTTCGCGCGAGGCCGCGACCTTCGGCGTGATGGTCAACGCCATCGCCGCAGGCATCTTCGACACCGAGCTGGCGCACGACCTCCCCGACCGCCTCCTCCAGATGCACAGCTTCTGGACTTCCGTCGGTCGCATGGGCCGCCCCGCCGAACTCGCTGAGATCGCCGCCTTCATGGTGAGCGACCGCAACAGCTTCATGAACGGCGAGGTCGTCATCGTTGACGGCGGCGCGGTCACTTAGAACATCAGCACAATTCAGGATTCTGCGGTCTGTTTTTCGAGCGCGGCGAGTCTTTGTTCAAGCGTGCGGAGCGTGCGCTGCATCTCGCCGAGGCGTCGGAAGGCCGCAATCGAGCGCAGCCACTCGCGGTTGTCGAAGGCGGGGATGCCGGAGAGCATCTTGCCGGCGGGGACGTTGTGGCTGGTCGCGCTCTTGGCCGTGAGCACCACGTCGTCGCCGATTTCGAGGTGGCCCGCGACGCCGACCTGTCCGGCGAGGATGACTCGGCGTCCGACGCGCGAGCTGCCCGCGAGTCCGACCTGCGCGCACAAAAGCGTGTCCTCGCCGACGGTGCAGGAGTGGCCGATCTGCACGAGGTTGTCTATCTTCGCGCCGCGCGCAATGCGCGTCTCGCCGACCGAGGCACGGTCAACGGTCGTGCCTGCGCCGATCTCCACGTCGTCTTCGATGACCACTCGACCCGTCTGCGGAATCTTCAGCCAGCGCCCCTCCTCATCCTTCGCGTAGCCGAAACCGTCCGAGCCGACGACGGCGTTGTCGTGTATGCGGACGCGCGCGCCGACCCGCGTGCCTTCGCGCAGCGCCACGCCGGAGTGGATGATTGAGTCCTCGCCGACACGGACGCCTTCGTAGACAGTCACGTTCGGGAACAGGTGCACACGGTCGCCTATAACAACGTCTCGTCCGACCACGGCGCACGCGCCGACGGCGACGCCCTCGCCGAGCCTCGCCGAAGGGTCAATGACGGCGGAAGGATGTACGAAAGGCTCGAACTCACCTTCGGGGTGGAAGACGCGAAGCGCGCGCGTGTAGGCGAGGTAAGGGTCGCGCGCGCGCAGGACGGCGATGTCTTCACGCTCGACTTCCACGTCCTCGCCGACGTAGACGGCTGACGCGCGCGTCGTCTGCACGCGCGGCGTGTAACGCGGGTTGGCGAGGAAGGCGACCTGTCCCGCCTCGGCCTCGTCGAGTCCGGCGGCCCCTTCGATCTCTAATTCGGAGTGTTTTTCGTCGGCGCGCGCCCCCGTCCGTCGCGCCAGCTCAGAGAGTTTCATGCGGAGAGTTATCGCATAAAGGAAGTTCAAAGTTCAAAGTTACAGGTTCAAATTTAGCAAGCATGACTTTGAACCTGTAACTTTGAACGCAGCTATAACTTTGAACCTGTAACTTTGAACTTTGAACTCACATGAGACTGATCGGGTCTATCTCGACGTTGATTGAGCCGGCATCGCAGCCCGGCGTCTGTGCGGCATCGGTGAGGGCCATCTCGACGAGCATGCGGAGGCGCGGGCGGCTGCGCGACTTGAGGAGAATCTGTACGCGGTGCTCGCCGCGCAGGCGCGCGAGCGGGGCGGGCGCGGGGCCGAGGACGCGCACGCTCCGCTCGACGTTGTGGCGGTCGAGCGCGCGCCGGACTTCCGCCGCGGTCGTTTGCACGCGCGTCAGGTCGTCGCCGTGGACGAGCAGCGAGGCGAGCGCGACGAAGGGCGGGTAGCTTAGATTCTTTCGGTAGTTGATCTCTTCCTCGAAGAAGCCTTCGTAGTCCTGCGCGCAGGCGTGGCGCAGGGCGTAGTGGTGCGGGTGATAGGTCTGAATCAGCACGCGGCCCGGCAGACTCCCACGCCCCGCGCGGCCCGCGACCTGCGTGATGAGTTGAAAGGTTCGTTCGGCGGCGCGGAAATCCGGGAGCGCAAGCCCGGCGTCAACCGAGACGACGCCAACGAGCGTGACGTTCGGGAAGTCGTGGCCCTTGGCGATCATCTGCGTGCCGACGAGCATGTCCAACTCCCCGGCGGCGAAGCTCAAGACGGCCTGCTCGTAGGTCGAGCGGCGCGCGGTCGTGTCTCGGTCGAGACGCGCGATGCGGAGAGTGGGGAAGCTTGCGCGCAGTATCTCTTCGATCTGTTCGGTGCCTTCGCCGATGAAGTAGATGAACTGCCCGTGGCAGGTGGGGCAGGCGTCGGGCACGCTCTGGCGGAGGTTGCAGTAGTGGCAGACGAGACTGCGGAGGC
The DNA here is from genome assembly GCA_036263975.1 of Pyrinomonadaceae bacterium. Lineage (GTDB taxonomy): Bacteria > Acidobacteriota > Blastocatellia > Pyrinomonadales > Pyrinomonadaceae > QHXN01. The sequence continues at coordinate 44,037 of DATARW010000051.1, forward strand.
TTCGGTGGAAGGTGAGCGTCACGTCGCAGTTCGAGCAGTTGATGCGCTCGCCGCATGAGCGGCAAAGCACGAAGCTCGAATAGCCGCGGCGGTTCAAGAGCACGATTGACTGTTCGCCGCGCGCGTGCGTCTCTTCGATGGCCGCGAGCAGTTCGGGCGCGAAGACCTGCGCCTTGCCGCTCACGCGGAAGACCTCGCGCATGTCCACGATTTCGGCGCGGGCCATCGGGCGATTCGCGATGCGTCGGGGCAGTTGGAGGTAGCGATACTTTCCCTGCCGCGCATTCTGGAAAGACTCAAGCGAGGGCGTGGCCGAGCCGAGGACGACGACGGCGCGCTCCTTGTGCGCGCGCACGACCGCCGTGTCGCGCCCGTTGTAGTAGGGCGACTCCTGCTGTCGGTAAGAAGCCTCGTGCTCTTCGTCAACGACGATGATGCCGAGGTCGCTGACGGGCGCGAACACAGCAGAGCGCGTGCCGATGACGACGCGCGCCTCGCCGCGTTTCAAGCGGCACCATTCGTCGAAGCGTTCGCCCGTGGTGAGCGACGAGTGGAAGATGGCTACGCCGTCGCCGAAGTGCGCGCGCAGTCGGCGCGAGAAGACGGGCGTGAGCGCGATTTCGGGGACGAGCATCATGGCCGTGCGCCCGCGGTTGAGGGCTGCGCGCATGGCGCGGATGTAGATTTCCGTCTTGCCGCTGCCCGTGACGCCGTGCAGAAGGAAGGCCGCGTACTTGCCCGCCCGCTGCGCCTCGTTGATCTCGCGTAAGGCTTCGGCCTGCGCTTCCGTCAGGCGGAACTCGTCGCGCGCGGGGAGCGACGCGCCGGCCAGCGGGTCACGCCGGACTTCGCGCACGAAGACTTCGACGACGCGTCGGCGCTCAAGCGCCTGAATCGTCGAGGCGCTGGCGCGCGCGGCTTCCAGCAACTCGGCGAAGAGCATCTCGCCGCCGCCTTCGATGAGAGTTTCGACGAGGCGCTGTTGAACTTTGGTCAGCGCGCGCGCGCCGTTCCCTTCGTGCCCTTCGGGCGGCAGCAGGCGGACGGCCTTGCGCCGCTTGGCCTTCGCCTGCGCGCTGCGCGCCCGGTGCGAGATTGTGACCCAGCCTGTGCGCGCCAGCTCGCGGACGGCCTTCGATGCGCGCGCCTGTCCGAGTTCGCGCGCGGCCTCGCGCATCGTCGTCGAGCCGTCGAGCGCGGCGAGCCTGAGCGCCTGCGCCTTCGCCGTGACGGCGCGGTGCGGCGGCAGACGCGCCAACTCGTCAAGCCCCTCCGGGGTGATGGTGATGACCTGCTCGACGGTCGCGTTCAGGCCAGCGGGCAGCGCCGCCTTCAAGACTTCGCCCCACGGCGCGGCGTAGTAGTCGCTGATCCAGCGCGTGATCTCCAGAACCTCCGGCGTCAACAGAGGCTCGGCGTCGAGCAACTCCTCTGCCTCTTTGATCTCGCCGTCGTCGAGTCCGAGAGCGGGGTCGAGCGCGTCGTGCAGCGCGACGAGATAAGCGGTCGTGAGCGTCCGCCCGAAGGGGACGAGCAGTCGCGCGCCGACGCGCGCATCCTCGCGTAGCGCGAGCGGCAGTTTGTAGGTGAAAGTATGCGCGAGCCTGAGCGGCAGCGCGACTTCGGCGTAGAGCGATTCCAGGGCGCGAGCGCCGTCCGGTTTTGTTCGACCGACGGCTGACGGCTTTGAGACTGGGCGACTTTCCACGGCGAGCTAACTTAACTTGAAGAGTTGAAAAGGTGAAGCGGAGAAGCGAGGCGAACGCGCGGTCATCAGGAAAGGTTTTCAGACGAAGCCAGCAGCGCGCGGATTTTCTTCATGTCCTCCCAGACCTCGCGTTTCTTCGTCGGGTCGCGCAAAAGATAAGCCGGGTTGAAGGTCGGCATGAGCGGCGTGCCTTCGTAGTCTTGAAACTCGCCGCGCAGTTGCGAGATGGGTTTCTTCGTGCGGAGCAGCGCGCGCGTCGGCGTGTTGCCGAAAGAGATGACGACGCGCGGGCGGGCGACCGCGAGTTCGCGGTGCAGGTAGGGCGTGAAGAGAGAGAGCCATTCGGGCGTGATCTCGTCGCCCTGGCAGATGATTTTCACGGTGTTCGTCAGGTAGCAGTCGGCGCGCGTGAGGCCGATGCTGCCGAGTATGCGGTCGAGCATCTGCCCGGCAGGCCCCATGAACGGGCGGCCCGAATCAACGTCGGGGGGGCCGGGCGATTCGCCGACGACCGCAGCCTTCGCCCTCAAAGGCCCCTCGCCGAAGATGAAGATGCGCTCCTTGAACTGCGGCAGACTCTTGGCGCGGCGCAGAAGCTCGCCGTTGATCTCTTCCAGCGTTTCGTTCGACCCGCCGGGCTGCGCGTTGAAGAGTGAATCCTGCATGGCTCTAACTACTTCTTCGTCGAGTTGAGGTAGTCGCGCACCTTCTTCATGTCGTCCCAGACTTCGCGCTTCTTCGAGGGGTCGCGCAAAAGATAAGCCGGGTGGAAGGTGGGCATGACCTTGATGCCTTTGTAGTCCTGAAACTCGCCGCGCAGGCGCGTGATGCCCTCCTTCGTGTCGAGCAGGTTTTTCATGGCGGTATTGCCGAGGACGACGATCACGTCGGGGCGGACGACGTTGATTTCGCGCAGGAGGAAGGGCTTGCAGGTGCGCGCCTCCTCGGTCGTCGGCTGGCGGTTCGCGGGCGGGCGGCAGCGGTTGACATTGCCGATGAGCACGTCGTCGCGCTTGAGGCCGATGGCTTCGATGATTTTGTTGAGGAGCTGCCCGGCGCGACCGACGAACGGGCGGCCCGTGGCGTCCTCGTCAGCGCCCGGCGCTTCGCCGACGAACAGGAGGCGAGCTTTCCGGTTGCCTTCGGTGTGGACGATTGTCTTGCGCCCCTGATGGAGCGGGCAGCGTGTGCAGTCGCCGATGTCGCGTCGTATGTCCTCGAAGGTCTCGCCGGGCTGGCCGAGACTCAGTTCGTCGGCGGGCGTGATGTCGCCGAAGAGCGTCTCGCGCGGCGCGGGTGGGTCGGGCGAAGGTTTGCGGACGGGTTTCTTTGGCATCGCTGTTTGCTCTTGAGCTGTTGGCGGCTCGCCTGCGACGCGGGGCGAGGGCGTTGAAGATTTCGGGGGCGGCAGAGGCGCTTTCGGGGGCGAAGGCTTCGGTCTTTCGGCGTTCGCGTTGCGCGTGAGCGCGGGCGGGACGGCGGGCGGCCCTGCGACCCTCGCATCTTCACGCAACGGCTCGCGCGGCATGGCGGCGTCCGTCGTCGAGGCATCGAGGCCGTCAACGCCAAGCTCGCGCAGGTACGAGGCCGCCTCCGCGACATCCTCCGCCAGTGACTTCAGAATCTCTCGCGCCTGAGAATTCTCTTCCATCGGGAACGACCTGCATTATGCCACGAACCGGACGCGCGCCGCAGCCACGACAGGCCAAAGGGAACGGCCAACGCTCATCTCTGCCGGAGCGGAATCAAGACCTCGCGCCGGACGTATTCGTCCGTCTGCGAATCGGAATGGACGGTCAAGCGGTAACATAAACGTCCGACCCTTCGTCGCAGTTAAACTCGACCTCTGTCATCTCGTCGCCGACGTTAAAGGCAACATCGGTACGCGCCCATGCTCGCCCAGCCGGTAAAGAGCGGCCAGACGGAGCCTTTGTGATAAGAAAGTCGCGCGTGCGTTCGGCGTCGCAAAGTCGCCGTTCTTCGGAGAGACGCCGGTAGTGCTCGACGTTCTTCTCGTAAAGCTCGCGCGCGGTGTTGAGGATTCGCCTGTACGCGGCCAGCGCGTCGCCGCGACCTTTGACGCTTCCGGCGATGACGACGGGGATGAAGCTCGACTTTAACTCGCCGGGCGATAGGCTGATTTGAAACTGTGCGGGCACGTCGCGCGATTCCTCCTGGTAGGGCATGACCGACACATCGCGCGCGGCGGGACTGCCGACGACGCCCGCGAAGCGGCCAGTCTCTTCCGTGATGAAGTAGGCGCGCTCATCCTCGTCCCACGAGAGATTTCCGGTCGTGGGGCGCGAGGAGAAGCAGAAGAAATAGCGCGGCGAGCTTCGGCATGAATTACTTCACCCCGTTCCTCGTGGCAAATGAAAGGTTCAAAGTTCGCTGGCGAATCCCTACGCCACGAACTTTGAACCTTTAACTTTGAACTCAGGATAGTCCTCAGATGCCGAGCACGTTGACGAGTTCCTGCACGGAGGCGGCGCTCTTCTGGAGGGCGATGCGCTCCTCGGTCGTCAGGTTGATCTCGATGATCTGCTCCAGCCCGCGCGCGCCGAGCTTGCAGGGCACGCCGACGTAGAGGCCCTGTACGCCGTACTCGCCTTCGAGGTAGGCGGCGCACGGCAGAATCTTCTTCTTGTCTTTGAGGATCGACTCCGTCATCTCGACTGCCGCCGCCGAAGGCGCGTAGTAGGCCGAGCCGGTCTTCAGGAGTCCGACGATCTCCGCGCCGCCGTTCGCGGTGCGCTTCACAATCGCGTCGAGCTGTTCCTTCGGCAGAAGCTCCGTGACGGGGATGCCCGCGCAGGTCGAGTAGCGCGGCAAAGGAACCATCGTGTCGCCGTGCCCGCCGAGGACGAAGGCCGTGACGTTCTCGACCGAAACGTCCAGAGCTTCGGCAAGGAAGCAGCGCATGCGGGCTGAATCGAGCACGCCCGCCATGCCGATGACGCGGTGCTTCGGGAAGCCGGAGCGCTTCAAAGCGACCTGGCACATGGCGTCGAGCGGGTTCGAGACGATGATGAGAACTGCGTCGGGCGAATACTTCACAACCTCGTCAACCACGTTCGAGACGATGCCCGCGTTGGTCTTCAAAAGGTCGTCGCGGCTCATGCCGGGCTTGCGCGGCAAACCGGAAGTGATGATGACCACGTCGGAGTTCGCCGTCTGCGAGTAGTCGCTCGTCGCGCCGACGAGCGCCGCGTCGAAGCCTTCAATCGGCGCGGCCTGCGCCAGATCGAGCGCCTTGCCCTGCGGCATCCCCTCGACGATGTCAACCAGCACCACGTCGCCCAGCTCTTTGCTCGCCAGCCAGTGTGCGGCGGTCGCGCCGACGTTGCCCGCGCCGACCACCGTGATCTTGTTTCGCTTGCCCATCGCTTTCTTGGTTCCTTTCGCGTCCAGATAAGTTCGATTTCGGTAAAGCGTGCCCGACGACTTTAACGTGCTGTGGTTAGCCGGGAGCGGTTCAGGCGTGCGGCTTGATTAAGGCATAATCTTACGCCGGCCCGTCGGATTTCCGCGCAACCGTCATCGCACTCGACCCGCGCACAAATGTCGGAGTTGGAAGAGCGCGAGTGTAAGACGCGTGCTGGCGTGTGTCAAGGTACGCATCCCACACGGCGGGGCAGGGGAGTGACCTAAGAGGCTTCGACGGATGACCCTTTCAAGTCTGCTCAAAAAACTCTTCGGCACGGGTCGCGAGACATCCCGCGACGAGACGGAGGCCGACGCCGGAGCCTTTGGCGAGGAAGACGAAGTTGACCCGTTCGACCCATTCCCCGAACCCGTGCGGCTGGAGACCGGCGACGTGTTCGACCTGCATTCGATACCGCCGCGCGAGGTGCGCGCCATCGTCGAAGAGTATCTGCGCGAGGCGCACAAAAAAGGCTTCACAGTCGTGCGAATCATCCACGGCAAGGGCGTCGGCGTGCAGCGCGAGGTCGTACGCTCCGTCCTCGCGCGAACGCCTTTCGTAGAGCACTTCACGGACGCGCCGCCCGAAGCCGGCGGCTGGGGCGCGACCGTCGCGCACTTGCGCGTTGGAAGGCAAAAATAAAAAGGCAAAAGGCAAAAGAAGGGTTTTGGGTGCTGGGTTTTGGGTGCTGGATTCTGGTTAACTTCAATTCGCCAGCACCCAGCACCTAGAACCCAAAACCCAAAACCCCTTTTGCCTTCCCCGTCGGGCTTACTTTCGCAGCCAGCCGAAGAGTCCGTAGAGGATGGTCTCGCGGTTCTCCTCGTAGATGGCTTTGGTGAGCGGGATGGACATCGGGCAGGCGCGGACGCAGTTCTGCGCGTTGCCGCAATTCGTGATGCCGTCCTCGCCCATGATCGCCGTGAGGCGATCATCGCGCGTCATCTCGCCTGACGGGTGCATGTTCATCAGGCGCACCTGCGCGATGGCCTGCGGGCCGATGTAGTTGCCATCGCCGTACTGCGGGCAGGCTTCGAGGCAGCAGCCGCAAGTCATGCAGCGCGAGTAGGCGTAGCGCTCCGCCACGTCCGTCTGCGACATGCGCGGGCCGGGGCCGAGGTCGTAGGAGCCGTCAATCTCGATCCAAGCCTTGACGCGCTTGAGGTGGTTGAACATCTCCGAGCGGTCAACAACGAGGTCGCGCACGTTCGGGAACTTCGACATCGGTTCGAGCGTGATCGGCCTGTGTGGTTCGAGGTTGTCAACGAGCGCCGAGCAAGACTGTCGCACGCGACCGTTGATGACCATCGTGCAGATGCCGCAGACCTGCTCCAGGCAGTTCATCTCCCACACGGGCGGGGTCGTCCGCTTGCCTTCGCGCGTGAGCGGATTCTTCCTGATCTCCATCAGGCAGGAGATGATGTTGAGGTTCGGGCGGTAGGGGATGGCGAACTCCTCCCAGTGGGCGTCGGCGTCCTGCCGCTCGCGGCGGCGGATGCGGATGATGACTTCCTTCGGCGGGTTCTTCAGGCCGTGGTGCTGACCGTTCTGTTGTTCGCTCATGAATCAAAGTCCACCTTGTCGTAAACAGCGCTCAGGTTCAAACTGCATTCGACCGAGGGAAGGGTCAACGAACTCTCAAGCCCGACCGCAGCCGTGTAAATCCACTTGCCGTCGGCCTGCCTGACGTATTGCTCGACGACGGGTCTGTCCTGCGCGACGAGAATATACTCCTTCAAAGAGTCGAGCGTTTGATAAGCCTGAAACTTCGCGCCCCTGTCGAAAGCCTCCGTGCTGTCGGAGAGCACCTCGATGACGAGCAGCGGGTTGAGAATGATGTCCCTGCGCTTATCGTGGAACTGCAATTCGCCGCAGACGACCGTCACGTCCGGGTAGAAGAACTTCCGCGAGTCGGGCAGTTGAACCTTCAAATCAAGGGGAAGGACGCGACAAGCGCGCGCCCGAAGCTGTGTGCCGAGTTCAATCGTCAGGTTGCCGGCGATCTGGATGTGATTGACGCTCGCACCGGTCATCGCATACACCACCCCGTCGAGATACTCGCTCCTGCTCTCCGACAAACGCTCGGCAGCGAGATATTCGTCGGGTGTCACAAAAGCAATCGTTTGGGTGGACATAGCCTCAACCTCGATTCCGAAGAAGCGCTAGGGGTTCTTCCCGCCCGCGTCTTCGATTGAGTCGCCGCGCTCACGACGCGTCTCGGCCTCGCCGTGGTCAACGTCTCTGACCTGCTCCTTGTTCTGGCCCCAGACCGCCGGGCCGCTCAAGTCCTTCGGCTTCAACTCCGAGCCTTCGACGGGCATCTGCGTCGCGCCGTCTTTCGGGGGCAGACCCGAAGCGCCTGCGCTCGCAGCCGTCTGCTCCTGCTTCTTCTCCTGCTTGCCGCCCTTCGAGTAGTCGCGCTTGCGCGGCGGGAGCAGTCCGATGTCCACAGGTTCCCAGGAAAAGACCGGCCCCTCGCCGGAGAACTCGGCGATGGTGGTCTTGAGGAAATTCTCGTCGTCGCGGTCGGGGAAGTCGGGTTTGTAGTGTGCGCCGCGCGACTCGTTGCGGTTGAGCGCGCCGAGCGTGATGACGCGCGCGAGCTGGAGCATGTTCTGGAGCTGGCGCGCGTGCGGGAGCGCGTGCGTCGCCCACATGTTCGAGTCGTTCAGGGAGATGTGTCGGGAGCGGTCTATCAACTCAAGCAGCTTGTCGTCGGTCGCCTTCAGCTTGTCGTTGTAGCGGACGACCGTGACGTTGTCCGTCATCCACTTGCCCATCTCCTCGTGGATGACGTACTGGTTCTCCGTGCCCGTCTGTTTCAGAAGTCCGGCGTTGATCTCCTGCTGCCGCTTCAGCTCGTCGTCATACATTCGTGAGCCGTCCGCACCGTTGCGCTCGACGTTCTTGGCGTACTCGATGGCGGCGGGCGCGGCGATGAAGCCGCCGTAGACGCAACTGACGAGCGAGTTCGCGCCGAGGCGGTTCGCGCCGTGGATCGAATAGTCGCACTCGCCCGCGGCCAGAAGGCCCGGAATGTTCGTCCGCTGGTCGAAGTCAACCCACAGGCCGCCCATCGAGTAGTGGACGCCGGGAAAGATGCGCATCGGCACGTGGCGCGGGTCGTCGCCGACGAACATCTCGTAGATTTCGAGAATCGCGCCGAGCTTGCGGTCGAGCGTCTCGGCAGGAATGTGCGTCAGGTCGAGGTAGACCTGGTTGTCGCCGAAGACGCCGAAGCCGTCGAGACAGACCTGAAAGATTTCCCGCGTGGCGATGTCGCGCGGGACGAGGTTGCCGTAGGCCGGGAATTTCTCTTCGAGGAAGTACCAGCGCTCGTTCTCCGGAATCGAAGACGGCTGGCGCTTGTCTGCCTTCTGCCGCGGAACCCACACGCGTCCACCCTCGCCGCGCGCCGACTCCGACATCAGCCGCAGCTTGTCCTCGCCCGGTATCGAGGTCGGGTGAACCTGGATGAACTCGCCGTTGGCGTAGCGCGCGCCCTGCTGGTAGCAGGCCGAGACGGCGCTCCCGGTGCAGACCATCGAGTTGGTTGATTTGCCGAAGATGAGACCGGGGCCGCCCGTCGCCATGATGACGGCATCCGCCGGAAAGACCTTCAACTCAAGGGTCGAGCGCTCCATCGCGACGAGGCCGCGGCAGACCCCGTGGCCGTCCTGCACGAGCGACAGCATCTCCCAGTGTTCGTACTTTTTGACCTTGCCCTCGGACTCGGCGCGACGCACCTGCTCGTCGAGCGCGTAGAGTAGTTGCTGGCCCGTCGAAGCCCCCGCGAAGGCGGTGCGGTGGTGGAGCGTGCCGCCGAAGCGCCGGAAATCCAGAAGCCCTTCGGTCGTGCGCGAGAAGGGGACTCCCATGCGGTCGAAGAGGTAGATGATCGAGGGGGCCATCTCGCACATCTTCTGGACGGGCGGCTGGTTGGCGAGGAAGTCGCCGCCGTAGACCGTGTCGTCGAAGTGCTTCCAGGGCGAGTCGCCCTCGCCTTTCGTGTTGACCGCGCCGTTGATGCCGCCCTGCGCGCAGACGGAGTGCGAGCGCTTGACGGGCACGACCGAGAACAGCTCGACCGAGTGCCCGGCTTCGGCGATCTTCATCGCCGCCGCGAGGCCGGCCAGCCCGCCGCCGACAATCGCCACTCGTATCTGGTTGTTTGCCATGTCAGTAAAGAATCCCTCCCAACAGCCCGCCGGGTCGCAGGAACGCTATCTCGGCGTTGATGCCGACGGCCAGAAGCAGCAGGCCCAGAGCGATGCAGGCGTAGCCCGTCAGCCTTTGCGCCCGCTCGCCGATGACGATGCCCCAGTCCACGGCGAAGAGCCACACGCCGTTCGCCAGATGCCACACGGTCGCCGTAATGCCGACGACGTAGACGGCGAAGATGATGGCATTGCCGAACTCGCGGCTCACGATGTCGAAGGCGCGCATCGGATTGTCGGCGACCGAAAGCGTGTTGAGGCCGGGAATCAGCCCGAAGCGAAAGTTGAGGACGTGAAAGGTGATGAAGAAGAAGAGAATCATCCCCGTCACACGCTGAATCGTGTAGAACCAGTTGCGCGGGTACGGGTAGTGCAGGTTGTTCGGTCGCGCCTCCCAAGTGATGAACAGGCCGTAGACCGCATGGTAGATGAGCGGGAGGAAGATGCCGATGACCTCGACGAAGAGAATGTAGGGGATGGACTGGAGGTCTTTGACCGCGTTGTCGAAGTCGGCCTGCCCGGTCATCGCCTTCGAGTTGGTGTAGAAGTGTTCGAGCAGGAAGACGCCGAGCGGGACGATGCCGGTCAATTGGTGTAGCTTCCTGAAGACGAAAGTTCTGCTCAGACGGACGGCCATGTCAGGTGTGTCTCTCCTTCGCCGTGGGCGCGTGCGGTTGCTCGCGCGGCGGCAGGCGTGTGGCTCGCTCGCGCGACCGAACTGCTTTGACTGTTTTGGACGCACATGATTATAGCGACGCATGGGGGAAAAGCAATTGCCCGTAGCCGCCGCCAGCCTTCGCCATCAAGACAAACGACCCGCGTTTACGGCGCGAGATATATCCACCAGATTGCGAGCGTCACGAAAGGGGGCAGAAGCGCGACGCCGATGGCGGCCAGATAAGTAAGAAGACTCGCGGCAGACCAGACGATGAACGCGGCCTCGTCTTCGAGCGTCGGCATCACCTCTTCGCCGTTGAGCCTGAGCTGGCGGCGCACCTCGCCGACGCGACGCGCGAGTATCGCCTCATCCCACTCGGTCGAGTACAAGTTGGCGCTCCGCCGCCCCCGCAGAAAAGCCCGGTAGACGCTGCGCGGGAAGATGACCAGCCCGCAGGCGAAGCCGAGCAGGTCGAGGAGCCACGCCTCCCAACGCCCCCCGATGCCCGTCGCAATCTCCCACGCGGCGATCTCAAATTCACCGCGCCAATCGGTCGGGTACCCGGTCAGGATGTGATGCACGTCATGGAGCCTGACTGCGCGCCGTCGTCCTTCGGTGTTAGGGAACGCGAGGGGGATGCGCCACAGCTTCAGCCTCACCCACGCATCGCTATAGCCGCCGTCTTCGCCGAGGCCGCCCAGCGCGAAGAATCGCGCCCGCGCCTCGCCGAGTGTCAACTCGGGCGCAAACCTTTCCCAGCCGCGCGGCGGCGAACCTGTCTTGTCCATCGTCAATCCCGCCCGTTCCCCAAAGTCCAGTTTAGCTTGACCTTGATATAAGATAAAATGAAAAATACTGGATTGGATTCTGAACGATTCTAATAACCGCGATGCAGATCGAGACTCTCAAAATCTTCTGCGACCTGGTCGAGATGCGCAGCTTTTCGCAGGCGGCGGAACGCAACTTCGTCACGCAGTCGGCGGTGAGCCAGCAGGTGCGCGGCCTCGAAGCGAAGTTCAAGCGGCGTTTGCTGGAGCGCGTGCGGGGACGGCGCGAACTGCACCTGACGCAGGCGGGCGAGGCTTTCTACCAGGCGAGCCGCGAGGTGCTTGAGGCTTATGCGAAACTGGAAGAGGACATGCGACAGCTTTCGGGGACGGTGGGCGGGACGGTGCGCGTCGCCACGGTTTACAGCGTCGGCCTGCATGAGTTGCCGCAGGTCGTGCGCGAGTTCATGGCGCTCTACCCGAAGGCCAAGATTGACCTCGAATACAGCCGCACCACGCGCGTCGTGCGCGACGTTTTGAGCGGCGCGGTCGAGTTGGGAGTCGTGGCTTACCCGGAGAAGCAGCGCGGCCTCGAAGTCCTGCCCCTGAGCGGCGACCGCCTCGTCCTCATCTGCCGGCCCGGACACGCGCTCGCGCGAAAGAAGAAACTCCGCGCGTCGGACTTGCAGGGCCAGAGCTTCGTACTCTTCGAGCGCGACATCCCGACGCGCCGCGCGACGGACAAGATACTCCGCGCGCACGGCGTCACAGTCCAGCGCGCCGCGGAGTTCGACAACATCGAGACGATCAAGCGCGCCGTCGAGGTCGGACTCGGCGCGGCCATCGTCCCGCGCCCTTCGGTGCTCGACGAGCAGCGCGCGGGGCGGCTCGCCGTCGTCCCGCTGGCCGAAGCCGAGTGGCGGCGCACGGTTGGCGTCATCCACCGCAGCGACCGCGCCCTCGGCACGGCGGCCCGCAAGTTCGTCGAGCTGCTGCAAAAGAACAACCGCTCGAATGATAATGGCTAAGGCGATTTCGTCCGTCGGGTCTAAGCGCGTGCGCGTGGGGTCGGAGATGAAAAGAATTCTGGTCATCGGCTCCGGCGGTTCGGGTAAGTCCACGTTCGCGCGCCGCCTCGGCGAGGTACACGGCATCGAAGTCATTCATCTGGACTCGAAATACTGGAGGCCGGGCTGGGTCGAGACGCCGAAAGACCTTTGGAGACGGAAGGTCGAGGAGCTGATTGCGGGCGACGCATGGATCATTGACGGCAACTATTCGGGGACGCTCGACGTGAGGCTCGAAGCCTGCGACGCGGTGATCTTCCTCGATCTGCCGCGCACGGTCTGCGCCTGGCGTGTGCTGAAGCGCGCGCTGGCTTTCCGGAACGCGTCGAGGCCCGACATGGCCGCTGGCTGCCCGGAAAAAATTGATCTCGCGTTCCTGTGGTGGGTGTGGAATTATCCTGCGCGGACGAGGCCGAAGGTGTTGAAGTTGCTCGAAGAGAATTCACGGGGAAAGAAGATTGTCAGGCTGCGCGCGCGCTCCGAGGTAGAGGAGTTTTTGGGCGAGGCGGTCTGTTGAAGACAAGATGGAGAGCATGAAGACTGTCTGAAGAACTAACCCAACTGTCTGCCGCGCGGCTCGCCGCGTTGATACGTTCACGCGAGGTCACGCCTGTCGAGGTGGTCGAGGCGCACCTGCGCCGCGTGGAGCGTCTGAACCCGCGGCTCAACGCCATCGTGTCGCTCGCGCCCGACGCCATGAAACGCGCGCGCGAGGCCGAGGCTCTCGTGTTGAAGGGCGCGCGAAGGAAGTCTCTGCTCGGCGTGCCCTTGACGGTTAAAGACACCATCGCCGTCGCGGGCCTGCCGGCGACTTCGGGGACGAAGGCCCGCGCCCGTTTCATTGCGGCGGACGCCCCGGCAATTAGTTTTTTGAAGGAGGCGGGCGCAATCGTCATCGGCAAGACGAACACGTCCGAGCTTGCGCTCGACTACACGACCGACAACACGGTCTTCGGCCACGCGAACAACCCGCACGACCTCACGCGCACGCCGGGCGGTTCGAGCGGAGGCTGCGCGGCGGCGGTCGCCGCGTGTTTGACTCCGGCGAGCGTCGGCAGCGACCTCGCCGGCTCGATTCGCATCCCCGCGCACTTCTGCGGCGTCGCGGGGTTGAAGCCGACCGCGGGCCGCGTCAACGGCGTCGGCCACTTTCCGGCGATGGCTCATCCTTTCGGAAGGGCCGCGAGCCTCGGCCCGCTCGCGCGGACGGTCGAAGACCTCTGCCTTCTGCTCGACGTTCTGACCGGCGACGCGTTTGAACTCGACGAAGAGCATTTGAAGAAGCGTCGCTCCGCTGCCCGCGCCAACCTCAAAGGTTTGCGGGTCGCCTGGTACGCGGAAGACGGGCGGGTGCCGGTCACACAGGAGACGCGCGAGGCCGTGAAGAACGCCGCGGAGGCTTTGCGTTTTGCCGGACTGACGGTGGAAGAGTCGCGCCCTCCGGGCGTGGAGCGTGCGACGGAGTTGTGGCTTTCTTTGTTCTCGCGCGCCACGCAGGAGATGGTCGCGTCCGTCTACGAAGCCAGGGAGGAGGACGCGGGGCCGACGGCGCGCGTGCTGCTCCGGCGCACGGCTGAGGCGCAGACGCCGCCGTGCGAGGACGAGCAGAAGGCTTGGGCGGAGCGCGACCGACTGCGCGCGGAGCTTCTGCGCTGGATGGAGCGGACGCCGATTCTTCTCGCGCCCGTCGGGGCCGTGCCCGCGTTCAGGCACGAAGAAGCGCGCCGCGTCGAGGTCTGCGGTCAGACGCTTTCGACGTTTCGCGCGTTCGGCTACGCTCAGGCATTCAACGTCTTCGACCTTCCGGCGGCGTGCCTTCCCGCCGGGCGGACTCGCGAGGGATTGCCCATCGGCGTGCAGGTCGTCGGTCGTCCCCACGAAGAGGAATTCGTCCTGGCCGCGGCGCGCGTCGTCGAAGAGGCGCTCGGCGGATGGCCGCCGCCGCCTGAGTTATCGCCGTCCGCCTGAGTTGTCGCCGTCCGGTGCTCTTCCATAGACGTGCCGTAATCCGTTATAGTCTTGCCGAACTCGTCAGTTCGCTCTCGCTCTTTCGCGGGCTTGACCCGCTGAACGCCGAACACGCATTCGGTCGAATCTTCCGACCCGCCGCCACGACAAAATTGAATCACGTGAGCGGCGCTCGCCGACGGAGGTCTTATGGAATTCGGAATCGTCGTCTTCTTCCTGTTCATCGCGCTGGCCGCGCTCGTCATCGCCGCCAAGACGATCAAGATCGTGCCGCAGGCGACCGTCATGCTCATCGAGCGCCTCGGCAGCTTCAACCGTCTGGCTTCGAGCGGCCTCAACGTCATCGTCCCGTTCCTCGACAAGCCGCGCGGCGTCTACTGGACGAACGTCCGGCCCGGCCTCGCCTCGATTGACCTGCGCGAGCAGTACATAGACCTGCCGCCGCAGCCCGTTATCACCCGCGACAACGTGACCATCCATGTTGACTCGGTCGTCTACTGGCAGATTACCGACCCCATCAAGGCCGTCTATGAAGTCGCCGACCTCATCGGCGCAATCGTCCAGTTGACCATCACAGGGATGCGCGCCGTCATCGGCGACATGGACTTGGATCACACGCTCTCGCAGCGCGACCAGATCAACGCCAAGCTCCGCATCGGGCTGGACGAGGCGACCGACAAGTGGGGCGTGAAGGTGACGCGCGTGGACGTGAAGAACATCTCGCCGCCCGACGACGTTCGCATCACGATGGAGAAGCAGATGACCGCCGAGCGCACGCGCCGCGCGCTCGTCCTTCAAGCCGAAGGCGACAAGCAGGCCGCCATCACGCGCGCCGAGGGCGAGCGACAGGCCGCCGTCACACGCGCAGAGGGCGACAAGCAGGCCGCAATCCTCGCCGCAGAGGGCGCGGCGCAGGCACGGCTCAGAAACGCCGAGGCTGAGGCCGAGGCCATCGCGCAGGTCGCGCGCGTCATGCAAGACCACGGCAACCCCGCGCAGTACCTCATCACGCAACGCTACATCGAGAGCCTCAAAGAGATGTCGCGCGGCAACAACTCGAAGGTCGTCTTCATGCCGGTCGAGACCTCGGCCATGCTTTCCAGCATCGGCGCAATCAAGGAGATGATCTCCGAGACCGGCGAGAAGCGGCGCGACGGCGAGCAGCAGTTACCACCCGGACGCCCTCGGCAGTTGCCGAACGGCTAAACGAAAAATCGTTGACGGGATACGATTGAATACCGCGAGCCGCCCGGCCCCAGCTTGCTTCGCATCACGAGAAGCTCTGAGACAGGGAAAGCCTGCGGCTCGAAAGAAGCCTCGCGGTGGGCGGCGGCAAGCTCGCGCGCGCCGTGCGGTGAGCGTAGACGCGCGACGGTGAGGTGCGGCTTGAAGGGGCGCGGTTCGCGTTGGAAGCCCGCGGCGGCGCATGCGTCTTCGAGTGAGTGTTGCAGACTCGCTAGCATGCCCGAAGCGTCTTTGATGTCGAGCCAGAGCACACGCGGTTGGCCGTGAGGAGGGAACGCGCCTGCCTCTGCTATCGTCAGACCGAATGGTTTGGCGGAAGCAGCGGCCCGCTCAGCCGCGCCCGACAAATCCTCAACTCGCGGAAGCTCTATCTCGCCCAGAAACTTCAAAGTGATGTGAAGCTTCTCCGACTTCTCCCAGGAGGCGCGCACGTGCGGGAACTCGGCGCGCAGGCGTTCGATGTGTTCGGCCACGCGCGACTTGACGCCGTCCGGGAGTTCGACGGCGCAGAATGTTCGCCAGAGTGTTTCGCTTTTATCCGGCATGCGTCGGTCGGGCCTCAGTGTTGCGGGTCAATGACGATGAGGCGCGGCTCGGTCATCTCCTCCATCGCGTAGCGTATTCCTTCGCGGCCAGCGCCGGAGAGCTTGACGCCGCCGTAGGGCATGTTGTCAACGCGGAAGGCGGGTGAGTCGTTGACGATGACGCCGCCGAATTCGAGCGCGCGCAAAGCCCGCAGTGCGCGGGCCATGTCGCGCGTGAAGACTCCGGCCTGTAGGCCGTAGCGGGTGTTGTTCGCCTCCGCCAGAGCCTCTTCAAAGTCTCCGAAGGTCTGCAAGGCGGCGACCGGCGCGAAGACCTCTTCGGAGCAGACGCGCATCTCGCTGTGCACGTCCGTGAGCACGGTCGCTTCGAGCAGAGAGCCTTCGCGCCGCCCGCCCGTCAGGAGCCGCGCGCCCGCCGCGACTGCTTCATCAATCCAACTTTGTGCACGAAGGGCCGCCGGCTCGTCAATCATGTTCGAGATTTCCGTCGCCTCTTCGAGCGGGTCGCCCGCGCGCAAGCTCTTAGCCTTCTCGACGAACTCGGCGGTAAACTCTTCGGCGATGCTCTCGTGGAGGAGGACGCGCTGCGCGCTGATGCAGACCTGACCCGCGTAGGCGAAGGCCGAGAGGGCTGTGCGAGCGGCGGCGTAGCTCACGTCCGCCGTCTCGTCAACGATGACGGGGGCGTTGCCGCCGAGTTCGAGCGCGACCACTTTGCGCGCGGCGCGTTCGCGCAAGCGCCAGCCGACTTCGGCGCTGCCCGTGAAAGAGATCATCGCCACGCGCTCGTCGGCGAGCACGGTGTCAATCGTCTCGACTTCCATCGGCACAACCTGAAGCGCCGCGGCGGGCAGGCCCGATTCGAGGAAGACCTCGCCGAGCAGCAGCGCCGTGAGCGGCGTGCGCGGGCTGGGCTTGACGATGATCGCGTTGCGCGAGGCGAGCGCGGGCGCGACCTTGTGCGCGACGAGGTTGAGAGGGAAGTTGAAGGGCGTGATGCCGAAGACGACGCCGCGCGGGAAACGCTCCGTCCAGCCCGTGCGGCCCGCGCCCGTTGACTGGCCGTCGAGCGGGACGACCTCGCCCGCGAAGCGCCGCGCCTCCTCGGACGCGTAAGTGAAGGTCATCACCGCGCGCTCGACCTCTGCGCGCGCAGTCTTGATGGGTTTCCCGGCTTCGAGCGCGATGATGCGCGCGAACTCTTCGGTGCGCGCGCTTAAACCGTCGGCCATGCGCCGCAAAGACTCCGCCAGCGCGTGACGCGGCGACTCGCGCATCTCGTTTGCGGCGCGCGCGGCGGCGGCAATCGCTTCTTCCACATCGCCCCGCGAGGCGACCGAGAAGCGCGCGAGCAGTTCGTTGTTGTAGGGCGAGCGTACCTCGCTCGTCTGGCCGGTCTCGCGCCAGGAGCCGTCGAGCAGAAGCGGTTTCGTCGTCGTCGCCACGGCCAATCTGCCGGCCTCCGGGGCCGTACACTCCTTCCCGAATTGAAGCGGGTTGACGTTCTGTGCACGATGTTAGCACAGGAGCACGCGCGTGAATGCGACCCCCGGAGCATGTAATGCCGGAGACGTTCGGGTTGACGCTGCCGCGAAAACGACATTACAATGCGCGCGTCGTTCTTCTTGAGATTAACAGCCGTCGAAGCTTCCAACCCCATGCCGTCTCGACAGACCTTCGCACGCGCCGTCTTCGCCTTCGCACTCGCGCTCGGCTTCGGCCTCTCCGCGCGCGCGCAGCAGCGACCGCTCATCACGGAGGACGTGGATGTTTTAGAGCCGGGCGCGCTCCGAGTTCAGGTGGGGATTGACTTCGTGCAGGATGCGAAGTTCCCGGCGTCGGGGCTGACGGGCGACCTGACGCGCGTCGGCGTTATCGGCCTCCACGTCGGACTCTCCCCGAACGTCGAGTTCTCAATCGAGGGCGTGGCGCAGAACTTCCTGAGCATCAACACGCGCACTGCTTCGGCCTTCCCGCTTCAGATCGCGACGGGCGCGAACACGACGCACGATACGGGTGACTTCCGCCTCTCGACCAAGATCAAATTACGAAACGAGACGCGGCGCAGCCCCTCTTTGGGATTCCGCTTCGGCGTCGAGCTTCCGAACTCGAACCAGGCGCGCGGCATCGGCCTCAACAACACGAACGCCTTCGGCACGATCCTCTTCGGCAAGAAGTTCGGGCACGACGGGCGCTTGAACACTTTCGGCAACCTCGGCATCGGCATCTACACTGCGCCGACGCAGCTCTTCACGCAGAACGACATGCTGCTCTACGGTCTGGCGGGCCTCTTCCGCGTCAACAAGTCGGTCAGCATCGCCTCGGAGATCAACGGTCGCGCCAACACGCGCGGGAAGGCCGCGCCGCTCGGCACGGAATCGCTCGGCGAGTTTCGCCTCGGCGTTCAGGTCAAGGCCGCGGGCCTGCGCTTCGACGCCGCAGGCATCAAGGGCCTCACAGGATTCAGCCCGCGCACGGGCGTCACCTTCGGCATCACCTACGACTCGCCTCCGGTCTTCGCTCCAGTGAAGTAAATAGTAAATGGTGAATGGTCGTTGAGACTCACACGAACCTGAAGCCTGAGCTTCAGGTTCGTGTGAGCACGCACACCCGGTTCACGATTCGCGATGAAGGTTTTTGTCTATTCACCATTTACCATTTACTATTCACTGAATCATGTTCGACTGGTTGGCCGAACTCGTCCGTTGGCTGCACGACTTCATCAGGGAGGTGCCGATCTACGTCGCCGCGCCGGCGATGATTCTGATCGGCACGCTCGACTCTTCGCTGCTGAGCCTCCCGGAAATCAACGATTATCTCGTCGTCGCGCGCTGCTACAGCGACCCGAAGTCCGTCTTCTATTTCCCTCTGTTCGCTGCCTTCGGCTCCGTGCTCGGCTGCCTTCTGCTCTACACCATCATGCGGCGCGGCGGGCAGGCCGTGATGCGCCGGCGCTTCCGCGCGGAGAACATCGCGCGCGTCGAGCGCGCCTACGCGCGCTACGGGTTTTTGGCAATCGCCGTCCCGGCCATCTTGCCGCCGCCGATGCCCTTCAAGATTTTCGTCGCCACCGCCGGGGCGCTTGAATACCCGCGCTGGCGCTTCATCCTGACGGTTCTGATCGCGCGCAGCCTCCGCTACCTGGTCGAGGGCGCGCTCGCGGTCTTCTACGGCGAGCGCGTGCTCGTCTTCATGCGCGTCAACGGGCTGGCGATTCTGAGCATCGTCGCAGCGATACTGATCCTGTGCGTCGCCGCCTATGTCCTCGTCAAGCACATCAAGACGCCGCGGAGCATGAGGGAGATGGTTGCTGAGAAGAAGGAGAGAGAGAAGGATCAGGGCGAAGGCGAGTCAGCGGCTTCGCCCACAGACTCGCGCTGAGCCGGTTACATTTTTCCTTCGCACAGGCTTCGCGTTCGGTGCGGTGAAGTAGTGCAGGCTTGAGCCTCGAAGGACGCGAACACGCTCAAACGGATGTGAACACATTCAAACGGACGCGCAGGGATTAACTACGGAGGCATGCGAAACAGAGCGTGAAATCTCTCTGGCACAAGATCGCGGGCGGGTTGACGCGCGTTTCGGAATATCTCGTCACCCTCGGCCCGGCGGGGCTGTTCGCCGTCGCGCTGCTCGACTCCGTGTTCGTCCCTCTGCCGGGCGGCCCGGACGCCGTGATGCTCCTGCTTTCGACGCAGCGCCCGGCGCTGATGCCTGTCTACGCGCTGGCGGCGACCTCCGGTTCCGTTGTGGGCTGCCTCATCCTCTACTACATCTCGCGGCGCGCGGGCCGTCGCGCCCTCGATAGATTTCCGGCGTCGAAGCAGGCACAGGTCAAAGAGTTGATTGACCGCTACGATGTTCTGTCGGTGCTGGTCGCGTGCCTTCTGCCGCCGCCGTTCCCCTTCAAGCTGTTCGTCGTCTCGGCTGGCGTGTTCCGGCTCAACGTCTGGCGCTTCATCGCCGCCATCGCCGCGGGCCGCGCCTTCCGCTACTTCCTCGAAGGCTTCTTCGCGGTCGAGTACGGCGAGCGTGCCGGTAACCTGCTCGCGCAGAATTACCCGGCAGTCGGCATCGGACTGGCCGCGCTCATTGTCGTTTTCTTCTTGCTGCGGAGCTTTCTGCGGGGGAGGAAGAGAGAGGTCGAAGGTCAGGCAGCGCCGGTCGCCGGCGATTCGGATGCGACGGCGCGAGGTCAGGTCGAGGCGGAAGATTCCACGGGCCTCTGATCTCCGACCTCCGACCTCTCCGCTTTAAATCGCCGCGCGCCGTCGAGGTCGCGGACTCCGTTCTCGTGCAGTTGTTCGAGGAGGCGCAGGAAGACGCGTGCGGTGGCGCGTGCGTCGTCGCCCGCGCGGTGGCGCTTGCGGTGCGGGACTGAGAAGTGCTCGGCGAGGGCCACGAGCCGGAAGCTCTTGAGTTCCGGCAGCAGGCGGCGCGCGAGCGAGACGGTGCAGATGTGCGAGTTCATCATGTGCCTGCCGGGGAAGACAGAGGCGATCTCGTGGTTGATGAAGCGCACGTCGAAGACCGCGTTGTGCGCGACGAGGACGGCGGTGCCTGCGAAGCGAAGCCAGTCGGCGGCGACCTCCTCGAAGGTCGGCGCTCCGGCGACCATCTCGTCCCGGATGCCTGTGAGTCCGGCGATGAAGGGCGGGATGGGGGTGCGCGGGTTGACGAGCGTCTGGAACTCGGCGACGATGCGCCCGGCGCTGACGCGCGTCGCGCCGATCTCCATGATGCGCGAGAGCGGCATCTTCGGCCCCGTCGTCTCGATGTCGAAGACGACGAAATCGGTTTCGGAAAGCGGGCGACACTCGTCATCCTCGCAGAGCATCTCGACCACGTGCGAATCTTCCGAGACGCCGACGCGCCAGTCTTCGGCGACGAGATCGCCGACGAGCGCCGTCGCAAGCGTCGGGTCGAGGCCGGGGAGCTCGAGGACGGCTTCGGCAACTTCGGTCGAGTGCGCTCGCCCGCCCTTCGCGCGCAAAACCTGAATCGTCTCCTCGACGAGCGCCGAATCGGGGACGAGGTTGCGGAAGGTCTGAGGCATCGGGGCGCAATTGTAATCGCGGGCCGCGGGAAAGGGAAGGGTGCAGGTGAACACGGACGGGGAAGGTGAGGGGATGAAGCCCGACGAGGTCGTCGAAAGATTTCGCCGCACGGGCGCGCTCCTCGAAGGCCACTTCGTTCTGACGAGCGGGCTGCACAGCACGCACTACCTTCAGTGCGCGCTCGTGCTCCAACACCCTTCCGAGGCCGAGGCGTTGGCGCGCGCCATCGCCGCACGCTGCTCGGAGCAACAGGTCGAGACGGTGGCCGCGCCCGCCATCGGCGGCATCATCATCGGCTGGGAGGTGGCGCGCGCGCTCGGCGTCCGCTCGATCTGGACGGAGCGCGAGGCGGGTGCGATGACGCTCCGGCGCGGCTTCACCATCCGCCCCGGCGAAAGAGTCCTCGTCGTCGAAGATGTGATAACGACGGGCGGCTCGACGCGCGAGACCATCGAGGTGCTGCGCTCGTCGGGCGCGCTCGTCGTCGGCGCGGCTTCAATCATTGACCGCTCCGGCGGGCGCGCTGACGTTGGCGTCCCGCGCGTCGCCCTCGCCACGCTCGAAGTCCCCGCCAACGCTCCTGCCTCCTGCCCGCAGTGCGCCGCGGGAGTTCCGGCGGTCAAACCCGGAAGCAGAAACGCCGTGAACCGTAAACCGTAAACCGTGACAAGTGGTTTCCGCTTCGGAACAGCACAATCTTTCCACACGGCTTTGGTCTCGTCATGGTTTACGGTTCACGGTTGACGACTCTTATGAACTACCGCCTGACGATTCAATACGACGGCACGGAGTTCCGCGGCTGGCAGATTCAGGAGGGCAGGCGCACGGTGCAGGGCGAGCTGACGCGCGCACTGTCGCTGATTGAAGGCGGCGAGGTGGTCGTGGACGGCGCGGGGCGGACGGACGCGGGCGTGCACGCAGAGGCGCAGGTGGCGAGCGTGCGCCTGCGGCGCGAGTTCGAGCCGGAAAGGCTTCGCGCCGCCATCAACGGCAACGTCGCCGCCGACCTGCGTGTGATTGACGCCCGGCCCGCGCCCGAAGACTTTCACGCGCGCTACTCGGCGAAGGGGAAGACTTACTGCTACCGCGTCTTCAACGAGCGTTTCACGTCGCCGTTCTGGGCGCGCTACGCCCTGCACGAAGCACGCCCGCTCGACACGGGCGCGATGATTGAGGCCGCAACGCTCTTCGTCGGCGAGCACGACTGGACGGCGTTCTCGGCGGCGCAGTCGGACGTGAAGACGCGCGTCCGCCGCCTGACGCGGCTCGAAGTGAGCGAGCGCCGGAGCGTGCGCGGGCGCGGGCGATTCGTCGAGTTCAGCGTCAGCGCCGGAGGCTTCCTGCGCTACATGGTGCGCTCAATCGCGGGCGCACTACTCGCCGTCGGTCGTGGCGAAGCGGACGCGGCGTTTATCCTTCGCGCCATCGAAACCGGCCAGCGCCCGCACGTCTTCACGACCGCGCCCGCTCACGGCCTCACGCTCGTCGAGGTTCATTACTGATAGTTCCAAGTTCAAGGTTTAAGGGCCGTGCAACTTGGAGCTTGGAGCTTGGAACTGTAAGTCTGAACTTTGCACTTTGAAGTGATTTGCGATTAAGATGCGGCGGGGTTGAGAACGCACTTTTGTAAGTCCGTTCGGTGACGTGCCCGGATGCTCGCAAATTTCGTCGAGGTAGTCGAGAGAGGGTCGCGCGACGAGGCGCTGCTCGCGCAAGTTGACTGGACGCGCCTGCCGCGCCACGTGGCCGTCATCATGGACGGCAACGGGCGCTGGGCCGCGCAACGCGGGCAGCCGCGCGTCGCCGGACATCGCGCCGGCATCGAGGCCGTGCGGGCGTCCGTGGACACGAGCGCGCGGCTCGGTTTGGGCGCGCTCACGCTCTACGCCTTCTCGACCGAGAACTGGAAGCGCCCGCGCCTCGAAGTTGACGCGCTGATGCGGATGCTCAAGCGCTACCTCCGGCTCGAACTCGAAGAGATAGACCGCCAGAACATACGCTTCCAACCCATCGGGCGCACGGACGCCTTGCAGGAGAGCGTCCGCCGCGAGCTGCAACGCGCAATCGAGCGCACGCAAGGCAACACCGGGATGGTCTTGAGCGTGGCGCTCAACTACGGCGGTCGCACGGAGATAGTTGACGCCGTGCGCGCGACGGTGCGCGCGCTCGTCGCGGATGGACGCGCGGCTGAAGAGATTGCGGAAGAGGAGATCGGTCGCCATCTCTACACGCGCGGCCTGCCGGAACTCGACCTGCTCGTCAGGACGAGCGGCGAGCTGCGCATCTCAAACTTCATGCTCTGGCAAGCCGCCTACAGCGAGATATACGTGACCGAGACGCTCTGGCCTGACTTCCGCCGCGCCGACCTCCTGGAAGCAATCGTTGACTACCAGCGGCGCGACCGTCGCTTCGGCGGGCTGCAACTCGTGGCGAAGGCGAAATAGGTTTTAGGTTTTGGGCGCTGGGTGTTGGTTGAAGTCAGCACCGGCGTCTAAAGCTCAAACCCAACACCCAAAACCTAAACCCAGCACCCTTTCGATGAAACGACTCATCACCGCCGCCGTCGCGCTCCCCGTCATCATCGCCTCGATTATTTATCCGCCGCTCGAACTGCTCTTCGTCGCCATCGCCGCCGCCGCCGTCGTCGTCGCGCTTTACGAGTTCTGGTTTCTGGCGCGTCGCGTCGGGGCGAAGCCGGACGTGGTTGTCGGCTACGCCGCAACCGCCGCGCTCCTCGTCGGCTTTTTTTTCGACGCGCCATACGTCGAGCCGCGTTGGCTCGTCCTGTGCGTCGTCGCCCTGACAGTCGGGGCGCTGGCCGCGGAGATGTTGAGGAGCGCGCCCTTCGACAAGATGATTTTGTCGGTTGGCTCGACGGTGCTCGGCGTGCTTTACGTCGTGCTGCTCGGCGGTCACTTGATTTCCGTCAGAGTCGGGTTCCCGCGCCCTGCGCTCGGCTTCCCCGAAAGCTATTCCGTCTCGACGCACCTGCTCTCGTTCTTCTTCCTCGTGCTGATGGGTTCGGACACGGGCGCGTACTACGCAGGGCGCGCGCTCGGCAGACGCAAGCTCGCGCCGAACGTCAGCCCGGGGAAGACCTGGGAGGGCGCTGCGGGCGGCATGGCGGCGAGCCTTTTGATGGCCGCGCTCGCGCACTTCTGGTTCTTCCGCGAGCTGTCTTTGAGCGCGGCGCTGCCGCTGGCGGCGGTGATGAACGTGCTCGGCGTAGTCGGCGACCTGACGGAGAGCGCGTTGAAGCGCGGGGCGAAGGCGAAGGACGCTTCACACATCATCCCCGGCCACGGCGGCCTGCTCGACCGGCTCGATAGCTTGCTCTTCAATGCGCCCCTCATCTACTATTTCGCTCTCTACTACTGGCGTTAACACTTTTCATGGACACACAGGGCATAGCCATTCTCGGCTCGACCGGCTCCATCGGCTGCAACACGCTGAAGGTGGTTGAATCTTTCGGCGACGAACGCTTTCGCGTGGTGGCGCTCGCGGCGGGGCGCAACGTCGCGCGGCTCGCCGAGCAGGTCGAGCGTCACCGGCCCGAACTCGTCGCCGTCGAGGACGAGGCGTGCGCCGGGCAACTGAAGGACGAGCTTGAGAGGCGCGGCGTGAGCGCGCCGAAAGTCTCTCTGGGCGAGGGCGGTTTGGTCGAGGTTGCGACGCACGCAGCAGCGCGCACCGTTGTGAGCGCAACGGTCGGCGCGGTCGGCTTCGTGCCGACGCTGCGGGCGCTCGAAGCCGGGAAGCGCGTGGCGCTCGCGAACAAGGAGACGCTGGTCATCGCGGGCGAGCTGATGACGCGCGCCGCCGCCGAGTCGGGCGCGGAACTCCTCCCGGTTGACTCCGAACACAACGCGATTCATCAATGCCTGCGCGGCGAGCGGCGCGACGAGGTGCGCCGCCTGATTCTGACCGCTTCGGGCGGCCCTTTCCGCGCGAAGACTTTGAGCGCCATGACGGACGCGACGGTCGCCGAGGCAATGCGCCACCCGACCTGGAGCATGGGCGCGAAGATCACGATTGATTCGGCCACGCTGATGAACAAGGGGCTGGAGGTCATCGAGGCTCGCTGGCTCTTCGGCTTCGGCGCGGACGAGATTGACATCGTCGTCCACCCGGAGTCGGTCGTCCACTCGATGATCGAACTCGTTGACGGCTCGGTCATCGCGCAGTTGGGCGTCACCGACATGCGCCACGCCATTCAGTACGCGCTCACCTACCCGGAGCGACATCCCTGCGCCGCGCTCCCGCCGCTCGACCTGGCGAAGCTCTCGACGCTCCACTTCGAGGAGCCGGACATCGTGCGCTTCCCCTGCATCGCGCTGGCCTATCGCGCGCTGCGCGAGGGCGGCACGCTGCCCGCGGCTTTGAACGCGGCGAACGAGGAGGCCGTCGGCGCTTTCCTCGCCGGACGCATACGCCTGACCGACATCCCGCACGTCATTGAGAGCGTGATGGACGCACACGAGACGCGCGCCGTCGAAAGTCTCGACGTAGTGCGTGAGGTTGACAGGCAGTCGCGGCTCGAAGCGGCGCGCGAGATTGAGCGAGTCGCCGCGCCGTCGCGCGTCGTCGCTTGAGGTCAAGTTGTTTGACGCGCCGACGCGCGGGCGCGTAAACTTTCGGTGCAACGGTGCGCGGCGGCAGCGCCTCCAAACGTTTTCGCCCCCCCCGACTTGAACTTTGTTGAGAAGTTGACTTTATGACCTGGATTCTCGCCTTCGTCTTCATCCTCGGCGCTGCCGTCGTCCTGCACGAGTTCGGCCACTTCGTCGTCGCCAAGCTGCTCGGCATACGTGTCGAGACCTTCTCGGTCGGCTTCGGCAAGCGCATCTGGGGGCGACGCTGGGGCACGACCGACTATCGCCTCTCGCTCGTCCCGCTCGGCGGCTACGTCAAGCTCGGCGGAGACGAGTCGAACGCCGGACTTGAGGACGGCGCGGGCGAAGAGATTCCCGCGGGCGAACGCTTCGACCTGCGACCGCGCTGGCAGAAGATCGCGGTCGGCGTGGCCGGGCCGGTGATGAACGTTCTGACGGCGCTCGCCATTCCCTTCGTCCTCGCGCTCATGATCGGCGTGCCTTCGATGCCGCCGCCCGTCGTCGGCGACGTGATTGACGGGAGCGCCGCCGAAGCCGCGGGCCTGCGTCCGGGCGACCGCATCGCCTCCTTCAACGGGCGCGAGGGCGCGACCTGGGAGGAGATCAGGAACGACGGGACGATCTCGCCGGGGCAGACGATTCAGCTCGTCGTCGAGCGCGGCGGACAGCGCATCCCGCTCACCATCACGCCGGAGAAGCGCGAAGAGGACAGTCAGGCAATCGGCGACCTCGGCATCTTTCCGGACTACGGACAAATCCCCGTCAAGATCGTGATTGATCTGGTGGAGAAAGGCTCGCCCGCCGAAGCAGCCGGGTTGCAGCCGGACGACCAGATACTCGCGCTCGACGGCACGCCGATACGCAGCAACTACCAGGTGGTACGTTACATCAAGGATCACCCGACGGGCGCGGTCACGTTCACCATCAAGCGCAAAGACCAGACGCTCGACATCAAGGCGGGCGACGCACGCAAGCCCGACGGCAAGCTCGGCTTCCTGCCCGATGAGGAGTACCCCATCAAGCGTGTCGGCGCGGGGGCCGCGGCCAGTTACGCATACGGCCACAATCTCGAAATGCTGCGCCTGACGGGCATGGCGCTCGGTCAGGTCTTTTCCGGAAGGCGCTCGGTGCGCGACACCTTCTCCGGGCCGATAGGCATCGCGCAGGCATCGAAGCGCGCCGCCGAAGAGGGCGGCCTCGAAGGCGTCTTCCGCATGCTCGGCTTTCTGAGCCTCAACCTCGGCATCTTCAACCTCCTGCCCATTCCCGTCCTCGACGGCGGCATGATCTTCATGCTCCTGCTCGAAGCCGCCCTCGGCGTCGTCGGGATGAAGCTCTCGATGACCATGCGCGAGCGCATCCAGCAGGTCGGCTTCGTCTTCCTGCTTCTCCTGATGGGCTTCGTCATCGTCAACGATGTGACGAAGTACGCCCCCGGCTGGTTCCGCTCCGGCGACAGGCCCGCAGCAACACAGCAGAAATGAGGTAAGTGGTTAATGGTAAATCGTAAATAGTCGTTGGGCGCTGTCCGGCTTGGCCTGTTATCATTCAGCTTGAGGCGCAATCAAAACTATTCACTATTTACCGTTGACTATTCACGAGATTGGCATGAGGCAAACGAGGGCGGTCAGGGTTAAGAACGTGCAGATCGGCGGCGGCGCGCCGGTGTCCGTGCAGTCTATGACGAAGACGGACACGGCGGACGTGGAAGGCACGGTCGGGCAGATTCAGGAGATGGTGCGCGCGGGCTGCGAGATCGTGCGCGTGGCCGTGCCGAACACGGAGGCGGCGGTCGCGCTCAGAGAGATTCGCCGCCGCGTGCCCGACGTGCCGCTCGTCGCCGACATACACTTCCACTACAAGCTCGCCCTGTTGGCGCTCGAAGCGGGCGTTGACAAACTGCGTCTGAATCCCGGCAACATCGGCTCAATCGAGCGCGTGCGTGAGGTCGTGCGCGCGACGAAAGAGCGCGGCATACCCATCCGCATCGGCGTCAACGGCGGCTCGCTCGAAAAAGACCTGCTCAAAAAATACGGCACGGCCACTCCCGAAGCGATGGTCGAGTCGGCCCTGCGCCACATCAGGATTTTAGAAGACCTCGATTTTCAGGACATCGTCGTCTCGCTCAAAGCTTCCGACGTGCATCGCACGGTCGCCGCGTACCGCCTGCTGGCGGAGCGAGTTAACTACCCGCTCCACCTCGGCGTGACCGAGGCGGGCACGCCCTTCGGCGGCACGATCAAATCCGCAATCGGCCTCGGCGTCATGCTTCACGAAGGCATCGGCGATACCATCCGCGTCTCTCTGGCCGCCGAGCCGTGGGAGGAGGTCAGAGTCGGCTGGGAGATTCTGAAGTCGCTCGGACTGCGCCAGCGCGGCGTCACGGTCGTCGCCTGCCCGACGTGCGGACGCCTGGACGTGCCCAACTTCGTCGAGATCGTCACGGAGATCGAGCGGCGGCTGGCGCACATCGCGGAGCCTCTGCATCTTTCGATCATGGGCTGCGAGGTCAACGGGCCGGGCGAGGCGCACGACTCGCAGCTCGGCGTTACCTTCGGCAAGGGTGCCGGCATGATCTTCAAGGACGGCAGGCCGCTGCGCAGGGTGTCGGGTGCGGACATCGTGGAGGCTTTCGTGGCCGAGACGGAAAAGCTCATCGCCGAAGGGCCGAAGACGCAAACGGAAAACCTGCCGGAGTTGGTACAGATCAAGTGACGGCAACCCGCCTCAATCGCTTCCCTAAACATTCCTGATCCACATCCGAAGTGAAGCAGCATGGCAATCAGTCTGAAGCCATGCCGAGGAAGAGCGCGTCGGTGGCCGCGCGCCGGTTGATGTTGACGTTGAGGTGCGCCCGAAGCTCTTCGACGTGGGCGAGCCAGCGCGCGGCGCGGGCGGGCCGCAAGGACGCGGCGAGACGCGCGAGCCGGTCGCGCAGATCGTAGTTGACAACGCGCGCCTGCGCGCCGTCGAGTGCGAGCAGCCAGAGGTCGCGGATCAGAAGCTCAAGCGCGTCGAGGCGCGGCTCGTACTCGTCCTTGTTCTTCGCGTCGCCCAACTCTTCGGCGGCGCGCAACAGACGCACGCGGTCATTGCCTGCGGCAAGCGCCTCGACGACGCCGAGCATTGCGTCGCGCCTCGCGCGATAGGTGTCGAGGTTAAGCCCCAGCGCGACGCCGGGCCTGCCCGCCGCGAGGCGTGCCGCGAGCCGCGCCTCCTCGCCTGCGCGCTTGCGTTTTTCGATCAGGTAGCCCTCCAGCTCCTCGACGCCGAGCGGCGCGAAGCGGACAATCTGGCAGCGCGAGCGAATCGTCGGCAGAAGGGCCGCGGGGCGCGAGGTGACGAGTATGAGGTGCGTGGTCGGCATGGCCTCTTCGAGCGTCTTCAGGAGGGCGTTCGAGGAAGCGTCGTTCAGGCTCTCCGCGTCCTCGACGAGGAAGACGCGCGCCTCGCCCTCTGCGGGGCGGAAGTTGCATTCGCGTTCGAGGTCGCGGATGGCGTCAACGAGGATGTTTCGGTTGAAGGGGAGAACGCGCCCCACGTCCCTGTGCTCGCTCCAGAAGACTTTCTTGTACTCGTCCCTTTCGGCGGGCGGAGCCTCGAACCGGCCCACGCGTTTGCAGGACGAGCACACGCCGCACGCCTCGACGCCGCGTCGCGTGCGGCAGTTGAGCGCGCGCGCCAGTTCCAGCGCGAAGAGCCGTTTGCCGAGTCCTTCGTCGCCCGCGAACAACAGTGCGCCGGGGACGCGCCCCTGCCTCAGCATCCGGCGCAAAGTCTCCTTCGCGCGCTCATTTCCGACGAGTCTATCGAACATAAAATTCAGAGGCTAGAGGTTAGAGACTAGAGGCTGGTAAATGCAAGCCTGCATTCGGGCGAGAATCCCGGTGGAGGACACCATCCAGCCTCTAGTCTCTAACCTCTAGCCTCTATCAAAGGCATGACGAGTCTCATCACCTGCGAGTGAGTTTCCTGAACGGAGCCACCGGCGTCAACGACGCGGACGCGCTCCGGCTCGGCGGCGGCGATCTTGAGGTAGGCGTCGCGGACGCGCGTGTGGAAGGCCGCGTCCTCGGCGTCGAGGCGGTCTTGCTGCGTGCCCTTCTGTGCGCGGTGCTGCGCGCGGCGCTGGCTCTCGTCAACTGTGAGGTCGAAGATGAGCGTCAGGTCGGGCATGAGGCCGCCCGTGGCGAGCGCGACCAGCTCGGCGACGAGTTCGCCGGGAAAGCCTCGGCCCGCGCCCTGGTAGGCCACGGTCGCGTCGGCGTAGCGGTCGGAGAGGACGACGTGGCCGGAGTCGAGCGCGGGGCGGACGAGCGCGCGGACGTGCTGCGCCCGGTCGGCTGCGTAGAGCAACAGTTCGGCGAGCGGGTCAACCTGCTCTTCGGCGTCGAGCAGGACATCGCGCAGGCGCGTGCCCAGCGGCGTGCCCCCCGGCTCGCGCGTCGTCACGACCTCGTGTCCGCGCAGGCGCAGCTCGCTGGCGAGCATGCGCAACTGCGTGGACTTGCCGCACCCGTCTATGCCCTCGAAGGTGATGAAAGCGGCGACCAAAGTTGTTTCGATTCTCCGTATTTGACGAAGTGAAGTGGTCTGGGCGTCAGCCTTCGGTGCGACCGGGCTGCTCGCCGGAATCGGGGCCGTGCTCGCCCGCGTGCGGCGTGCTGCGGTGCTCGCCCGCGGGGCGGCGCGAGTGTTGGATGGTGGAGATGGCGTGCTTGAAGATGAGTTGCTCCTGCGCGCCGGATTCGAGCAGCACCGAGAACTTGTCGAAGCTGCGGATGCGGCCCGACAGCTTCGCGCCGTTCATCAGGTAGATCGTCACCGAATCTTTCTCGCGGCGCACCGTGTTCAAGAACGCGTCCTGAATGTTCTGGGGAGTAGATTTACTGTCCACAGCAGACCCCGCTTGGAAACTGAACTGGATTCAAGTCCAATCAGATTACACCTTACAGGTTCAAAGTACAAAGTATCCGTCTCGAACTTTGTAGAAAAGCCAAACTTGGGGCAATTACCGGAACCGCGAGCGGGAACGATGTGTCAGAGGGCGAGCCGCGACGCCACCTCCTCCTGCACGCGCGGGTCGTCGCCGAAGCCCTCGACCCATTCGACGCCCGGCTCGCGCCGGAACCATGTGAGCTGGCGCTTGGCGTAGTGGCGCACGTCGAGTTTCGTCTGCTCGATTGCGTCCTCAAGCGTGCGCTCTCCGCGCAGGTGCTCGACGACGCGCCGGTAGCCGTGCGCGCCCAGCGCGCTCGAATCGGCGGCCACGCCGCGCGCGAGCAAGCCCCGGACTTCTTCGACCAGCCCGGCGCGGAAGTGTGCCTCGGTGCGTTCGTTGATGCGCCGGTAAAGTTCCGCGCGCGGTGGCTGGAGCGCGAAGATTCTCAGGCGCGCGGCGTGCGGCGGAGGCGCGGGCTGCGCGCCCCTCTGCTCGGAGATGGACGCGCCGGTTTGCAGACGCACTTCGACGGCGCGCTGCACCCTCGACCAGTCGCGCGGGTTGAGGCGCGCGGCGGTTGCGGGGTCGAGCCGGCGCAGCAGTCTGTGAAGGTGTTCCGCGCCACGCCGCTCGCGTAAACGGACGAGGCGGCGTCGAAGTCTCGCGTCCGTCGGCGGTGCTTCAAAAAAGGGTTGCCGCAGCGCACGCAGGTAAAAACCCGTGCCGCCGACGAGCAGGGCCGTGCGAGCGCGCGCCTCGATCTCTTCAATCGTGCGCAGAGCGTCGCGCGCCCAGTCGGCGGCAGTGTAGCTCGCCTCCGGCGGCACGAAGTCAATCAGATGATGCGGCACACCGCGCCGCTCGTCGGGTGGGACTTTGGCCGTGGCGATCTCGATCTCGCGATAGACCTGAACGGAGTCGCAGTTGACTATCTCGCCGCCGACGCGCAGCGCGAGTGCGATGCCGAGTTCGCTCTTGCCCGAAGACGTCGGGCCGACGACGGCGATGATTGGTCGCGCCGTTTGAGTTGGATCGGTCACGATGAGGGGAAGAGAAGACGGAAGAGGGCGACGAGCCAGAGAATGACGAGCAGGATGAGAGCGCCGACGAGTTGTGTGCGGGAGAAGCGCATCGTTTGAAAAAATCAGCGAGTAGAGCTTTGCTGCGTCAGTCGAACATATCAGTAGAGTTTCGTCACGCTGATGCCGGTGTAGAAAGACTTCAGGATTTTGTCGTAAGGAAGGCCGGCGCGCGCCAGCCCGTAAGCGCCGACCTGGCACATGCCGACGCCGTGGCCCCAGCCCCGTCCCGTGAAGGTGAAGCGCGCGACGCGTCCCTCGTCGTCGTAGGTGCGGTCAATAACGAAGAGTTGTTCACGCAGGCCGAGCGCCGAGCGAATGCGACCGCCCCGCACGTGCGCCGTCGTCGCGGTGCCGATAACTTCGAGGTCGAGCACGCGGCCCGACACGCCGCGCCGGAGGACGCGCAGGTCAACGAGCGAGCCGATGTTCGGAGCGGAGCGCGAAAGGCGCGACATGACTTCGACGGGCGTGAGCGTCTCCTTCCAGTTGGCGAAGGGCGAGTAGTGATCGGTGGCCGCGCCGTTGGCTGACGGACGCGCTTCGAGGTAATCAATCTCGCCGCGCGCGTCGGTGTGGTAGGTCACGGCTTCACCGCCGACGAAGTTTATCTCGCGGACGGGAAATAGACCCTCGCCGAAGGCGCTGAAGAGAAAGGCTTCGGGCGCGACCTTCATGCTCAAGTCGCTCCTGCTCGAAGGCGGGCGGAGCAGGAGTGAGTCTTTGGCGGAGGGGCGGGTCGTCGCCTTTTGCAGACGGAGCAGGCCGCGCGCTTCGAGCGCGTGCGCGATTGAATGAAGGGCGCGCGCGCGGGAGATGGGCTGGCGGGGGCGGAGCGTGCCGTCGGGGAAGAGTGCGAGGTGCCCGTCGCGCAGCATGGCGGCCACGTCGGCGCGGTTCTGCTGCGGCACGTCTTCGGCATCGCGGAAGGCGAGGAGGTATTGAACGTCAGCGCTGTTGAGGAGCGTCGCGCCGCGGCTCTCGCCGTCGAGCGACGCCGCGAGCGCGGTCGCGAAGCCGCCGGGCCGCGTCACGTCGGCGGTGACGTTAGGAGTCGGCTGACGCGCGAGCGCCGCGACCCTGCCGAGCAGTTCCCGCAACTCCTCGATGGCTGCGGAGCCGGCGAGCCATTCATCGCTCAGACGCGCAGGCAGATTGAAGCCGTGCGCGGCGAGGAGCGCGGCGTCGCGTGGCGCGGTCGCGTGCTCGGCCAGCTTGACCGAGGGCAGCTCGCGCGTCGTGCGGACGTTGAAGGGCGCGAAGTGCTCGCGTGATTCGAGCGCGCACTCGCGCCCGCGCAGGTATGGGACGGGCGGGCCGCCGAAGATGTTCTCGGCGTCCTCGGTGCGACCGCCGCAGGTCGAAGTGTAGAGCGCGTTGATGGGGACGCCCTTGTATGTGGCGATGCGCCCGCGCGTCTCGAAGACGGCGCGGTCGGTGAGCGTGTGCTCGGTCGAGCGGCCACCATAGACTTGCGAGCGCGTGTCGGGCGTGAGGTCGAAGCCTTCCGAGCCGAAGCGACCGAGGTTGCTGACGGCGTATGTGCGCGCGGCGACGGCCTGCGCCTTCAAAGCCTCAAGCTCCGGCCAGCCTCCGGGCGAAAGCTCGTTCGGAACGACGCCGCGCACGTAGTCTTCGAGCGGGACGACGTTGACGACCGTCAGCGTGCCGCGCGTATTGGCGAAGACTTCGAGACGACCGCGATATGCCTTCTCGTTATAGCGAATCGGGTGCTGCTCTTCGTCGTCGGAGGCGAGAAGGACGGGCGCACGCGCGTCGAGCAGAGGCCGCGTCGTGCCCGGCACGTACAGTGCCTCGCCGCGCACGGGCGCGCTCGCGCGCGAGGTCAATTGAACCGACGCCTTCGCGCCCGCCGAAGTGTCTTTCGTGCCCGATGTGACCCGGCTCGTCGCGCCCGGCGTTGCGGGCGCTGATGCTCGCTCGGTCTGCCGAGTCGCCGCGCGCGTCTGTTGCGCCGCCGCCGGTTCGCCTGCGCTCGCGGCCCTCCTCCCGGCAGAAGAATCAATGCTGCCCCCCGGCATATCCTTGCGTGTTGAGGCAGCAGTGGTCTCCACTTCAGAGTCATTGTTACTTCCGTCCGGCGGCGCAGAGGGGAGCGGCTGAAGCGTGCGCGGCTCGATGCGGACGCGCGCCACCTCGAAGGGCGCGGGCTGCGTCCCCGGCTCCGTCTCGTTAAGCAGGTGTCCGGTGGTCGAGACCGTGACGCTGCGCGCGTCAACGGCGAGGCCGATGCGGACGACCGGCTCGCCTTTTAGACGCGCGGGTTCGGCCTCGACTTCCGCGTTTACCGGGTCGTCGGGCGTGGTCGTCGGCCACTCGGAGGCTGTCGCGCGGCGCGGGCGCGTGACCGTCTGCCGCGAGTCCTGCGCGCTCAGCTTGAAAGATGAAGAGACGAGGAGGCACGCGAGGAGAGTCGCGGCGAAGATTCTTTGGACGGAGGAACGCATCAGTCTCTCTGCTCAAGGTCGGCATCGCTTAACAAGCGGGAGGGGAGTCGCGTGCCAAAGGTAGTTTACAACATTTCGCGTCGAGCGCACGCATCAAGCGCAGTGCTTAACGCCTTCATCACGCGTCCTTCCTGTGACCCGCTTGCTACGGCTCGCGGTTCTGAGCGGCACGCTCAAGGGCCTCGGCGGCGAGCGTGTGGAAGCGTCGGCGGACGGAGTTGATGTTGACGAAGGGAAGGGAGCGCGCGTGCGTTCGGTTCGTCAGAAGGATGTAGACGCGCTCGCGCGTGGGGTCGAGCCAGCAGCTCGTGCCGGTGAAGCCGAGGTGGCCGAAAGATTCGGGCGGCAGGAGCGGGCCGGCGGTCGAGTCGGGCGTGGCGGCGAGTTGCCA
Source organism: Pyrinomonadaceae bacterium (assembly GCA_036263975.1). Taxonomy (GTDB): domain Bacteria; phylum Acidobacteriota; class Blastocatellia; order Pyrinomonadales; family Pyrinomonadaceae; genus QHXN01. Next base: position 78,183 of record DATARW010000051.1, read on the forward strand.
CGCGAAGGAACGAGCCTCGTTCAGCCCTTCCGTCATGTTCGTGCGGAAGAGCGCGCAGGTCGCGGGCGCGAGCAGACGTGTGCTCCGCGGGAGGAACTGCTCTGCAAGGCGCAAGCTGTCGCGGGCCGTGGAGAAGAGTCCGGCGTGGCCGGAAGCGCCGCCGAGGAAGAAGGCGTTGCCGTCGTGCACCTCGCCCCAGATGGGGCGCGTCCGCCAGTTGCCGTCGGGTTGTGGGCCGTGCTGCGTCTCGCACATCTCGCGTTCGTAGGCGTTGCCCGCAGACTCGCACGCGGCCACCTCGGTCTGCAAAGATTTTTCGGGATTGAAGAAGGTGCGCTTGAGGCCGAGCGGGGCGAAGATTTCACGGCGCGCGAGTTCGTCGAGCGGCGCGGCAGAGACTCTTTGCAGCAGAAGGCCGAGCGTGATGAAGCCGAGGTCGCTGTAAACGACACGCGCGCCCGGCGCTTGTTCGAGAGTTTGCGAGGCGATGACTTCGAGCGCGTGCGCGGGGTCGCCCGCGGCGAGCAGGTAGAGCGGACGCCAAGCGGGAAGGCCCGACGTGTGCGTCAGAAGTTGCCGGACTGTGATAGCACGCTTGTCTTCGCGCTCGAACTCCGGGAGGTAGCGCGCGACCGCGCCGTCAAGCTCTACTCGTCGGCGCTCGACGCAGAGGGCTGTGAGCAGGCCCGTTACGAGCGGCTTGGTCAGAGACGCGAGGTCGTAGATCGTTTCGGGCGTCGCGGCGTGCCGGGTCGGCTCGCGCACGGCGTCGCCCAGTGCGTCGGCGAAGCGGACGCTGCCGCGCTCGGCGACGAGATAGACGGCGGAAGGGAAGTCGCCCGCGGCGATGCGCTCCTCAAGCATCGTCGTGATGCGCGGTTCGCGCTCGCCCTCTGTTCGCTCAGTCATCACGAATCAAAACTGGTTCTGTCAACAGGAATCAAAACTGTAGGTTCATCCCGGCGATGATCGGATGCTCGTGGATGCGTTCGAGCAGGCGTCCGGCGAGGGCGAGGGCGCGGCGGCCTTCCGCGCCTGTCACCGGGGCCGGCTTGCCTTCGCGCGCGGCTTCGAGAAAAAGCTCGACCTCGGCGCGCAGAGGCTCCACGTCAACGATGTCGAGATTCGTGACCTGCACGCCGGGCCAGGTGCCCGCCGCGGAGGGCGGCGCGAGGCTGCTGATGGAGGCGCGGCGCGCGGCGTAGTCAACGGCAACGTAGTCGTGCGGCTGGAAGAAGCGCATCTTGCGAATCTTCTCCGTCCCGACGCGTGAGGCCGTGATGTTGGCGACCGCGCCCGAAGAGAACTCGATGCGCGCGTTGGCCGCGTCCACGCGGTTCGTGAGCACGGGGAGGCCGACCGCACGCACGTCCAGAACTTCTGCGCCGGGGCCGACGAGCCAGAGCACGATGTCGAGGTCGTGGATCATCAGGTCGAGCACCACGTCAATGTCGAGCGAGCGCGCGGTGAACTCGCCGACGCGATGAATCTCGAAGTAGACGGGATTGCGGACGTGCGGGCGCAGGGCGACGAGCGCGGGGTTGAAGCGTTCGAGGTGGCCGACCATCAGGGTCGCGCGGCCTCGAACGGCGGCGGCGATCATCCGGTCGGCCTCTTCGAGCGTGCGCGAGATGGGCTTCTCGACGAGCACATGCACGCCCGCTTCGAGAAGGTGACAGGCGATCTCGGCGTGCGACTCGGTCGGCGTGGCGAGGCTCACGGCGTCCACCTCTCCGGCGAGCGTGCGCCAGTCGGTCGTCCACCTCGTCCCCCTCTCGGAGGCGACGCCGCGCGCCGTCTCCTCGTTGATGTCGCAGGCGGCGACGAAGCGCGACCTGTTCTCGGCGGCGAGCGCCGCGTGGACGCGCGCGTGCTGGCGACCCAAGTGGCCGACGCCGATGACGGCGGTGCGAAGTGTCACAGGTTCCTCCGAAAAGCCGTCAGCACTCGGCAGTCAAGTCACAGCTTCAAAGTCTCTCGCGCCACTCGACAATTCGGCGGGCGCGGTTGAACGGCGGGCCGACATGAATGATACTCGTCGGGTTTGGCGGAAAGCATCTGGCTGACTGCTGATAGCTGATAGCTGACAGCTTTTTCGGAGACTATACTTGCAACGTTTCCTGCTTGCCAAGCGCGCGTGGCTCGTCCTGTTCGTGGCGGTGTGCGCGGTCTACTTCTACGGGCTGGGCGCGGTGCCGTTTGTGGGGCCGGACGAGCCGCGCTACGCAGAGGTGGCGCGCGAGATGCTGGCGCGCGGCGACCTCGTGACGCCGACGCTCGGCGGTCATACGTGGTTCGAGAAGCCCGCACTCGTTTACTGGCTGATGATGGCCTCCTATCGCGTGTTCGGTGTGTCGGAGTTCGCGGCGCGCACGGGGTCGGCTCTGTCGGGCGTGCTGACGATTCTGCTCGTTGCCTGGGCCGCGCGGCGCGCGGAGTTCGAGTCGGGCGAGCGCATGAGAGGCTTCGGGATTGCCTGCGCCGGGGTGTTGGCTTCGAGCGCGGGCCTGCTGGCCTTCGCGCGCGCCGCGAGCTTCGACGTGGTGTTGACGGCGACGGTTACGGCGAGCCTCGCCTGCTTCTACGTCTCCGAGGTCGAGCGCGACGAGGGCCGAAGGCTTCGCTTGCTCGCGGGTTTCTACGCGTGCATGGGGCTGTCTTTGCTGGCGAAGGGGTTGGTCGGCGTCGTCATCCCGGCGGGCGTCGTCGTCGTCTACTTTCTTCTGCGCCGGAGGTGGCCGGGCCTGAGAAGGCTCGGAGTGTGGTGGGGTTCTTTGCTGACAGTGGCCGTGGCCGCGACGTGGTATGCGCCCGTCATCGCGCGGCACGGTCGCGTCTTCGTTGACGAGTTCATCGTGCGTCAGCACTTCGCGCGCTACGTCTCGGACAAGTACCACCACGCGCAGCCTTTCTACTTTTACCTGCCGGTGATGCTGCTGCTGGCGCTGCCGTGGACTCTCTTTCTCCTGAACGGGCTGGCGGCTTCGGGCGAGACCAACGCGCGCGCCGAGGACGCGTCGAGCAAGCTGCGCGTGCTGGCGCTGGCGTGGCTCGTCGTGCCCGTGCTGTTCTTCTCCGCGTCGGGGTCGAAGCTGCCCGGCTACGTTCTGCCGGCGCTGCCGGGCGCGGCGCTGATTGCGGGCGTCGGCCTGCACGGATACCTGCGTGAAGGCCGAGGAGTTTTGACGATGCGTCTGACGGGCGCGCTCGCGCTGCTGCTCTCAGCCGCGGGGTTGATTTATTCATACGAGACATTTGCACCCGGCGCGGGCCTCTGGACTTCGAGCAAGTTTCCGCTCGGCTGCGTGCTGGCCGTCGCGCTCCCTTCGGGCGCGTGTGGACTGGTGGCCCTGCTCGCGGCGAGGTGTCGCGCGTTGTGTTTCGCGTGCGTCGTCGGGACGACGTTTTTGACCGTGCTGCTGATAGTGGGCTGCGCGCTCGGCGTGTTCGCTGAGCGCGAGACGGCGGGGCAACTGTTGGCGCAGGCAACGCGTGAGGGCTACGGCGATCTGCCGGTCGTTGAGCTGCACGCGGTCGAGCGCACGGCGGAGTTCTACGCGGCGGGGCGGCTCGCCTACGGCGAGCAGGGCGACCCGCTCAAGCTGGAAGGCTCGAAGGAGGTCGCGGAGTTCACGCGGCGCGGCGGCGGGCGGGCGCTGGTCTTCGTGCCGGTCAATGATGCGCCGCAGTTGAGCGCGGAGCCTGAAATGGAGTCGAGCTATCTCGGCGACAACGGGAGCGTCGCGCTCTTCCTCGTCAGGACTGACGGGTCGGGTTCGGCAAAGCCTTGAGGTTGCTCGGAAGCTCAGGGCGTGCCGCGCAGCGCGCGGTCGAAGAACTCGATGACGCGACGGTCGTATGCCTCGTCTTCTTCGGATGAGGCGGAAGCGAGCGTGAAGCCCGTCGAGGAAAGATCGGTCTGCGCCTCGACGTTCGCCTGTGCGGAGAAGCAGCGTGTGAGCGTCTCGGTCGTTGGCCGCAGCGGCCCGGCGTCCTGACCCGAAAGCAGGAGAACGCGGCGCTCGCCCAAAGACTCGGCCACAGTGCAGGCGGCGTCGTTCTTGTAGTGGCCTGAGAAGTAGAACCGCGTGCCGATGCGCGCGAGCAGACGCAGCAGGCCGTTGTCGAGGCCAGTGCGGGCGTTGACCGCCGCGCCGAGAACCGTGTCGGCAGTGTCGGGCACGGAGTCGAGCACGAGCGCGCGGATGCTCTTGTCATCGCGCGCGGCGAGCAGGGCCGCGTAAGCGCCAAGCTCGACGCCGTAGACGCCTGCGCTCTCGCCTGCGAGCGCGTGCCCCTGCTGCGTCTTCAGGCCGCGAATGAAGTCGAGCGCGGCGAGCACATCTTCGGATTCGAGCGAGCCGAAAGAGACGGATTGAACGGGCGGGTTCTCGCCGTGGCCGCGCAGGTCGGGCAGCAGCACCGTCATGTTCGTCGTCTCGTTGAGCTTCACGCCAAGGTTGAGGAGCCAGGAGCGGTCGGCCCCGTAGCGGTGGAGCAGCACGACCGCGGGCGCGCCCTCGGCCCCGCGCACGAGCCAGCCGCGCGCACCCGTCCCGTCGCGGTTCGTCCAAGATTCTTCGGTCGCCTTCAGGCCGCGGTCGCTCAGGGAGGCGAACTTTTCCGGCGTTACGAGGTACGCGCGTCGCGGCGGGCGGGTCGCCCCGTAAACGAGCCACCCGGTCAGCCCCGCGAGAGCGAGGATGATGATTAGGATGATGGGAAGAAACGCGGTTAGAACTTTCCGCCCGGTTCTGCGTCGAGGAGACATCGCGAAGCCATTGTAAAGGCAAAAGTCGAAACGCAAAAGTCGAAGGGTCACGGCGAAGCCGCCTTCGCGCGAAGGATTTTAACTTTTATTGTTGCCTTTCGCCATCTCGTAATCCTCCGGCGTGTTCACGTTGCTGAAGAAGAGTTCCGAACCGGCGAGGTCGGAGAGTTCGTCGAAGGCGACCCAGCGCGTCCGCACGAGCGAGAGTAGCTCACGCGGGCGGAGCCTGTCTGTACGAAGCATCTCGTCGGCAACGCTCCGGCAGGTGTTCGCGGCGTAGAGCGCGCAGAGCGGCTGCGGTCGCCCGTCGTCTTGAACCGGGGCGACGGCATCCGTCTCGTCCGTACGGAGCGAAGACAGGCGCTCGAACAGCTCGCGCGTGACGAAGGGGAGGTCGCAGGAGACGATCAGGGCGCAAGGGGCGCGACATCTCTTGAGCGCGGCGTGGATGCCGCCGAGCGCGCCCCGCGACGCGTACACGTCGCGGACGACGGGCAGGCCGTGCGCCGAAGCGTCCGGCCTTGAACTGACGAGGCTGACGCGCGACGCGAGCGGTCGAATGGTTTCGGCGATGCGCTCGACGAACGTCACCCCGCCGAGCCGCAGGCGAGACTTGTCCTCACCCATCCGGCTCGAAGCGCCTCCGGCCAGAATGAACCCTTCGAGTTCAGGCATCTCTCATCCGACCCGGTTTCCTGAAACGAGCGCGCAAGTTAGCATGCGCGGCGGCGCGGCGGCAAGAAGCAGGCGCGGCGGCGGAAGATAAGTGTGATTGGAGATTTAAGCTCATGCAACCCGCGGCTTTCCGGTCACATCATTGTTGCACCGGGTGTTGCTTGACCGTGCGAGAAGGGCGCAGTTATAGTCAGAGCAATGCGGGCCGCTCCTTCCCGCTTCCACTTTAGACCGGCGGCTACGAGTCGCGGCTCGCGCCGGCCCTTTTCAGCGAAGGCGCTTTCCCAGCCAGAGGTAAATTGATGAGAAGAAATGTTGTCGTCCTGTTCGCTCTTTTCCTCGCGCTCGGCGTGACGGGATTCGCACAGCAGAAGTCGCCGGAGGCAGGCACGCCGAAGACCCAGTTCTACCCGCTCGAAGATGTTCGACCGGGGCAGAAGGGCGTGGCGCGCACGGTCTTTTCGGGGAGCGAGCCGCAGGAGTTCGGCGTCGAAGTTTTGGGCGTCCTGCCCGGCTTCCCGGCTCCGCGCCAGTCAGTCATCATCGCGCGGCTGACGGGCGCGAACGTTGACCGCACGAGCGTCTTCGCCGGCATGTCCGGCTCGCCCGTCTACATTGACGGCAAGCTCGTCGGGGCGGTGGCCTACGCCTTCCCGTTCGAGAAAGAGCCAATCGCCGGCATCACGCCGATCAAGCAGATGTTCGACATGTTCGAGCGCGGCGGGCGAGCCAGCAGCGGGCGCGACCAACTCGGCTTCCTGCGCGAGCCGCACGCCGTCTCTTACTCGCAGCTTTCCGGCACGGACTGGAAACCGCAGCTCCCTTCGGGGCGGGCATCGGGCATGGCCTTCGTCGCGCCCGTCGCCACAGGCTCGCCGCTCGCGGCTCTGCTCGGCCAGCAGTTCGCGCCGATTGCGACGCCGCTCGTCTTCAACGGCTTCTCGCCGCAGGCGGTCGCGCAGTTCGCTCCGCAGCTTCAAAATTATGGTCTGCTGCCGGTCTCCGGCATCGGCGGAGCGTCGGCTCTGACGCCTTTGGGGAGGGTCAATGAACAGACGCTCGCGCCCGGCGCTTCGATCAGCGTCGAGCTGGTGCGCGGCGACTTCTCCATCGCCGCCTCCGGCACGGTGACGAACCGCGACGGCGAACACATCTACGCCTTCGGCCACCCGTTTCTCGGACTCGGCTCCTCGGACATGCCGATGTCGGAGTCCACGGTCGTCACGGTCATCCCGAACACGATGAACTCGTTCAAGCTCACCGTGCCCGGCCAGATGGTCGGCACGATCTCGCAGGACCGCTCGACGGGCATCTACGGACAGCTCGGCCAGGCTCCCAAGATGATCCCCGTCACGATTAATCTGCACACGAGCCGCGATCAGGTCGAAACCTACAAGTACGAGGTCGCCAGCGACGAATTCCTGACGCCGCTCCTTCTGAACATGACGGTCTACAGCACGATCACTTCGAGCGAGCGTTCTCTGGGCGACTCGACCGTCAGCGTGCGCGGCACCATCGCCGTCAAGGGGCAGAAGCCGATCACGCTCGAAAGGCGTTTCTCGATGAACGGCGCGGGGGTCAACGCCGCGGGCGCGGTCGCCGCGCCGGTGCAGGCGCTGCTTTCGAGCGGCTTCGAGGGCGTCGAACTCGGCCCCATCACGCTCGACATCGCTTCCGTTGACACGCGCCGCGCGGCCACGCTCGACCGCATCTCGCTCGACCGCGGCGAAGTCCGCAGCGGCGAGACCATCGAGGTTCAGGCTTACGTCCGCACCGAGTCGGGCAAGCAGTTCGTCCAGCGCATCCCCGTCGAGATTCCTTCGGACATGCCGGCGGGCCAGCTCATCCTCTTCGTCGGCGACGGCGGCACCTTGCAGCAGGCGTCGGCCTCACAGAGCTTCGTGCCGAAAGACCTCGGCCAGCTCGTCGGCGCAATCAACAAGCTCAAGAAGAACGACCGCCTCTACGTCAAGCTCTTCCGTGTGACGAACGGCGCGGTCATCGGCACCGACGAGATGCCGAACCTCCCGCCCTCTTTCGTCGCCACGCTCAACAGCGACCGGGCCTCCGGCGGCTTCACGCCGACCATGCTCTCGCCCGTGGATGAGAAGGAGCTGCCGCCCGCCGAGTACGTCATCTCCGGCCAGCAGCTCATCGGCATCAACGTGATTCGCTGAAGGATGATTTCAAAGGTGGAGCGAAGAGGCGAGACTTTCTAAGTCTCGCCTCTTTTTTCGTCAAGGCCGCAGTTGAATTGTGTGTGTGGAGATCGGCCGCGCTTCACGACGAAAAGAAATCTCTTCTCAGACTCCGGGACGTGAACCGCCTCGAACGGCAGCCCGACGACCTCAAGCCTTTCGCGCATCAACTCGCCGCCGAAGAGCAGCAGCGTCGGCACGCGCGCGGCCCACGCTACCAGGTGAGGCAGAACCTCTGTGAACCGTTCGAGCGCGCGGCAGGTGAGGATGTCTGCCTCCGGCGGCGCACACTTCTCGAATCGCTCGGCGGAGACGCGCGCCGACTCACGCCTTCCGAGTCTCGTCAACGCCTCGCGGAGAAAGACGGCCTTCTTCTGCGACGACTCGATCAGCAAGGCTCTGATGTCGGCGCGCACGACGAGACACGGGACGGCGGGCAGGCCCGCGCCCGACCCAACGTCAACGACCGACGCGCCCTCTCCGACTAACGGGAGGGCGAGCAGCGATTCGAGCACGTGGCGCACGGCGAACTCGGCGGGCGGGCAGGGCGCGACCAAGTGCAGGCGCTTGTTCCAGACCGAGACCAGCTCGAAGTATTCGCCGAGCCGCGCGCGCTCCTCTTCGCCGAGCCTGACTCCGAAGGCGTCCGAGTGCGCCGCCAGGGCTTTGTCAAACTCGCCGCGCGATGATAGTTTTCGTTCAGCCATCTCCCAAAAGTCCGAACGAAGCATAGCCGATGCCGGAAGCAAAACACAGTCCCGTCCCGGACACGCAGACGCTGGCCGCCGAGCACGAGCGCCTGGGCCGCGCCGTCATCGAGATCATCGCAGACCACGCGCGCGCGCTCGACCGAGCGCCCGTCTGCTCGACGGCGACGCCCACGGAACTCGAAGCCCTCTTCGACGAGCCGCTGCCAATGGAAGGCGTGAGCGTCGAAGAGATTTTCGAGAAGCTCCGCAGCGACGTGCTGCCGCACGCGATGAACATCCCCAGCCCGCGCTACTTCGGCCTCTTCAACCCGACGCCTCTGCCCGTCGCCGTTTGGGCCGACGCCTTTGCCGCTGCCATCAACCAGAACGGCGCGGCGTGGCGCAACTCGCCCTCGGCGAGCATCGTCGAGGCGCGCGTGCTCCGCTGGCTCTGCCATCTCGTCGGCTACGGCGAAGAGTCATTCGGAACGCTGACGAGCGGAGGGTCGGAGGCGAACCTCATCGGTTTGAAGTGCGCGCGCGACCGCGCCGCCGGGGACGCGCGCGACCGCGGCCTGCGCTCCTGCGAAGCGAAGGGAAACATCATCGTCTATGCGTCCGAGCAGTGCCACTACTCCCTCATCAAGAGCCTTGACATCCTCGGCCTCGGGCGCGAGAGCCTTCGCAAGATTGACACCGACGAGTGCTTTCACATCCGTACAGACCTGCTGCGCCGCGCCATCGAGCGCGACCTCTCGGAAGGCAACACGCCTGCCTGCCTCGCGGGTGCGGCGGGCGCGACCTCGACCGGAGTGGTTGACCCGCTCGAAGAGCTTTCGGACATCGCACGCGAGTTCGACCTCTGGTTCCACGTTGACGCGGCCTACGGCGGCGGCCTCGCGTTCTCCGAAAAGCAGAAGGGTCGTCTGCGCGGAATCGAGCGCGCCGACTCCGTGACGTTCGACCCGCACAAGTGGATGTTCATCCCCTTCATGTGCGGCGCTTTGCTCGTGCGCGACGGCGGCGCGGCGCTGCGCGCGGGCTTCGACATCACGCCCGAATACCTGAGCGAGGAGCGCGGCGGCGCAGACGTTGAGTTTGACTTCTTCCGCTACGGACAGCTCGGCACGCGGCGCGCGATGGCGCTGAAGGTCTGGGCGGCCTTGAAGGCCGTGGGCGTGCGCGGCTACGCCGAAGTGGTCGAGCGGCAGATCGGACTCGTGGAGTATCTGGCTTCGCGCTTCGACGAGATGGACGAGTTCGAGCGCGTAGGCCAGGTCGAGACGGCGCTATGCTGCGTCCGCTTTCTGCCCGAAGGGGCGCGGGAGAAGTCGGCGGCAGAGCAGGATGAGTTGCAGAGAGCTTTGCAGCAGAGAGTTGAGCGGAGCGGCGGGGCGTGGCTCGCGACGACTGTTTTAAAGG
>DATARW010000064.1:0-53080 GCA_036263975.1 Pyrinomonadaceae bacterium
GCCAGCATGAAGGTGTTAATCATCACGCCGGCCTTGCGGCAAGCCTGCACTTCGCGGAACGTGGCCTCCATCACGACGGGGTCGCCGCCCATCGAGTTCTTGTAGAGCCTGCGCCCCCCCTGAAACTCGCCGCGCCCCCACGCCGAAGAGTCGCGCGCGCCCGCCGCCTGCGCCTTGCCTTCGAGGAAGCAAGCGGTGGGCTTTCCGTCCGTCACCATCACGATCTGTTTCATCTCCTTGCGCTGCGCCTGAAGGAGCCTGCGCGCGAGCTTCAAGCCCTCGGCGGTGTTCGTGTGGAAGGGGCCGACCTGCGTGGTCGCCAATTTTGCGAGCGGCAACTCTTCCGCGTCGTCGTGGAAGAGAACCACCTTCAGAGAGTCGCCCGGATACTGCGTGCGGATCAGGTGCGCGAGCGCGAGCGCGACTTTCTTGGCGGGCGTGAAGCGGTCTTCGCCGTAGAGGATCATCGAGTGCGAGCAGTCGAGCATGACGACCGTGGCGCACGATGACTGGTAGTCGCACTGTTGGACGTGCAGGTCACGGTATTCGAGGTTCAAGGGCACGCCCAACCCCTCGCGCTTGATGGCCGACAGCAGCGTCGTGTTCACGTCGAGATTGATCGTGTCGCCGAACTCATAAAGCTTCGACGCCTGCGACGCCTCGACGCCCGTCGAAAGGTGCGGCGTGTCGTGGCGGCCCACGGAACTCTTGCCGAAGCTGCCCAGAAGGTTCCTCAGCGTCTTGTATCCGAGGAAGTCCAGACCCTTCTCCGTCACCTCGAACTTGACGTTGCGCGGCAGGGCCTCGCCCGTCTCGCCTGGTCCGGGCTGCCTCCGTCGCTGTTCGTCCGCGCGCGCAGGCTCTTCGCTCAGCTTCAAGTATCCTTCCTCGACCAGACGCTCGATGAGTTGGTTCAACAACTCTTCCAACTGCGAGCCGCGAAACTGCCCCGCGTTCTCCGCGAGCATCTCCTCCACGTCGCGCTCTGAAAGCTCGCCCATCTCCAGCAGCGCCCGCAAGAGCGCCTGCCGCAGCGCGTCGAGCGTGTTGTCGGTCTCGTGCCGCTGCCGCGTCCAGTAGTAATCGTCGTCGAAGCCCGAATCCAGCAGCGAGTCCTGGAGCATGTCCATCAAATCGCCGAGGCTCAAGCCCGACACGTCGAAGCCCTTGAATCTGGAATAGCGTATGAACTTCATAAAAACCTCGTGAACCGTAAACCGTGAACCGTAACGAGAGGAAGACAGATTGTATCTCGTCAAGGTTTACAGTTCACGCTTCACGGCTGTTAGCTAGCTGTACCTACCTGATTCCGTCAGATCGTCGTAGATCATCCCCCGCCTGTCCTTCTTAGCTTTGGTCGCGGCGGTGTAGCCGCCCTCTTCGTTGCGGCTGATCTTGTTCTGCGCGTAGAGACCTTCGAGGACGAACTCGCAGGCGGAGACGAGCATCGCTTCGTCCGCGCGCTTGAAGTCGAAGGGGACGAGGGCGTTGTCAATCAGGTCGGGGACGGCTTCGAGGAGTTGGACGCACTCGTCGGCGGGCGCGGTGTCGGAGAGCTTGAGGTTGTTGCCCGCGTCGAACCAGCGGACGGCACCGGCGAAGTCGAAGCCGACGAAGTAGCCCTCGAAAACTTCGCCAGCCGCGCGCTTGATGAGGTCTTTCGCGATCCGTGCGGCCCCGACCTGCTCGCCTTCGTATTCCAGCTCCATCTTGCCGGTCATCGAAGGCACGGCGGCGTAAACGTCCGAGACGCGCGGCACGATCTCTTCCTCTTGCGTGAGGAGCGCGCGCCGCTCGGCGTTCGAGACGACCGACTCGGTGACGGTGATCGGCATGCGCTGCGAGACGCCGCTGCGTTTGTCTATGCGCTGGTCGTCGCGCGCCTCGAAGGCTACCTGCTCGACGAGTTCGCGGATGAAGTCGGGCACGCGCAGACGGCCTTCGACGCCTTCGCGATTCGTCCAAGCCTCCTGCGTCGTAATCTCGACGCCGAGCCGCAACTCCGAAGGGTAGTGCGTCAAGACTTCCGAGCCGATGCGGTCTTTCAAGGGCGTGATGATCTTGCCACGCGCCGTGTAGTCTTCGGGGTTGGCCGAAAAGACGAGCATCACGTCCAGGGGCAGGCGCACGGGGTAGCCCTTAATCTGCACGTCGCCTTCCTGCATGATGTTGAAGAGGCCGACCTGAATCTTTCCGGCGAGGTCGGGCAGCTCGTTGATGGCGAAGATGCCGCGGTTGGCGCGCGGCAAGAGGCCGTAGTGAATCGTCAGCTCGTCGCTTAAAAGATGGCCGCCGCGCGCGGCCTTGATCGGGTCAACGTCGCCGATGATGTCGGCGACGGTCACGTCGGGCGTGGCGAGCTTTTCGACGAAGCGCGCGTCGCGCTCGACCCAAGCTATCGGCGCGTGGTCGCCCTCGCGCTCGATTGTCTGCCGACCGTAGGCCGAGATGGGGTGGAACGGGTCGTCGTTTATCTCCGAGCCGGCGATGACGGGGATGCGCTCGTCCAGAAGGTTGACGAGCTGGCGGATGATGCGGCTCTTGGCCTGCCCGCGCAGGCCGAGCAGGATGATGTTGTGGCGCGCCAGCACCGCGTTCGTGATCTGCGGGATGGCCGTCTCGTCGTAGCCGACGACGCCCGGAAAAATGCGCTCGCCGCGCCGCAGCTTGTCGAGGAGGTTTGAGCGCATCTCGTCCTTGACCGCGCGCACGCGGTAGCCTTGTGTTTTCAGTTCACCGAGTGTCTTTGGTAGTGCCATAGCTTCTTCGATTCCCCTGCCCGTCTATTTTACTCTGCCGTTCGCCTGCGCGCGCGAACGGATGATGTCGGCGAGCGCCAGCGCGAGCGTGCGGAAGGTTCGCAGGCCGCGCATGTCTATGCCGAGGCCGACCAGCGTCCGCGCCACCTGTGGGCCGACGCCCGTGACGTAGGCGTCCGCGCCGACCAGCTTCAGGGCCTGCACGAGGTTCGTCAGGTTCGCGACGGCGTGCAAGTCAACGACGCGCGCGCCCGTGATGTCAATGATGCAGGCGCGCGCGCCCTGTCGCGTCACCTCCGTGAGCGCGGCCCGCGTCGCGCGCTCCGTCCGCACGCTGTCGAGCGAGCCGATGAGGGGCAGCACGAGCACGCCTTCGAGCACAGGCACGACCGGGGTGGAGACCTCTTCGAGAGCCTGCTCACGCTCGCGCATGAGCGCGGCCAGAGCATCGTCGGCGCGCTTGCGTTCGATGCCTTGCGCGATGGTGTTGGCGACCGACGAGAGGGCTTCGAGCGTGTCTTCGGCGAGGGGCTTGCGCGAGAACATCGCCAGCACGCCGACCAGCCGATCTTCGACCACGAGCGGATAGCCAGCGAACGCGACCATGCCCTCGCGCTTCGCCCATTCCTGATCGCCCACGCGCGGGTCGCCGATGACCGAGTTTGTCAGGTGCGCCCTCCTCTCCTCGGCGATGAGTCCGATCTTGAACTTGCCGACGGGGACGCGCCCGTGCGCGCCGTCGAGGTGCGTGTACATCCCTGCGCTGGCCTGAAGTTCGAGAACGTCCTCGTCTTCGTCGAGCGTCCAGACGCGCGCGAAGGCCGCGTCGAGGTGCAACACGACCGACTCGACGCAGCGCTGGAGTATGCGACGCAAGCCCGCGCCGCCTTCGGTAAGCGCGACGCCCACGTCCGCGCCGAGCGTCGCCTGGCGCGCGCGCCGCTTCAGTTCTTCCTCCGCGCGCCTGCGCCAGGACACGTCCATCGTCACGCCGCGCATCCCTACGGGGCGGCCCTCTTCGTCGCGGATCGGCACCGAATGCGCCGCGACGTGGATACTGCTTCCGTCCTTCGTCATCCAGCGAAACTCGCTCACCCCGCCGTGCTCGCTTTCAAACTTCTCGCGGGCCTCACGGGCCGCGCGCTCCCTGTCTTCGTGGTGGACAATCGTGAGCCAGAAGTTAGGCGTCGAGAGCCACTCGTCCACCGTGTAGCCGAGCATGGTCTCGGCGTAGTCGCTGACAAAGTTGATGCGTTGCGACGCCTCGTCCGGCTGGCCCCATGCCTCCCACACGACGCCCGGCACGCTCGACACGAGAGCAATCAGGCGGCGGCGCTCGCCTTCGACCTGTGCCGCCAGACGCGCGCGCTCCTCTTCGCCGTGGACGCTGCCGTCCACGGCCTCCGCCTCCGCGCGCGCGCCGCCGGTCGCGGCGTTACCCGCGGCTTGCGCGCCCGGCGTCTCGCCCTCTGATTTCTTCGTCGAACCTTTAGCCTGCTTCATTTTCGTCCCGGCCTTCCGCGCAGATAGAGTCTTCGGCGAGCGCCGCTTGGCGGCCTCTCCCGCGACCACGAATCATTCGCGCACAGAGTCGCGCGCGACGAAGCGTCCCTCGCCATCCGGACGGACGAGTCCGTCCTCTTCAAGCTTCAGGAGGTGCGCGAGTACGGCACGCTCCGCGAGCGAGTGCATCCGTGGGTGCACGTCCGCGTAGGCGCGCGCGACGACCTCGGAGGGCGTGCCCGCGCCCGCGCGCACCGCGGCGAGGATGTCTCGCTCGCGCTTGAGGCGATGCGCGACGTACTCGTCAATCTTGGCGAGGGGGCTGCCGACCGCCGGGCCGTGGCCGCCGAAGAGCGCGACGAGGCGCGGCAACTGCCGGTAGCGTTCGAGCGTGGCGAGATACTCGCGCACGCTGCCTTCGTCCGGGTCTATCAGAACCGACCCCATGCCGACGATGTTGTCGCCGGTCAGGAGCGCGCCCGTCTGCTCCTCGTAAAACGAGAGGTGGCCGCGCGTGTGCCCCGGCGTGTGCATCGCGCGCAAGGAGATGCGCGGCTCGCCGTCCAGCTCGATCAAGTCTCCGTCCTCGATGAAGCGTTCAACGCGGACTTGGCCCTCTAATGTTTCCGCCGTCAGCCGGTGCGCGGCCACCGATGCGCGCCCGCCGAGCTGCTCGCGCAAGGCTTCGACGCCGCCGACGTGGTCGGGGTGGTGATGCGTCAGGACGATCTCGCGCAAACGCCGCCCCTCGTCAAACAGCCTACGGACGAATCCGGCGAGCGCGGCCTGCTCGTCTTCGTATGGCGAGCCGGGGTCAACGACTATGAATTCACGCGTGCCGACGACGTAGCAGTTGGTCGTCGTCGCGGGCGGCTTCGTCGGCGTGCGCAAGGGGAAGCAGACGAAGCCGGGCAGGAACTCGATGGCTCGCACGGGCTGGCGGTGCGCGTGCGGCACGCTGAGGAAACGCTCGACCAAATCTTCCGTGAGTCCGGCGGCGAGCGTGCGGACGGCGTGGATGACGGGGGGGGCGGCCAAGACCTCGGCACGCTGCCAGCGCGCGTAAGCCGCGCGCGCCGTAGTCCAGCCGCCGGAGTCGAACTCCGCGGTGAGCACACGCGGCTCCTGCTTGCGCGGGCAGCGGACGATGAAGAAGAGCGTGTCGAAGCGTCGCGGGCTGAAGGGCGGCGTCACCCAGCGACCGGCGAACTGAAAGTCGCGCGCGTCAAGCCGCAGGCCGTAGTGCGCGAGCAACTCGGCGAACGTCATGCGACCCGAAGTGAGGTCGTCGAGCAGCGAGGCAAGTTGGCCTTTCGTCAAGGAGTCCGCGCCGCGCGCGACGAGCACGCCCAGCTCCTCGAACAGCTCGCGCGCCGCGCAGGCGATCATCCGGGCCGTCTCGCGGTCTGCCGCGTGGTCAACTTCCGTATCCGAATCCGACTCGTCGCGCTGCCCGCCGGGGAAGGCGTAGAAGCCCGGCATGAAGGCCATCGAAGCGCCGCGCCGCGCCCAGAAGACCAACGGGTCGAGCGGGTCTGAATCCTCTCGCAGGAGGATGACGACCGCCGCGTCCTTCGGCACGGCGGCCTGCGCGTCGGACGTGCGCACGGCGTTCGTTGCGGGTGTTTGGATTTGAGGAGCGGCGGTCTCTTTCACAGTGACATCCCGGCGACTCACTCTTCGCCCTGCCAGCGGAAGCGCTCGCCGTCGCCGCCCGCCCAGGGGTTGCCGCGCATATGGTAGCCGCCCTCCTCCCAGAAGCCCGCGCGGTCTTCGGCGAGGAACCGCACGCCCTTGACCCACTTGGCAGACTTCCACGCGTAGAGTTGGGGGACGATGAGGCGGACGGGGCCGCCGTGTTCGGGCGGGATAGCTTGGCCGTCGTTCGACCAGGCGAAGAGAGAGTCCTCGGCGAGGAAGTATTCGACGGGCAGGTTCGTCGTCCAATCGTAGTCCCGCCCCTCGACGACGACGAAGCGCGCTTCCGTTTTGACGCCGACCATCTCGGCGATGGTGCGCGTCGAGACGCCGCCCCAGAGATTGTCGAGTCGAGACCAGCGCGTCACGCAGTGGAAGTCGGCGTAAACTTTGACGGCGGGCAGTTGCAGGAACTCGTCGAGCGACCACTGCGAGGGACGCTCGACCAGACCGCCCATCTCGAACTGCCACGTCTCAAGGTCAACGCGCGGCGTGCCGTGCGCGTCGAGCACGGGCCACTTGCGCGTGCGCGTCTGCCCCGGAGGGACGCGGCTCGCGCGCCGCGTGTCCCGGCTGACGATCACGTCGCGCCCCTCGAACTCCTCGGCGCGACGCGGCTCGCCCTCCTGCCGGAACGGGTCTTTGAAAAGATTGTCGAGAAAACTCATACTTTGGTGAATGGTGAATGGTGAATGGTGAATAGTGGTTGACGAGGTTATGAGCTTGAGCTTTAGTCTCAAAGGCCGGAAGACGCTCTACCTCTATTCACCATTTAGCATCCACCATTTACTGCTTTTTGGTTGACTGTTCCGCCATCTTCATCAACTCTTCGGGCATCCACTTGCCGAGGCCCTTCCGGAGCGCGCCCTCGATGCCGATGGTGCGGTCGTGCCATTCGTCGGCCTGCCCCAGCGTGCCGCGCTGGCGCTCGTAGTTCAGCGTCTGTTCGAGGCTGAGGACGATGCCGTTGATGATCTCGCGCCAGTCCTCCTGCTGTATGCCGCGGCGGACGAGCGAAAGACCGGCAGTCCAGTCCTCTTCGGGCGCGCGCGCATCCTGTTCGGGGATGGTCAGGTTTTTGAGCGGCGGCATCGGCGAGCCGTTGAACTCGTCGAAGAGACGCCGGCGCAAGTCCTTGAGCGAGACGCCTTCGTTCTCGCGCGCCAGCGCCATCGCGCGGCGGAAGATGTCCGGCACGTCAGTCTGTTCTTTGACCATCGGTTCACAAAGCCTCTTCGTGCGAGCTTTTCGGATTTATGCTTGCTGGTAATTTATAACATTTGGCGGCGGGAGGCGAATCGGCTCGCCTTGCGTCGGCGGCGGCTTGGCCTGCATCATAGGCGGAAAAATTCAAGGGGTGGCTGAAGTCGTGTCTGAAATGTTTCCTGTCGAACCGTCGGCGCAACACGCGGACGTGCCCGCCGGGCGGCCCGCGTGTCCGGTGTGCGGGCGCGAGGCTGCGGAGGGTCTTGCGCCGTTCGAGCAGTTGCCGGACGAACTGAGGCGTCTGATCGCGGCGAACGCGCCGGAGGGCGTCGCGTCGGTGTGTGCGCGCTGCGTCCGCCTGTTCGAGCGCGCGCACGCGCAGATGGAGAAGTATGCCGCCGTCTTCGAGCAGGGCCGCTACGTCCTGCCGACGTGGCTGCGCCTGGGCGCGGACGAGCGCTTCACGGGGCGCGGCGTCACCATCGCCTTCCTCGACTCCGGCTTCTACCAGCACCCGGACCTGACGACGCCGGAGAGCCGCATCCTCGCTTATCACAACGTCGTGCCGAAAGGCACGGGCACGCTCGAATCCGTTGACCCGGCGAGCTGGCACGGCATGATGACTTCGGTCGTCGCCGCCGGGAACGGCGCTTTGTCGGGCGGCTTCTTCCGCGGACTCGCGCCCGACTGCTCGGTCGTCCTCGTCAAGGTCAGCAAGTCCGGCCACATCCCCGAACGCAACATCGAGCGCGGCCTGAAATGGGTGATCGAGAACCGCGAGCGCTACCACGTTCGCGTCGTCAACATCTCGGCGGGCGGCGACCGCGAGCAGTCTTACCTCGACAACAGCTTGTGCCAGACGGTCGAGCGTGCAGTGCGCGCGGGGCTGGTCGTCGTGTGCGCGGTCGGCAACGCCGGTTGGGAGCCGGGGCATTCCGTGCTGCCGCCCGCCGCCTCGCCGTCGTCAATCGCCGTCGGCGGACTCGACGACCACAACTCGCTCGACCACGCGCGCCGAAGCCTCTATCGCTCCTCTTACGGCCCAACCTTCGACAGTTTGCAGAAGCCCGAAGTCATCGCGCCCGGCATCTGGGTTCCCGCGCCCATCCTGCCGCACACGCCCACCGCCGCCGAGGCCGAACTCTACGCGCGCCTCGACCGCGCCTCGGACGAGGAGCTGCGCCCCCTCATCGAGGAGAGCCGGGGCATTGACCGCGACCTCTCAGACGCGCGCGACCTGCCCACCTACCTCCTGCGCCAGCTCATCTCCGTCAAGCTCAACGAGAACGATGTCATCAGCGAGCACTACAAGTTCGTTGACGGCACCTCGTTCGCCGCGCCCATCGTCTCCTCGACCGTCGCGTGCATGCTCGAAGCCAACCCCGGACTGACGCCGCAGCAGGTCAAGCGCATCCTCGTGGACACCGCCGAGCGCCTGCCGGGCATCGAGATAGACCGGCAGGGCTGGGGCGTCATCGCCCCGCGCCGCGCCATCGAGCTGGCGCTCGCGCTCCGGCCACAATGAACCTTCGCCGGGAGCGCGTACACGTTAGCCCGGCCAAAGTGTTCAGAGTTCAACCTTCAGGTTGTCTCCACGACGAAAACAAGCTGAAGCTTGGACTCTGAACTTTTTCGCGTCGAGGCGACCGCGCGGCGAGCAATGATGCCCGCGCCCTCAGCCAACTGAAATCTTTTTCCTGCACGGCGACGCGACGGCAACATCTGGCCCGCGCCGCTTTCCGCGCCGCGCGAAAGATTTGGGGCATGGCTTGAGCTTTGCATTCTTCGCAAGCGCGCGCCCGAATCTTCGGGCCGGAGTCTTCAAGATGCAGAGAGAACAACACGCGCTGGCTACGAAGTCGAGTTCGTCGCTGCTGTCACCCTTAGAGCGGCGCATGGCTCGCCGCGTCGTGCCGCACATCCCCTCTTGGATTGAGACACATCACCTGACGCTTTTGACGCTCGCGTGGTGCGCTGGCCTCGTCCTCTTCGGACGCTTGGCGGCGGGCGACCCGCGCTGGCTCTGGGCCTCTTCGCTGATGGTCTTCATGCACTACCTGACGGACTTCTTCGACGGCAAGGTGGGCAAGTATCGCGACACGGGGCTGGTGCGTTGGGGTTTCTACATGGATCACCTGCTCGACTACTTCTTCCTGTGCGCGGTGCTCGCGGGCTATTCGTTCGTGCTGCCCTCGTCGTCACATTTCAATCTCTTCCTCGTCCTCTCGGTCTTCGGCGGCTTCGTCTTGAACTCCTTCCTCGCCTTCACGGCGACGGGCCGCCTCCACATCAGCCACGCGAAACTCGGCCCCACGGAGTTCCGCATCGCGCTCGTCGTCATCAACGCGCTCGTCATCTTTTACGGCACGCGGCGGATGGCGAAGGCGCTCCCGTTCGTCGCCGCGGGCGGACTCGTGATGCTCTGCGTGCTCGTCTACAGGACGCAGCGCGAGCTTTGGCGGCGCGACATGGAGCACAAGCAGCACGCCGACCGCGCCGCCCTCATCACTCAGAAGGAAGCTGCCTAGAGGCCGGGGGCCGGAGATTGGAGGCCGGTTAAAGCCCCCTGCCTTTCAAAGTGCTCTGCCTTCACACGCCTCCGGTCTCCGGCCTCCGGCCTCTCTTCTTTTGCCTTTTTACTCCTGCCTTATTACAATCCACGTCGCAAACCAACTCAAAAAATCTGAGAACAATTCGGAGAGGGACGAACATGGCAGAGAACGAGAACGCCGCGAGCGGCGCGACTGAAGGCGAGACCGAAGGCGCGGCGCAGGCGGACGGCGCGGCGGCAGCACCGCAGGCGGCACCCGAAGAGATCACCTATCACGCCGTCGAGAAGGACGGACAGGTCACGGCTATCTGGGAAATGCAGGGGCGCAAGCACCTCCGCACCATTGACCCGCGCTCCCGGCAGGGCCAGGAAATCCTGCGCCTCTACACGGCCGAGCACGGAGAGTGAGTCCGGAGTCGGAGCCTTGCGTCAAAGGCAGTTTTTTCCGGCTCCGGACTTGAGACTCCGGACTGTTTCGGATGAACGTTTAAGAGAGGCGTTCGAGGATTTCGTCGGGGCGCGTCGAGCCGTAGTCGAGCCGGCGGCGCTCGAACGCAGGCGGACGCAACTCGGCGCGCAGCGCATCGCGTTCGAGAAAGACAAACGTCTCCATAAATCTCCAGGAGCCTTCGGCGAACGGGAAGCGATTCAACGCGGCGGGGCCGTGACATGGACGCCCGCCCTGAGAGTCTTCGAGCCGCGCTCGCCGAACCACGCCACGCCCTCCTGTACGACATCAAGTTCGAGAACGTAATCGCCGGGCGCTTCCGGTGCGACGACCTGCAAGGTCACTCCCGCCGTGTCGCCGGGTTCGAGGTCGTAAGGCATGCGCGCCGCTCCGTCATCCTCTTTGACGGTCGAGCCATCGGCGCGCAGCCAGCGGTCGCGCAAAACGACGGCGTAGCGCCCGCCCTCTTCGACGACGGCGGGCCACGTCGCGCCGCCGATGTTCCTCACGACGACGTTGAGTACCTGCCGCTCCCCTGCCTTGAGCGCGTGCGGCAGGTTCGACGATGCGATGCTCGCCCGCGCAGCTTCCGAAGGGAGCGGCCCTCCCGTCACATGCAAATCCGTCGGCGGCACGGCGTAGAGGATATAGTTGATGCTGCGCGCCAGCAGGCGACAGTTCGCGCAGTCGTCCTCGGTGCTGATGACGAGCGCGCCGTCGGGCGGCGCGTCAACGGGCGCGAGGCGGACGAAACGTGACGCGTCAACACCGTGGAGCGCGCCGTACCAGTAGGCTTGAATGTAGCCGGAGCGGCCCGGCGGGTCGTAGAGGTAGATCGTTCGGTTCAACGCCAGTGCGGGCGCGAGAACATGGGCGGGAAAGCGCGCGTCGAAGACGTACCAGCGCTCCGGCGCGCGCCGGTGGAAGCGCCACTGGAAGTAAGCGCCTTGCAGCAGCATGAGTGCGACGAGCGCGACGAGCGCGGCACGCTTGTACGCGTGGCGGCGCGCGGCTCGTTGGCCGCGAGCTACCCGCGCGGGGCTTCCTCCGTCGTCGAGCAGCCACACAAGCGCGGGAGCGGTCAGCACGTGAAGGAAGACGGGGAAAGCTATGAGGCGTAGCTGCGGGAAGTCGTTGACGGTGAGTGCGGCGGGCACGACCGAAGCGGCGAGGGCGTAGAGGATGAAGCGCCACCACGCCGCGCGTCTGTGTTCGCGCCAAACGAGGAAGAGGCCGAAGGCTGCGAGCAGAAAGGTCGCCGCGAGCAGCGCGCACGCGCCGGGCAAGTGATCGCGTATGTTCGACTCGCCGGTGACGAGCCAGCGCCAGGGATTGATGTCCGCGAGGTAGTGATGCGCGAAGGCGAGCGCGTCCGCGGCCAGCGTGCTCTGCGGCGCGGCGTAGGTCAGCAGCGCGAACCTTTCGGTCAGCGCGCCGGGGTGGCGGCGGGCAAAGACGAAGAGAGGCACGAGCGCGAGCGCGTAAAAACCCCACGTCAGCGCGACCCGCGCCGCGTTGCGACGCGTGAGGAAGAAAGCGAGGCCCACGGCGAGCAGGGGGCCGAGCAGCCTGCCGATTGAGTACGTGTAGGTCAGGAGCGCGAGCGAGGCCGCGAGTGCCGCCGCGTCCGGCAGACTCCAACGCTCTTTCCGTGACGCGCGCCACAGCGCCAGCAGGAAGAGCGCCGTGACGAGCGGGTAGGCCGAGACCTCGAAGGCGAGGCGACTGCACTCGTAGAGCCAGGGCGTCAGCAAAGCCGAGCATGCCACGACCACGCACGCTTCGGTGCTTCGCGTCATCCGCGCGGCGAGAAGTCCGAGCACGAGCGCCGCCGCCGCGCCGAGCGTCGCGCTCAGGAGCCGCGCCGCGAGGATGCTCGGCCCCGTCAAACGAAACAGCGCGGCGAGCAGGTAAACATAAGTCGGATTCTTGTAGTCGCCGAAGGCGCGGAAGAAGAGCGGCCAAGCCTCTTCGTGCTCGTCGCGCCCGGTCTGCGAGATGGTGTGAGCGTTGTAGGCGATTGAGGATTCGTCTATGTAGAAGCCGGGCGGGTTGGCGGGCACGTCCGAGGCGTAGAGCACGAAGGCGAGAACGCACGCCGCGGCGGCGAGCGGGTAGCTTCGCGCGCGCGCGGGGCGTGTCACGGGGTCGCGTCCGTGCGCGTACCTTTTCACTGGCGCAGTTGGATGTTGTAGGTCTTGATCTTCGAGTTGAGCGTCGTGGGGTTCATGCCCAGAAGGCGCGCGGCGCGCGACTGGTGGCCGCCGGTCTGGTCGAGCGCGCGGCGGATGAGGTCAATCTCGAAGCGGCGCACCTCGTCGTAAAAGTTGATGCCGTGGCTTACGTCGAGCGCGCCCGCCGCGCCCGAGAGCGACGCGACGCTCATGGCCTTCGAGGGGTCGGTGATCTCCGTCGGCAGACACTGGCGCGTCACCTCGTCGCCCGGCGCGATAACGACGGCGCGCTCGATCACGTTCTCCAACTCGCGCACGTTGCCCGGCCAACTGTACTGCTCAAGGAGCGCGAGCACTTCGGGCGAGAGTTGATCGGAGATGTCGCGGTTGTTCTCCTCGTCGTACTTGCGTATGAAGTGCTGCGCCAGCGGCAGAATGTCTTCGCGCCGCTCGCGCAGAGGCGGCAGCTCAATCGGCACGACGGCCAGACGGTAGTAGAGGTCTTCGCGGAAGCTGCCCTGTCGCACGGCCTCTTTGAGGTCAACGTTCGTCGCGGCGACGATGCGCACGTCAACCTTGCGCGGTGCGGTGTCGCCTAAAGGTGTGAACTCGCGCTCCTGAAGGACGCGCAGAAGGCGGGCCTGCGTTTCGGGCGGGATGTCGCCGATCTCGTCGAGAAAGAGCGAGCCGCCGTCGGCCACCTCGAACAGCCCCTTCTTCGCCGCGACCGCGCCGGTGAACGCGCCGCGGGTGTGGCCGAAGAGTTCGGATTCGAGCAATTCCGAAGGGATGTTCGACGAGTTCACCGTGACGAAGGGCTTGCCCGCGCGCGTGCTCTGCTCGTGGATGGCCTTGGCGATCAGCTCCTTGCCCGTGCCGCTCTCGCCGGTGATGAGGACTGTGGAGCGCGCGGGCGCGACCTGGTCAACGAGCGAGAAGACCGACTGCATTCTCTCGGAGTGGCCGATGATGCTCCCACGCTCGACCGAACGGCTCATCGCCCGACGCAGGTTGTGGCGCTCTTCGTCCTTGCGTCGGCGCTTGATTCCTGCGGCCACGGTGGCGAGGATTTGCTCGTTCTGGAAGGGCTTGCGGACGCAGCCGAACGCGCCGCGCTCCCACGCGCCGATGGCCGTGTCGAAGGTCGCGTAGGCCGTGATGATGATGACGACGGCCTCGGCGTCCACTTTGAGAATCTCTTCGAGCGCGCGCAGCCCGCCCATGCCCGGCATGGAAACGTCCATGAGCACGACATCGAAGGCACGCCGACCGTAAAACTCAAGCCCCTCCTCGCCGGTCTTCGCCAACTCGACGCGGTAGCCTTCCGCCGAGAGCAGCGTCTCCAGAACGTCGCGCATGATCTCCTCGTCGTCAACGACGAGGATGGAACCTCTCTTCGTCATCCGGAACCTCGGAAACGGTGTAAGTGACAAGTGACGAGTGGCCGGTGACGAGTCGGAGCCTGTACTGCTCGTCATCCGTCACCTGTCACTCGCCACTTATTTTATAACGGGCTGGCTCTTGCCGACGAGCGCGCGCGCCGGAGAGGTTACTTGATGATAGTCCTCGCCATCTTCTGGCTGAGCACGCGGCGGCCCGAAGGCGAGGGGGCGGGGCGCTGCTGCTCCGCCGTGACGAAGAGCGTGTAGTCGTCGGCGTCGAAGTCGAAGCCGGCGACGCGGACGTAGCTTTCCGCCGTGTTGAGCGCGTCGGTGACGGGGAGGCTGCCCATGTAAACGATGCTGCTGTCGGGCGTGACCGCCCAGAGCACATAGACGTTAGCGCCGACCGCCGACGGCAGAGGCACGCCGCGGAAGTTCACGCGGACGTAAGCGCGGCCATCACGCACGGTGGCGCGCGCCGCCCCGCGAGCGTGCGGAGCCGCCTCTTCGCCTGACATTTCGAGGACGCGCCCGCCGCCGTTAGACGCGAGCGCGCCGTCAACTTCGGAATAAAAGTCTCCGCGACGGCCCGCGCCCGGACGCATGCTCGGCGCGGGCGGCGGCGCGACGACAGGGGCGGCAGCGGCGCTTTCGTCCTTCGCCGCGCTGCCCTCGCCTCTCTTCGACGGATAGAGGGCGGCGGCTTCGTCGGCGCGCGACGAGAGCACCGGGTCGCCGGGGCGTTCGGCGTCGGCGCTTCGTTCGGCGGTGACGATGACGCCGTAGCGTTCGAGTTCTCCGGGTCGCTCGAAGGCGAGGCCGCCGTTGCCGCGCCCGTCGCGCCGGAGTTCGCCGAGGCGCACGATGCGCCCGCCGCTCACGGCCCAGACGACATACGTGCTCGCGCCTTCGGCGACCGTTTGCGGGTCGGGCAGGTTCAGTGTCGTCAGGAGCGCCCGCCCGCCGCCCGCGCTCGCCTCGACGGTGAGCTTGCCCGTGGCCCGCGTCGTCAGAGAGCGCAGGCGTATGTCCACGCGCTGCTCGCCCTGCGGCGTCGCCGCCCTCTTCGCGGGCGGGTGGGACTTGCGGGCCGCGCCCGCGTCGAAGGACGGTAACGACGCCGCGCACGCGAGGCCGACGAGCGCCGACGCGCACAGGCATGCGCGCATGCACACGCGCCGGAGATGTTTGCGCTGATTCATAAAGAGAAGGGCAAACGGCCTGACTTCGGATTCTTCAGAAGATTCTTACCGCGAGAGCGCGTGTGAGATTAGCACCGGCGAAGATAAAAGCAAGAGTTAATTTGCGGGGACGGACTAGGGGTTAAGTTGTCAACGACTTACATGACGCCCGGCGCGTCGAAGTGTGCCACTTGGTTGCCAGTGGCCTCCGTGAGCAGGCGCTCAAAGAGGCCGGAGAGCCGCTGCTGCATCTCCGGGAGCACTTTAACATAAACGTCCTTGGTGAAGTCCGTCCGCGTGTGCCCCATCTGGCGGCTCACCGAAACGTCCAGCTCGCCGGCCAAAAGCGCCAGGGTAGCGAACGAGTAGCGCAGGCAGTAGGGCGTGACCCTCTGCTTGATCTCGGCGCGCGCCGCCAGCTCGCGCAGCCGCCTGGCGTAGGCGCACCGCACGTCCAGAGGCTCTCCCGTCGGGCGCGGGAAGACGAGCTGGCAGTCTCGCCAAAGTCCCCCGAGCCGGAGAGAGCGCGTCGCCTGCGCGGCCCTCTGCGCTTCGAGCGCGCGGTAGATGTGCGCCGGAAAGAAGACCGGCCGCCTGCTCTTCTTCGTCTTCGGCGGGGCGAAGACGAACTCTCGGGCGTTAGGCCACAGCACGACGCGCTCGACGCTCGCCACGCCGCACTCGCGCGCCTCGTCGAACCGGACGTGCTGCCAGCCGAGGCCCGCCAGCTCCTCCGGCCTCAGGCCCGTGAACAGGTGGAAGAGGTAAGCGAGATCGTCCGGCTCTTCCGACGCGGCCTTGATGAACCGAAGCGCCTCATCCTTCGTGAAGGCGTAGCCCGAGCGCGGCGGCTTCGTCGAGGCCGGCAGCCTGACGCCTTCCGCCGGGTTCGCCTTCAGGTAGTGCCACAGCACCGCCTGGCGGAAGACCATGCCGAGGACGTTGCGCGTGAGCTTCATGGGCGCGTCGTAGCGTCCCGCATCCTGCATGGAGTTGTAGAGCCGCTGCACGTCGCGCGGCGTGACCCTGGCGAGCGGCAGGTGGCCGAGCGCCGGGATGATGTAGCGCGAGGCGACGCCCCGGTAAGCCTTCATCGAGCTGGCGACGCGGACGCCTTCCCTCACCTTTTGCGGCAGCCACTCACGCTCGATGAAGTCTTTGACGCTCACGCGCGCCGGCTCGAAGTAGGAGCCGGAGTCCACCTCGGCGAGCAGCTCCGTACAGCGCTTCTCGGCCTTGGTCGGCGTCGCGTTGTGGAGTGTCTCCGTGTGATACTTACGTTTGCCCGTGCCATCTCTACCGAGCGGCACGCGGAGTTTGAAGCTGTCGCCGCCTAAGGGTACGACCTGGCCGCGGCGCCGCTTCTTACGCTCTTTCTTTGCGACTTCCATGTGATTCTCCTTTCATGTTGGGTTGGGGTCGCAAAGACTATCACGACGCGCGGCGGGCGGGAATATCCGCGCCGCCTTCATCGTCGCTACGCCGCTCCATCCACTCTCTGAGCTTCGAGCGTTTGACGCGCGGGCAGCGCGGGCGCGGGTAGTCGGCCTCGAGCTCGCCCCGGCGCACCGCCTCGCCTATCGTCCACTCGGAGAGGCCGGTCAGCTCGACGATCTGCGCGTAGGAGAGCCAGTCGTCGCCGGCCGCGCCGCGCTCCTGGCGCGCGATGGAGCGTATGCGCTCGTCGAGGGCGGCGAGCAGGTCGGGGCCGAAAATCTTCTCAAGGTCAGCGCTCATCTTCCAGTCCGACTCCTCGAGCAAACAGGTCACACAGCCGATTGAGCACGACTCGCCGCAGGCTCTACAAACTCCGCGCGCAGCCTTTCGCGGTCGGCGTCGCTCACCTTCAGGAACGCGAGCAGCTCTGAGACGTTCGTGCTCGCGCCGACCTTGAGGACAGAGCGGACGTGCATACGCGCTTCGTCGAGCTTCATGTTGTTGTCGGGAGGTTCAGATCGCCTAGCCTTGACCGCCTCGTCTTTCCGCCCCTCCTTCCACTCGCGCACCAGCTTGTCGGCGTCCCGCTGTTTCCAGTGCGTCATGGCCCAGGCGTCGGGTGTATGGAAAGATTTCTTCGAGCGGGCGAAGGCGTAGTAGTCCTCTTCGGTGACTTCCTCTTCCCCGGACACACACACGTTGTCGTGCTCCTCGCGCGCGCGCGTGGGTTGAGGCTCAACCTGTGTGTGTGTGTCTCTGGTTTTCTTCTGGTTTTCTATCTGGTTATTGTGAGTAAGTCCGACATACCGGGGGCGGTCAGTACCACTTACCACGGGCGGCAAGTCGGACTTACCAGGAGAAAGGGCGTTTTGCTGGTAAGTCTCACTTACCAGGTCTGATAAATCAGGAGAGGCCGGTGCGGGCGTTTTCTTCTTATTCTTCGGAGAGAGCTTTCTTGCCTTGGCCATGCGGAGCGAGTTGGTCTGCCGCCTCTCGGCGTTACGCTTTAGCAGACCTTCCATATCCACTTTCGAGGCGTCGAGTTGAAGCGCGTAACAGTCGCCCTCGTTATGCTGAAGGTCGTTAAGCGCAACGAGCGTCATCAGGCCGTACTTACAAAGCGTGGCGAGTGCCTTGATGATCGTGGGCCTCGACAGCCCCGTACCATAGTCAAGGTGTCGTCCGGCGGCTCGTGTGCCCTCCTGGTATTGAGTGAGGCTGACGTGATCGCGGCGCTTCTGGAAACCGAAAATGCGGCGCACGGTGTAAGAGAGAACCTTCCACTCCTCGCCGCTCAAAAGGTGCATAAGTTGATCCGCATAATCGTTCGGAGTCGAGTAACTGTTCGGGATGAACGTAGCGCCTCGCGTGGCACGTTGATCTAGGGAGCCGTCGTCGTCACTCATCATGTGGCCTCCCATCCAACGATCAGGTCTGCCGCTCGCATCTGGAAGCCGGTCAACGACCGTCGCGCGTCCTCGGCGTCGCGCCGAAGGTACTCGATCTCGGCCTCTTTCCGCGCTAGGTCTGCGAGCAGTTGATGGATGATTAGTAGAAAGGCGTCAACGTGTCCCTGCTCATAGACGCGGCGCGGGTCGGAAGTGAAGCGGACTTCCGGGGCGAGAGGCGCGGCCTTGTCGAAGGGACGCAGGTAGAGGACGGCAACTGATTGTTGTTGAGTTTCCGCAGCGCCCACTTACGCACCCCCCTTCGTAACGGAGGCGACGCGCGCGCGGACGCCCGGCGGGGAGACGGGCTTGACGCCGAGGGAGGGCGGGAATATAGTGACACGCACCGTAGATTTCCTTTCAATCCAGCAAAATTGAAGGAGCATGAACGCTTTGCAGAGCGTTCGTGTGCCTGAAAATTTAAGAGCCGGGACCCCGACGCCTCTACTCGTCAGGGCCACGGCTCTTAAGCGCGGGGAGACGGCCAACTCCCCAAAAAGAAATTGTGCGCCTTCCGCGCCGGCTGTAATTCTGTAGAGGTGGCGCGAAAAAGCCGTCGGGTTCATGAACCCGACGACCCCGACTACAGCACAAAGAATAAGTGCAGTCACGAAAGACTATCAAAAGTAATTTCCGACCTAAATTACTTTTGACGCGAGCGGAATTCGCGCGCTCTCTTTAAGAGAGAGTCACGAGTCCATCCGACATCTGCAACCCATCGCTCAACAGTTCCCTTGCTTTTACCGATCTTATTTGCGAGGAGTTGATAACTTAAGGGCGGAGAGTTGCTTGGTCGGATGAACAGCTCATAGACGGCTAGTGCAAGCTGGTGCTTCCTAGATTTCAGCTTAGCGCGTGCTTTATCTCTCGATTCTTTTTCACCTTTTCTTTTGCTAATGCCCCCCTTCCGCGGGCCTGTGCGGACGCCTAAATGCTCCTTCGCAGAGTTCCGGTATCTCTTCGCAACTGCGTCCGCAGTCTTCTTAAGTTGTGAGGCATCGAATTGTTCACCGTGTATGTCGCACCTACCTTGCTCAACCTTTACGCCCGCCTGGTCGTAGAGTAATTCGATAGCTTCATCAACCGCCTGTAAAAGACGATTCGACACATACTGCCGGGGGCTGATGGCCGTCAGGTTTGGGTGAAACTCTCTGGCGTGGAGAATTAAGCCGCGCTCGAATTCATCCAGAAATTTTTGAGGAAGCAGAGGCCGGGCCGGATAGCGGCGCTCCATTCGTTTCAAAAGCAACGCCATAAGCTGTTCCGTCTCCACCGCCTCAGTGAGTATCAGGAAAATAGTTTGTAGACGGAGATCGGGCGGGAAGGTTTCTAATATCACCCGCTGCTGTTCTATCGACATTAGCCCGAGTAGACAAAGCAAGAAGGCAGTTTGGTCGGCTAAACGGGATGGGCTTGTTATGTCCTGAACGTTGAAGAGTCTTTCCTCCGGTCCAAGCTCTTCCGGCAATAGCACGCGAAGCTCACCCAATAGCCTACGCACTTCTTGATCGAGCATCTTCAACTGCTCTTCGTCAGGCGCGAGGTCGGGGGACGGGTCATAGAAGACCTCTGCCGAAAGGAACCCCTCATTTCGAATAAACCGGACGGCGCAGGCGCGCTCAAGTCCTTCGGCAACAAACCCCTCCTCAACTAGATCGGGGCCGTTCGGGCAAGGCATCAACTGCCGCGAGACGCGGCAGAGTGTGCCGACCTTGGATGGCTCGTCGGGGGCGGAATCTTCTTCAGGGGTAGGCGCGTCGGCGAAGAGGAAAATTATTCCGTCGGTCTTTAGAGCCTCCTCCAGCGCGCGGAGCGACGCCGGGGATTCTACGCTCAGGGGAAAAGTGACAGAGGGGAGGATTACCGTGCCGGACAGGACGACGGGGCAAGGTCTAAGAAACGGCAGTTCATAATCTGAATGAGAACCCACGGCAGACCTTCCTGTAGGTCTCTCCTGAAATTTGAATCCGCCGGCAGGCCGCGTTCAGGATTACGCGGCTTGTCCCCGCGCCCCGTCGGGAGCGGGTGAGCCGGCGGAAGGTTAAGAACAACTCATAATCTTTATGAGTCAGGAACCGCCTCCGCTCGCGCGGAGGACTGGCACCTTGAGCAGCCGAAGCCGTCATACGCCTTGAGCTTATACGGCGTCGGGAAAACAGTAGGCGCGAAACGGGCGGGGATTGAACTCGTCACCCGTAACCCATAATCTTTATGAGTTACGCCCGCCCTCCGAACTCTTCTTTTCAAGGCCGCCCGCGGCAATCCACTTACGCACCGCCGCGGGGTTAAAGCGCATTCGCTTCCTTCCCGTGCGGACGTAAGGAAGGCCGATGCGAGCAAGGTAGTAGACCTTCTGCCGAGCGCGCTTCTTCGCCTCTTCCGTCGAGACGGCCTCACCCAGCATCAGGGCCACCTCCAGGGCATCTATCAAGTTCTCGATGGGTGTCTCCTGACTGTTCAGGAGGCGCACTATGAGCGGGCGGATGGGCGCGAGCGCCTCGTCCACCTGCTCTTTGATCTTCCGGTCGATGATCTCGTCAATCGTCACAGGGTCACGCCGCTACGCACCGCCCTTTCCGTTCTGCCGCTCGCTGATGATGCGCTCGACGGTATTCACGAGCACATCAAGCCGCTCGTCCGTGTGCCGCGTGCGCTCGTCAACGATCTTCAACGACTCGAACAGGTCTTTAATCTCGCCCGCCTGAAGCTCCGCGACGGCGAGCAGGTTCGTGATGCTGCCAGCGGTGCGGTCAACCTTCTCGGCCATCTGCCCGACCGTGGCGGTCAACTGCGCCTGCTGATTGAGCAGGAAGTCCATTTGCTTTTGCTGACTCTCCGCCTGCTCCCGCTGACGCTCAAAGCCCGAGCGGGTGTTTTTGGCGATCTCAGACACTATGTTCGCGAGCGTGTTCATGCGATCCACCACGCCTTGCAGGTTGCCTTTGGCTTCGGGCTGCTTTGTGTTGTCGTCCGCTTTCTCGTCGCTCACCTCACACCGCCTTTCTCCTAAGCCGCTGGCTTGTCCGTGCCATCCACCGAAACTAAGTGTTCGGCGCTCTTGGCAACCATCTTCGCGCGCAGTTTTTGTAACTCTTCGATAAAAATATCCAACTGCTCCCGCGTGGTAGCAATCGGGTAGTGGGCTACGTAGGAGCGTAGATTTTCGTGGTGGTCAACGTACACAAGGCCGTAGTCTATTATCCCTCTATATTCCTCGTCTGACATCTCACGCATAGTCGGGATGTCGAAGCACTCGACCTCGCCCACGTTGGTTTTAATCTTCGGCATCGAACTCATTTCCTGCCGCCTTTCTTTGTCGCCGGGCGACCGCCCTTCGCCGGTCTATAAGATTTAACTTCCGAGCGTGACAGCAGCTTGCGCCCGTACTTCTCATAGACGCGCATCCCCGTGCGGGCGACCATCCTAGTGACCGCCGACACGTCGGAGTAGCCGCGCAAGTCTGCCGCCTCCTGAAATGTAATCAGATCGTCGGGCATCTCGTTTTTCTTCGCCATCACTCCCGAAAACCTGTCAACAACACTTGACAGGTTTATGCTCCCGCGTGATAATTAGTCAAGCACGGTTGACAGGTTAGCACGGAGCGTCAGGAGAAGGAAAGCCCAGGCGGAAAGGGTTGCTTTATGAGTAAGGCGAAGCACCGAAGAGTTGATGCGCGATGCCGCGTCGCAAATCTATTACTACCTCCGTTGTCTTCCCATTGTAAGCCCTCGTCAACTCCGCCAAAAAACGGCGCAGTCCTCCGCTCCGCTTCGGCCCCTTGCGGGGTGACTATCGGGCTTAACAATGGGCGACAACTTCGGTTTCTTGGACGGGCCGGGGTTGTTAAGTAGCAAGGCGGAAACTTCCACTTAACCAGTAAGGAGAACGACAATGATTCAGGTTAAAGACCCTAAAGTCTGGCAGCGCGCAGCAGATCGTCTCCGCAAGGAGCCGCAGAGCATACGCAGGCACGAATCCGGCCTCTGGCTCGTCACCAACAAGGTCAAGAACAACACGTACACCGTTCGCCTCACTCGCAAGGACGGCAAGACCTTCATCGAGTGCGGCTGTGAGGCCGGCTACCCCTCCAACCACAGGCACGAGCCGATGCCGTGCAAGCACGCCGCGGCCCTCATCATCTTCCTGAGAGCAGTCCGCGAGATGCGCCGCCGCGCCTCGCACTAATCCGCACATAAAAGTTGAGAGGCGCGAGTCTTGGACACTCGCGCCTCTCGTTCCACTTAACCGTCCGAAGCCCGATGAAAGGAAACGAACGATGCAGAATCCTAGCACGATCAGCATTCCGAAGGGAAGTCCCATCACCCCGGAAATCTACGACGCCATGAAGTCGGCGGGCCGCGTCGCCTTCGCCTTCGAGGACGAGTACCACTCCTTCACCTGGGAGGCGCGTCTGGAACTCGCCGCCGTCATGCGCGAGATCGCCGCCGGGACGGAAGGCCGCACGCAAGCTCTCGCCGAGGACATTCAATTCATCCTCGAATCGGAAGTCGCAGACCTCTCGGATTGGGAGGAGAGATTGAGCGCCGCCAACCTCTGCCGCGCCGTGGCGGAAGGACTCAGAAGGGAGGGTGCACGATGAGCTGCATCCTCTACAACTTGGCGAGCTACGACGCGCTCGCCAAGTCACAACTCTTCTGCCGCGTGTGGCGCGACATCCTGATGAGCTACTACGACTCGCCCGAACTGGCAGCCGAAGCCTTCTACAACCTGAACGTGCGCGCCTACTGCGACCGCTACGAGGGGCGCTACGAGGAGGAGCGCGAGGGCGCGGCGGTCAGCCCGCAACTGGATTCGGTCTTCGAGGACTACATCAAGGCCGAGAAGACGGGCGTGCGCGAGTTGGCGCTCTCCGCGCTGTGGACTCTCTTCTCGCGCATTGAATATCAATGCTGCGACGCCCACGACCACAACGATATTCCCGACTACTGGCGCGTCCTGTGGGTGAAGGATTGGGCCGGGCGGGAGATGGTGAATCACATCGAGGAGCAGCACGCGGCCATCGCCGCGTAGCGAAAGGAGGGGAGAGAGCTAGATCGCA
Source organism: Pyrinomonadaceae bacterium (assembly GCA_036263975.1). Taxonomy (GTDB): domain Bacteria; phylum Acidobacteriota; class Blastocatellia; order Pyrinomonadales; family Pyrinomonadaceae; genus QHXN01. The sequence continues at coordinate 22,847 of DATARW010000064.1, forward strand.
AACGAAGCGGGCGCGCGTGGCTCTTAGGCGGGACACGCGCGCCCACGGCCACAACCTACAACCACTCTGGAAAGGAGTTTTCAGTTATGACGCAGAAGAAGTCTATCAGGAAGGGCGGCCGTGAGGGCAAGGCCGAAGGTAGCAAGCGGCCCAAAACAGAGCCGCTGGTGCTCAACTACGAGCCGTTGGGCGATAAAACGTTCTTCGAGGGGTACAGGGGCGACGGAGAGTTCTTCGCGGCGATCCTGTCGGAGCCGGCCTGCCCGCAGACGTTCCGCGACCTCTTCGGCGCGGTCTTCTTCGACGAGATGATGAACCGCGCGGGCTACTTGCTCAGTTCACCCTTGCTGCTGCCGATCATCTACCCAATCGTCCGCGACATACTGGACGAGAACGGTTTCGGCGGCACGGCTGAGGGTCTTCACGAGGCGCTCATTCAGGCCGTCGAAGTGCTCGTCCCCGAAGAGACGGCCAATCGCGTCCGCGAAAAGCTCGGACTCGTCAACAAGAAGTAAAGGGCGGGAGTCGAACGGGCCGGGCGCATGTCATCAGCACGCGCCCGGCCCACGGCCACAGTGTCAGCAACCCGAGAAAGGTAAATAAACCATGACCGCGAAGAAAGCTACCACGAAGAAGAGGCCCGCGAGAAGGCCGTCCGTCAAGGAGCGCGCACGGCAGATCATCGCCGACGCGAAGGGCTACGACGAAGAGACGCGAGAGGCCGTCGGTCGCGCGCTCGAAGAAGGGCACGACGACCTCGCCGAAGTAGTCCGCCGCGCCGAGTCCGGCGAGACCGTCCTCGACCTGACGGCCAGCAGCAGCCCGGCACTCACCGAGGGGCGAGTACGCCTGCTCGCCGACATCCTCGCCCCGCACGAGCTCTACCAGATGCCGGCGGAGCTTCGCGCGGCGGCGCTCGTCGAGCTGGTCGGGGGCCTCGCCGACGAGCCGGACGCCAACGCCAGGTGGATGATCGCGCAGGCCGTCTTCCAGGTCGCCTACCGCAATACGGACGAGTTCGAGAACGCCCTTGAAGACTTCATCAAGCGCACGCGGGCGGGCGGCTTCGACGCGCTGCTCGCCGCGGAGCGCGCCCGCAACGAGAAAGGGGGCGAGTGATGGCCGCTCAGATCATCCCGTTCCCGCGCCGAGTCCTCTTCGCCAGGCGACTCCGCCTGCTCATGCGCTACTGCCACCGCGAGCCACATCAGCACAAGAGGGGAGGCAGATTGTGAGCGAGGGGCTGCCGCTCCTGTGCGTGAGAATCAATCAGGCGCGGCAGCTCACCCAATCCTTGCGCGGTCACGGACTCAAAGCGGGAGTGGCCGACCGAGTAGCCGTCCGCTTGAAGGAGTGCGCGCGGCTTCTACAGGACGGGGAAGTACCGACCGTCAGGGCCGCGAAGAAGAAGGGGGAACCGCGGCCCACGCGACGCCGGCAACTCTGGCGGCGCGACCCGCATTGCTTCTGGTGCGGCAGGATGACAAGGTTCGAGGAGCATTACAGCGACGACGCGGCCACCGTCGAGCACGTCTACCACAGGCGACACCCGAAGCGCCGCGACGGGGGCAAGTTCCTGCCCTCGGTCGTGCTGGCCTGTCGGAAGTGCAACAACGAGCGCGGGGCGCTGCCGGCGGAGTCGCGCGGCGAGCGCCCCGTGATATACGCGGAGCGGAAGAGACAAGGCAGGTGAGCATAATCGCCGAGGGTTTCAAGAGGGGCAGGTTTTCGCCCTGCTCCTCTTTCCGCGTCGGGCTTGTGCGGAGCACAAGCCCGACGTCTTCACCGTCACAGCGATTTCAGGAACTTAAGCAACTGCGCCTTCTGGAGCGGCGTCAGCGCCTGGTAGGCGTTGCGGCTGGAGGTGGCCTGGCCCGCGTGGCGCAGGATGGCCTCGCCCAAGGCGAACGACTGCGTGCCGTTGTTCGAGGGCGCGCTTGAAGAGCCGCCGTCGTGCATGAACTTGTCGTGCGTCCTCAGGCCCCAGAGCGGCGCGGTGCGCATCATGTTCCTAGTCGTCTCCCCGTTGGTCTCCACTATCCCGTCGCCCGTGCCGATGTCATGCAGCAGGAAGTCTGAGAACGGGTGGATGATCTTGTTGCCGAGGGCGGCGGGCACGGTGAACGTCCCGCCGTTGATGACCGAGCCGACGGACGCGGTCGTGATCGAGCGGACGTGGCAGACCGAGCAACTGAGCGAGTCGAAGAGGGCCGAGCCGGGGTCGCTCGCGTCGTCGGGGACGAGCACGCGGTCGCGGCCGGGTGCCTCGGTCGAGCGCATAAAGCGCGTGAACGCCTCCACGTCCGCGCCGAATGTGGACGTGGCGTCGTTCGTGTCTTCGGGGTCGGCCACCGTGTCAGCGACGGCGACTGAGCGACCGAGCGAGGAGTTCTCGGTCGGCTGGAGCGGGTTGGTGATACCGATCTCGTTCAGGTAGGCCACCGCCGAGAAGTTGAGCAGGGTGGCGATGGAGTCCTTCCAGCCGAAGCGCCCGATGCGCGTCTGATCCGGCGCTTCGAGCACGTCCACGACGATGGCCGTGCCGCGCATGCCCGTCGGCTGACCGTCGCGTATCCCGGTCAGGGTGTTGTCGGCGATGCACTCGACGAAGCCGTCGCCGAGCGTGTTGAGAGAGGAGCGGAAGGTGCGGACGTTCTCGCCCGTGTCCTTTGAGTAGTTGGGCGTGGTGCCGCCGACGCTGGTCGGGGAGATGAGGGTCGGGTTGGTGCCGTCGGTCGCAATGGCCCAGATGTTCAGGGTGCCGTTGCGGTCGCTGGCGAAGGCGATGGCCGTGTTGTCGGGCGACCAGGCAGGGTCGCGGTCGGAGGCCGTGTTGTTCGTCAGCCGGATCGCGGTGCCGCCGGCCGCGGGTATCTTGTAAATCTCGTAGTTGCCGTCGCCGTTCGTGCTGAAGGCGATCATCGTCCCGTCGGGCGAGTAGGTCGGGCGCTCGTCGTTGCCCGGCCCCGAAGTGAGCTGCATCTGCCCGGAGCCGTCCGGGTTCATCGTCCAAATCCTCCCGACCGGGTTGGTCGCCGAAGCCGACCTCTCGAAGGCGATCTTCGTCCCGTCGGGCGAGTAGACGGACAGGCCGTCTTGGCTGCTTGAGTTGGAGATGTTGATCTGGTTCGTGCCGTCCTGGTTCATCGTCCAGACCTGATACGACCCCGAACGGGCGCTGGTGAAGGTGAGCTTCGTCCCATCGGGCGACCAGGCGGGCGCAATGTCCGACCCGGAGTAGGTCATCTGGTTCGGGTTCGTCCCGTCGTTGTTGACGATCCAGATGTTGCCGTTGGCGCTGAAGGCGATTCGCGCCCCGTCGGACGAGAAGGCCGGCCACTTGCCCGTCGTGGGCGTGCTGCCCACGACGTTTAGTATCCCGTTCTGGCCGCCGTCAAAGCCCATGAGGCTGATCTGCCCGGCGTTGTTCTGGAAGACGATGCGCGGCCCGTCAGGGACGCGCTCCTGAAGTTTCGTGTCGATGGAGCGGGTCTGGATGAGCGAGCCGCCGGGCGCGGGGACGAACGTGCCGTTGGGGGCGCTGTGGCCGGCTCTGATTTCGAGGATTTGACTGACGCCGCCGGTGGCACGGTTCTGGTGGCACTCGGCGCACGACTGCGCGTTGTAGACCGGGCCGAGTCCGGTCTCCTTCGTGTCGCGCTTCTCGAAGACGGCCTTGTCGCCGAGGAACGTGCCGCGCGTGTTCACGTCGCCCTGCAACTCGAAGCCATTGGTCTGGTCGAAGCCGGCGGGGGCCTCGGTCGCGCCCGTCTGGCTCCTGACGGCCGGCGTGAGCATTAGCGATGCTGTAAGTACTGCGGCGAAGAACGCGATGGCGAACAGCTTGAGAACTTTCATGGCTCCTCCTTAGCTCGATGCCGCCTCCGGCTTTCGGCGGAAACGGGTTGACCGCCGACGGCGGTCGGTGGATGCGAAGCTTGAGAACGGAAAGCGACCCCTGGGATGGTAAAAAGTTGATGAGACCCCGCCGGCAGGCAGGGAACTGCCCGCGGCGAGGAAGACACTCCCGCCTGCTATCCGAGTGGAAGCGGCCGGAGCGGGCGACTTGAGAAAGAAGAACGAGCGGCGTTACGCGCTGAGGCGTGCCGGTGAATAGTTAGACGTGAGCATTAACAGGAGACGAGGGAATCTCTCCAGTTAACAGAGAAACGAGCGCACCGAGGTCATCCTCGTGATGAAGTCAAAGGCCGGTGGGGTTAGGGCAATGGCGGTCTAACGTTCGTATCAGGGGTTCGGGGTGCGTTGGCAAATTTACTCGCGTCGGGTGTCGGCGTCAAGAGAATTGTGTCGCCCCCCTTGAAAGTTTGAGGCCGGAGGCGGCCCGCGCCATACCCGGATTCAGCAGAGGGCAAATACGCACGAGTTTTTGATCCTCGCTTTCGCTGCTGTCTTCTGCAAGAACTACCCGACAAAACCCGACACGCCGCTCCATCGCAACTCATAACGTTATAGGTTGTCGTTCTCACGCGCGCGTAAGTGTGTAGAAAGCGTAGAAACGCATCGAATGTTCCATCAAAACTACCCGACAAATCCCGCCACCACGCAAAAAGCCCGGGAAAAACGACGAACCCAACTCATAACGTTATAGGTTGAAGGCCAAACCACCTGAAAAATCCGGAAAGTATCCCACGGCACAAGGAGGCTGCCGCCTCAGCACAACAGCAAAAGTCTCGGGTTTTATGAGGTTTCAGGTCGCGCCCGTCAGGTCAGCCGGTAGCGCGGGCGTAGCCCGGCGAGCACGCGCCGGTACGTCTCGGCCTCAATGCGCCCCTGTGAGAGCAGGTAGACGGCAGCGAGTTGGCCGCTCATGCCGGCGGCAATCTTCTCCCGGACGTGCGCGCGGGCCTCGCGCTCACTCATGCGCGCCGGAGCGGCACCGCGGGCCTGCGTTATAGGCTCGACGGCGACCGGAGCGGCGTGCGGCACTTCTTCGCTCTCAGGCTCGACTTCGGGCGCAGCACAACACGCTTGCACGGCGGTAGAGACTTCAACTTCGGCGGACGCGGACGAGACGATCTCCGGCGCGCTCGCGTCCTCGCCGTGTTGTGCTGAGGGTTGCGCCGTGCGCCGCTCCAGGTCTTCGCGCTCCGCGGCCAGGCCGCGCTCGCCGCCCCCGCAGTAGAGCGAGCGCCAGCGGCCCGAAGCGCCGCGCACCTTGCGGTAGTAGTAGCGCCGCCCCCGGCGAATCTCCCAACCCATCTCAATTATTGTTCGAGTATGCCGTCGAGGTTCAGTGTCTCAGATTGGCCGCGCTTTTTGTCAGTGCTCGACGGGACGCCGACCGCCGAAGGCAGCCCCTTCGCCGCGCCTTTGAAGCCCGTCCTGAACTCTTTGCCCTGGAGCGTGTCACCGACCGACGAGCCGCCCGCGTCCACCCACGCTTTATACATCTCTTCCAGAGTGAAGGGAGTCAGCAGATCGCTCGCCATCTGAGAGGCCGTAGTCTTCTCGCCCATCGCATCTTTGCCGGTCACGGCTTCGGCTGCCACTTGCGCGGAAGGAGAAAGCCTCTTACGCAGGAAGTCTTTCGTCAGGTTGTAGACGGTCTGCTCCTGGCCGTGCCTTGTAACAGGCGGCTTCCCATCCGCATGACGGTAAAGCGCCTGCCCGACCTGCGCCGCATACTTCACGGTTGAAGGTATGCCGTCTAGCAGATCGTATTCAGTGTTTCCCACCTTCACCATGCCCCACCCCGGCTTGTAAAGGTTAAGACCGACCTTGACGCCAGGAACGAGCGAGAGCAGCGCGAGCGAGCCGCCCACGGTGAGCGCCGCGCGCATGGAGTCCGCCGCCTGTAGAGCAGCCACGGGACGCGTCGCGGGATTCGCCGCGTTCATCACGAGACGGTACGGACTCGCCAAGTTGAACCGTGAGACAGTCGCGCGCGGACTCCAAAAAATGTTATTAGCCGCGCCGACGGCCCTTTGCCCCCAATCGAAGCGGTCGAGTATGGGCACCTCGCCGCGGCCCGTCGAGACGTTCACGAAGCGCGCTATCGCCCGCAGGGTTTCGGGGTCGGCCTTCGACAAGTCCATCTCCGGGCCGTACAGGGTAGTCAGGTAGTGTTCGACTGCCTGACTTCTTATCGAGTCCATCGCTCCGACGTATGCGCGCGACGAGGCGCGCACGCCCGGTATCTTCTCGGCGGCGGCGGACGCGAACCTTTCCTCTCTCAGCCACGCCGGAGCGCGACCGCCCATCTCTAAATCTGACGCAGAGGGGAGAAACAATCCAGCGTCGGTCATGGGCTTGTACCAAGACTTCTCGGTTAGCGCCTGCGCGAAATCACGGAATGAACTCTCAGAAGCGAACGCCTTCACCTGTTGAGCGATTGCATCCTGTAAGAACGTGGGGTGCGCCCCAATTTGAAAAACTCCCTGTCTGAACGGGCCGTGCAGAGCTATTGAACTCTTAATGCTCTTCGGCGCGTTGATGATGTCCGAGGCGGTGTTAAGAACACGACTCGGCAGGCTGCGCGGCGGCCCGTCGAACTGGCCCGCGTCCGTGCGCGGCTGCAATTCCGAGTGATGCAGCTCTCTCCCTTCCATGCGTGCGACTTCCGCTGCGAAGTCGTCGGCGTTTGCTTGCGCCGTCTGACGAGCAACGGGGTCGGTCGCGCGTGCCGCCTCTTCCTTGTAGAACTGTTGTCGCTCGCGGGCGTAGTTGAGAGCTTCGGAGTCGGGCTGTGAAGCCGGGGCCGCTGCCGGAGGGTCGGGAGGAACTGCGTCGGCGCTCGCGTGGCGGGCGCGTATCTCTTCGGCCAGCGCGGACTCTTCCGGCGTCAACTCCTCGCCCGCGCGGAGCTTGCGCGTCACCTCAAGAACATTATTCAGGCGCTCTTCGAGTCCGGTTAGCGTTGCATCGGCAATTCCCAACGGGCGCTCGGCGACCAGCCCGCGATCCATGAGGCCGACGCCGCGCAGAGCATTGCCGACCCGTTCGGATTGCGCCAGCTCTCCCGCGCCGGAGAGAGCTGTGAGCATGAGCGGGTCAACCATGTCGCCGCCCATCCCGGCCAATGTAGGGAGGCGTGGGTTGATGCTCGCAAGTGTAGTGCTGTTGCGCGCGGCTTCACCAACGGGGTTTCTGGCGTACTCAGGAACTTCTTCGCCTTCGAGCGCCGAGAGGATTGCCCCGCTCGCCTTCGGGTTGATCGAGATGCCCGACTCCGAACCCATGCCCGTACCGCGAAGCTCAGACCACTCCGCAGCCGTCAAAGCGTTCACCACTCTCGCGGCCTTATCCAACGCGGATGCGGCGACATGCGCCACCGGCGCGGCCACCGTCAAGGCGTTCTCACCCGCCGAGCGTTCGGGGTCAGCGAGAGCATCAGCCGCGCGAGACACGATGCCCTGCGAATTGTGGAAGTCATCAACGATCTGCGAGAGGTGCGTGGGGTCAATCTTCACGCGCAAGGCGTGATTCTTTTCGTCGTATGCGTCCGGCTTCATCGCCGACCGTAGGGTGAGAGGCTTACCCTTTGCGTCGCTCAAGCCATAACCGTTCGGCGCGTGAGTGGACACCCACTTGTCGAAGAACTCCGAAGAAACACCGCGAGCCAGAGCAGCCGACCTGTAAGCGTCGCGCACCAGCGCGCCGGCGTCCGCTGATTCGAGGTTCTGAGGCAGCGGCACGGCCACCTCAAGACTCGCCCCCGGCGTGCGTTCCATTGCGGCGCGGGCGTCTCTGGCCTCCTGCCCGCCTTCAAGGTGCGGGTCGAAGGTCTGACGCTGCGGCAAGGCCGGGAGTGTAGATTGAGGCTCGACCGTCTGCCTGGCGTTAGTCTCGACCGCGGGGCCGTCGGCGTCGGGAGTCTCAAGGAGACCATCGAGATTGAGAGAAGACGCGGCAGGCTCAAGGATGCCGTCCAGGTTGAGAGAGGAGTGTTGAGAAGCGCCGGGCGCGGCGTTAGAAGCGATCTCGAAATGCGACGGGTCGTTAAACGAGGAGAAATCTCCGCCCCAACGCACAGGCACGGGCGAGCCGGTAGCCTTCTCCCGGTACATGTCGCCGAGCGCCCTGTAAGCCGGATGATCGGCGCTCGCGATGTAATTACCGGAAGAGTCGAAGGCGTTAACGTCGCGCGCGTTACCAGACAGGTGGCGCGAGTTGTAGGTGCGCGAGTACCCTTGTGAGACTTTCTCGGCCTGCTCTTCCGGCGTGCGGACGCCGGAACCGAGTTTGTAAGTGTAGCCCGTCCGACGCGAGGCTTCGGCGATGACATCATTGACGAAGGAGTCGAGCTGCGGGTTGACTGAGACGGCAGGCTGTGCGCGCGCGACGGGCGGGCGCGGGGCACGGGCGGGCCTCGGGGCGGAAGGGGGCGGCTCAAGGATGCCGGCGAGGTTTAATTCTGATTGCGGAGTCGCCATCAGTAGACCTCGATCCCCTGCGCTCTCAAGATGGCCTCGACCTCCGCGTCCGTCTTCCCCTGAAGGCCGGGGTTCTGAGCGCGCACCTTGCCGAAGTTGGCGCGCGAGACGCGGCCCTTCGACTGTGCGGGCGCGTGACCGGCGGCGGGAGGCCGCGGCGTGCGCGTCAGCCCGCGATTCTCCATCGCCTTCTGTTGCCCCGTAATCATCCCGTCGTCACTCGCGGCGGCCTCATCCAAGAGGTCGCCGAACTGAGACTGCATCCGGTCTTCGACGGAGCGGATTTGATCCTCGTAGACCTGCGCCCGCTTCTCGGCCCACGGCTGCACCATGCCGGAGTCGGAGTCTTTGTACGAGCGCCACTTGTTAGCCTGCGCCTGTAAGGTGTTCCGTCGCTGGACGAGGTTCGAGAGCGCGTTGTAGCGCGTGCGTGTGGTGCGATCCGCGCTTTGGGCGAGCCTCACGTCGCCCTGCTCAAGTCGGGCGACGCCGAGCTGAAAACTCTGGCCGAGGCGCTCTTGCCCCTGCGCCTCGCCCACCTTGTGGTGCCGGGCGTCCTCGGCGAGCCGCGCGCCGCCGAGTGAGGCGTCCGCCTCCTGCTTCGGGGTCATCCCCGTCTTCGTGTCTACGGGCTGCTGAAAGCCCTTCTGCCCGACGACCGTTGGCGTCTGCGTGACCTTGTTGAAGATGACGGTGTTCGTCTTCGTCGGGTCTTTCGGGTCGGTGAGCGTGAGCGTGACGTTGTTGCCCGCCGACGAGTTCCACTCCTCCGGGTCTATGAAGACGCCGGCGTTGGCCGCGCGCTCAAGAAGCGCCCTGTCCTGAGGGTTGTTCGCGTCGAGCGGCTGCCCTTTGCGGAGGCAGAAGTTTGCGAGGACGGCGGTGCGCTCGCGCTGTGCCGCGGCGTCGGCCCGCTTCTGTTCTTCGAGCCAAGGCTTCTCGGCGGCGTAATCGGCGTTGACGTTGCGCAGGCGCGTCTCGGCGGCGCGGGCCTCCCGCTCGCCGCGCTCCTTCTCAGCCGCCGCGTCGAGGTTCAGTTGCGCCTGTGCGCGCGCGATCTCCTGCGGACGGTCAATCGTCTCCTCGTCGGCCCGCTTGTTGAAGAGGCCCGACAGGAAGCCTCCGCCAGCCGCACCCAGCACGCGCCCTAGGGAATTACTCTGCTGCGCCTCTCGGCTCGCGTCGAAGGCGGCGAGACGGCCAGCGCCGGCCAGGCGCGAGTTAGTGCTTACAGGCAGATTAGTCAGCAAGTCGCGGTTGCGCTGTGCGTCCAGGTCGTACTGAGAAGGGGCAGGGCCTTTCGGGCCGGTGTAGACGCCCGGCTGCGGCGCGGCGGGCGCGGGCCTCGTCGCGGCGTCGGGAGAGTCGAAGGCCGGATGCGGACTCACGGGGTCTCTCTCTACCACGGGGTCTGACTGTACGCGGTCGGCGTCCGCCGGTCGCGGGTCGGGCATCTGCGGGCCTTTCGGCCCCGTGTAGACGCCGGGGGCTTGCGCCGCCGCAACATTGAAGCGAGGGCCGGTGTAGGGGCGCTCCGAAGGGTCAACGCTCCTGCCCAGGAGTGCGGCGATGAGGGCGGCGCGGCGCGGCGCGGGTCGAATGTCGGGTAAGCGTTCATCAGTCACCTCCGTCGTCACATTGTCCACGGGCTGCCGGATTGAGTGCCCCACGTCGGCAGAGAAGCAGGGCCGCGGCTAAAGATTGAAGAGAGTCCACCCGTCGCCAGGCCCGCGGCGCTGCCCGCCAGCCCGAGGGCCATCTGTTTCAAAAAGCTGGGCTGCTTCGGCCTTGTGAGGTATTGCAGGTAGCGGTTCTGCGCCGACTCGGAGTCGGAGTTCAACATCTGCGCTATCGCCATCGAGGTGGCGTCGCCCTGCGCGCCTAAGCTTGCGGCCTCGCCCGTCGCCCCCGTCAGGGCGTTATCGACGTAGCCTTCGAGCATCCCCGAGGCGGCCTCGCCGCGCTTGAGGTCGTTCTCCTTATTGAGCGCGGTCGCAAACGCCGGGTTGGCACCTTCCGCGAGCGTGCCGTAGCCCTTGCCGACCCGTCCCGCGTCCGTGACGGCCTTCGCGCCCGTGTAGAGAGACATCGCCGCCTGGTCAGGGAAAGCCCTCACGTCTTTAGGCCCCGACGTGTCGTCCTGCCAGTCGAGTATCTTGCCGACCCGATCTCTGAGGCGCTGCGTCAGCGGGTCGGGCGTCTCGGCCTTCGTGACGGCTGCTGTTTGCGCTGCCTGCGCCGCCTGAGCCTGCCGCTGGAGGGCGTCCTGCTCCTGCCTTCCGTTGTTTCCGCCCATCGGTTGACCTCCTCCTAAACCTATAACGTTATGAGTTGAGAGCGACGATGCGCGCCGCCCCGTCAGATATCTTTCCGCGACTCGTCGCGCAGCCAGGGCTTCTCAGGTGGGTGACGCGCGGCCCACGCCTCGGTGGTCAAAGCCGGCGGCGCGGGACGGAGGACGCTCAGACAGCTCTCGGCGTCCGCGAGGGCGATGGTGACGGCCATCAGCTCGTCGAGCAGCCGCCGCGCGTCGCCGGTGAGGAGGAGATCGAAATTGACGGGCTCGCCGCCTCGCTCCAGCGTCTCGATGTCGGCGCGGATCCTCTTCCGCTCCCGGCGCAGGCGCGAGCGCCACGCCTCGATCTCAGATTCGCTCTTCGAGCGAAACTTCTCGACGGCGCAGGCAGCGTCCGTCACGTCGAGTTCTTCGAGCTGCGGTTCGAGCAGGTCGAGCAGGTAGCGGGCCGCGGCGAGGCGAGAGTGGGCGTCGGCGACCGCTTCGACGCGTGTGTAAGGCGTGGCCGCGGCGAGAACCGACTCGTGAGCAGAGACGACGCCCAGGAGTTCGGCGCGGCGCTCGGTTAACTTTTTCTGATTGGCGCTCCGCTCCTCGAATCCGGCTCGCAGGGCTGAGACCCGCGACTCAAAGAAGCCGGCGAAGGAGGCGGCGTATCGGCAGGGGTTTCCCTGCTCCGCGGAGAGACGTTCGATGAGGGCGGGGCCGGCGACGCCGGAACCGGGGCGCGGGCGGCGGCGCGAGACCTCGCTACAAAATTTGTCGTAGAGTGACATGGTTCAAGCGACCTCTTTCAGCGACTCGGCGTGACGCCTGGCCGTCGCGTACAGGCCCGCCCAGGTCTGGACGATGCCGGGGAGCTTGCGAAACTCCGGCAAAGATAATTCAAGCAGCGCATCACAGATTTTATCGGGCACGAAACGAGCATTGCCCCGTGCCTGCTTCGACTTCTCTTCGAGCATCTGTCGGGTGACTTCGATCACGCGGCCTGTTTCCTTTCAAGCCTCTCAAGGCACTCATGAAGGCAAGCCTTCGCACGCCGAGCGGGCGAGATGATCGTCTCGTCGAAGCCTTCGGCGTCGGCCACGTCGAGGGCGAGTTTCAGATCAAATCGCGACCGCTCCACCAACTGGCGGAAGCGATGAGCCGACCTGTCTTGCTTTTGAGCAGCCATCAAAAACCGACCCTGCAATCGTCAGCCTCCGAACTCATAACGTTATGAGTTACACAACGCAGTCCGTTCAGTGAGCGCCGAGAGTAAGTCGCTGTCCGTGTATTTCTCTTTAATACGTGGACACGACCCGCGCGCCCGGTGTGCGAGCCGGTTGCGAGCGCGACACGGCGCGGCACGTTTCGGGCAAGCCCGAGGGCGGCCAAAACGCAGGCAGGTCGCCCCGCGGGCTTACACCACAAGCCCCGGCCCGTCCCTAAAAATTAAGCAAGAGATTTCTTTGTCGCGAAGAGCCGCAGGGGCGGAGGAGCGGCGCTGGTCTAGTCGCTCGCGGCCTGGAGGCGCGCGTGCCCGCCTGCGGTGGGCAGAATGATGCGGAAAGTCGTGCCGCGACCGGGCAGGCTCTCGACCGAGATGTGGCCGGAATGTTCCTGCACGATGCCGTAGGAGACGGCGAGGCCGAGGCCCGTGCCGCGCCCGACGCCCTTGGTCGTGAAGAACGGATCGTAGATGCGCGCGACGTTTTCAGGCGCAATGCCGATGCCGGTGTCCGCGACCTCGACGGTGACGGCGTCGCGCTCGTCCGCCGTGGTGCGGAGCGTGACGCGCCCGCCGTCGGGGATGGCGTCGCGCGCGTTCAAGAGAAGGTTCGTGAAGACCTGCTGAAGCTTGCCCGCGTTGCCGTGGACGCGCGGCAACTCTCCGGCGTAGTCGCGCGCCAGCTCGATGCGACTCTGGCGGAACTGCGGCTCGAGGAGTTGGAGCGTGTCGTCGAGCACGCGGTTCAAGTCAACCTCGGCGAAGTCCGTGACGTTGCCCGTGCGCGAGAAGTTGAGAAGGTTGTTGACGATCCCTGTGGCGCGGTCGGTCTGGCGGCGAATCTTTTGCAGGAGCGCGTGCTTCGGGTCGGTGTCGGCGAGCATGCCGAGGAGCATCTGCGTGTAAGAGGAGACGCCCGTGAGCGGCGTGTTGATCTCGTGCGCGACGCCCGCGGCCAGCAGGCCGATGCTTGAGAGTTTTTCGCGCTGCTGCAACTGCTCTTCGAGGCGGACGCGCGCCGTCACGTCTTCGAGGACGACGAGGACGCCGGTGTGCGTCGCGGAGTCGGCGCGCTTCAGGGGCGCGAGCGCGATGTTGAGGATGAGCGTGCGGCCCCGGCGCGTCGCCGTGTGCAGCTTGTAAATGTTCCGTATTTCGGAAAGCTCCCAGCCCGCGCCGCCCAAGACCTGCCTGAGCGTCTCGGCGAAGTCGTCAGCGAACAACTCTTCGACGCTCTGGCCCGTGGCCTCGTCGCGCTTGAGGCCGAGCATCTCTTCGAGCGCGGAGTTGCAGCCCGTCACGCGGCCCTCGGAGTCGGCGGCGAGGATGCCGACGTTGATGGACTCGACGATGGACTCGTTGAACTCCTTGAGGAGCGCCAACTCTTCGGCGCGCTCCCGCTGCTCCTCGTAGAGCAGGCTGTTCTCGATGGCGACGGCGACGTAGCCGGAGACGGTGCGCAGTATTTCGAGGTCTTCCGACGAGAGCAGCGCGCCGCCCGTCGACCGGCCCAGGCCGATGACCGCGACCATCCGCCCGCGCACGACGCAAGGGACGTAGTAGTGGAGCGTGCGGCGCACGAAGCCTTTGGTATCGGGCGGCATGTCGAGGCCGTCGGCGCGGACGATGCCGTCGCCTGCGGAGCGCGCGCGAATCATGTCGCGGAAGTCGGGCGGGACGACGATCTCGTTCGACAACCCGGCGACGCGCGCCACGCGGTAGCCTACGCCCGAGCGCACATCCTCGACGAAGATGGCGACGCGCTCGACGCCCAAGACCTGTTGCAGGCGGCCCACCAGCGCGTCGAGCAGGGGTTCGAGCGAGGTGGTCGCCGAGAGCGTGCGCCCGAAGTCCAGCAGGCCCGCGCGCAGGTCGTAGCGCTCGCCGTAGAAGAAGCGGTCGGTGCGTTCCTGTAGGAAGTTCTTCAGCGGCGCGGCGGTCATCACGATCACCGCCATCGAGGCCACGGCGATGATGACTCTCATCGAGATGACGCCGGGCGTGATGACCTCGCCGCCGAAAGCGTAGAGGCCCGCGACGTAAACGACCGAGCCGATCATCAGCGCGATGGCGAGCGTCGTCAGGACGTAGACGGCGGTGCGGCGCACAACCATGTCTACATCCATCAGGCGATAGCGCACGACCGAGTTGCCGAACGTGAGCGGGATGAGCGCGAGCGGCAGAATGGCCGCGTCCGTCATCCAGCGCCGCGCCGTCTCGCCCAGCAGAGAATCGGCGAAGCCACCGCCGAAGAGATACCCGGTAGCGTAGAGCAGCGTGAACGGCGTAATCGCCAGCGCCGACCCCCACACGACCCACTTCAACTGCTGCCGCACAATCGCCGACTCGCTCTTCCAGAAGCGGCGCACGAGTACACTCGCGCCCGCGATCAGCGCGATTGAGAGGCACGCCACCTCGGCCATCCACAGCCGCGCGCTGAAGTCCGCGGGGAAGAATCCGGTCACGCGGTTGAAGCGCGGCGACACCGACGGGAGCAGGAAGACTGCGTTCAAGGCGATGAGCGCGACCGGCGGCACGTAGAGCAGATAAACCAGCCACGGCCTGCGCTCCGAGAAGCGATAGCGCACGGGGTAGACCGCGCAGAAGTGCAGGAAGACGGGCGCGAACAGCACCAGCGCCGCGTTGTCGAGGAAGTAGATGGCGAGGTCTAAGTCTTCGTAAGCGCCGTAGGGCTTGTAGAAGTGGAAGACGAAGGCGACCAGGCAGAGCGTGGCGAAGTGGAGCGCGAAGGGCGCGCGCTCGCCCTGCTTGAAGAAGACGAAGAAGCCGACGAGCAGATAGATGACGCCGATGAGGTTGATGAGCACGTCATGCGTCGCCCACGTCTGCGATGGCTGGAGGTTTTCCAGCACGCACTCGTAATCAACGGTCTCGCCCGGCGTCGGGTGGCGCTCGATGACGTAGATCAAACGACCGCCGATGCCCGCCTCTTCGAGGTAGATTTGAACGTCGGAGGCTGTGGTGACTTCGTCGCCGCGCCCCTCGTCGAACTTGATGCCGAGAAGTCGGTCGCCCGGCATGATGCCGAAGACGCCCTTGCGGCCCGCCGCCGAGTCGGGGTCAACGTGCGCGGCGACGACGCCCTGCGGCGTCTGCGTCCATTCGACGCCGTCCGTGGGCGGCGGCGTGTGCGTGAGCCGCTGCGCGAAATTCAGCGTGCCGGCAGCGACGAGCACCGCTGCCACGATCAGCAGCGCCCATCCCTTCGTCGTCAGCACGGAACCCTTCATCGCAATCTCACGGGAGACTTAAAAACTTCGGTCGAATGTCAGGAGCGCCAAATCGCTCGCCGGGTCTTCTGGGCAGCGGCCCTCGCGCCGCGCGAGAGCCTTGTGTAAATCGAAAGTATTGAAGCAAGCTGTATTCCAACTTCTCCGGCCCGACGAAAACTACGCGCGACACGTTCGCCGCCGCCGCCCGGCGCGGCGCGCATCGCCTGTGCTTTCGCACTATTAACAACCGGGGCGGAAATCATTCGCTAACTCGCGTCGAGGATTCAAGCGCGACCCGGCGGATTCAGATTTTCGTATCCCCTCCGAAAATTCGGATTGGCGCTCGATGCACAAAAGCCCCGCGCCTCCTGCGGTGGGCGAGAGCGCGCGGGGACTTCCTGCGTTGAAAGTGACGTGCGCGGCAGCCACATCTTCGCATCAGCCGCGGCCATACGATTCAGAACCTGACCGAAATCCCGCCGCGCAGCGAGCGGCGCAGCGCGCCGAGCGTGAGCTGCCCGCCGTCGCCTTCTTCGGCGCGCGTCAGAACGTCGAAGATGTTGCGCGCATCAATCGTCGCCTCGGCGCGGACGGGCAGTCCGAAGCTCGGAAGCTCCTGCGTGACGAGTATGCTCAACGAAGGATCGTAGACGGCGAGGCGACCGGCGAACGGGTCAATGGCGAAGACGGCGGCGCTCGGCGAGAAGCGCAGGATGGTGCGGACTGAAGTCCCGTCGAGGACGTTTGCGTCGAGCTGCGCGGCGGCGGTCTGGAAGAAAGCTCCGCGGAAGAGTTGATTGGGGCTGGCGAGTGCGCCTTCGGGCGAGAGCTTCTGCCCGCGACCGAAGGCGTAGGCGGCTGAAGCCTTCAAGTGCTCGCCGATGCGCCGCGTGTAAACGACGCGAAGTCCCTGCGCGCCGCCCTGCTGGTTGGCGATGTCGAGGAGCGCCGCGCCTCCCGCGCGCGTCAGGCCGCCCGCCGGCACGCTCAAGAGGCCCACGCCGCGACCGTTCACCGTGTCGAAGAAGGCAGAGGTCTCGACGCTGGAGTTGCCGTCGAGCACGCGCTCGACGCCGAACTCCAGACGGTGGCTGCGATTCAAGACGGCCTGGCCGTCAACGAGGGCGACGGCTTGGCCCGCGTCCTCCTTGAAGACCATCTGCCCGTCCTCGAACTCGACGCCGTCGGCGCGCGTTGAAGAGTCCGCGCCGGGCGCGAGCGAAGCGTGCACGCGCGTGCGCGCGTTGGCATCGTAGGCGATGCCGAGGCGCGGCGTCAGAGAGTGTGCGTCGCCTGCGCCGAAGAAGCGCGAGTAGTCGAGTCCGACGACGAGCACCACGCCGTCTCTGACCACCCACTCGTCAACGGCGCGCACGGACATCTGTTCGAGCTTGTCGCCGCCGCGCGCAGCCGAGAGGAATCCGAGGCCCGCGCGCGATGCGTCCGCCGTGCGCGGAGACGCGACCGCAGGCAAACGCGCGCCGCCGATGGTGGCGCTCAGGCGGTGTCGCGCGCCCGCGCGGATGCGCGCCGTCGCTTCCATGCGCTCGAACTCGCCCGTCTGTCCGGCGAAGACTAAATCGAGTTGCCGGTTGACGGGCGTCGAGACGGCGAAGTTGACGCCCGCGTATGTGCCGACGCCCGGCGTCGAGGAGTCCGCGAAGAAAGTCTCGACGTATCCCTGCGTGCGTGTCCGCCCCGTCCTCTTCTCGCCGGTCGCCGCAGTCTGCTCGTCGGCGCTCGCAACGCGCACGCCCGCGCTCGACCCGGCTTCGTCGGCGCTCTGCTCTTCGTCGGCGACCTCGTCGAGAACCTTGCGGACGGTCTTGTCCTCTGCGTCACCGGCGTTGAAGATCGAGCGGCGGGCCTGCTCGGCGCGGATGCGGAACTTGGGGTTGTCGCGGTCGGCGCGGCGTTCAGGCGCGGTGCGCCCCTCGCCGGCGGGCTGAAGGTTAAAGCGGTAGACTAATTCGGTCGCGGGCGCGACCTGGACGGAGGTGAACGTGGCGGGCGTGAAGCCGTCGGCCAGCGCGCGCACGAGGTAGCGGCCCGGCGTGACGCGCGCGACGAAGCTGCCGTCGGTCGCGCTCTTCGTCTCCTTGACGACCTCGTTGAAGCCGTCGCGCAGGATTTTAACGAGCGCACCGGCGACGGGGTTGCCGCGGCTGTCGAGGACAGTACCGCTGATCGTGCCCAGACTGCTGCGCCTCGCGCCGCCCGTCGTCGCCGCGAAAGTGCGTGCCGCGTCCGTCCCGGCAAACGCGAGCGCCACGAACAGCACGAGGCCGATGCGCCAGTATAAATTTCTCATCGCAGCAAACCTCCGGGCGCGCTCGTCGGCACGGCCTCCCGCGTGGGTCGGCCCCGAAGCGAACCCTTCCGTCTTTCACTGTGTCCAGGGCGGCGTCCGGGCGAGGGTCGAAGCGTTCTGGGTTGACGGCTCCGATCCCGGCGTCGTTCGAGCGACACTTCTGTAGGCATAACCCTTCCGTGTCTCACCCGCTTTTGCGGCGGAGACCGCATTTTCCGCCAACACGCAAACAGTGTCAAGCAGGTCGGCCCGGCAAAATGCTCTTTGCTACGGGCTGAGATGCGCGCTTCAGGCACGTTGGTTTGCCCCGCCCGTTTCGGAGTGTTACGATGTTCGGTCAAGAATTTAAGAGGCCGGACGGGCTTCCCAGCCGAAGAGGTTTTCCGTAAAGCTTCCCGCATGATCGAACAGGTTATCGAGCAGGTTCAGGTGACGCGCCTCCCGAACGGGCTGACCGTCCTGACGGAGCACATGCCTTCTTTGCGCTCCTGCACCGTGGGCGTCTGGGTCAGGCGCGGCTCGCGCCACGAGTCGCCCGAATGGAACGGCATCTGCCACTTCATCGAGCACGCCGTCTTCAAAGGCACCGAGCGCCGCACCGCGCTCGACATCGCCGTCGAGTCAGACCGTCTCGGCGGACACTTCGACGCCTTCACCACCCACGAGTTGACGGGCTTCGCCATGAAGGTCGTGGACACGGCCCTGCCCCCAGCCTTCGACCTGCTCGCCGACATGCTCGCCCGGCCCCGCTTCGACGAAGAAGAACTACGCCGCGAGCAGCGCGTCATCATCGAAGAGATGAAGATGGTCGAGGACACGCCCGACGAGTTCCTCGCCGAAATCTTCAACGCGGCCTATTTCCCCGGCCATCCACTCGGTCGCCCCATCGAAGGCACCGCCGACACGGTTTCGACCTTCGGCCAGGAGCGCACGGCGCGCTTCCACGCCGCGACATACGCGCCGCGCAACCTCGTCGTCGCTGCCGCCGGAAACGTCCACCACGAGCAACTCCTCGAACTCGCCGCGCGCGCCTTCAACGGCGAAGGCGATGCCGGTTCACTTCAACGCGAGACCGCCGACGGCGGCGAGCCGCGCCACGCCGCGCCGATCCTCGTCCGGCGCAAGAAAGAGTTGGAGCAGGCGCACCTCATACTCGCCTCGCCCTTCCCCTCGGCGCGCGACGAAGACCGCTACGCGGCCACTCTTCTGAGTTCCGTCATCGGCGGCGGCACTAGCTCGCGCCTGTGGCAGAGGGTGCGCGAGGAGCGCGGCCTGGCCTACTCGGTCGGCGCTGCCGGGAGCCACTTCACCGACGCGGGTGTCTTCCAAATCTACGCGGGCACCTCGCCCGAACACCTCGACGAAGTCCTCGACCTCTCGCTCGCCGAGTTGCGCCGTGCCCTGCGCGAGCCGGTCGGCGACGAAGAGCTGCGACTCGTCAAAGATCAGGCCGTGGCATCCATCCTGCTCGGACTCGAATCAACGAGCGCGCGCGCCGGTGCGCTCGCGCGCCAGGAGATCGTCCACGGGCGGCGCATTTCGCCCGACGAAATCATCGCGCGCATCGAAGCCGTCACGCCCGAAGACATGCTGCGCGTCGCCTCGGAGTTCTTCCGCACGGACGCGCTCGCCCTCGGCGCGCTCGGCGATCTCAACGGCTTCAAGGTTAACCGCGCGCGTCTGGAAGTTTGAAAGCCTCGAACGGTAAAGCGCGAGCGTCGGCGTCGAAGGGCTTGCGACTGACCGTGCTTCGCGGTTCAGGGCTTGCGACTGGCGACGCTTCGCGGTTCGACGCACGCGAGTTTTGCCGCCCGCCGCGGACAAAGAGGATGAGAGCCGGGCAAAGACGCTGGAGGATGAGAGCGACGCTGAAAGCGATGATCCTGCTCTGCGCGCTGGCGACGCTCGCGGCGGCGGCGCAGGAGGCCGACGACAGGCGCGTGACGCAGGGCGTCGAGGTCGTCGGCTTCGCTTGGAAATACGACGGCTACGCGCCGGTTGAGGTGGTACAGAGCGGGAGGTCTGGCAGCACCCTCAGCATGAAGCGCGGGACGAACTACGTCTTCAAGTACACTGCGCGCTTGACGGTCAGGAACTCCGGCGCGAAGGCCGTCAAGTCGGTCGAGTGGGATCACATCTTCTTTAACCCCGACGGCGGCAAGGAGCTGAAGCGTTACCATCTTCAGTCGAAGCAGCAGGTCGCCCCCGGCTCCACGCAGGCGCTCTCGAAAGAGGTGCTCATCGGCCCCGACGAGAACACGCGCCACATCACTGCGGGCAGGCAGAAAATCCGGCTCACGCGCGTCGAGTTCGCCGACGGCACGGTCTGGCGGGCCGAAGAAGAGAAAAAGCCGTGAACCGTGAAGCGTAAACCGCGACGAGACGGAAACGACTCGTCGCGGCCCGCGGCCCAGGTCACGGGATTTATCTTGTCACGGTTCACGGTTCACGACGATGAGGCTCACAGTCCTCGGCAGCGGCTCTACGGGAAACGCCGTGCTCATCTGCGCGGGGCGGACGCGCGTGCTTGTGGACGCGGGCTTGAGCGCGAAGGAGGCCGTGCGAAGGCTCGCGCTCGTCGGCGTTGACGCCGCCTCGCTCGACGGCGTCATCATCACGCACGAGCATGGCGATCACGCGGGGGGCTTGCGCGTGCTCTTGAAGTCCCTGCAATGTCCCGTCTACATCTCCGGCGCGACGCGCGACGCCTACATCGGCGAGAGGTCGCGCAACTCGGACGAGCCGAAGAAGCGCGCCGCGTCCCTGCACGACCGCACGGTCGAGATTTCGTCGAGCCGGGAGTTCCGCGTCGGCGAGATTGACTTCCACCCTTTCACCGTCCCGCACGACGCCGCCGACAACTTCGGCTTCACGGCCACGCATGATGGCGTGCGCGTCGCCACGCTCATGGACTTCGGCCACATCACGACGCTCGTCTCGGAGCGTTTGCGCGGCTGCGCGGCCATCGTCATCGAGTCGAACCACAGCCGCGACATGCTCAAGGCGTGCGAGGTCTACCCGTGGGAGTTGAAGCAGCGGATACTTTCGCGCACCGGCCACCTCTCGAACGAGGACGTGGCCGCGTGGCTGCGCGACGACTTCGACGGCACAGCCTCCCACATCGTCCTCGCACACCTCTCGCAACGCGCCAACAATCCAGACCTCGCGAAGTTCAACGCCGAGTCGGCGCTCCGCGAGCGCGGCGGCCTCTTCCAGACCGCGACTAAAATCACGCTCTCGCACCACAAAGAGCCGACGCCGTGGATAGAGCTGTGAAGGAAGGCAAAAGGCAAAAGGCAAAAGGCAAAAGTGAGGACGCGCCCCGCGCCAGGAATCGTCTTCTTTCTTTCCGCTTGCTTTCTTTCCGCCTGCTTTCTTTCTCTTTTGCCTTTTGCCTTTTTACTTTTGCCTTCCTGTCCGGTTGTGCCGTGGACGAGCGGCGCGGCATCCCTGCGGGCGCGCAGGCGACCGTCGAACGCGTGACCGAAGACATCGCCGCGGGCCGCGACGCGAAGGTCTACGAGGAGGCTGCCGGAGAGTGGCGCGCGGCGGTGAGCGCCGACGAGAACAGTCGTATTCTGGCGCGCGTGCGCGAGCGCCTGGGCCACGTCGAAAGCCGCACGCTCCACACGGGCCGCGAGCAGCAGAGCGCCGCGCCGCCGCTCTCCGGCCATGCGCTCGAACTCGTCTATCAGACCAGCTTCGAGCGCGGCTCGGCGATGGAGACTTTTACTTTGCTTGAGCGCGACGGCAATTGGCTGCTCGCAGGCTACACAGTCACCTCAGACCTTCTGAGATGAGCGCGCCCGTCGCGGGCTTTAAGGGATTGATGATGAGAAAGGCCATCCGCGCAATAATGCTCTGCTCGGCGGCGGCGTTGCCCTCGCTTGCGCCGCCGCCCATGCGCCGCAGAAGGGTGCGTGGACGCAGAAGCTCAAGGGGTCTTACAGGTCGCAGCACGGCGGCTCGGACGCGGGATTGGAGGAACTGATCCGGGGTGCGCTCGACAGGCCGCTCCCCAATCTTTAAAAGAGATGATTTCACGCTACACGCTGCCCGAGATGGGCGCGCTCTGGTCGGAGCAGAACAAGTTTCAGAAGTGGCTCGACGTGGAACTGGCCGTGTGCGAAGTCCACGCCGAGATGGGGACGATCCCGCGCGAGGCGGTCGAAGAAATAAAAGCGCGGGCGAGCTTCACCATCGAGCGCATACGCGAAATTGAGAAGACGACCGACCACGACGTGATCGCCTTCACCACGGCCCTCGCCGAATCAATCGGCGAGGCCGCGCGCTTCGTCCACTACGGCCTCACGTCCTCCGATGTGGTGGACACGGCGAACGCGCTTCTGCTGCGCGATGCGTGCGACCTGCTGCTCGGAAAAATAGACGCGCTGATGGAAGTCCTGAAGCGCCGCGCCCTTGAATTCAAGAACACGCCGCAGGTGGGCCGCACGCACGGCGTCCACGCCGAGCCTACCTCGTTCGGCCTCACCTTCGCGCTCTGGTTCGACGAGATGCGGCGCAACCGCGCGCGACTTGAACGCGCGCGCGAGGCCGTGGCCGTGGGCAAGATCAGCGGCGCAGTCGGCGCGTTCGCGCACCTCGACCCGGAGGTCGAAGAGAGAGTCTGCGCGCGGCTCGGCCTCAAGGCGGCCCCCGTCTCGACGCAGGTCATCCAGCGCGACATCTACGCCGAATACCTTTCGACGCTCGCCATCGTTGCCTCTTCGCTCGACAAGTTCGCCTTGCAGGTTCGCCACTGGCAGCGCACCGAAGTGCGCGAGGCCGAGGAGCAGTTCAAGAAGGGGCAGAAGGGTTCGTCGGCGATGCCGCACAAGCGCAACCCGATTCTTTCGGAGCGCATTTGCGGCATGGCCCGACTGCTGCGCGGCTACGCCGTCGTCGGACTCGAAGACGTGGCGCTCTGGCACGAGCGCGACATCTCGCACTCTTCCGCCGAGCGCGTCGTTTTGCCCGACTCAGCAATCGCGCTCGACTACATGCTCTCGAAGGCGGCCTCGCTCGTCGGCACGCTCGTCGTCTACCCCGAACGCATGTTTGAGAACCTGAACGCGACGCGCGGCCTCATCTTCAGCGGCCAGCTTCTGCTCGCGCTCACGCGCGCGGACGTCTCGCGCGAGCAGGCTTACGAGTGGGTGCAGCGCAGCGCGATGAAGACGTGGGACGAGGGCGGCGACTTCCGCGCGCACGTCCTCGACGACGCAGACATCTCCGCGCACCTCACGCGCGAAGAGGTCGAGCAGGTCTTCTCGCTCGACGGCTACATGAGAAACGTCGGCGCGGTCTTCGCACGCGTCTTCGGCGAAGCGGCTGGAGGAACTATAGGCAATAGAACTATTAGAGCAACCACCTGTCTGCTTGACGGGGAGAAGATTGTCATAGACGAGGCGCTAAGATTACGAAATCAACCTGGAGGCCCGTCCCTCAACTTTCTATGTGAGGAGTGCGGCGAGAAGGTAAGCCCGCACAAAGAAGGCGGAGGCTCAATTGCCCATTTTGAACACCTGAGCAAAAATAGAGCTTGTAGCCGGAGCGTTGCACACCCTAGTCGGAGTTAGTGGTGAATTCAACTTTGCAACTTTGAACTTGATTACGGAGAATCCGTGAAAGCTAAAGTTTACGTCACACTCAAATCCGGCGTGCTCGACCCGCAGGGCAAGGCCATACAGCACTCGGTCGAGCTTCTGGGCTACGAAGGCATCGCGGACGTGCGGCAGGGGAAGTATTTCGAGATCGCGCTCGACGCTTCGCTCGACGAAACGCGGGCGCGCGAGCTGGCCGAGCGTGTGGGCCGCGACGTTTTGTCGAACCCGGTCATCGAGGACTATCGCGTGGAGGTGGAAGCGTGAAGTTCGGCGTGATCGTCTTCCCCGGCTCGAACTGCGACCACGATGCTTATCACGTCATCTCGAAGCACGTGGGCCAGCCCGTGGACTTCATCTGGCACCGCGACACAGACCTCGGGACTTACGACGCCGTCATCATCCCCGGCGGCTTCTCCTACGGCGACTACCTGCGCGCCGGTGCGCTCGCGCGCTTCTCGCCCGTGATGGCATCGGTCAAAGGTTTCGCCGCGCGCGGCGGGTTCGTCTTAGGCATCTGCAACGGCTTTCAAATCCTCTGCGAAGCGGGGTTGCTGCCGGGCGCTTTGATACGAAACCGCGACCTGCACTTCATCTGCCGCCACGTCAACGTCCGCGTCGAGACGACCGAGACGCCGTTCACGCACGAACTCAAGGCGGGCGAAGTCCTGAGCCTGCCCGTCGCGCATGCCGAGGGGAACTACGTCTGCGATGACGAGACCCACGCGGAACTCGTCGGCGAAGACCGCGTGATTTTTCGCTACTGCGACGCGCGGGGCGAACTGACGGAAGAGGCGAACGTGAACGGCTCGCGCGCCTCCATCGCGGGGATTTGCTCGCGTGCTCGCAACGTGTTGGGCCTTATGCCGCACCCGGAGCGCGCGTGCGAAGACCTGCTCGGCTCTTCGGACGGCAGCGGCCTCTTCCGCTCGCTCGCGGCCACGCTCGCCGCGCTGGCCTGAGTTAACTTAAAACGAGGTGACGCGAATGCGTAACGCTGGAATCATCATACTCATCGGGGCCGTGGCGCTGTGCGGCCTGTTCTTTGTGGTCTGGCTGCTCGGCCTCGTCTTGGGCTTCACGGCCGGCGGGCTGATACATCTCTTACTTTTGCTCGCGCTTCTGGTCGGCCCCGCGGGAGTCATCGGCGGGGTCGTCCTCATTCTTCTCGGCAGCAGAAACCGGCAACGTTGACGCGTGCGAAGGCGTCCTCACTTACTCCCGGTCAGTTGGAACGAGTCGAGGAACTTCTGCCCGTTCTCGCTCGGCGCGGAGGTCGTCTTCGGGCGGATGTAGAGCACCTGATAGAGGCGCGGCGCGACCCAGTAGACGCGCGCGGTGAAGGTCGCCTCCTGCGGCGTGCTGGACTCGCCGGAGAATTCCTTGCCGGGGTGCCCGTCCATCGTGATGGGCTTCTCGTTCGTCACCTTGCCGTTGACATTCTGGACGGCCCCGTCGCGCGCCTTGTTGAGCAACTCCTGCGGGTCGGCGTTCTGCGTCGCCGCGTTGTCGGGGAAGTCGTTGTAGCCGACGATGAAGGCTTCGCTGCCGTTCTGCACCGAGTAGGTGTTGAAGGCGACGCTGCCGACCGCCGTGTCCACGCTCTGCGTCTGCTTCTGCGGCGTGCCGGGCATCTGCGCGGTGAAGCCGGTCTCGCTCACCGTCTCCCACTTCGTCGTGCAGGCGCAGAGCAGCAGGGCGATGAGCAGCAGCGGGAAAAGAAGTCTTCGGTTCATAGGGGTTTCAACTCACTTTCCGTCGCGGGGAATTCAACTAGCTCAAGCGGCGGGGAGTTTGACACAAATGCGCGAGCAAGGGAAGAAACTTCGGCGCGGCGCGGTAAAAAATCGCCCCCCGGCCACGCGCCGGGATGTAAATCGCCCGCGCCCGCACGGCCTCACTTCCCGTGCGAAACAAATCTTCGTTGACATCGGAGCCGGGGCGGGGGTATCGTGCGCGCGTCCCACGGGGTTTTTCTGCTAACGCGGGCCACGCTCCTGTCGTTAGCCTCACGTTCACAAACTAACAAGCGGGAGCGCCGGATCGGAATTCGCGACCCTGCGCTCCACAGCCGAAACGACATTCCACATTCCCAAACGAAGGAGGTAAAAGCCGATGTTGTATCTACTCTGGGCGCTCGGCGGTTGGTGTGGTACTCCGTGGCCGGGGTGGTGGAGGGGGCCGCACCCGCACCCCGACCCCGACCCGTGGTGGTGGGTCATCAAGGTCGTGTCCGTCGTGGGCGGCATCCTCGGCGGTGTGCTGGTTGACCGCATTCTCGTCGGGCCTGAGACGGGCGCGGCGGTACTCACGGCAACGATCCTCGGCTCCGTCATCGGCGGGCGCTTCCTCGGCGAGGTGGTGAGCACCTTCGGCGGGCGCGCGCCAGCAGTAGTCGCCCAACGTTAACGCGTGCCACGGACTTAAACGGCGCGGGGCATGGTTTGCCCCGCGCCGTTTAAGTCCGCGGGCCTGTTCGTTGAAACCCGCGCGACCTCTCGCCGCTCGGCCAACTCCGCCTCCTCGATTATCCTACCTGTTCTACACGCGGCGACCCTTGCGGACGCTCGCGCCGCTGCTTTAAAACTCTCCCGCAGATGCCCGGCGAGAAGAACAGACGAAGCGGCGGACGCCCGCCCGAACCCGTGGCCGACCGCGTCCTCACGTGGGCCGAGGTCAGCCGCACGCACCCGATACAGAGCGGCGTCTATCAGCGCGGCGGTCGTCTCGTCTCGCTGCTCACGGACTTCGGTCGCCTCAACCCCTGCTACCCGGACGAGCACGCGCCCGACGGCGAGACCGTCTACTACACGGGCGCGGGCCGCCACGGCGACCAGCACCTCTCGCCCGCCAACCGCGCCCTGCTCGCGGCCATCGAGAGCGGCCACGCCGTCCCGCTCTTCAACAAGCTCGGCGTGGGTCGCTGGCAGCACACGGGCTTCTGGAGGGTCGTCCACGCGGAGCATCGCTTCGACGAGCGCGAGCGGCGCATGCTCTGGCGCTTCACGCTGAGAAGAGTGCCGTCGAACCGCGTGCGTTAGCGAGAGGGTTTTACCTCATCACGTTCTTTTGCGCCCCCGCGGCGCTGTAAATTAACTGTAAAACTTCGCGCCTGAGCACCGGACTTTGCAGCCCCGAGCTTTGAACTTTGAGCCGGGATTGGCTAAGCTCGACGCGCACCCGGAAGTTTTCTGAAAGGAGTTGAAATCAAGGCCATGAAAAAGCTCTCCACGGTCGCCCTCCTTCTCGCGCTCTCGTTCGTCGCCGCCGTCGCGGCGGTGAGGATGACGAAGGCTGGAAGCGCACGCGACGACAAGCCGGCGGCAGTCGCGCTCGGCGCAATCGTCCCCGACTTCACGCTGCCCGACCCCGATGGCCGACAGCACACGCTCGCATCTTTGAAGGGCAAGAACGGCACGGTTCTCATCTTCATGGCGACGCGCTGCCCGGTCTCGAACGGTTACAACACGCGCATGGAGAAACTCGCCGAGGACTACGCGGCGCGCGGCGTGAACATCGTCGGCATCAACGCGAACTCGACCGAGCCTGCCGGGGAGGTCAAGCAGCACGCCGCCGAGAAGGGTTTGACGTTCACGATTCTCAAGGACGAGGGCAGCCGCATCGCCGACCGCTTCGACGCGCAGGTGACGCCCGAAACCTACCTGCTCGACGCTTCGGGAAAGCTCGTCTATCACGGGCGCATTGACAATTCGCGCGCGGGCGACGCGATCACCTCGAACGACCTGCGCGACGCCATCGAAGCAGTGCTGGCGGGCAAGCCCGTCCAGAAGTCCGAGGCCAAAGCTTTCGGCTGCTCGATCAAGCGCGGTTAGCGGTCGGAAGCGGTCGGCCATCGAAATGCCATCGAAGTTCGGTCAACGAAGTGAAGGACGCAAGTGTTTGAAGCTCGCACGAACATGAGAAGAATTCTCCTGGCCGTCGTCTCGCTCGGTGCCGCGCTGGCGTGCGTCGGCGGACCCGGCGCGCGCAACGGAGACGCCAACGCCGCGACGGACTCGGCGCGCGCGGCGCAGGGCGCGTCGAAGCCTTCGGCGGCCAAGCCTTCGAGTGATGCCGCGGGCGTGCCGAAGGTGACGGAGATCAAAGAGGACGGGCTGAAGACGCTTCTCAACGCGGGGGCGGGGCGCGAGCGTCCGCTGCTCGTCAACTTCTGGGCGACGTGGTGCGTCCCCTGCCGCGAGGAGTTCCCCGACCTCTTGAAGATTAAAGGACAGTACCCGGCAGACCGGCTCGACTTCGTCCTCGTCTCGCTCGACGACGCGTCGGAGATCGGCAAGGCCGTGCCGGAATTTTTGACCGAAGTGAAGGCCACCTCGCTCCCCACTTACCTTTTGAACGCCGCCGATGAAGGCGCAGCCATCAACCTCGTTGACCCGCAGTGGGGGGGCGAACTGCCCGCGACCTTCCTCTACGACCGCGCGGGCAAGCTCGTCTTCAAGCACAAGGGTGCCATCAGGCCCGAAGAGCTGCGCGCCGCCATCGAGCAGTCCCTCGGCGCGAAGCCTTCGGAGGCGGGTTCACAGAAATAGCGCCGCCGGGCGCGGACAGCAGCCGCGAGCGGTTGCGGTTTTCCGCACCAGCGGTTTGAAGAAAACGGCGCGAGCCTTTATCCTGTGCAGTCCAACGCAGTCTGAACAGGATAAAGGCTCGCGCCGTTTTCTCAACATGGATTCCCAAGTCATCACCCCCGAAGTCGTCGCCGCACACAACCTCACGCCGGAAGAATACGCGCGCATCAAGGAGCTGCTGGGCCGCGAGCCGAACATGGTCGAGCTGGGCGTCTTCTCCGTGATGTGGTCGGAGCACTGCTCGTACAAGTCTTCGCGCGTTCATTTGAAACGGCTGCCGACGAAGGGCGAGCGCGTCATCGTGCCGCCGGGCGAGAACGCCGGAATCGTGGACGTGGGCGACGGCTGGTGCGCGGCCTTCAAGGTCGAGTCGCACAACCACCCCTCTTTCATCGAGCCGTTTCAGGGC
Source organism: Pyrinomonadaceae bacterium (assembly GCA_036263975.1). Classification (GTDB taxonomy): domain Bacteria; phylum Acidobacteriota; class Blastocatellia; order Pyrinomonadales; family Pyrinomonadaceae; genus QHXN01. The sequence continues at coordinate 50,891 of DATARW010000064.1, forward strand.
GCGGCCACGGGCGTCGGAGGAATCTTACGAGACATCTTCACGATGGGCGCGCGCCCCGTCGCCGCGATGAACTCTCTGCGCTTCGGCACGCTCTCGCACGCGCACAACGGTCGGCGCAACCGGGGGCTGCTGGCCGGAGTCGTCGCCGGCATTGCGCACTACGGCAACGCCTTCGGCGTGCCGACCGTGGGCGGCGAGGTCGTCTTCGACGACGCCTACAGTTTGAACCCGCTCGTCAACGCCTTCGCCCTCGGCCTCGTCCGCCACGACCAAATCTTTTTCGGCAAGGCCGCAGGCGTCGGCAACCCGGTTCTGTACGTCGGCGCGAAAACGGGCCGCGACGGCATTCACGGCGCGACGATGGCTTCCGCCGAGTTCGACGAAGAGGCTTTGGAGAAGCGGCCCACAGTGCAGGTCGGCGACCCGTTCCTCGAAAAGCTTCTGCTCGAAGCCTGCCTCGAAGCTATGCGCGCGGGCGCGGTCGCCGGGATTCAGGACATGGGCGCGGCGGGCCTCACCTCATCCACCTGTGAGATGGCGGCGCGCGCCGGCAACGGCATCGAACTCGACCTCTCGCTCGTCCCGCAGCGCGAAGCCGCGATGACGGCCTACGAGATCATGCTCTCGGAGTCGCAGGAGCGCATGCTCATCGTCGCGCACAGGGGGCGCGAGCGACAGGTCATAGACATCTTCCGCAAGTGGGACCTGGACGCCGTCGTCATCGGTCGCGTCACCTCGACGGGCAGCGTCGTCGTCGTCCACGAAGGCCGGAAGGTCGCCGAGATTCCGTCGTCGTACCTGACCGACGAAGCGCCGCTCTACGAGCGTCCGATGCGCGCGCCGGAAGCGCGGGAAGGCGGAAGGCAGAAGCCAGAAGCCAGCCGGTTAAGCGCAGCAGGCGAGCCGTCGAGCGTACGCGCAGCCGAAGGCGACCCGACAATCAACGCCGAGCCGGGCGCGAGCGTCGGCGGCGGAGTTGACATCGTTTCGCCCGCGCCGCCGACCGCGCCGGCTCTGGAAGAGGCCGCGCGCGATTACAACGCGGCGCTGGTGCGTCTCATCACCGCGCCGAACGTCGCGTCGAAGGAGTGGGTCTACCAGCAGTACGACCACATGGTTCGGACGAACACGGCGGTGCTGCCGGGCGCGGACGCGGCGGTCGTCCGCATCAAGGAGACGCGGCGCGCGCTCGCCATGTGCCTCGACGGCAACGGTCGCTACTGCGCCGTTAGCCCGCGCGAGGGCGCGCGACTCGTCGTCGCCGAGTCAGCGCGCAACGTCGTCTGCGTCGGCGCGCGACCCTTAGCCATCACGAACTGTCTGAACTTCGCCTCGCCCGAACGCCCCGAAGTGATGTGGGCGTTCTCGGAAGTGATTGACGGCATGGCCGAGGCTTGCCGCGCGCTTGGGACGCCGGTCGTCTCCGGCAACGTCTCCTTCTACAACGAGACCGAGGGGCGCGGCATACACCCGACGCCCGTCATCGGCATGTTGGGCCTCGTCGAAGACGTGCGCCGCGTCGTCACGCAAGGGTTCAAGCGCGAGAGACACTTGATCGCGCTCGTCGGGGAGACTGACGAAGACCTCGGCGCGAGCGAGTACGCGGCGGCGGTCGAAGGGCGCGGCCTGCAAGAGATGATCGCCGCGGGCGAGAGCGTGCCGCGCCTCGACCTCGAACGCGAGCGCAAGGTGCAGGAGGCCGTCCTTCGAGCCGCCGAGGAGGGCTTGCTCGAATCGGCACACGACTGCTCGGACGGCGGACTCTCGGTCGCGCTCGCCGAGTGCTGCTTCTCTTCGCGCGGTCGCGCCGGGGTGGGCGCTGAGGTCAAGCTCGACGGCGGCGGCCTGACTCAGACGGCGCACCTCTTCTCAGAGACGCCCTCGCGCGTCGTCGTCAGCTTCGACGAGTCGCAGCGCACGCGCCTTGAGAGGATCGTCAGCGGCGCGGGCGCTCCCCTCCGCATCATCGGTCGCGTCGGTGGCGACCGGCTTCGCGTGAGCGTCGGCGGCGAGGAGTTGATCGCGCAGCCGGTCGCCGAACTCGAAGCGGCGTGGCGCGCGGCGCTCGGCAAGAATTTGCAGGCCGAAGTCGTGGCCGCCGCCGCGGAATAAAAAACGCAGAAGTCCGCAACGCTGAACGCCGAACTAAGAGACGGGTTTTTTCAGTTCGGCGTTCAGCGTTGCGGACTT